>NZ_KB906079.1:0-313858 GCF_000381165.1 Agrobacterium sp. 10MFCol1.1 | reverse complement strand
CAACCGTGACCTTGCCCTGCCACAGGCCGGTTTCTTTCGACAGCGTCAGGTGCTCGGGCCGCACGCCGGCGGTGGTCGCACCCTTTTGCCGGGCGTAATCGCCGGTTACCAGGTTCATGCGCGGCGAGCCGATGAAGCCGGCGACGAAGAGGTTGGCGGGCGAGCGGTACAGCTCCATTGGTGAGCCGACCTGCTCGATATTGCCGCGGTTGAGGACCACGATCTTGTCGGCCATGGTCATGGCCTCCACCTGGTCGTGGGTGACGTAGATCATCGTCGTCTTCAACGTGTTGTGCAGCTCGGAGATTTCCAGCCGCATGGTGCCGCGCAGCGCCGCATCGAGGTTGGAGAGCGGCTCGTCAAACAGGAACGCCTTTGGTTCGCGCACGATGGCGCGGCCGATGGCGACGCGCTGGCGCTGGCCGCCGGATAGTTGCGAGGGCCGGCGTTCGAGATAATCGGTGAGGTTGAGGATACGGGCGGCATCGTCGACCTTCTTGTCGATGACGGCCTTGTCGAGCTTGGCCATCTTCAGCGGGAAGGCGATGTTGTTCCTGACGCTCATATGCGGATAAAGCGCATAGGACTGGAACACCATGGCAAGGCCGCGCTCGGCCGGGGCCTTTTCGGTGGCGTCGTTGCCGTCGATGACTATTCTGCCGCCGGAGACGTCTTCCAGCCCGGCAATCAGGCGCAGCAGCGTTGACTTGCCGCAGCCGGACGGGCCGACGAAGACGACGAACTCGCCGTCATGGATGTCGAGATCGATCGACGGGATGACTTTTGCCTCGCCGAAGAGCTTGGACACGTTCTGAAGGGAAATGCTGCCCATTATTGTCGTTCCTTATTTCACGGCGCCAAAGGTGAGGCCACGCACGAGTTGTTTCTGCGAGAACCAGCCGATGACGAGAATGGGGGCGATCGCCATCATCGAGGCGGCCGAGAGCTTGGCCCAGAACAGCCCCTGCGGTGAGGAGAAGGAGGCGATGAAGGCCGTCAGCGGTGCCGCATTGGTGGTCGTCAGCCGGATGGTCCAGAAGGATTCGTTCCAGGCAAGAATGACGTTCAGGAGCAGCGTCGAGGCAATGCCCGGAACCGCCATTGGTGTCAGTACATGCACGATCTCGTTCCAGAGCGAGGCACCATCCATGCGCGCTGCTTCCAGGATCTCGCCGGGGATTTCGCGGAAGTAGGTATAAAGCATCCACACCACGATCGGCAGGTTGATGAAGGTGAGCATGACGGTCAGCCCAATACGGGTATCGAGCAGGCCGGCATTGCGGAAGATCAGGTAGATCGGCACCAGCACCGCCACCCCCGGCATCATCTTGGTGGAGAGCATCCACATCAAAATGTCCTTGGTGCGTTTGGTCGGCGAGAATGCCATGGCCCAGGCGGCGGGAATGGCGATCATGAGCGCGATGATCGTCGAGCCGAGCGACAGCACGACCGAGTTCATGAACGGCTTGAAGTAATCGCGCTGGGTCTGCACGGTGATGTAGTTTTCGAGCGTGCCCGAGGGAATGAGGCTGAAGCCTGCAATCGCCTCCGGCTCGGTCTTGATCGAGGTGAGGAAGGCGTAAAGGATCGGGAAGAACAGCAAAAGCGCCACGGCCCATGCCGCGATGGTGAAGCCGATCTTTGCGCGTGTCGTTGTCTTGCGGGCCATGATCGCTTCTCCTTAACGGTCGAGGTTCTTGCCGACGGCGCGCATCAGGAAGATGGCGACGATATTGGCGAGCACGACGGCGATGATGCCACCGGCCGATGCGCCGCCGACGTCGTAGCCCAGAAGCGCCGTGCGATAGATGAGGAAGGCAAGGTTGGTCGAGGCATAGCCGGGGCCGCCATTGGTGGTAACGAGGATTTCCGCGTAAACGCCGAGCAGGAAGATCGTCTGGATGAGGATGACGACGGTGATGGCGCGGGCAAGATGCGGCAGCGTCAGGTAGATGAAGCGGTTGATGAAGTTGGCGCCATCCATCTCGGCCGCTTCCTTCTGCTCGCCATCGAGCGACTGCAGGGCGGTGAGCAGGATCAGCGTGGCAAAGGGCAGCCATTGCCAGGCGACGATGATGATGATGGAGAGCAGCGGAAACTGCGCGAACCAGTCGACCGGCTGCAGGCCGAAGAAGCGCGACAGATCGGCAAGTACGCCGTAACCGGGATGCATGATCATGTTCTTCCACACCAGCGCCGCGACAGGCGGCATGACGAAGAAGGGCGAGATGATCATGATGCGCACGATGCCCTGACCGAAGATGTCCTGGTCAAGCAGAAGCGCAATCGCAATACCGCCGATGACGGTGATCAGAAGCACGCCGCCGACGATGGCAAGTGTGTTGAAGATCGACTGGAAGAAGGCCGGATCGGTATAGAAATACTGGTAATTGAACAGGCCCGCGAAGCTGACATTGGCAGGGTTGAGCAGATTGTAGTTCTGGAACGAAAACCATAGCGTCATCGCCAGGGGCACGATCATCCACACCAGCAAAAGCAGCACCGAAGGCGCTAGCATAACCCGCGCCAGACCGCTCGTGTTTCGTGTTGCCATTGGTAGTCCCCTCCATGACCGATACCCGCAACGTCTCCGCCGGGGCATTCGAATTTAACTTGACGATTGTCTTAGCAGCGACCTTCGCCCGTCGCCGCATGGTAGGTTGCTAGCACCTGATCCACCGCGGCGATCAGAACCTCCTCCATATCCTTGCCTGCAACCGTGGCGAGCGGCAGCTCGCCGAGGTATTGGCGCAGCAGGGTTTCGGGAATTGTCTTCCCGTCAAGCGCCTTATGCAAGGCGGAAACGGCTGCGAGCGCCTCGGGCCTTGTCCAGTAATAGCGAATGCGGTCGCTGTAGCTGTAGTGACGCTGCAATCTGAGCGTGATGTCATCACCATGGTAATGACCCTGCCAGTCGCCGGGCGCGCCGAGCATCAGCTGTTCCATGGTCCGCGCCAGCGGCCGGTCGCCATAGTCGCCGACCATCTCGGATGCGATCATATCGAGAGCGTAGAGTGCTTCGCGGTAAGCGAAGGTCAGGCCCGGACCGACTTTCAGGATCGGATATCCATCGCGCACAAGGGCGCCAAGCGCTGCTCTCGTTTGATAATCCGTCGAGTGTGCCTCAAAGACCAGTTGCGGTTCGCCGTCGAGTACGGCGCTGAGCGCCGTGGCCGCATCCGGATTGTAAGCGACGACATTGTCGCTGCCGAATTCCACGCCGGGCTGCACGACAAAGGCGATGACCCGTTCGAACGCATCGGAAAGACCGTGCTGCGCGAATATCTCACGGTGCAGGTCAATGGTCGTGCGCGCCGCCTGCGGCTCGGTGGGTGCCACCGTGTCGAGCACGTGATCGGCGCCGCCCGGCACCGGCACTTCGGTGCCGAGAATGTAAAGCGGTTTTGGCAGGACCGCCTCCACGGCTGCCTTTTCGGCGACAGCCGCGAGTTTTGCCGCGCGATTGGCAATGGTCACGTCATCCAGTGCGGCCGGCTCACCGGCGCAGCCCATCGACGCATCCAGATGAATCTTGCGAAAACCGGCTGTGACATAGGCTTCGACCATGGTGGCTGCTTTTGTCAGCGCGTCCTCGGCTTTCTCCTTGCGCCAGGGATTGGGACCGAGATGATCGCCGCCGAAAATCAGGAGCTCGCCGGGCAGTCCTTCTTCCTGCGCAATGCTGTTAACGAAGGTAACGAAGTCGCGCGGCGTCATGCCGGTATAACCGCCGAGGTGATTGACCTGGTTGCAGGTGGCCTCGATCAGCACGGCTGTTTGACCGGCAGCGGCGCGGCGGATTGCGGCGCGCAGGACAACGGGGTGGGCAGAGCAGACCGAAGTGATGCCTGCCGGCTTGCCGGCACGGCGTGCGGCGGCGAGATTTTCCAGAATGGCGGTCATAGGACTTCCTCCGACAATAGCGCGGTCATGAAGGCGTCAAGTTCGGCAAGGCTGGCAGCGCCCTCCATGGGGCCGCGCTTTATGACGTTGTGCGCGCCGGATGCATTGGCATAGGTGAGCGCTATTTCGGGATGCATGCCGAGGCGGCGGCAGGTGAGGTAAGTTGCGCCGAAACAGTCGCCGGCGCCGGTCGGATCGATTTCGGAGACCGTCAGTCCGGGGGCGTCGATGCGTCCATAGGCGCGGCTGAAGTGGCTGGCGCCTTGCACGCCACGCTTCAGCACGATCTCGCCGATACCGGAGGCGAGGAGCTTTTCTATCGCTGCGTCCTCGTCATCCAGACCGGAGGCAGCTTGAAGTTCTTCGCCGGAAGGCAGCAGAAGGTCGGTGACATCAAGGAGATCGTCGATCAGCTTGCGGCCCTCGTTACCCTGCACCAGTTCCTTGCGGATGTTCGGATCGAAAGACACCGAGCCGCCGCGCGCCTTGACGCTTTTGATCGCCTCCAGAATGATCTCGCCGATACCGGCAATCGCAAACGCCGATCCCATGACGTGCACATGGCCCGCCTGTTCGATGAGAGCCTGCGCCTTATCAGTCATGTGCGTTTCGCGCGCTGCCGAATGGGCGATGTTGAAAACGAAATCCCGTGCGCCGTTTTCCCTGTAGCGGACAAAAGCGCTGCCGGTCGGCCGGTCCGCAATGGTGGCGATGGCCGATATGTCCACGCCGTCACGGCGCAGCCGCTCGATGTTGAGGCGGCCGAAATCGTCATCGCCAACAGCCGCGATAATGCCGGCGCTGCCGCCGCAACGCGCGACCTGGTCGATGAAGATGGCGGGCGCGCCGCTTGGAAAGGGGCCGATCAGCGTTTGCGGCTCGAGAAAGCCGTCGCCCACTGTCGTCGCCATGATTTCCACGAGGATTTCACCCGCCGTAATGGTCGGGCCTTTCGCGTGCGGCGCCAGTGCGGATACCTGCCTCATCGTCTCCTCCATATGCATTCGGCCCCCACCTTTCCGATGGGTGCAAACCCCCGACGTTCCGGCTCTGTTATTTTCCGGATATCAGTTAAAATTTACGCGCGTCAAGATATTTTTTGATGATATTTTTGTTGCGATGCAGCAAGTAAAGCGGATCATGCAATTATTTTTGATGACATTATCGACTTTAAAACAGCGAGTTATAGCAATATATCCAAGAGTGCTCACGTCACAGTTTGCTTTTGGATGTTGACAAATGGCGCGATTTTGCGAGATAAAAATTTACGCATGTATTGTTATGCGTGGACATCCGTAAAGGAGGAGCGGGTCTCATGAGCAAATTCATTGGAATTCTGTCGTCGTCTGTGGTTGGAGCGGGCCTTTTGGCCGGACTTGCGCAGGCGGAAGAAATCAACATCGCCACCGTCAACAATGGCGACATGATCATCATGCAGAAGCTTTCCAGCGCCTGGGAGAAGGAAACAGGAAACAAGATCAACTGGATCGTGCTGGAAGAGAATGTTCTGCGCGAACGCGTCACCACCGATATCGCCACCAATGGCGGCCAGTTCGACATCATGACCATCGGCGGTTACGAAGCGCCGATCTGGGGCAAGCAGGGCTGGCTGGCCCCGGTCGATGATCTCGGCGACGATTACGATTACGCCGATCTGCTCGATCCGATCAAAAAGGGCCTGACGGTAGACGGCAAGCTCTTTGCCGTGCCGTTTTATACCGAAAGCTCGTTCACCCTTTACCGCAAGGACCTGTTCGACGCGGCCGGCCTGAAAATGCCTGATAATCCGAGCTACGACCAGATCAAGGACTTCGCGGCCAAGCTGACGGACAAGTCGAAACAGCAATATGGCATTTGCCTGCGCGGCAAGCCGGGCTGGGGCGAGAACATGGCTTTCCTCGGCACGATGATCAATACCTATGGTGGACGCTGGTTCGACATGGACTGGAAGCCGCAGCTGACGAGCGAGCCGTGGAAAAAGGCGATCTCGGATTATGTTGCGCTGATGACTTCCTACGGCCCGCCCGGTGCGGCGACCAACGGCTTTAACGAGAACCAGACGCTGTTCGCATCCGGCCATTGCGCCATGTGGATCGACGCCACCTCGGCTGCGGGACGTATCTACGATCCCAAACAGAGCCAGGTTGCCGACAAGACCGCTTTCACGCGTGCTCCGGTAGAGGCAACGCCGAACGGATCGAGCTGGTCGTGGTCATGGAACCTTGCAATTCCGAACACCACGAAGAAGCTCGAAACCGCCAAGTCATTCGTTAAATGGGCGACCTCGAAGAACTATGTGAAGACGGTCGGTGAAAGCGAAGGCTGGGTCGCCGTGCCGCCCGGTACGCGCAAATCCACTTATGAGCTGCCGGAATACAAGAAGGCCGCACCCTTTGCGGATACGGTGCTGAAAGCCATCATGTCCGCCGATCCGTCGAAGCCGACAAAAGATCCGGTTCCCTATACCGGTGTGCAGTTCGTCGCCATACCGGAATTCCAGTCGATCGGCACGGTTGTCGGCCAGCAGATTGCGGCAGCACTCTCCGGCCAGCAGACCGTCGATACGGCGCTCGAAGGCGCCCAGAAACAGGTCGAGCGTGACATGACCCGCGCGGGCTACATCAAGTAGCCGCGTCCTCCCGGCGTGCCGCCCGTTCGTCACTTTGGCGGCGGGCGGCATGGGTGGGGCTGGCGCACCCGCCGCCCTCATTCCTGTGCTTGTTACAGAAATCCAGTCAGCCCAAGTCCTTGGGCTGAAAAGGACTCTCTCGCCACGCAGACGCGCGTCGGCTGGATTCCTGTGACAAGCACAGGAATGAGGGGAGTGAGAAAATCGCATCTAACACAAACGCGCATGGCCGAGTTCATCCATTACCCGCTATGCATCACGGAGATCGACATGAGATTGAAGAACAAGGTCGCGCTGATTACCGGCGCCGCCCGCGGCATCGGCCTTGGTTTTGCACAGGCTTTCGCCGATGAGGGTGCAAAGGTCATCATCGCCGATATCGATATTGCCAGGGCGACCGCTTCTGCAGCCGCTATAGGCCCATCCGCCAAGGCCATCCGTCTGGACGTGACTGACCTTGGTCAGATCGATGCGGTTGTAAAGGCGGTCGATGAGGAATTCGGCGGCATCGATATTCTCGTCAACAATGCCGCGATCTTCGATATGGCGCCGATCAACGGCATTACCGAAGAAAGCTATGAGCGGGTTTTCGACATCAATCTCAAGGGGCCGCTTTTCATGATGAAGGCCGTCTCCAATGTCATGATCGCGCGCGCGCGCGGCGGCAAGATCATCAATATGGCGAGCCAGGCCGGTCGGCGCGGTGAGGCGCTCGTGACGCTTTATTGCGCTTCCAAAGCGGCGATCATTTCCGCCACGCAGTCGGCGGCGCTGGCGCTCGTCAAACACGGCATCAACGTCAATGCGATTGCGCCGGGTGTCGTGGATGGCGAGCACTGGGAAGTGGTCGATGCGCATTTCGCCAAATGGGAAGGCTTGAAGCCGGGTGAGAAGAAGGCGGCGGTGGCCAAATCCGTGCCGATCGGCCGTTTCGCTACGCCGGATGACATCAAGGGCCTTGCAGTTTTCCTCGCCTCTTCCGACAGCGACTATATTCTCGCCCAGACATATAATGTCGACGGCGGCAACTGGATGAGCTGAAAAGCCGGAGATGACCATGCATGCGATTCAATTCGTCGAGAAGGGACGAGCCGTGCTTACGGACGTGCCCGTCGCCGATCTGCCGCTGGGGCATGCCCTTGTCCGGGTCAAGGCTTCGGGGCTGTGCCATACCGATATCGACGTGCTGCATGCGCGTTACGGTGACGGTGCCTTTCCCGTCATTCCGGGCCATGAATATGCCGGCGAAGTTGCGGCGGTGGCGGCAGATGTCACAGGCATCAAGGTCGGCGACAGGGTTGTCGTCGATCCCAATCTGCCGTGCGGCACCTGCCCCAGTTGCAGGAAAGGGCTTACCAACCTTTGCAGCACGCTGAAGGCCTATGGCGTTTCCCACAATGGCGGTTTTGCGGAATTCAGCGTGGTGCGCTCCGACCAACTGCATGGCATAGGTTCCATGCCCTATCACGTGGCAGCACTTGCCGAACCGCTCGCCTGCGTCGTCAACGGCATGCAGAGCGCGGGTATTGGCGAGCGTGGGTCGATGCCGGGCAATGCGCTTGTTTTTGGCGCCGGCCCCATCGGCCTGCTGCTCGCCCTGTCGCTGAAATCACGCGGCATCGCGACGGTGACGATTGCTGACATCAACGAAAGCAGGCTGGACTTCGCTGAAAGTCTTGGACTTCAGACGGCGGTTTCCGGGTCTGAGGCGCTGCTGCGGCAACAGAAGGCGTTCGATTTCGTGGCGGATGCGACCGGCATCGCAGCTGTTGCGGAAGCAATGATCCCGTTGGTCGCGGATGGCGGCACGGCGCTGTTTTTCGGTGTCTGCGCGCCGGATGCCCGTATCTCGGTTGCGCCTTTCGAAATCTTCCGGCGGCAGCTGAAGCTTGTCGGCTCACATTCGCTGAACCGCAACATACCGCAGGCGCTTGCCATTCTGGAAACGGATGGCGATGTCATGGCGCGGCTGGTGTCGCACCGGCTGCCGCTTTCGGATATGCTGCCGTTCTTTATGAAAAAGCCGTCCGATCCGGCCACGATGAAAGTGCAATTTGCAGCCGAATGATCGTTTGGCCGTTGATAACCGTATTCGACCGGCTTTTCGTGCGAAGGCCGGTCGATATAGAGTACCACATGTAATATTTCATGGGGGCAAGCACTTTGGCTAAATCTATCAGGACGATGGAAGAGTTCTCGGAATTCGTCGGCCTTTCCCGCCCGACTGTTTCGAAATACTTCAATGATCCGGCCTCGGTCCGCAAGAAGACGCGGGATGCCATCGAGGATGCGCTGAAGAAATCGGGCTTCCGACCGAATATCTTCGCCGTCAACCTCAACCGCCGCCGCTCCAATATCATCGGCATCATTATTCCCAACTCAACCGACCCGTTCTACATGGCGCTGACGAGCCGTATCGAACTCATCGCCAACGAGGCGGGGTTCCTTGCCTTCGTGCTGTCGTCCGACGGCAAGGCGGAAATCGAGGATCGGGCCATCCGCACCTTCAAGTCGATGAATGTCGCGGGCGCCATCATCGCTCCGCTCGGCGTCAAGTCCCATCGCGCCACGCTAGAGCAGCTGGCGGCCAGCATACCGATCGTCTATGTCGATTCTCCACTCGACGAGACCTCGGCCTTCGTCGGCACCGACAACCGCCAGAGCGTCGGGCTGATGGTGGATTATCTCTGCCGTTCGGGCGAGCCGCCCTGTTTCTTCGACATGCCGCAGGTCAATACCAACGCCGCAACGCGCCGCACGGCCTATGAGGAGGCGATGCAGCGTCTTGGTTTCGAGCCGCATGTCATCGGTGTTCCCGGCACCGTAACCTGGGATTTCGAGCGTTTCGCCTTTGATGAAGCGACCCGGTTGCTGGACGGCGCAGGGCATTTGCCCTCGCGCACTATTTTATGCGCCAATGACCGTATCGCCTTCGGGGTCATCGCCGCCGCCTTCCAGAAGGGCATCAGGGTCGGCCATGGCACGGATTACGATCTCAGGGTTGCCGGCCATGACGATCATCCGCTTTCGCGTTATGCCTGCCCGCCGATTACCACGGTGGCGCAGAATTACAACGAGATCGGCAGGCTATCGATCGAACTTCTGCTGCAGAAGTTGAACGAGGAGGCGGATGACACGACACGGATGCGCGAGCGCATTCTCCTCAGTGCCGATCTGATGCTGCGCAAATCGGCCTGATAGTTTGTTAGAAAAATTAAAAGAAAAATCTGTTTTTCTAAATAGAACTAATATTTGAACGCTCCTACTCTGTTCCCAGGGTTGCTTTGGGAGGCGACCGCGGGAGCCGGCTCAAGTGTGTGCCGGGATCCGGGAGGAACGCAGAAACGTCATGTCTTCGGTGCCGCGAGGGTTAACCCTTCGTAGCCTCGGTATCGCATGGCCTTCGCCGGGCTGACTGGGCACTCTCGCCAGCAATTTCCCCAGCGAAGGATGTCAAAACATGAATCTCTATTCTCTTCTGTCGCAGCGCGCAGCCGGTGGCAAGCCCGTCAGGGTGGCTCTCATCGGTGCCGGCAAGTTCGGTTCCATGGTTCTGGCGCAGGCGCAGCGCATCGCCGGTTTCCACATGGTCGCCGTCGCTGATCTCAATGTCGGCAAGGCGCGGGAATCGTTTGACCGCGTCGGCTGGCCGAAGGAGCGTTATGACGCGACGAGCTGCGCCGATGCGCTGAAGAGCGGCAAGACCTATGTGACTGACGATGTGAACGAACTGTTCGCCTGCGGCGAGATTGAATGCGTGATCGAGGCGACCGGCCATCCGCTGGCTGGCGCGCGCCATGCGCTCGGAGCCATCGACCACAACAAACATGTCGTCATGGTCAATGTGGAAGCCGATGTGATGGTCGGGCCGATCCTGGCCGAAAAGGCGCGGGCCAAGGGTCTTATTTACTCCATGGCTTACGGTGACCAGCCGGCCCTGATCTGCGAATTGGTCGATTGGGCACGCGCCACCGGCTTCGAGGTCGTTTCCGCCGGCAAGGGGATGAATTTCGAGCCGCGTTACCGGTATTCGACGCCTGATACGGTCTGGAGCTACTTCGGCTGGACTGACGAGGAAGTGGCCAAGGGCGACTTCAATCCGAAAATGTACAATTCATTTACCGACGGCACCAAGGCGGCCATCGAAATGGCGGCGGTCGCAAACGGCACGGGGCTGGATTGCCCGGATGACGGTCTGGCCTTCCCGCCCGCCGGCCTGCACGATCTCGCCCGCGTCTTTCGCCCTGCTGCCGATGGCGGCCGCATGTCGCGTTCGGGTCTCGTGGATATTGCCGCAAGCCAGGAGCCGGATGGTCGCGAGGTGTTTAATAACATCCGTTACGGCGTTTTCGTCACCTTCAAGGCGCATAACGAATATGCCCGCGCCTGCTTCAAGCAATATGGACTGCTGACCGATCCCTCCGGCTGGTACGCCTCCATGTGGCGTCCGTTCCATATCATCGGTCTGGAAACCTCGATCAGTGTGCTGTCCGCGGTGCTGCGCAACGAGGCCACCGGTTGCTCGAAGGAGTTCCGCGGCGATGCGGTTGCGACGGCCAAGAAGGACATGCAGCCCGGCGAAATGCTTGATGGCGAGGGCGGTTACGCGGTTTGGGCCAATGCCATCCCTGCCACCCGCAGCCTCGACATCAAGGCGCTGCCGATCGGCCTTGCCCATAATGTCAAGCTGAAGCGCGCCATCAAGAAGGACCAGATCGTCAGCTTCGACGATGTGGAACTGGTGAGCGACCTGGATGTGGTGAAGCTTCGCCAGGACATGGAAAACCAGTTCCGTCCGCAAAAAGACGCTGCGGCGTGATGGACGGAGAACGGGACATGCCGAATGGAGCTTTCGTGGTAATCGCGGAATTCCGGGTCAAGCCTGACGCGATGGATGTTTTTCTTAACGCAGCGCAAGATGATGCCACCCATTCGGTTCAGGATGAACCGGGTTGCCGGCAATTCGATGTGGTGCGGCCGGAATCCGGAAACAACGTGGTGTTCTATGAGGTCTATGACAGCCGCGAAGCTTTCGACGACCATCTGAAAACACCCCATCTCAACCGGTTTCGCGAGGCGTTTCCCGCCCTCATCGAAGAAGAGTTGCCGGTTCGTTTCCTCAACCGGCAATGGCTTTGAAGGGTGGAAAAAATGCAGGACATCCGCGAAATCGCTGTCATCGGAACGGGCATCATGGGTGCACCCATGGCGGCGCGTCTGGCTGAGGCCGGTTTTTCCGTCAAGGCCTGGAACCGCAGTGCTGAAAAAGCTGCGGTTCTGGCGGCAACGGGCGTGCAGCCGACGGCCACGGCTGCCGAAGCTGTAGCCGAAGCCGATGTCGTGCTCTGTATGCTGAGTTCCGGGCCGGTCTGCGACCAGGTTCTGCTCGGCGCCTCGGGTGTCGTTTCCACCATGAAGCCTGGTGCATTTCTGCTGGTGATGAGTTCGATTCCGGTCGACAGCGCACGGGAACAGGCGGAGGCGGCAAAGGCTCATGGCGTCGCTTATGTCGACGCACCGGTTTCCGGCGGTGAAAAGGGGGCGACTGAGGGAACGCTCGCCATCATGGCCGGCGGTGAGCAGCGGGATGTGGACGCATTGCGGCCACTCCTCAATTGCCTCGGCCGCGTCACCCATGTCGGTCCGGTGGGCTGCGGTTCATTGGCCAAGCTGGCGAACCAGCTGATCGTGGCTTCAACGATCTGCGCCGTAGCGGAAGCTTTGACGCTGGTTGAAGCGGGGGGAGCCGACCCGGCGCAGGTGCGCCAGGCTTTGCTTGGCGGTTTTGCCGAGTCCACCGTCTTCCGCCAGCACGGCAAACGCATGGTGGAAGGCGATTTCCGCCCCGGCGGGCCGGCGAAATATCAGCTGAAGGATACGTCCACGGCGCTTGCTTTCGCCAAGAGCCGTGGCCTGAAATTACCGGTCGGCGAGGAGGTTGACCGGCTGTTCCGCTCCATGGTCGAGCATGGCGCGGGCGAGCTTGATCACAGCGGTGTGATCCTTGAAGTTAAACGCATGAACGCGTTCGGAGGAACGCTCGAAACTGTTTAGAGACAACAACGGGAGGAACACATGAAAATTTCAAAACTTTACGGGCTGGCTCTTGCCGCCACCATGCTTGTTGCATCGATCGCGCAGGCGGAAACGCTCACGCTTTCGACGCCGGACTCCGATACGTCGGAAATTACGCTCGCGGCCAACAAGTTCGCCGAGATTGTTTCGAAAAAGACCGATGGCAAGCTCAAGATCAAGGTGTTTCCGAACGGCACGCTTTATGGCGGCGATCCTTCGGCGGGCGTCAAGCAGCTGGCCGGCGGTTCGCTCGACATGCTCTTGAACTCGACATCGCTTTACGCAGTGTTCAATCCGAAATTCACGGCCATCGCCATTCCCTATCAGTTCCGCGATATCGACCAGTTGCGTGTCTATCTCGACAGCGATCTTGGCAAGGAGCTTTCCGGCGATCTGAGCAAGATCGGCATTCTCGGGCTCGATCTCTGGTCTCGGCCGTTGCGCCAGATCACCAACTCCAAGGCGCCGATCAAATCGCCTGCCGATCTCAAGGGCATGAAGCTGCGTGTGCCGAACAATCCGCTCTGGGTCGAATTCTTCGGCGCCATGGGTGCTGCCCCGACGCCGATGGCCTTTGCGGAAGTCTATAACGCGCTCCAGCTGAAAGTCGTCGACGGGCAGGAAAATCCGGTCAACGTGCCTGTCAGCGCCAAGCTTTATGAAGTGCAGAAATACCTGACGATCAGCAACCACATCGCTGACGCCTGGGTGCTGGGCATGAACCCGGCCCGTTTCGAAGGCCTCGACGAAGGCTTCAAAACGGCGTTGAGGGACGCGGCCACGGAAACCGAGGCGTGGAAAGCTCAGAACGATGCTGCCGATATCGACAAGTCGCTCGCAACGCTGAAGAAGAACGGCATGGAGGTCAACACGCTGACCGATGACGAGCGCAAGGCTTTCGTGGCTGTCGCGACTGGTCTTTCGTCAAAATTCTCCGCCCTCGTGAAAGATCAGGCGTTTTTCGACAAGACGCAGGCTTTCCTCAAGACGAACTGACGCCGCCAGTGAAAGGAGGGCCGGGGTTGCACCGATTAGCAACCCGGCCGCTCCCATCGTCAGCAAGGGTTGCCTTGCCGTAGCGGCAGGGTGGCATTCGTTTTACCGGATATCCGGTTTCAGCAGTGGAAGGGTATTGTCATGCGCGATACGAAACCGTCGGTGCTCGGCACCATCGTCAAGGTCATCGCTGATGTCGCCGCCGGGGCGGCCTGTTTCGGTATTCTTGTCGTCGTTCTTCTCCAGGTCATTGGCCGTCTCATCGGCAGCCCGCTCCCCTGGACCGAGGAGGCGACGCGCTTTCTCTTCATCTGGATGGTGTTCCTTGGCCTTGCCGCCGGTTTCCGCACTGTTGAAAGCGCGCGGGTCGTGGTGTTTCTGGTGCTGTTCCACCGCCTGTTCAGGCGGTTGGCGGTGCCGATCTATGTCGGTTCTTCGGTGTTCTTCTTCGGCATGATGGGCTGGACGGGCTTCACCCTGGTGCGCCAGCAGATCATGATGAACGAGACCGCCGCGACCTTGCCCATCCCCATGTGGACCATCGGCATGGTTCTGCCTGTCTCGGCCGTCATCGCCGTGCTGGCCATCATCGAATCGCTGCGCAGCAGGCGGGACCTGATCGCGCTCCCCGAGATCGGTATCCCCGCGGACGAGATCGCCCACGCCGATATCTCTATTTCAGCAGGACATTGAGCCATGTCGGTCTTTCTTCTCATCGCCTTTTTCGGTCTCAGCATGCTGGGTGTGCCGCTCGCCATCGCTTTGGCGCTCGCCAGTGTCGGCACGCTGTGGCTCTTCACCTCCATGCCCATGGACCTTCTGTCGCAGACGATGTTCTCGTCGATGAACTCTTTCCTTCTCGTCGCCGTGCCACTCTTTATTCTGGTCGGTACGGTGATGGAGCGCGGGCGTGTGGCGGAGCGCATCTTCGATTTCGCCGAGGCGATGGTCGGCTGGCTTCCCGGTGGACTTGGCCACGTCAACGTCATTTCGTCGGTCATCTTTTCCGGCGTCTCCGGCTCCTCGGTCGCCGATATCGCCTCTGTGGGCGCAATCGAAATCAAGGCCATGGAGCGACACGGATTTCCAAAGGGTTATGCCGTCGGCATGACGCTCTGCACCTCCACGCTCTCTTCCATCATCCCGCCGTCGATCCTGATCGTGATTGCCGGTTCCATCGCCAATGTGTCGATCGGCACGCTGCTCATTGCGGGTCTGGTGCCTGGCCTCTTCATCGCCTTCGCTTTTCTTGTCTTTAACCACTTCTATTCGGTGCATTACGGCTACAATCCACCGACGCCCTTCAATTTCCGTCTGGTTATCGTCACCGGCCTTCGCGCCATCCTGCCGATGCTCACGCCGCTGATCCTCATCATCGGTATCGCCAGCGGCCTGTTCACGCCGACGGAAGCCGCGGCCATCGCGGTTGTTTATGTGGCCGTATTGGGTGTGCTGGTCTATCGCACGCTGCCGGTTCGCGAATTGCCGGAAATACTGATATCCACGGCGCGCATTTCCGGCACCATCCTGTTCATCGCCGCCACCTCGCAGCTTGCCGCCTGGGTCTTCACCTTCGACGGCCTGCCGGAACAGGTGGCCGAGCTTTTGAAGGCGATGAACCTTGGGCCGATGTCGGGCATGCTGGTGATCTTCGTGTTTCTGCTGATCATCGGCATCTTCATGGAGGCTATCCCTGCCATGTTCATCCTCATTCCGGTGCTGATGCCGCCGGTGGAGGCGCTGGGCATCGATCCGATCCACTTCCTGATCGTGACTGTCATGACGCTGACACTTGGCCTTGTGACGCCGCCGGTCGGGGTCTGCCTGTTCGCGGCAGCACAGGTGGCGAACATGAAGATCGAAGACGTCATTCGTGGTTCGCTGGCGCCGATGACGGTGCTGACGCTCGCCATATTCGCACTCGTGCTTTTCCCGGTGCTGACGCTCGGGCCGATACGGTTGATGGGTCTTTATTGAGACTGAAACAGGAAGCCTGAAGCATCAGACAACGCGACGGGCACGCCACTCGTCGCGTTGTTTTCGCATCCACTCCAGAAACAGCGTCACTTTTCTCTGACGCAGGTGGGAATGCGGGCAAACGATCCATTGCGTGACGAGCTTGATGCGGGGCGCATCGGCCACGGCCGGGATCAGCATTCCGCGTTGCAGTTCCCGCTCCATCATCAACGTGCTTTCCAGCGCCACGCCGATGCCCAGAACGGCGGCGTCGATGGCCATGTGGCTGCGATCGAACAGAACGCGACGCCAGCGCTTTTCAGCCGTCACGCCGGAAAGCGGGAACCAGTGGTTCCATTGCGCCTGCGCCTTGACCGAGTGGATAAGCCGCTGGTTCTGCAAATCTTCGGGCAGGAATGTACCGGCACCGGGCATGTCCGGTGAACAGACCGGCAGGAACTCCTCTTCCACGAGCCCTTCCACAAACAGGCCCGGCCAGCGGCCATCGCCATGGCGCAGCTCTATGTCGACAAGCTCCTGCGAAAAATCGGTCGGCTCGTTGGTGCCGTCGAGGCGCACTTCCAGTTCGGGATGCTCCTCCAGAAAGGAGCCGAGACGCGGCAGCAGCCATTTGTTGGAAATGGTCGGGGTTGCCCTGATTGTCAGCGTGGTCACCGAGCGGAAGCCGCGAATACTGTCGGTGGCATCGGTGATCTGCTCGATCTGTGCGGTGATCATCGAGAAGTACCGCTCGCCCGCCTCCGTCAGCGTCACCTTTCGGCCGGTCCTCGCCATCAGCGTCGTACCAAGCTGGCCTTCGAGCAACTGGATCTGCTGGGAAACGGCTGAAGGCGTAACGCTCAGCTCTTCCGCCGCCCGCGAAATGCTGCCCGCCCTTGCCGCAGCATGAAAGACGAGGATCGATTTTATCGGTATCTGCATGTGGCTGGTCTTCGCTCAACGAATTACGGCAGTCACCGTGATTATCACAGGTGACTGCCGTGACGAAACGCTTGAGAGCGAAGGGTCTTTACCGGTGGCTCGGCAACTTTGGCAAAAGCACGGTCAACAGGCCGAGCAGCGGCAGGTAGGAGCAGATGCGATAGACGAACTCGATGCCTTCCTTATCCGCATAGATGCCGAGAACCGCGGCTCCGATGCCACCGAAGCCAAAGGCGAAACCGAAGAACATGCCGGCGATGAGACCAACGCGCCCGGGTACCAGTTCCTGCGCGAACACGACGATTGCCGAGAAGGCGGAGGAGAAGACGAAGCCGATGACGACGACGAGAACGGTCGTCCAGAACAGGTTCGCATAGGGCAGCATCAGCGCGAAGGGAATGACGCCGAGGATCGAGAACCAGATGACGACGCGCGAGCCGAAGCGGTCGCCGATCGGGCCACCGAAGAAAACGCCCGCCGCAGAAGCGCCAAGGAAGAGGAACAGCAGAACCTGCGCATCCTGCACGCCCAGCCCGAACTTCTCGATGGTGTAGAAGGTGAAATAGCTGGAAAGGCTGGCGAGATAGGCATTCTTGGTGGCGGTCAAAACCACCAGCACGGCAAGCGTCATCATCACGGTGCCGCGCGCCAGCGGAAGTGCGCGGCTGGCCGGAGCCTTGCCGACATTCGCGCGGCGGTGGCGGGTATACCAGACGCCGACCCAGGACAAGACGGCAAAGCCCATCAGCGCGATCAGTGAGAACCAGCTGAGGCTGGCTTGACCGAACGGGATGACGATGAAGGCGGCCAGCAGCGGGCCGATGGCCGTGCCTGTATTACCACCAACCTGGAAGAAGGACTGTGCCAGACCGTGGCGACCACCGGATGCCAGACGGGCAACGCGTGACGCCTCCGGATGGAAGATCGCCGAGCCGACACCGATCAGGCAGGCGCCGATCACGAGCACCTCGAAGCTGTGAGCGAATGCGAGCGTGATGAGGCCGGCACAGGTCGAGAGCATCGCGACTGGCAGGGAGAAAGGCATGGGCCAGCGATCGGTCACCATGCCGACGACCGGCTGCAACAGCGATGCCGTGACCTGAAAGGCGAAGGTGAGCAGCCCGATCTGCATGAAGTCGAGCGCATAATTGGCCTTCAGCAGCGGATAAAGCGACGTCAGCAGCGATTGCATGATGTCGTTGAGCATGTGGCAGAAGCTGGCTGCTGCAATGATTGAAAACGCCGTGCGTTGCGGGCTGAACCCGGTGCTGGTGACGGTGGCCATGATGTATCCTCTCCAGATTCCCCGCGAGAGACGGGAAACGTGTCTTTATTTCTTCCCGCTTTTATTCATATTGTTTCTGGCCTGCTTTCGTGTTCTGGACGATTTTCTTTGTGAATGGGCCAAATGGCAAAAATCAAATCGCTAAAACCCGCCCGTCTGGCGGATGACGACCATGAGCGCAGCCTGAAATTGATCGACGGCACCAACGAGCCGGTGCTGGCGCTTCACCGTGCCTATCCGACAGGACACCATACCCCTGTCCACAGCCATGGTCGGGTGCAGATATGGTGCGCACGCCAGGGCGTCGTGCTGGTCAGCACCGCCGCAGGGCGCTGGATGATACCGCCCGGTCACGGGCTTATCATTCCAGCCGGGCTGAAACATGAGGCTGAGATCATCTCAACGGTGGAGATGCATTCGATCTACGTTCACCCCGATCTGTTTCAAGCCGGGGCCCCAAGGGTGGTGGAAATTACCGCCCTTGCCTCCAGCCTGATTTCGGAATTGCTGGGCGAGGAGTTGCAACCTGCCGCTTTTCACCGGCAGGGACTGGTGCGGGCGCTTCTGCTCGATGAGGTAAACCGTCTGCCGGAACGCCCGCTGGGATTACCCTTTCCCGATAATCAGCGTCTTGCCGGTCTTTGCCGCGAGTTCCTGAAAAAGCCTGTGGCCAGAGTGGAAATCGATGACTGGGCCGCCGCCATGGGCATGAGCCGGCGCTCCTTTACGCGGTTATTTCGTAAAGAGTTGGGGGTGAGTTTTGTCACCTGGCGTCAGCAGGCCTGCATTTTTGCGTCTCTGCCGAGGCTTGCCGCGGGCGAGGCGGTGACCAATGTGGCGCTGGATGCCGGTTATGAAAATATTCCGGCTTTCACCACCATGTTCCGGCGAATGCTCGGCAATTCGCCCCGCGCCTATCGCAAGGCGGCAGGTCAGCGCAGTGCCGGCTACTCCGATTTTGAAGAGGCGGAAAATTAAGCCGCCGTCGCGCGCATATCGCGGCGGAAATCGGAAGGCGACATGCCGGCGATCTGACGAAACGCCTTGTTGAAGGCACTGACGGAGCCGAAGCCGCTTTCCATGGCAATCTGCAGAATATTGTCCTTGCCGTTCATCAGCATCGCCTGGGCGCGGGAAAGCCTGAGCAAGGTCAGATATTTGATCAGCGTCATGCCGGTGGATTTGCGAAACAGGTTCATCGCATATTTCGGATGAAGCGAGGCGGCGCGGGCAATTTCGGTCGCGTCGATGTCGTCTAGAAAATTGGCGGCAATGAAATCGCACATGCGCACCACGCCGATTGAGGGCGCCATGCTCTCGTCGTTCTCTTCCCGTTTGCCGCTGACGGCGGAGGATATGACGGTATAGGGCTCGAGGAACATGCGCTCCACCCGCAGCAGCAATTCCTCCACCGCATGCTGCGCCTTGGCCGGATCACCCGACGTGACGTAACGGAACCAGCGGCCGAAATTTTCCTCGTCGGCCCGGTCCGTCTGCGCACTCACCATCGTTGCGCCGCCCATCAGCAGGCTGGAAACCGCAGCCGGCAGGCGCATGCGGAAAAAATGGACGAGCGGCAGATGCGCGCCCGCATAAATCGAATCATCGGAGGAACGGTCCATCTGGTGCGGCTGGCCGCCCCAGAAAATGCACATCTGGCCGGCATCGAGCGAAAGGTCGTGGTCGCCCATCCGGTAATGTACGGATCCCGACATCACATAGTTCACCTCCACCTGCGCATGCCAGTGCGGCCTGAGCATGATGGGCGGGTGGTTGTAAAAAAGCTGGAGCGTGGTCGGCATGCCTTCGATGCTGCTTGCACCCGGCTGGTAGAAGGCTCTTTCCGCAATCTTACTTTCCGCCAAATCGATGTTCCCTTTGTACGAGACAGATTTCCTGCCGCCGGTAATGTGCCCATGTTCGCTAAAGAACGGCAATTGAAAAAAGGGAGGTTTTCAATGTGCTTTAAATTTCTTGGCGCGTCGACGGCTCTGGTGCTCCTTGCGGCACCGGTAATGGCGCAATCCGAGACCTTAACCATCTGGAGCTGGAATGTCGCCGCATCGGCGCTTAAATCCACTGTCGAAGGGTTCAACAAGCAAAATCCTGACATCAAGATTGTTGTTGAAGACCTTGGAAACGATCAGGTTTTCGACAAGACGCTGGCGGCTTGCGCAGCGGGTGGCGACGGCCTCCCGGATATTGTAACGGTCGAAAATTTCGAGGCGGAACTGTTCTGGAGCCGGTTCCCGGATTGTTTCACGGATTTGACTGCACTTGGCTATACGCCTGAAAAACAGGCGCTTTTTCCTGACTTTAAGCGCACGGAACTGGAGGTCGATGGCGTAGCTTATGCGGTGCCTTGGGATTCGGGTCCGGTGGCCGTTTTTTACCGGCGCGATTTCTACGAAAAGGCTGCTGTCGATCCGGCCACCATCAAAAGCTGGGATGATTTCATCGCGGCTGGCAAGAAGGTCATGGCCGCCAATCCCGGCACCGTGATGGCGCAGGCCGATTTCAACGGCGACAGCGAGTGGTTCCGCATGATCGCCAACGAGCAGGGATGCGGTTACTTTTCGACCGACGGCCAGAACATCACCATCAACAAACCTGCCTGTGTCGCGACGCTTGAAAAGATCAAGCAGATGAAGGATGCCGGCATCATCACGGCTGCGATCTGGGATGAGAAGATTCAGGCCAATACTGCCGGCAAGGCCGCGAGCCAGATGTATGGCGCCTGGTATGAAGGCACGGTTCGCTCCGGCTCTCCCGGTCTTTCGGGCAAGTGGGGTGTCTATATGATGCCGAGCCTTACGCCTGACGGTCCGCATGCAGCCAATCTCGGTGGCTCTTCGCTGGCGATAAGTTCGGCGTCCAAGCACAAGGAAGCCGCCTGGAAGTACATCGACTACGCGCTGACCACCAATGAGGGGCAGGTGACGATGCTGAAGTCCTTCGGCCTCGTTCCCTCGCTTCTCTCCGCCATCGATGATCCTTTCGTCAAGGAAAAGCAGCCCTATTGGGGTGGGCAGGCGGTCTGGACCGATATTCTGGCGACCCTGCCGAAAATCGTGCCCAGCCGTGGCACCGCGTTCCAGTCGGATGCAGATGCGATCTACAAGGCGACGCAGACCAAATATTTCGCGGGTGGTTATACCGATGCGAAAGCAGCTCTCGACGATGCCGCAAAGCAGATCGAAACGGCCACGGGGCTGCCGGTCGCGGAATGAAGCTCTCGGATGGCCGGCCTTGCGGTTTAGCATGACCGGCCTCTCCAAGCTTTCCAACCATCGCATCTGGAGGTCGTCATGCCGTCAAGGAACAGGATCGCTTATGCGTTCCTTGCGCCCTATCTTCTGATTTTCGCGACGTTCTGGGTCTGGCCGATCGTCAGCTCGTTCATGCTGTCGTTTCAGAACACCCGCATCAATCCCTGGCGGTTTGCGCCCTCCATGAACTGGGGGAGGCTGGTCTCCGATCCGGCGTTTTATAACGCGCTCTACAATACGCTCATCATTCTGGTCATTCAGGTGCCTGTCATGATCGCGCTTGCGACCGTCATGGCGGTACTTCTGAACTCGCCACTGTTGAAGGTACGCCCGCTTTACCGTTTTGCCTTCTTCGCACCCGTCGTCGTCGGAGAAGTCGCTTATGCGGCAGTTTTCCGGCTGATGTTCAGTGCCGATTTCGGCATCATCAACAAGCTCATCACTTCCGTTGGCCTTTCGCCCATCTCGTGGTTCGACAATGCCAATGCGGCCATGGCGCTGGTCATCATCGCCGTCACATGGCGCTGGGCGGGGTATAACGCCATCATCATTCTGGCCGGCCTGCAATCCATCCCCGGCGATGTCTATGAGGCGGCGACACTGGACAAGGTGAACAAGCGGCAGCAGTTCTTCCACATCACACTGCCGCTGTTGAAACCCATCATCCTTTTCTGCGTGGTCCTGTCCGTCATCGGCACCATGCAGCTTTTTGCCGAGCCTTTCCTCATCACCAACAGGGGTGGGCCGGGCGGCGGTACGGAAACGCTGGGGTTGTTCCTTTACCGGCAGGGCTTCACTTCGCTCAATTTCGGCTACGCCTCAGCCATCGCCTACACCATGGCGGCGCTCGCCATCGCCATTTCGCTTCTTAATCTCTGGGTCGGGAGGGAGCCGAAATGAGATCGAAATCCAGATCGCTTCTCTGGCAGAAGATCGCGCTGCATGCGACGCTGACGCCGCTTGCCCTCATCTGGCTATTTCCGCTGTGGATGATGTTCGTGTTCTCGACTATGCCTGATTTTGGCATTTTCAGCCCCGACATCGTGCTCGTCCCGTCCACCAATTTCATCGAGAACTTCAAAAACCTTCAGGCGGATACCAACTTCCTGCGGGCGATGTTCATATCGATCACCGTTGCGGTCATCTATACGGTTTTCTCGGTGTTTCTGACCTCCATGGCGGGCTGGGCGCTGGCGCGCTATCGTTTTGCCGGACGCTCGGTGGTGATCGCCATCATTCTCGGCACCATCACCTTGCCTTTTGCAGTTGTCGTCATTCCCCAGTTCATCATGGTGGCGCGCGAATTCAAGCTCGCCAACACCTGGGTGGCACTCATCGTGCCTCCACTGTTTAACTCGCTCGGCGTGCTGTTCATGCGGCAATCCTTTTCCATGATGCCAACGGAGCTTTTCGATGCGGCAAGGGTCGAGGGCGTCAAGGAATGGCAGATATTCCTGCGCATTGCCCTGCCATTGGCGCGCCCCACCATGGCGGCGCTGTCCATCATCCTCTTCCTCGCTTCCTGGAATAATTATCTCTGGCCGCTGCTGATCAACTCCCGCCCGGAAATGATGACCGCACCCGTGGCACTTGGCACCCTCATCGGGCTCACCAAAGTGTCATGGGGCGGCATCATGGCCGGTGCAGTTCTGCTCACCGCACCCATTCTCATCGTTTTCGTGGCTTTGCAGCGCCACTTCATCGCCGGCATTTCCGCCGGGGCAGTCAAGTAAGGGGAGAGACCGCATGGCGGAACTTTCGCTCAAGAATGTCGTCAAGCGCTACGGTGCGCTGAAAGTCATCCATGGTGCAGATCTCGATATTGCCGATGGCGAGTTCGTGGTCTTCGTCGGCCCGTCCGGCTGTGGCAAATCAACGCTTCTGCGTATGATCGCGGGGCTGGAGGATATATCGGACGGCGATATCAGTATCGGCGGCAGAACGGTCAACGATGCCGATCCGGCCGATCGCGGCATCGCCATGGTGTTTCAATCCTATGCGCTTTATCCGCACATGACGGTTGCCGAAAACCTGTCCTTCGGCCTGAGGATGAACGGTAATCCCAGGGCCGACACGGAAAAGCGTGTCAGCCGCGCCGCCGAAATCCTGCAGATCAACGAGTTGATGGAACGCCGGCCAAAGCAGCTTTCCGGCGGGCAGCGGCAGCGTGTCGCCATCGGCCGCGCCATCGTGCGCGAACCGCAGGTGTTTCTGTTCGACGAGCCCTTGTCGAACCTCGATGCGGAACTTCGGGTGCAGATGCGGGTGGAAATCTCGCGGCTGCACAAGCAGCTTGGCACCACGATGATCTATGTCACCCACGACCAGACCGAGGCGATGACGCTGGCCGACAAGATCGTGGTTTTGAGGGCGGGCAATATCGAACAGGTTGGTGCCCCGCTCGATCTTTATGACGACCCCGCCAACCGTTTCGTTGCCGGTTTCGTCGGTTCGCCGAAGATGAATTTTCTGGAGGCGACCGTCATCGGTACGGGTGGACAAAGCGTCACGCTGTCGCTCGACAGCGATCCTGCCGTGCGGCTGACCCTGCCGATCAAGGACCGGCTCGATGAGGGAAGCAAGGTCTCGCTCGGTATCCGGCCCGAACATTTTGCTGATGTCGGGCAGGGCGATGCCGATCTCACCGTCCACGTCGATGTCGCCGAGCACCTCGGCAATACCAGCTATGTCTATGCCCGTACGGAAGGCGGTGAGCAACTCGTCATCGAGCGGCCGGAATCGCGAGACGTCGCCAATCGTGACCGGCTGACGGTCGGTCTTTCCGCCCGCAAGGCATTTCTTTTCGACAGTCAGGGCAATCGCCTGCGCTGAACCCTTTCCCAAGCACGCAAGTCAAGACGAGGATTTCATGACGACCGACCAACCGATCCGCTGGGGCATTATCGGCCCGGGCACCATCGCCAAGACCTTTGCGGACGGCATTGCCCATTCCCGCACGGGTAAGCTCGAGGCTATCGCCACCCGCAATCCGGACAAGCCCGGCCTTGCTGACGCCTTTCCCGGCGCGCGCATCATCCACGGTTACGATGCGCTGCTTTCCGATCCCCATATCGACGCCGTCTATATCGCCACGCCCCATACCGGCCATGCGGAATGGGCGATCAAGGCGATCCGTGCGGGCAAAAACGTGCTGGTGGAAAAGCCCATCGCGCTTTCCGCCTATGACGCCGACGCCATTTTCCACGAAGCGAAAAAAGCTGATGTCTTCGCGGGCGAGGCGTATATGTACCGCCTGCATCCGCAGACGGCAAAACTGGTAGAGTTGATCAGGAACCGCGCCGTTGGCGATATCCGCATCATCCGCTCCAGTTTCGGTTTTAACATGGGGTCTTTCCGTGCCGACCATCGTCTGTTTTCCAATGAGACGGCAGGCGGCGGCATTCTCGATGTCGGCGGTTATCCCGTATCCATGGTGCGGCTGATTGCCGGTGCAGTCGATGGAAAACCCTTTGCTGAACCCGAAAAGATTGTAGGTGCGGCCCATCTCGGCCAGTCGGGCGTCGATGAATGGGCTTCGGCCGTTCTAAAATTTTCGAACGGTATCGTTGCCGAAGTCTCCTGCTCGATCATGGCAGGCCAGGACAATGTGCTGCGCATCATCGGTTCGGAAGGCCGTATCGAAGTCAAGGATTTCTGGTTCGCCGCCGGCCACAAGGGTGGCACCGGCCGGATCGATATTTTCAGGGGCGACAAGGTCGAAACCATCGAATTGCCGGAAGACCGTTGGCTCTATTCCTTCGAAGTCGATGCGGCAGGTGAGGCGATAAGGCAGGGCAAGCAGGAATTCGGCGCGCCCGGCATGGGCTGGGCCGACAGTCTCGGCAATCTACGTGTCATGGACCAGTGGCGTGCCGCCGTTGGCCTGGAATACAGCGTCGAAAAAGCAACCTCTCGCATCACGAATATTGCCGGTGGCAAGGTCGTGGCAGGCAATGCGGTTCCGAAGCGGCAGATACCCGGCCTCACCAAACTCGCTTCGGTGGTTGCGCTCGGTTTCGAGTTCTTCCCCAATTTCGCCTCCGCGTCCCTGACGCTCGATGCTTTTTATGAGGCGGGCGGCAATCTGTTCGATACGGCTTATGTCTATGGCGGCGGCAAGACGGAAGCCATATTCGGTGACTGGCACACCAGCCGCAACGTGCCGCGCGAAGAAATCGTGCTGATCGGCAAAGGCGCGCATTCGCCCCTCTGCTATCCGGACATGATCGCCAAGCAGCTCAACCAGTCGCTAGAGCGTCTGAAGACGGATTATGTCGATGTCTATTTCATGCATCGTGACAATCCCGACGTGCCGGTCGGCGAATTTGTCGATGCGATGGATGCCGAAGTCCGGCGTGGTCGCATTCGGGGCATTTTTGGCGGATCGAACTGGACGCGCGAGCGTATGGACGAGGCCACCGCCTATGCGCAAGAGAACGGCAAGCAGGCGCCGGGCGCACTTTCCAACAATTTCTCGCTTGCCGAAATGCTCGATCCCATCTGGGCGGGGTGTGTGGCGGCATCGGATGATGAGTGGAAGGCATGGCTCCAATCCCGCCAGATCCCGAATTTCGCCTGGTCGAGCCAGGGGCGTGGCTTTTTCACCGACCGGGCGGGGCGGGACAAGCGAGATGACGAGGAAATCGTCCGCGTCTGGTATTCCGACCGCAACTTCGACCGCCGCGACCGGGCGATCGAGCTTGCCCGGAAACTCGGCCGCCATCCGATCCACATCGCGCTCGCTTATGTCATCGCCCAGCCTTTCCCGGTCATTCCGCTGATCGGGCCGCGCACCGTTGCCGAACTGGAGGACAGCCTTTCTGCGCTGGATATCAAGCTGACGGCTGAGCAGGTTAAGTGGCTGGAGGCGTGACGCGACACGAGGCGGCGGGTTTTCCGCGGTCTCCGGATGGATGATAAAGTCGGCTACCTCTCCTGCGTCATGCCGGGCTTGACCCGGCATCCGGCCACGGTGTGCCAGCGCCGTGGCCGGAGCCTTTTGCAATCAAGGAATTGACCGTGCTGGACCCCGTATCTCGTCAGGGTGACGGAATGCGGATGCTGTGATTGTGCTAAAGCACTGTTTTATAGGAGGACTATCCCCAACCTCCTACCTTATCTTGTTTTCCTGCTTCTTTCTCTCAGCAGCCGCTGATAAATCGGAATCTTGATATAATTGCGCCCGCCTGAAAACACGGGGGTGAAACAATCTACCGGGGTTCTTATGGGCGATATCGATCGAGGCCGTGCGCAGCAGTTGATGGGTGAGGCGGGCATGGATGCGCTGGTGCTCTTCCAGCCCGAAGCCTTCCGTTATGCCGTTGGAGCACATGCGGGCGTTGCGACGATGTGGGGCAGGGCGGGGTCGGCGATTGCGCTTGTGCCAGCCGATGCTGCGTCCGGGCTTGCCGCCGTCGTCAGCGATCACGCCGCACCTCTTGTCGAGAAGGCCGCGCCTGATGTCGATCTGCGCCGGCATCGCATCTGGATCGATATGGTCGATATGTCGGGTGTCGAAAACGTCTCGCAGGTAGACGGTGCCTATCGCCGAAACAATTCCGGCGGACAGAGGCCGGAGACATTCGATCGCGCCGCCTGCTTTGTTTTGCTGGCCGACCTTCTGCAGGAACGCGGGCTGTCTGCGGCGCGCATCGGTGCCGATCTCGAATTCATGCCCGCCGCCGATTTTTCGGCTCTTCGTGAGGCGACGCCCGCTGTGACCTGGGTTGATGGTTCGACAGTGCTGAAACGTCTGCGTGCGGTGAAATCCGTTCGCGAGATTGAACTTCTCAGGCGGGCCGCAGCGGCCGCTGAGGCCGGGCTGGTCGAGATGGCGGCGGCCGTGCGGCCGGGCGTGGCGCTCAGCGAGCTTTCCAACGCGTGGAAAGCCGGCGCTCAGTCGCATGCCTTGAAGTCGGGTTTTTCGCTGAGCGGCCATTGGGACTATATATCGGTCGGTCCGGCCCTGTCGGATATGACGGCGGTCGTCGCGCCCGGTGCCCTGATCAAGGCCGATGTTGGCACGCTGGTCGATGGTTATTCGTCGGATGGTGCGCGGACGTTTTCATGGGGTCCGGTCTCTCCGCTCGCGGCCAATATTTTCAAGGCGCTGGAGGCAGCTTTTGCCAGCGGGCTGGAAGCGATTCGTCCCGGCAATACATTCGGTGCGGTGCACGCCGCCATGCTGGCTTCGATGCGCAAAGACGGATTCAGCGAATATTATCGCGGTCACTTCGGCCATTCCGTCGGCGGCGGCGTAGGCATCGAGGAATGGCCGTTCTTTTCCCATGACAATGAGGAGGTCATTCTTCCCGGCATGGTCGTGGCACTTGAAGCGCCGTTTTACGGCGAAGGTCTGGGCGCGCTGATGATCGAGGACCAGTTCCTCGTTACTACAGCAGGGGCAGAGTGCATGAACAGCCTGCCACGCACCCTGCGGGATTTGTCCCGCGCCTGAGGCCGGCCAGGTTCAAAGAAAGTCGTCGCGGCGAGGGGTGAAGCAGTCGATCAGTTCGCCCTCTTCCAGGCAGAGGCAGCCGTGCTCGACATGGCCGGGAATGATGAGGCTGTCGCCTTTCTGCAGGTCGTAGGCTTCGCCATCGCGGTAAAAGCGGAAGCTGCCGCTGGCGACATAGGTGGATTGCACATGCGGATGGTTATGCAGCTTGCCTTCGGCGCCGGTCTTGAAGCGGAACGAAACCACCATCAGCTCTGGCGCTTCGGAAAGCACGGTGCGTTCAACACCATCGTCGGGTGAAACGGTGGGGAATGTCGGAAGCTGCTGCATGTCGTTCTCCTCGGTCATGCGATGTCGTTCAAGCTTGAAATTCAGCGCGGCGCGCGCAGCATGGCGCGGTAACGCGTCTGGCTGCTTTTCAGGTGGTGGCGCATGGCGCTTCTTGCCGCCTCTTCGTCGCCGTCCTGTATCGCAATCAGGATCGCTTCGTGCTCACCGACAAGCCGGTTGAGGTCAGCGGGCGAAAGCACGGTTTCCTTGCCGTTTTCGGCAACGGCGCGGCGCGGAATGAGCGTTGGGCCAAGCACCTGTAGAAACTCGCTGAAGCGCGGATTGTTGGTTGCGTCGGCAACGGCCAGGTGAAAAGCGAAGTCGGCCTCTGCTGTCGGAATGCCCTTGGCGGCGCTGGCGCGGAAGGCATCGAAGGCTTCGATGATTTTCTCCTCCTGCGCCGGGGAGCGGCGAACGGCCGCAAGACCGGCGGCATCACCTTCCACGGCGGTGCGCAGTTCGAGCATTTCGATAAGGGACGAGACGCGGGCAAGATCGACATTATGGAACGGCCGTCGCTCGACAGGCGCTGGCTCCAGCACGAAGACGCCCGCACCCTGACGCGGCTCGACCAGCCCATCGGACCTCAGTGAGGCGATGGCCTCGCGCACCACGGTGCGGCTTACGCCGAATTCCTGCGTCATCTGCGCTTCGGAAGGCAGGCGCTCGCCTGTCTTATAACGGCCCTTGGCGATCTGGCTGCGGAGCTCCTCGGAAACCTTCACCACAAGCGTCTTGGCTTGCGGAGCTGCCGGTTCGGAGGTTATCGCTTTTGTCATTGTCATCGCCGTTCTAAAAAAGGGTGCAGGTTAGCGTCCGGTATTCCTCGATACGTCATTCGCGGTCCGGCTTGCAATCCCGCTGCACGCGCAGGAAAGACCGGTTATCATGCCTGTCGGTCCCGAATGGCATTTCAAGTCGCCTTGAAGATCGGATTGTCGATGAAAACGCCGCCCTGAAAACGCGCCACCGCATCTTTAGGGTCTGGTTGCGGTGTTGTCTCGGCAATGTACTGCCGGAAAGTCTCGGCGTTGTCCTTCGGTTTCCAGCCAAGCCAGCCGAGGTGGGAATTGTCCCACCAGCCCGCGTCATTGGCCGATGCGCCCCAGACGACCGGGCAGCCGAGCACCGGCGCGCGGAAAACCGCCTCGATCAGCGATACGAAATCATCCTGCGAAAACCAGGTCGACAACATGCGGTGATTTTGCGGTTCCGGCGTGCAGGAGCCGATACGGACCAGCGCCGTTTCCTGGCCGAATTTTTCGAAATACATGCGGGCGAGGCTTTCGCCGAAACATTTGGACACGCCGTAAAGACCGTCCGGCCGGAAGGGAACGTTGGGGCCAAGCCGCTCTGTCTGGGAATAATAACCGATCGTGTGATTGGAGCTGGCGAAGACGATTCGCGGCTGCCCATGGGCGCGGGCCGCCTCATAGAGATTATAAAGCCCGATGATATTACCGTGAAGGATCTGCTCGAAAGGCCGCTCCACCGATATGCCGCCAAGATGGACAATGCCGTCACAATCGGCGACCATCGCATCGACGGCGCTGGCGTCGGCAAGATCGCATTGCACGCATTCCTCTTTCGGCCCGGCAGGATCGAGCGGCGAAAGATCGGCAAGACGCAATATCTCGGCCATGGGTGCGAGGCGCTTGCGCATGACGCGGCCGAGCTGGCCAGCCGCACCGGTAACAAGAAGCCGTTTCATTGCAATTCTCCCTAAACGAATGGACTGCGGATCATCGAGGCTGCGGGAAACCCCATTCAACGTCTCCGGCGTGGTCGAGATATCCAGGTTCCTCTTGACCTTGTCATACAGATCGTACAAAAAGCGGATAACATATATTATGTCCTATACGCAACAATCATGAAGGATGAGTTTGATGCTGACCGTCGAAACAAGGCAGGCCGTCAACCCGGAATATGCAAAAACGCTCGATACCGATGGGCTTCGCAAGCATTTCCTCGCCAACGACATGTTCCGTTCCGGCGAAATCAGGCTGATCTATACCCATTACGACCGTTTCGTCATGGGCGGCGCGGTGCCTGATGGTGCCCCGCTGATGCTGGACAAGGTCGAGGAAACCAAGACGCCGTCGTTCCTTGACAGGCGCGAGATGGGCATCGTCAATATCGGCGACACCGGCACCGTCAACGCTGGTGGCGAGACGTATACGCTCAATCGTGGCGACGTTCTGTATCTCGGTGCGGGAAGCGGTGCGGTAACTTTCGATGGCGCGGGCCGGTTCTACATCACTTCATGCCCGGCGCATCGCAGCCTGCCGGCAAAGCTCGTCAGCCTTGCCGACAGCAAGGAGGTCAAGCTTGGTGCGACCGAGACCTCCAACAAGCGCACAATCAACCAGTTCATCCACCCACTCGTCATGGAAAGCTGCCAGCTGGTGCTCGGCTATACGACGCTAGAGGACGGCTCCGTCTGGAACACCATTCCGTCGCATATTCATGATCGCCGCATGGAGGCCTATCTCTATTTCGGCATGGATGAAAAGTCGCGCGTTCTGCACCTGATGGGTGAGCCGCAGGAAACGCGGCATCTCTTCATTTCCAACGAAGAGGGTGCCATTTCTCCACCCTGGTCGATCCATTCCGGCGCTGGCATCGGCTCTTACACGTTCATCTGGGCCATGGCTGGGGACAATGTCGATTATACCGACATGGACTTCATTCAGCCGGGGGATCTGAAATGAAAAATCCCTTTTCGCTTCAAGGGCGTAAGGCGCTGGTGACGGGTGCCAATACGGGGCTTGGTCAAGCAATCGCCGTCGGCCTCGCCGCGGCCGGCGCGGAAGTTGTCTGCGCCGCCCGCCGCGCGCCGGACGAGACGCTGGACATGATCGCGAAGAACGGCGGCAAGGCCGCCGCATTGTCGATTGATTTTGCCGATCCACTCGCCGCCAGGGACAGCTTTGCCGACGCCGGTTTCGATATTCTCGTCAACAATGCCGGCATCATTCGCCGCGCCGATTCCGTGGAGTTTTCAGAACTCGACTGGGATGAGGTGATGGACGTCAATCTCAAGGCGCTGTTTTTCACCACGCAGGCCTTCGCCAAGGAATTGCTGGCGAAAGGTCGTCCGGGCAAGGTAGTCAATATCGCCTCGCTACTGTCGTTTCAGGGCGGCATCCGCGTACCGTCCTATACGGCGGCGAAGCATGGCGTTGCGGGTCTGACCAAGCTTCTGGCAAATGAGTGGGCCGCGAAGGGCATCAACGTCAATGCCATTGCGCCCGGTTACATCGAAACCAACAATACCGAGGCGTTGCGGGCGGATGCTGCCCGCAACAAGGCCATTCTGGAGCGCATCCCGGCAGGCCGCTGGGGGCATTCTGAAGACATCGCCGGGGCGGCGGTTTTCCTCGCCTCGCCGGCGGCCGACTACGTGCATGGCGCCATCCTCAATGTCGATGGTGGCTGGCTGGCGCGCTAATGCGCGCCGGTTTTCAAAATTCATCATATAACTTGTATGATGACTTGTTGACAAATATGCGGCAAGCGGTTTAGGTGGCTTCCAGTCAGTGAACTTGCAGAGGAATACGGATTATGAACCCTGAACAAATCAAGGCGGCGCTTGGCTCCGGCCTGCTCTCCTTCCCGGTAACGCATTTTGATTCCGAGGGTCGTTTTGCGGCCGATAGCTACAGGGCGCATGTCGAATGGCTTGCCGGTTACAAGGCGCCGGTGCTGTTTGCCGCCGGCGGTACGGGCGAGTTCTTCTCGCTGAAGCCGGATGAAATCCCTGCTATCGTTTCGGCTGCCAAGGAAGTGGCCGGTGAAACGGCAATCGTTTCCGGCTGCGGCTACGGCACCGAAGTTGCGGTTGATATCGCACGCTCGGTGGAAAAAGTCGGTGCTGATGGCATCCTGCTTCTGCCGCATTATCTCATCGATGCGCCGCAGGAAGGCCTTTACGCGCACATCAAGAAAATATGCCAGTCGGTCGGCATCGGCGTCATGGTTTATAACCGCGACAATTCGGTGCTTCAGGCGGATACGCTGGCGCGTCTCTGCGATGAGTGCCCGAACCTCGTCGGCTTCAAGGACGGCACCGGTGATATCGGTCTCGTTCGCCAGATCACCGCCAAGATGGGTGACCGCCTGATGTATCTCGGCGGCATGCCGACGGCGGAACTGTTTGCCGAAGCCTATCTCGGCGCCGGTTTCACCACCTATTCCTCGGCCGTCTTCAACTTCGTGCCGGGCCTTGCCAACGAGTTCTATGCGGCGCTGCGGGCCGGCGAGCGCGCCACCTGCGAACGCATCCTGACGGAATTCTTCTATCCGTTCATGGCGATCCGCAATCGCGCCAAGGGTTACGCTGTCTCCGCCATCAAGGCTGGCGTTCGCCTGCAGGGCTTTGATGCGGGTCCGGTGCGCGCGCCGCTGAAGGATCTGACGAATGAGGAAATCGGCATGCTCGATGCCCTGATCGGCACGCACAAGCGCAAGGTGTGATCAAGGTATAACGGGAGGGGAACGATGAAGATCACAGCGGTGCGCACGCATCTGCTCGAACATCGGCTGGCCACGTCGTTTGAAAGCGCATCCATGCGCTTTGACCGGCGTGCCCACGTTCTGGTCGAAATCGAATGCGATGACGGGACCGTCGGCTGGGGCGAATGCCTCGGTCCGGCGCGACCGAACGCCGCCGTGGTTCAGGCCTATTCCGGTTGGCTTATTGGCCAGGATCCCCGCCAGACCGAAAAGATCTGGGCGGTACTTTACAATGCCCTGCGCGACCAGGGCCAGCGCGGCCTCAGCATTACAGCCCTGTCCGGCATCGATATAGCGCTGTGGGATATCAAGGGAAAGCATTACGGCACCTCCATCTCCATGCTGCTCGGCGGGCGCTGGCGCGAAAGCGTGCGCGCCTACGCCACCGGCAGCTTCAAGCGTGATGGGGTCGACCGCATCTCCGACAATGCCAATGAGATGGCTGAGCGCCGTGCAGAGGGTTTTCACGCCTGCAAGATCAAGATCGGTTTCGGCATCGAGGAGGATCTTGCGGTCATTGCCGCCGTGCGCGAAGCGATCGGGCCGGATATGCGGCTGATGATCGACGCCAATCACGGCTATACCGTTACCGAAGCCATCGCGCTCGGCAATCGTGCGGCTGAATACGGCATCGACTGGTTCGAGGAGCCGGTGGTTCCCGAGCAGCTCGATGCCTATGCGCGCGTGCGGGCAGGCCAACCAATCCCGGTTGCGGGAGGCGAGACCTGGCACGGGCGTTACGGCATGTGGCAGGCGCTTTCCGCCGGTGCCGTGGATATTCTCCAACCAGACCTCTGCGGTTGCGGCGGCTTTTCCGAAACGCAGAAGATTGCCACGCTTGCCACGCTGCACGGCGTGCGCATTGTGCCGCATGTGTGGGGCACGGGCGTGCAGATCGCCGCTGCCCTGCAGTTCATGGCCGCGATGGTGCCCGATCCGGTGCGGGTAAACCCCGTCGAGCCGATCATGGAATTCGATCGGACGCATAATCCGTTCCGTCAGGCCGTGCTGCAACAGCCGGTAGAGGCGGTGAACGGTGTCGTCGCCATTCCCGATGGTCCCGGTCTCGGCATCGAGATCAACCGCGACGCACTCGTTGAATTCAGGATGCCACAGCCATGAGCGAACTTGTCAGAAAACTAAGCGGGACACCGCCGCAGCCAGCGTTTCCGAAAGGGGCGGTCGATACTCAGATGCATATGTATCTGCCCGGATATCCAGCCTTGCCGGGTGGGCCGGGCCTGCCTCCGGGTGCGCTGCCGGGGCCTGAGGATTATCGCCAGCTCATGCAATGGCTCGGCATCGACCGCGTCATCATCACCCAGGGCAACGCCCAACAGCGAGATAACGGCAACACGCTGGCCTGCGTGGCAGAAATGGGCGAGGCAGCCCGCGCGGTGGTGATTATCGATGAGAAGACGACTGAAAAGGACATGGAACGACTTGCCGCTGCCGGTGCCGTGGGCGCCCGTATCATGGATTTGCCTGGCGGCGCGGTGAACCTATCGGAACTGGAAGCGGTGGATCAGCGTGCCCATGCGGCCGACTGGATGGTGGCGGTTCAGTTCGACGGCAATGGGCTTCTCGATCATTTGCCGCGCCTTGAAAAAATCCGTTCGCGCTGGGTCTTCGACCACCATGGAAAATTCTTCAGGGGTATCGACACGGATGGCCCGGAAATGGCGGCACTTTTGAAGCTCATCGATCGCGGCAATCTCTGGTTCAAGTTTGCCGGTGTTTATGAAAGTTCGCGCGACGCCTGGCCCTATGAAGATGTTGCAGCCTTTTCGCGCCGTATCGCTGCCCATGCTCCGGAGCGGATCGTCTGGGGGACGAACTGGCCGCACAATTCGGTCCGTGAGACGGCTGCCTATCCGGATGATGCCCGCCTTGCGGAGCTCACACTCGGCTGGCTGCCGGACGATGCGGCCCGTCACCGAGCGCTGGTGGAAAATCCAGAAGCCCTGTTCAAGCTGCCGCCACTCAAGGCGGTGTAGTTTCAATTCGGGATAGTTGGGGAAAGGGAGGTCCCCATCATCCTTTGCAGATGAAAGGTCTTTGCATGCCGGCCCGGATGGGCGTGAAAAATTCGGTCCGTTAGCCTTGGAGGGGTGGGGCCGTTGTTACAACGGAGGAGGAAGAAATGAAAAAGATTGCAAGCATGATGTGCATCGCGATGGGGATCGCGCTGTCAGGCGTTTCCGCCAAGGCGCAGGAAATCACCCTGCGCTCGGCCGATATTCATCCCGACGGTTATCCGACGGTTGAAGCCGTGAAATATATGGGCGAACTTCTGTCGGAACGCTCCAATGGCCGCATCAAGGTGCAGGTCATGAACAATTCGGTTCTCGGCGGTGAGAAGGATACCATCGAGCAGACCCGCTTCGGCGTCATCGACATGAACCGCGTCAACGCTGCGCCTTTCAACAATCTCGTCAAGGAAACCACCGTTCTCGGCCTGCCTTTCCTGTTCCGTTCGACGGAACACATGCACAATACCGTAGACGGCCCGATCGGCGATGAGGTTCTGGCAGCTTTCGAACCGCACGGCCTGATCGGTCTTGCCTTTTACGATTCCGGTGCGCGTTCCTTCTACACAACCAAGAAGCCCATCGAAAAACTGGCGGACCTGAAGGGCCTCAAAATCCGCGTGCAGCAATCGGATCTGTGGATTTCGATGATGCAGGCGTTTGGCGCCAACCCTACGCCGATGCCGATGGGCGAGGTTTACTCCTCGCTTGAAACAGGCGTTGTCGATGGTGCGGAAAACAACTGGCCGTCCTACGAATCCGCCCGTCACTATGAAGTGGCGAAGAACTATTCGCTGACGGAACATTCCCTCAATCCGGAAATCCTCGTCATCTCCAAGATTTCCTATGACAAGCTGTCGCCGGAAGATCAGAAGCTGCTGCGTCAGGCAGCCAAGGATTCCGTTGGCAAGATGCGTGAATTGTGGAGTGCGCGCGAAAAGGCCTCGGAAGAAAAAGTACGCGCCGGTGGCGCCAACGTCATCAAGGTCAACAAGGAAGAGTTCGCCGCCGCGATGGGGCCGGTCTACGACAAGTTCGTCACCGATCCGAAAATGAAAGACCTTCTTGAGCGGGTAAAAGCCGTCAAGTGACATAGGGAAAACCGGCTCTGGCAACAGGGCCGGTTTTCTTTTGTCGTCATTGGTCTGAGGTTGGAGGAGGAAGGCAAATGCGAAACTTCATGCGGGCGATCCGCCCATTTCTCGGCGCGCTCAGCCGTGCGTCACTTTACATCGCCGGCGTCGGCATGGTCGCCATGACCCTTATCGTCGGCTGGCAGGTGTTTGCCCGTTATATCCTGAATGATTCACCAAGTTGGTCCGAGCCGCTGTCGCTTCACCTTATGTCATGGTTCATCATGCTGGGGGCGGCGGTGGGCGTGCGTGAAAGCGTGCATCTGGGGCTGGATATTCTGCGCTATATGATGCCGCCGCGCATACAGGCGGCGATGGACCTGACCAGTCTGGCACTGATCTTCTTTTTCGGGGTTGGCATGTGCTGGTACGGAACCGTCCTCTCTGCCGGAACATGGACGGCGACGATCCCTGTTCTTGGATGGCCGGGCGGCATGGATTTCTTCCCGCTGATCGGTGGCGGTTTTCTGATCGCGCTGTTTGCAGCCGAACGCTTTATCGATCTTGCCATCGGCGAGGAAATCGCGGCGGATGTGTTTGTGCAGGAGGCCGCGTAAATGGCTTACACAATCCTCTTCGGTGTCTTCACCCTTCTGATGCTGATCGGTACGCCGATTGCGTTCTGCCTCGGCATTGCCTCCTTCGCCACCGTTCTTTATCTCGGCCTGCCGCCCATAGTGGTCTTCCAGCAGATGAACTCCGGCATGAACGTGTTTGCGATGATGGCGATCCCGTTCTTCATCTTCGCGGGTGACCTCATGGTCCGCGGCGGTATAGCCCATCGTCTGATCCGTTTTGCGGCCGGTCTTGTCGGTCATCTGCGCGGCGGTCTGGGGCAGGTCAACATCGTCGCTTCGACATTGTTCGGCGGCATTTCCGGCTCGGCTGTCGCCGACGCCTCGGCCGTTGGTGGCCTGATGATCCCGCAAATGGCCAAGCGCGGTTATGACCGGGATTACGCCGTCAACGTCACTGTCAACGCCGCCATCATCGCGCTGATGATCCCGCCTTCGCACAATATGATCCTTTATTCGATCGCGGCGGGTGGCAATGTTTCGGTGGCCGATCTCTTCACCGCCGGCATCATTCCAGGCCTGCTGCTTGCTGCGGCCCTGATGGTCACCGCCTATATCGTCGCGCGGCGCAAGGGTTACCCGTCCGAGCCGTTTCCCGGCTTTTCGAAGCTGATGTATTATCTTCTGGCGTCCTTTCCCGGCATTCTGTTGATCGGCATCATCTTCGGCGGCGTTCGTTCGGGTATCTTCACCGCGACGGAGAGTTCCTGCATTGCCGTTCTCTATGCCTTCCTTGTCGCCATGCTTGTCTATCGTGAGCTGGACTGGAGCGGTTTCGTGGAGGCGGTGATGGGGGCGGTTCGCACGACAGCGATGGTTCTGCTCGTCATCGGCACGGCTGCGTCGTTCGGCTGGTTGATGGCGTTTCTGCAGGTACAGACACTGATGATCGCGACAATCAGCGCGATTTCGGACAATCCGATTATCGTGCTTCTGGTCATCAACGTCATTCTGCTCTTGCTCGGCACTTTCATGGATATGGCACCGATGGTCATCATTTCCACGCCGGTGCTTCTGCCTGTCGTGAAGGCCTTCGGCATCGATCCCGTGCATTTCGGCGTCGTGATGATCCTGAACGCCGGTATCGGTCTCAATACGCCGCCGGTCGGAACGGTGCTCTTCGTGGGATGTGCGGTTGGCGGCATAACGATACGGGAAGCGATGCGAACGATCTGGCCGTTCTTCGGCGCCAGCATAGCCGTGCTGCTCGCCGTCACCTACATTCCGTCGCTTTCACTTTGGTTGCCGTCACTTTTCCGGTAGTTCCAAAGCTTTATCGCAAGAAGGCCCCGCTATGCCGGGGCCTTTTGCATTTCGGTGGCAAGCAGCCTCTGCTGTTCGTGCTCGTCAAACGCCATCAGATTGCCGTGCCGGCTGCGGCGTATCCTGTTCATGTGGTCGCGCGGGCTCAACCCCAATGTGCGCTTGAACATCCGTGAAAAATAATAGGGATCTCCATAACCTACTTCTGCCGCCGCAGCCGCAACTGAAAGCCCGGCTTCAAGAAAATGCATGGCACGTTCCATGCGTTTGAATTCCTGATATTTCCTCGGCGTGCGCCCCACCCGTTTCTGGAACTCACGCAGGAAATAGTCGCGATTATAGGGGGCTGCGTCGGTCGCCCTTGCGGCGATTTCAGGGTCGAGCGGATTGGCGGAAATCATCGTGATCGCTTTCATGACAGCCAGATCCAGGGCTTCGGCACCTTCCGGCTGGAAACTTGGACGGTCGACCCATCCGAGAAATGCATCATCGATAAATGCGATCAGCAACACCATGAACAGGTGATGCTGGCCAAGCGTGACAGAGGAGGGCGGAGCGCTCTGCCGATAGTGGCGCACCAGCGGCTCCAGCAGCGGCCAGCGGCTCAGCGAAAGTTTCGGCTTGAGGTCCATCTGCGCGACAAGGTTGTGGCGACCGTAAATATCCAGCGTGAAATGCTGTGCCACTCCCCGATAGGTGACGGCCTGTTCATTCCAGCCGATAAAATGCTGCCCCCTGAAAATCAGCATGGCGTCGCCAGGCTCCAGCACCCGTGCTTCACCGTCCACGAGATAATGCCCGCGACCCTCCAGGCAGATAATGAGATCGTCCACCTGATTGGATTTGTCGATCTGCCAGGTGCGGGAGTGCTCCATCTTGATCGTGGCGCGCGTGAGATTAAGCGTGAGCGCCGCAGGCGGAACGGACGAGAGAATGCCACCTTCGATTTCGTCCATCTTTTTCCTCGTCTTTGTTAATTCACCTTGGCTCGGAAATTTGGTTTTGTCACCTCACAAACTGCTAATGCGCGCCGTATCAATGAGGGAGGAGATCGGCTTCGGCGAGAAATTGCGCCATCATGCGCCCGCCGTCAGCCGTTCCGGGAGAATCACTTGCACGAAATTGTATTCTGTTATCCGCGCCTTTCCGGGGTGGGGGAGGAGCGTCATGAAATCTAATCGCTTCCTCGGGCTGGGATATCTGACGCCCTACATCATCGGACTTCTGGTTTTCACGGCGATCCCGTTTCTAGGTTCCCTGTATCTCAGCTTCACCCGCTACGACCTGATGAGTGACCCCACATGGGCGGGACTGGCCAATTACGAGCGGCTCTTCACCCGTGATCGCACGTTCATGAAATCCCTGAACGTCACCCTGTTTTATGTGTTTCTGACGGTGCCGTTGAAGCTTGCCTTCGCGCTGTTCATCGCGGCAATACTCAATTACAAGCTGCAATTCATCAATTTTTTCCGCACCGCCTTTTACGTTCCGTCCATCCTCGGCGGTTCGATCGCGATTGCGGTGCTGTGGCGCTACATCTTCGCAAGCGAAGGGCTGGCCAACATGGCGCTGGCGGCAATCGGCCTGTCGCCGGTGGACTGGTTTGGCGATCCCGCCAATGCGCTTTTTACAATTACGCTGCTGCGCTGCTGGCAGTTCGGTTCGGCCATGGTGATCTTTCTCGCCGCGCTGCAATCCATCGACAAGTCGCTTTATGAGGCAGCGGCAATCGACGGCGCAGGCAAGGTAAAGACGTTCTTCTTCATCACCCTGCCGCTTCTGACGCCGGTCATCTTTTTCAACCTGATCATGCAGATGGTGCAGGCATTCCAGGAGTTTAACGGGCCTTACATCATCACCCAGGGCGGGCCGTTGAAGTCTACCTATCTGCTGCCTCTCTATATTTACGATGAGGCTTTCAAGAAGTTCAACATGGGCTATGCCTCCGCCATCGCCTGGGTTCTTTTCACCATCATCACCGTGCTGACCCTCGTGGCCTTCTGGTCCTCGAAAAAATGGGTCTATTACGCCGGCGACAAGCGGAATTGATGCCATGACCGATATCGCAACCTTAAACGACATGCAGGCCGCCCGCCGGGCAAGGCTCCGGCTGTTATCAACCTCTGTCCGGTACACGCTGCTGTTCGCGGTCGGCTTCATCATGCTCTATCCGCTGATCTGGCTGGTCGGCGCAAGCTTCAAGACCAACTCCGAGATCTTTTCCGGTGCAGGTTTCATTCCTGAGACGCCAACGCTGGACGGTTACATCCGCGGCTGGGAGACCTCCACGCCCTACACGTTCGGCCGGTTTTTCTGGAATTCGTTCCTGATCATCCTGCCGAAGGTCATCGGAACGGCGATTTCCTGCACCATGGCGGCCTATGCCTTCGCGCGCTTCGATTTTCCGCTGAAGAAAATCCTGTTTGGCTCGGTCATCGCCATCCTGCTTTTGCCCAATGTCGTAACCCGCATTCCGCAATATATCCTGTTCCGTGACCTCGGCTGGCTGGATAGTTTCCTGCCGCTATGGGTTCCCTCGGCACTAGCCGGTGACGCCTTTTTCGTCTTTATGCTTGTGCAGTTCCTGCGCTCGCTGCCCTCGGATATGGAGGAAGCCGCCCGTGTGGATGGCGCCAACAGTCTGCAGACGCTGGTCTACATCGTCGTGCCGATGCTGGCGCCGGCGCTGATCTCGGTCTGCCTTTTCCAGTTCATGTGGACGATGAACGACTTTCTGGGACCGCTGATCTACCTGTCCTCGGTCGATAAATATCCGGTGAGCCTGGCGCTCAAACTCTCCATCGACACCACCGAAGCCTTCGAATGGAACCGCATCCTGGCGATGTCGGTGCTGACGATCGCGCCTGCGCTCGTCGTGTTTTTCGCGGCGCAACGGTATTTCATTGAAGGGATCTCGTCTGGCGGGGTCAAGGGCTGAAAATGGCAAGCGTTCAACTTAAAAATCTCGAAAAAGTCTATGGCGGCAGCTTCAAGGCCGTGCACGGCATCAATCTCGAAATCGAGGACGGCGAGTTCATGGTCTTCGTCGGCCCGTCCGGCTGCGCCAAATCCACCACGCTGCGCATGGTGGCGGGGCTGGAGGAAATCACCGGCGGTGAAATCCTCATCGGAGATCAGCGCGTCAACGACCTGCCGCCCGGCAAGCGCTCCATTGCCATGGTGTTCCAGAACTATGCGCTCTATCCGCATATGAAGGTGCGCGGCAATCTTGCTTTCGGTCTCAAGATTGCCGGTGTTGCCAAGCCCGAGATCGAGAAGGCAATCGACAATGTCGCGCGCATTCTCGAAATCGAGCCCTTGCTGGATCGCCTGCCGAAACAGCTTTCCGGCGGGCAGGCGCAACGTGTTGCTTTGGGCCGTGCCCTCATCAAGAAACCGGGCGTGTTCCTGTTCGATGAGCCCCTTTCGAATCTCGATGCGAAGCTGCGCGCTTCCATGCGTGTGCGCATTACCGATCTGCATCGCCAGCTGAAGGCGGAGGGCCTGTCTTCGACCGTCGTCTACGTGACGCACGATCAGACGGAAGCCATGACCATGGGCGACCGTATCTGCGTCATGCAGGCCGGGCGCATCATGCAGGTCGCCACGCCGAAGGAACTCTACAACCGGCCCGCCAATCTGTTCGTCGCCGGTTTCATTGGCATGCCGGAAATGAACCTTGTGGATGTGGCGATCGACGGGGCGGAGTTCGTCATCGGTGGGCAACGTCTTCCGATAGGCGACCATCTGGAAAAGCGGCTTTCAGCCAGACCGGCGGACGCCGTCATCGGCATCCGTCCGCAGCATCTTTCATTAGCCGGTGAGGCCGATGGGTCTGCGCTGCAGGCTAAACTGACCAACGCCGAATTCATGGGGCACGAGGTCTATCTGCATGCCGATCTGGGCGGACAGAAGCTCGTGAGCGTGGTGGGAGCAGCCGAATTCGAGGCGCTTGGGCGCGACGGCATTCTGCGACTGAAGGCGGACCCCGAGAAGCTGCATATTTTCGACAAGGCCGATGGCCGCAATGTCTCGCTGTGAGGAGGGGACGAGCGTGCCTGATTTTTCGAGGAGGAGAAGAACAATGAAGATGACGACGATGACGAGAACAATGGCGATGCTGGCCGGCGCTGCCTATCTGGCCACGGTGGCTGCGCCTGCGGCGGGTTCCGCGGAACTGCGTATGTCGTGGTGGGGCGGCGAAAGCCGTCATGTCGCCACTCAGAAGGCGATTGCCGCCTGCGGTGAAAAATACAGCCACACGGTCAAAGGTGAATTTACCGGCTTCGATGGATATCTGGAAAAACTGACCACGCAAATGGCAGGCAAGACGGAGGCTGATATCGTTCAGGTGAACTGGCCATGGCTGCCGCTGTTTTCCAAGAATGGTGAAGGTTTTGCTGATCTGCGTCAGCTGAAACCTCTCGATCTTTCGCAATGGGCCGAGACGGATCTGGAAGCGGGTTCTATGAACGGGGTGCTTCAGGGCCTTTCAGTCTCCACCACCGGCCGCGTGTTTTTTTTCAACGCCACCACCTTCGAGAAGGCTGGCGTTGAAATCCCCAAGACATGGGATGAATTCTTCGCGGCAACAAAAACCATCAAGGAAAAGCTCGGCAAGGATCATTACACCTTCAATGCCGTAAAGGAGACTGCCCAGCTTCTCGTGACACTCGCCGTGGTGCAGAAAACCGGAAAGGATCTGGTCGACCCCAAGACCAACCGTGTCGCCTGGACGCCGGAGGAACTGGCGGAAGGTATCTCGTTCGTCGGCAAGCTGGTGGAAACCGGCTCCATTCGCTCCCAGAAAGAGGAAGCGGCCGATGGCAACGTCAATCTTTATGAAAAGCCGTCGTGGTCCGAAGGCCGTATCGCTGGTTCCTATGAATGGGATTCCACCTATTCGAAATATGCCGATCCCCTGAAGGATGGGCAGGTGCTGAAACCCGTGCCGATGCTGAAGCTTGCCGATGCCGTAACGGAAGGCGTTTATCGCAAGCCTTCCATGGTCTTTTCTATCTCGAAAAACTCGAAGAACCCTGAAGCGGCAGCGCAAATCCTGAACTGCCTGCTGAACGAGCCTGAGGGCATCGATGCGCTTGGCACGTCTCGCGGCCTGCCTGCTTCCAAGGCTGCGGCGCAGCGTCTGGGCGACAAGGGTGAGCCGGAAGTGCGCGCCGCCAACGCCATCGTCATGGCGGCATCTGGACCGGTAGTTTCGCCCTTCAACGAACATCCGGAAATCCGCTCCGGCTTCATCGATACGCTGGAGGAATATGCCTATGGCCAGCTGACGGCGGAAGAGGCGGCTGAGCAGATCATCGATACCACCAATGACGTTCTGGCCAAATTCGATTGACGACAATGGCCCGCCGCGCTTGCGGCGGCGGGCTCTTTATCCGGTTGCCGGGTGACATGGGCATTCCCGCCGATTGTTTTCGCGGGACATGCACGAACAACGAGAAACGAGCATGAACGAACCCTCTATCATCGCGCTTTCGGCGCGAACGGCGGCGCTTTGCCTCGCTGTACCCGGTGCGCGATATCGCCTGCCGCAGACGGCATGGCGGCTGACTTCGCAAGATGGTGATTTACGAGCCGGAAAAACCGCCACCGTGGTGACGCTGCTGCATGATCTGCGTCCGGATACACGGTATCTGTTCGAAGCGGATGGGTTCGCAAGCCTGGAGTTCAGGACAGCGCCCTGCGCGGGGCTTGTCGAGGCGACGGCATTTTCGCTGACGCCGGATATTGCGCTTGACGACGAAGCCGGCGCACGCGCCAACGCCCGCGCTCTGGAAGAGGCAGTTGCCGCCGTGCCTGCGGGCGGCACGTTGCGATTTGCTGCCGGCCTCTGGACAGCGTTTCCCGTGCGGTTGAAAAGCGACATGACGTTTCATCTTGCGGAAGGGGCCGTGCTGCGCGCACCCTCCACCCGCAATGGCTGGCCGATCCTGCCTGCCCGCGATGAGACGGGCCGCATGCTCGGCAGTTGGGAAGGGCTACCGGATGCCTGTTTCGCTGCGCCGGTCCATGCCATCGGCGCAGATAATCTCGTGATCGAAGGCACAGGCGTCCTCGATGGTTCCGGCGACAGAGGCGACTGGTGGAGCTGGCCGAAAGAAACCCGTGACGGCGCGCGCCGACCGCGCGGCCTGCATCTCGTCTCCTGCCGCAATGTCGGGCTTTTCGGTTTCACCATTCGCAATGCACCGTCCTGGACGGTCCATCCACAACGGTGCGAGACCCTGACAGCGGCGGGTCTCACAATCAGCGCTCCGCATAACAGCCCCAATACCGATGGTTTCAACCCGGAAAGCTGCCGCAACGTGACGATATCAGGCGTGCGCTTTTCAGTGGGCGACGATTGCATTGCTGTGAAGGCAGGCAAACGCGGGCCGAACGGCGAGGACGACCATCTGGCGGAAACACGCGGCGTCAGCGTGCGCCATTGCCTGATGGAGCGCGGCCATGGCGGGCTGGTGATCGGCTCGGAAATGTCGGGTGGCGTGCATGACGTAACCGTAGAGGACTGCGACATGGTTGGCACGGATCGCGGCTTGCGTCTCAAGACGCGGCGGGGCCGTGGCGGTTCAGTCAGCGATATCACCATGCGCCGCGTGTTGCTGGATGGCGTGCATACCGCGCTTTCCGCCAATGCCCATTACCATTGCGATGCCGATGGGCATGACGGCTGGGTGCAGTCGCGAGACCCTGCACCTGTCGACGACGGGACCCCGTTTATCGACGGAATTACTATCGAAGATGTGGAAATCCGCCATCTGGCACATGCCGCCGGCGTCTTTCTCGGTTTAGCGGAGGCCCCAATCCGCAATATCGCCATTCGCAATCTCACAATCGTCTCGCGTGATCCTGTAGCCGTGGCCACACCGCCGATCATGGCCGATGGGGTGCGCCCCATGCTGCATGAGGGGATCGTTTTCGAACAGGCTGAAATCATTTGCGACGATCCTGCGCTGCTGAGCGCCTCTGCCGTTTCCCACTCACAGATTTCAATCGAGAAAACCCATGAAAGCCACTGATTATTTTGATCAATTCTCCAGCCGCTATAGGCACTACAAGGGCGGGAGCTGGTGTTATGAGGATGGCTGTGTTTATCGGGGTTTGCAGCACCTGTTCGAAGCGACCGGCGACCGGCGCTGGAACGAACATCTGCATCGTCTGGCTGACACCCAGATAGCGGCAGACGGAGTGCTCGCCGGTTACGATCCGCAGGAATACAATATCGATCACATCCTCGCCGGTCGCATTCTGTTTCCTCTGGCAGCGGAAACGGGCGATCCACGTTATCTCGCTGCGGCGGAACATCTTGCGGGCCAACTCCGCAGCCATCCGCGTACGGGCGCCGGTAATTATTGGCACAAGAAGCGTTATCCGCATCAGGTCTGGCTGGATGGCCTTTATATGGGACTTCCTTTCCAGATCGAATATGCGCAGGCGACTAGTGACGCCGAACTTATCGACGATGCGCTACAGCAATTCTCAACCGCACTCACGCTGACGGCGGATGCCGGTGGGCTCTATGTCCATGGTTATGACGAAAGCCGCAACCAGCGCTGGGCCGATCCCGTGAGCGGCCAATCCCCGGCGGTATGGGCCCGCGCCGTCGGCTGGCTCGCCATGGCGCTGGTCGATGCGTTGGTGATGTTGCCGGCTGATGGCGCCACGATCGGACTTCGGGAACGCGCGGGCCTGCTTCTGGCCGGTATTGTTGCCCGGCAGACTAAAACCGGTCTCTGGATGCAGGTTCTGGACAAACCGGATCTTGCCGGAAACTACGAGGAAACCTCCGCTTCGGCGATGTTCGCCTATGCCTTACTGCGGGCTGCGCGGTTGGGGCTTTTGCAGGGAGAGGAAGCAAATGCGGCTCTTTCGGCGGGCCGGTCCGCGCTTGAGGCCCTGCTTGAGAGACAGCTCAAGGTGGACGAAAAGGGTATCGTCCGTCTCACCGGCATCGTGCATGTCGCGGGCCTCGGCGGTTTCGAGGGCAATTATCGCGATGGGTCTCCGGATTATTACCTGACCGAGCCGGTTGTATCCGATGACGCCAAAGGCGTCGGGCCGCTGATGATGGCCTATGCCGAAAGCCTGCTTTTGGCATGACGGCGCGGTCATCTTAACGGGCACAGGGTGTTTTGTGGCATGAGATCATGCCACTTTTGCCAAGATCACCGTCTGGATCAGGCCCTGTTTTTTGTGGTTCGCGATTGTGATCGTGCCACCGAAGCGCTCGATGATTTCTCTGGCGATGGCTAGACCCAACCCCACACCAGGGATCGACTTTCGCCGCCCGAGATCGACCCGAAAGAAGGGCTCGAAAACCCGGCCGATCAGTTCCTGCGGAATGCCAGGGCCTTCATCGCGGATTGTAACGACGACCTCGCTCTCGTCCTCGGTTAGATCGATCCGTGCCGTTTTGCCATGGGTGACGGCATTGAGGATGAGGTTGCGCAAGGCTCTTTTAAGCGCAAGTGGAGCGGCCTTGATGATCATGGCGGCTTCCGGTTTCATAAAGTCGAGCGCATCAGCGTAACCGAGATCAGAAAGTTCGCTAACGATTTCGCCGAGAAGCCTGCCGATATCGATCATCTTGACGGTATCCTGGCTCACTTCCTCGCGCACAAGCAGAATGGCGCTATCCGCGATGGCGTTCAGTTCCTCGAGGTCCGCCAGCCATTTGCCCCGCTCTTCGTCGTTTTCGATGAATTCTGCCCGCAGACGCATGCGGGTCATTGGGGTTCTCAAGTCATGGCCAGCGGCTGCGACGAGGCGCATTCGGCTTTCCATTGCCGCCTTCAGGCGGCGGGCGAGTTCGTTCAAGGCCCGCGCCGTGGCGCGGATTTCACCCGGACCTGTTTCCGACAAATGGGGTAGCGAACCATCGGGTCCGATGCTTGCAGCGGCGTTTTCCAGCATGTCGAGGGGGCGGGTGATCTTTCTGGCGGCGAAGATGGAAACAGCAGCACTGCCAAGAATGATCAGCCCGATCCACATGCCGAAAATCTTCCAGCCGCCCGGGGGAGGACCCATATGCGGAATTTCCGCGACCAGCCATCCGCTTTTTTCCAGCGCTATAGCCGCCACCGGGGCATTACTTCCAGGCGCGCGGATCACAATTGCGGTGCGCGGCTCGCCAACCTGTGCAAGGGCCTTTTCTAGAAACTCCGAAAGCATTCCGTCAAGATCACCTTCAGGCGGCTTCTGTTCAATGCGGAAATAGCCGGGTTGTTGCAGCGAGGGGTCGCGTTCGGCCATGGTCACGGCAAAGGCAAGGCTGCGGGCAACGGGCTCGATGGTGGCATCTGGCGGCGGCGGCTGCAATGTCTGATCTGCCACCACAGTTGCAAGCGCGATGACCGCGATGATGGAGACGATCAACAGTGCGGCGATACGGTTTCTGAGCGAGCTCATCGATGCACCGGCAGGGTTCTGACCTGAACCGTCATCTGGTAACCGCCATTGCGAACGGTTTTGAAGATCGGAGCCCGGGCATCGGTTTCGAGCTTCTTGCGCAACCGGCTCATCAACACGTCGACGGAGCGGTCGAACGGTCCGCGGTCCTTGCCCTGCGTAAGATCGAGCAGCTGATCGCGGGAAAGAAGCCGGCCGGGCCTGTCGAGGAAGACTTTCAGCAGATCGAACTCCGCCCCCGTCAGCTCGATCCTCTCACCGCTGGCGTGGATGACGGAGCGCTGTTCCGGATCGGCGGTGAAGTCCGAAAAACCATAAGCGGTGGATGAGCCGCGAGGTACTTCCTGAGGTACTGCGCGGCGCAGCACGGCCTTGATCCGCGCCGTCAGTTCTCGCGGATTGAAGGGTTTGCCAAGATAGTCGTCGGCGCCAATTTCCAGCCCAACGATCCGGTCGACATCCTCCTTGAGCGCTGTCAGGAGAATGACGGGCGTGCGCGGCCGGCGGCCTTGGAGATCGCGGCAGATATCGAGGCCGGAACCATCCGGCAGCATCACGTCGAGCACGATGAGATCGGGATCGGAGCAGGCGAACTGTTCTTCGAACTCACGCCTGTCGGCTGCCATAGAAACGCGAAACCCCTGCGAGCCGAGATATTTCGCGAGCAATGTACGTATCTCCGGATCATCATCCACGATCAAAATATGTGTCACCGAAACTGTCGCCATATCATCCAACCTTTTGATGCCACTATACATAAGCGGAGCAAAGAAACGGCGGATTTTTGCAACGAAAGCTTGCTGCGGCCGCTCTGGCAACATTCGGTTACAAATAGGCCGCGCGTGGAACAAGACCCGCAACATTGGGACCAAAGCCGGAAACGCTTAGCTCCTATCGTCTTCTCAGGTTGGAAAACGAAAAGGAAGGTAAGATGAGAAACGCTCTAATCGCCACCGCCGTCGTCGTGACAACTGTTCTTGGCGCTTCGGCCACCTCCCGGGCTGCGGAGCAGGGTGAACCAGTGCCGCAGGCATCGGAACAGGCCATGCCGCCGCTGGCCAGTCCTGACTTCGGTTCGAATAGTGGTCCGGAGCAAAGGCTGCCGCATGGCCGCAAGATGGCCGGGCCTGAGATGCTACGCCCGGATATGATGGGGCCGGATATATTGGGCCCGGATATATTGGGGTTGGCGACGAAACTTTCGGCAGCGGAAATCTATCTCGGCGTCACACCTGAACAGCTTGGTCCGTGGCGCGCCTATACCACTGCGCTGATCGATCTTGTTTTGCCCACTTCGGAACTCAAGCCATTGCCGCCGAAGGGACCGGGTGCGACGGGGCTAGAGCCTCGTCTTGCCGGTGAGGAACTGGCCGGCATCACAATGAAAAAGGCAGAACAGGCTAAAGCACTTCAGGACGCAGCGGCTACGCTGAAACCGAAACTTTCGCCGCAGCAGGTGCAGAAGCTTGCTGAACTCGAACGCGCATTGATGCCGCCTCCGCCTCCCGTCCCGCATGATGGCCGTGCACGAGACCGTCGCATCGAGCCTCCGCATGGCGACATGATGCCGCCGCTGCCTCAGGCAGAGCGGGGCTGACGCCACTCTTCAAAGTTTCCTCCTTTAATAGCCCCCCAGCAAAGGAGGAAATCAGCCGGAAACGGCTGAAGCCGGGGGATCGCTCGCCTGCGATCCCCCGCGTGATTTTCAAGCGAGAAGATGATGATGAGATATTTCTACCTGATGCTGGCGACGGTTTTTGGTTTGAGCTTCGTCTGGTCGGTCGCTGCGGCCGGTGACAGGCCGATGCGAGATCCGGCGGCGAAATCCCGGCAGGAAGAACAGTGGCACCAACCCGTCTGTGCCAAGGAACGGCGCGAAAATGCACACGGCAAGCGTCGTCACGACACCTGCCGCAAGGCATCCGCCAGAAAGTCTGTTGCCGCCTATGAATGGATCGAAGCAGACAACGGCTTCATCCTAGTGAAATACGACATGAGGTCGGTTTCTTCTTTTGAGTAGACCGGCCGGACAGGACAGGACGATGAAAATGGTTCGCAAAGCAGGTGTGGCGCTGACGGTTGTCGCGCTCGTCCTGGGTGGCTACTGGTTTTCGTCACAATATACGCGGGCCGCAACGCCCGGTTATATCACCTCGTCTGTGAAGCGCGGTGATATCGAGCAGACTGTTCTGGCGACTGGAACGCTCAAACCCGTTCGTCTGGTGGCCGTCGGCGCGCAGGCCTCCGGTCGCATCACCGCCGTCAAGGTCGCACTTGGAGATACGGTCAAGGCGGGCGATCTCATTGCCGAGATCGATTCCGTTACCCAGAATAACAGCCTGCGCACGGCGCTGGCAGCGCTTGCAAACGTGAAGGCGCAGCGGGTGGAAAAGCAGGCGACACTTGTTCTCAACCGCCAGAGCCTTGTCCGCCAACAGGAAATGGTGTCGAAAAATGCCGCCTCCCGTGCGGATTTCGAAAGCGCCACTGCAGCGCTCGCAGTCACCCAGGCGCAGATCGAAGCGATCGACGCCCAGATCGAGGAGGCACAGGTCGCTGTCGAAACGGCAAAGGCCAATCTCGGCTATACGAGGATCACCGCGCCCATCGAAGGCACTGTTCTGTCTATCGTCAGTCAGGAAGGGCAGACCGTCAACGCCACGCAGTCCGCGCCGACAATCGTGATCCTAGGCCAGCTCGACCGGATGACGGTGCGCACGGAAATCTCCGAAGCAGATGTGACGCGCGTAAAAGCCAGTTTGCCAGTTTACTTCACGGTGCTGGGTGAGCCGCAGCAGCGTTACGACGCGACGCTTACGTCGATTGAACCGGCGCCTGAATCAGTGCGCAGCGACTCCAGCTTCAGCTCCTCGACGTCTTCCTCGACCACATCGTCCTCTTCCAGCACCTCGTCGTCGGAGGCGATCTATTATAATGGCGTGTTCGAAGTGCCGAACCCGGACGGCAAGTTGCGCACCTATATGACGGCGGAGGTCCATATCGTCCTTGGTGAAGCGAAGGACGTGCTAACCGTTCCGGCGGCGGCCCTTGGTAGCAAGGGCGCCAACGATGACTATGCCGTGCGTGTGCTAGACACCGATGGCAGAATTTCCGAACGCAGGGTCCAGATCGGTCTGAACGACAAGGTAACGGCGGAAGTACGTTCCGGCCTTGCCGAGAACGAGCGCGTGGTGACCGGCGAACTTTCCATCGACACCACCAAAAACGCCGTGCCGGGGCCTGGTGGCCCGCCGATGGGTTTTTGAACAATGGCTGATCCTCTGATTTGCCTTAAATCCGTGCGGCGGGATTATCCGTCCGGTGAAGGTACGATTACCGTACTCAAGAATATCGACCTCATCATCGAGGCCGGCGAGATGGTGGCGATCGTTGGCGCTTCCGGATCGGGCAAGTCGACGCTGATGAATATTCTCGGTTGCCTCGACCGGCCGACCTCAGGGAGCTACATCATCAGGGGCCGGGAGACGGGCGATCTCGATGCAGACCAGCTTTCGGAATTGCGGCGAGAAAACCTCGGTTTTATTTTCCAGCGTTACCATCTGCTTGTCGAACTGACAGCGCTCGGCAATGTCGAAATTCCGGCGATCTACGCCGGAAAGTCACAAAGCGATCGCAGGAGCGATGCCGCCAGGTTGCTCGGTCGCCTTGGCATGGCGGACCGCCTCGATCATCGTCCGGGCCAGCTTTCCGGCGGCCAGCAGCAACGCGTTTCCATCGCGCGCGCCCTTATGAACGATGCCGAAATCATTCTTGCCGACGAGCCGACCGGTGCGCTCGACAGCGCGAGCGGCGACGAGGTGTTGCGCATCCTCGACGAGCTGCATGCCGAAGGGCGCACTGTCATTATCGTCACGCACGATATGTCAATTGCACGACGTGCCGAACGGATCATCGAAATCAGCGACGGCGCCATCATTTCCGACCGCGGGGCGGATGCCGCGCCGGTTCGGAAGGGTGACGCCAAACCCTCTATGGTTTCCGGCGGGGCCTCCAGTCTCGCTGGTCTCGCATCCTCGCTGCGGGAGGCATTGCGCATGGCGCTCCTGTCGATGCAGGCGCACAAGCTGCGCAGCTTTCTCACCATGCTCGGTATCATCATCGGCATCGCCTCGGTCATCAGCGTCGTGGCGCTGGGGCAGGGGTCACAGCAGCGCGTGCTGCAGAATATCTCAAGCCTCGGCACCAACACGCTGGAAATCTTCGCGGGCAAGGATTTTGGCGACATAAGGTCGGGCAAGATCACCACGCTGGTCGTCTCCGACGCCGAGGCACTTGCCAAACAATCCTATGTCGCGGCTGTGACGCCCACGGTCTCGACCTCCAGTACGGTGCGTTTCGGCGCGAAGGAGGCGAATGCGCTTGTGAATGGTGTCAGCGAGCGGTATTTCGTCGCCAAGGGCACGAAGCTGTCACAAGGGCGCTTTTTCGATGCCGCAAGCGTCGCGCAGAAAGCCCAGGAGGTGGTGATTGATGAGAACACCCGCAAATCGTTGTTTGCGGATTTCGACGGCAGCCCCATCGGTCAGGTCATTCTCATCGGCAAGGTGCCGGCCCGCATCGTCGGCATCACGCAGGCGCAGCAGGGCGGTTTCGGTTCAAGCCAGAACCTTTCACTTTATCTGCCTTATACTGCCGTCCAGTCACGCTTTCTCGGCAGCCTGTCGCTGCGCAGCATCACGGTGCAGGTGAGTGACGATATTGACGCCGCAATTGCCGAACAGGCGGTGACGGTTCTTCTCACCCAGCGGCATGGAACGCGGGATTTCTACATTCTCAACACTGACGATATTCGCCAGACCATCACCAGTACAACACAGACCATGACGCTGCTGGTTGCGGCGATCGCGGTGATTTCGCTTCTGGTCGGCGGCATCGGGGTGATGAACATCATGCTCGTTTCCGTTTCCGAACGTGTATCGGAAATCGGCGTGCGCATGGCAGTCGGCGCACGGCGCAGTGATATACTGCGCCAGTTCCTGATCGAGGCAGTGCTCGTCTGCATCATCGGCGGAACGCTGGGAATTTTGGGCAGCTTCGGCTTCGGGGCGCTTTTCTCCGCCTTCAGCAGCAATTTCGCCATGGTCTATTCCACGGTGTCGATCATTGCTGCCTTCGTCTGCTCGACACTGATAGGCGTCGTTTTCGGCTATCTGCCGGCCCGCAACGCATCGAACCTCGATCCTGTTGCGGCCCTGTCGGCGGGTTGATATCCGCCGCTGCCGGTCAAGCCTTGTTTTTTTCGATGAAGCGGATGGCGTCGCCAACGGTCAGGATTGTGCTTGCGGCCGAATCGGGGATTTCCACTCCGAATTCTTCCTCGATTTCCATGACAACCTGAACCACTTCGAGGGAATCGGCACCGAGATCGTCGACAAAATTGGCGTCATCGACAACCGTGCCGGGATCTGCGCCAAGCTGGTCAACGATGATTTTTTTAATACGGTCGGCGATGGTGGACATGGTGGGACTCCGCGAAAGTTGTTTGCCGCCGAACAACCCGTTTGAATTTGCGCCCAGGACACTTGCTAAAATCGAAACCGGTTTTTGCGAGGCGTGGTACACAGAGTCAGAAGGTCAAAGCATCGATGACATTCGGACGTAGCATGCCTTTGACGGCTGCGAAAGAGCGTGGCTCATGGGGAATTGCCCATAAGAATTCGGGGTATGTTTGACGTTGAACAGTTTTTGACTGGATGCGATGAACCGCTGCGCTGTAAACCTCGTTTTCGTGAAGTAATTATAATCCAGTCCTGTCGAGCATCAACGCCCATGGTCCAGTCTTCCCCGGAACGCTTCATATTGCTCGATGGCATAAGGGGCGTAGCTGCGCTCTTCATCGTACATCGCCATGCCGAACAGTTTTTCGGGAGAGACGACGCTTCGAGCTATCTCGCCGTCGATTTGTTCTTCGCCTTGAGCGGTTTTGTGCTGGCGCATGCCTACAGCATGAAACTGCGCGAAGGGGCGATTACGCCAGGCTTCTTCATGAAGGCGCGCCTTGCGCGACTTTATCCACTGTATGGGCTGGGGCTGGCGTTGATGGCGTCCTATTTCATTTGCCTCTACCTGTTGGGCCTGCCGACGCCGATCGATGATCTTCATCGCCACATCAATCCCGGTGAGCTGGCGATAGCGTTGTTGACCGGGCTTCTTTTCGTTCCGGCACCCTTCACGCTTACATTGAACGGCGCATTGTTTCTGGTGAGTCCGGCATGGTCGCTTTTCAACGAGCTGGTGGTGAATGCGGTTTATGGCCGGTGGGGTGTGCGGGCGACTACGAAACAGACAATCGTGGTGCTGGCTGTCAGCGCCTGCGTCCTTGTCGTGGCGGCTGCTGAGTTTGGGAAGTTGCATGCGGGGTTTCGATGGCACGAAATGTATGCCGGCATGGGAAGGGTGTTTTTCTCGTTTTTCGCAGGCGTGCTGGTTTACCGCTTCCGCAATCGCATAACCGAGCTGAAGCCCATCCAGGCGGCCCTCTGTCTTATGCTGGTCTGCGTCATCCTCGCCGTGCCAATTTCGCGTGAGCTTCGGCCCTTCTTTGATCTCGCGGTGGTTCTGCTCGTCTGGCCGACGGTATTGTTCGTAGCCAGCAGGATAGTGCCGGGTCGCAGGGTGGGAATCTTGTCGACGTTTCTCGGCACAGCTTCCTACGCCGTCTATGTGCTGCATATTCCGCTGCTGGCCTGGACGGATTTTCTGATGCCTGCCGTTGATAGGGAAAACATCGCTTTGCCGGTCGGTGTCGCTTTCCTGATAGGGACGACGTGTCTGTCATGGTACCTGACGGTCCATTTTGATCAGCCAGTGCAGACATGGCTCAAAGGTCGCCTGAGAAAGCGGGCAGGGGTCGGGCAACCCGTGTGATAGCGTCTTGTCGCTGCAGGCTTCAGTAATGCGCGAAGATTGGAGCCGTGATAACAAAGGCCGCGACGAGACTGATGATCGTCAGTTTCGCGGCACGCATGCGGCGCATTCTGCGGCCGCTCCAGTCATACGTCATACTCACCCTCCACGCAGACGCAAACTCTCGGACTGATGTCCGACTAAATCAGTTTCTCCTGATATATCTCATTTGCCAAGTCATTATTGTTACCAGTGATTTTGGCGAACACCGTCCGCTTCGGGAGGCGCTTCAGGGGAAAAGCCGGATAAGTTGATTGTCTTTGAGTTTCAGGCGGCTTGCCTCATCGGAAGAAATGCAATGCTCTATGTTCTTTCGCAAGTCGTCGGGAACTATCGGCCCGCCTGCCTTCAAAAGCTTTTCGGTCATCGAAAAAAGAATGCCGAACTGGGTCTCGCATTCGGCCGATGTCAGAAGCAGCGGTAGCGACGGAACGGTGTTCGCCGTAAAGACGCTATCCGCCGTATCGTACATGGTGACGAGGTACCAGGTCAGAAATAGCCCCAGCCACAGGCCGGTGCTGACCATGATATATTCGCGCATCTGCTCTCTCCCCTCAATGGCGGTGGTAAAGCAGTGGCAGGCCCTGGATTGCATATCGGGGGAGCGGCTTCCACGGCTTGATGCGGTCGTGTTTCTGCACGCCGAACAGGAAACGCATTTCGTCGGTGAGGTCTGCCGGATCGGTCAAACCATCCTGATATAATTCAATAACCTTGCGGGCGGCTCTGTTATGGAGCTTTTTGTCATCATCGTCGGAAAGGTGATTAAAACCGATGCTCTCGAGGACCAATTGGAGCATTTCGAGATCTTGAGAGGAGATCAGGCAGTTACGGGGCGCAGAAGACATGATGGCCTCTTTTCTTACTGGTTCAGAAAGCCGAAGCCTCGCGCGCGCCCTTAAAAGGCTGCACGGGACGCTCCAACGCTTCGAAACGATACGCCGGTGCGGTCGATGACCGTTGCCGGTTTTCGGGGGGCATGTGCCTCAACGCGCCCTGGGAAATTCCGCACGGGGCGCTGTAGACGGGAGGCATGTGCAAATGGGGCTTGAGACGGCAAGGATGCCTGACGGCGGTAACGCCCTTTAAGTACCGATGGGGAAGGGTGCGCTTTTTGCGCGCAATAGGCAAGTTAATTCCATAGCCCCTGACGAGTATGTGACCGGTGCGGCGACATTCTTTATCTCACCAAGGCAGACAACAAAAAAGGCCGGGGCAATATTGCACCGACCTTCCTCATATCGCCATTAACACCAGTGCCAGTACATCCGTGGTCAAAAGTCTAAAGCGACGGAAACAACTGCGAACGACATATTTTGCGCTCACCAGCAGTTGCTGTATGAACTTTCTAGAAGAGCAATGTGGCCAAAACAAGTCCGCATTTCCATTATATGTTTTATTTGTCGCGACCCTTTGTGTATCGGGTCGCGGTTTGGCAATTCGTGCCGGGGCGTCGCGCTGTTATGAGCGGGCTGTCCGGAACAATCCTACTTCTTCTTGCCATCCGCAGTTGTGGAGTTTGCGAACTTGACCTGCGTGCCGGCAGCTGGTGCCGCAGCCGGAGCTTTCGTCTTGTCCTTCTTCGGTTTGCGGACTTCTTTGTTGCTGCGTACTTGACCCTTGGCCATGGTGTCCTCCTGGTATTGAACAGATATTGGATATTGTGTGGTCCGGGGCATGATCGCGCGCCGCAGGCAGGCTGCGGGGCGGTTTCATCGTCAGGGGAAAGGCAGTCCGTTAAGCGGAAGTTTCCCGAAGGGAAGGGTCGGTTTGGAGAGGCGGATACGCCCTGCGTAGAAGGTTCTCCGCACCATGTCGGGCTGGAGGCCAAAATCAGGAAACGCCGCAAAGCCGGAGGATGCGCCGCGATCCTGATCTAGGCGCATTGCTGTTTCTTCGGCGGCACTGAGAAGCAGGCGAAGCGATGCGTTTTCCCGGTAACCCAAACCGCCGGTGCGGACGAGGTTCCGTGAAAGGCTTGATGAATAAAAGTCGGAAGACATCTCGTCCTCCTTTCGTTTGGGGGCGAGGACACTCTGCCCTCAAACACCAGCACTCTTCAGCGGATTGCTGACAGGCGAAGCGTGCGCCTGTTGCGTATCAGGTTCAAGAAGTTTTTCGGAAAGACGACGTCAAAAAGTGCAACCGGGTTATTTCTTGCCGGATGACTTTTTGGTGCGGGTGGGTGGAGGGGCGGCGATTGCCGCCTCCTGAGCTTCGCGAAGTTGGCGAAGCCGTTCCGTCTTCTTGGCGCGCTGGTCGGATTCGGCGGTTATGATCTGTTTCGCCGCCTTGTCCGTTATGGATGCCTTGTCCTGCGAGGACAGCTTTCCGGGTTTGAAAACAGCCTCTTTAGTCGCGGTCATGGCATTCTCCTTTGCGGAGCGAATTGAAAGTTATCGAGCGCGGGCAACCTTTTTGGGAGCAGGAAGCAATCCCTCGCGCTGCAATTTTTTCTTCGCCATCTTGCGGTGGCGGCGCACAGCTTCGGCTTCTTCGCGGATACGCTTTTCCGACGGCTTTTCGTAAGATTCCCGTGCGCGCATCTCACGGAAGATACCCTCGCGCTGCATCCTCTTTTTCAAGACGCGGAGGGCTTGCTCTACATTGTTATCCCTGACGAGTACCTGCAACTTATCTCCTTAACGCAGCCATCGCTGCTATTTTTTGATTCTGATCGTATTCGAATTGATCCAGCTCGATCCCGCAACGCGCGAAGACGAGCCTTCGATTTCCACGGGCCGCGATGAAGACGCAACCACATCGATTTCATCGAGCGCTATATTACGTTCGAAGTTCTCGTGCTGGAAACGCACCCTGTAGCGAACCGCACCTTGTTGTGTCTCTGGCAGAGCCGTTACGACCCGGCCTGGACCTTTGGGCTGGTTGGCCCCAAGTACGCCCGCCTTCAGAAAGATAGCATCGCCGGAACGATAAGGATTTTTGCGCATGAGAGCCTCCCCATGGCCAAAAAAAACAAAAGGCCGGGATTTAACCCGACCTCTCACAATCACTCAGCGCCACTGCTGGTACATGCGTAGCCAGCGGGGCCGATGACAAATCAAGCTGCGCGAAGGTTGTCAGCGGAGCTCTTGCCGGACTTGCGGTCCTGCACGATGTCGTAGGTGATCTTCTGGCCGTCGTTCAGCGAACGCAGACCTGCGCGCTCAACAGCCGAAATGTGAACGAAAACGTCCGTGCCGCCGTTGTCAGGCTGAATGAAGCCGAAGCCCTTGGTGGCGTTGAACCACTTTACAGTACCAGTGTTCATAACGATTTCCTTTCGTAGTAATCGTTGTTGGTTTCCGCGATACCTTGCGGAATTAGATCGATTATTTGAGAGGAAATCCGACGGGAACGTAGAGTCCCAGGAGCGACGTCACAAGCAATTGTCGATTTGCCGAATATAGCCTCAATTTTTGATTTTGCAATGGGCCGATGCGGAAAAATGCGCCATCTGGCGATTGCACTTGCCGGTTCCGATGTCTCTTCCTGCGTCAGCGGCGCGATTTTGGTTTTTTCTCTTCCCTGTTCATATCACGCCCCACCCATTTGAAAAAAAGGATCAGGCTGGTGCCGATGATGATGAGCGGAATGAAGGATTCGAAACTGGACATGATTAACTCTTTCTTCCCCCGATCGTCGTTTTACCGGTATGGAGGAAGCGCGTAATCTGCAGAATGTTATCCGTTCTTTTTTGGCAATTGCGGCCTGCGGACCGACGTTGAAAGCACCGCAGGCCGAAAATATCTAGATGGGCAGGGATTTCACCGCCGCTGCACCACCCTCGCGGGCGCTTTTCAATGCGGCTACGCCGCAGAGCACGGACATGGCGCCGGCGCGCGAACCCGCCCGCTGCCGCAGCCGGTCGTTCGAACCGGGCTTGAAGATCATGTCGCGCATGCGATTGTCGCCGCCATAATGGCCGCCCGGCTCATGCGGCACCCAGATACGCTCGACACCGCCACCGAAACTTTTTACCAGCAGTATTTCGTCGGCTGGGGGCTCAGTCCACGGCTGCTTTTCATATTGGCGCATCTCGATGCGTCCTTTATGGCCGTTAAACGCGATGTGGTGTCCCTCGATCGGCATATAGGTATTGAGCGAATAGGAGACCTGCACGCCGTTCGCATAGCGAATCGAGGCACTCATCGTGTCGGGGATGTCGATCTCCTCGCGAAAGACGCAGGCGTCACGCATATAGCCATCCACAGTCGACGGGTCCTCGTAAAGCGCGTCCAGGAACGGGTCGGCCCCGAGATCCATGAAATAGTCGCACTCGTCCTTGTGCGGACAGGTACGACAGCGCGTTCCCCGGAACGGTCCGTTCTTGCCATAATGCAGCAATTGCCCAAAGCCCTTCACTTCCACCGGGTCGGAATCGAGATACCAATTCAGAAGATCGAAGTGGTGTGTGGCCTTGTGGACGAACAGGCTGCCTGAATGTTCGGTGAAAGCGTGCCAGCGGCGGAAATAATCCGCACCGTGCTGGTTATCGAGATACCAGTGGAAATCTACCGAGGTAACGGTGCCGATCGCGCCGTCGTCGATCAGCTCCTTGATGCGCGCCGCCGTCGGTGAAAAGCGATAATTGAAGGAAACGTCGACGCGGCGGCCGCTTTCGGCCTCCGCCGCGCGGATGCGGTCAATCTTTTCCGGGGTGGTGGTCATGGGTTTTTCGCTGATGACATCGGCACCGCCCTCGAGCGCGCGGATAATGATGTCGTCATGAGTATCGTCGGGTGTGCAGACGATTACCAGTTCCGGGCGTTGCTCGGCCATCATCCGGTCGAAGTCGTCGTAAAGCGGAGCGGCCGACCCCATCATGGCGCGGGCCCGTTCTGCGCGCATCAGGTTCAGGTCGCAAATGCCGACCAGTTCGACATAGTCGCTCCACCCGGCCAGAAGTTCGCGCCCCCACATGGTGGTGCCACGATTGCCGGTGCCGACCAGTGCATAACGTTTGCGTTTCACCCTTTCAGGCATTTCCTTACTCCCGAACCCAATCAACAAACGGTTTTAAAACGCTCGACGACGGTGGACAGAACCTCGTCCACCGGGCGTGCCTGCCAACGATGCGAAAAAATCTCGACTTCCTGCGGACCGGAAAAGCCGGCGGCCTCGATCATGGCGCGAAATGCCTTCAGGTCAATCACGCCATCGCCCATCATGCCGCGATCGTTGAGCGGATCGGTGGTCGGCACCAGCCAGTCGCAGATATGGTGTGCCAGTATCTGCCCGTTTCGCCCGGCGCGCGCCACCTGTTCCTCCAGCTCCGGGTCCCACCAGACGTGATAGACGTCGATGGCCACACCGGTTCCGGCACCCAGCCGGTCGCAGAGGTCGAGCGACTGTTTCAAAGTGTTGAAGCAGGCGCGGTCGGCGGCATAAAAGGGATGCAACGGTTCAATGGCGAGCGGCACGCCGGCTGCCCTCGCATAGGGAAGAAGTTCGGCCATGCCGTCCTCCACCATCTGCCGTGCACCTTTCAAGTCTCGAGAACCCGCGGGCAGGCCGCCCACGACAAGCACCAGGCAATCTGCCTTCATGGCGGCGGCTTCGTCCACGGCGCGTTTATTGTCCTCAATGGCGCGGCTGCGGCCTTCTGCATCGGGGGCGGGGAAAAAGCCGCCCCGGCAATGGCCGCTGAGACGAAGGCCGTTCTGCTCGACAATGCGTGCTGCTTCAGCAAGGCCTGCAGCGTGAACCTGCTCGCGCCAGGGCGAGATGGTGGTGATGCCATGCGCAAGGCATGCATCCACGATTGCCCCGAAGGAACGTCCCTGCCGCACGGTGGCAAAATTTATTGAAAGGCCCTCAACGCCCATAACGGTACTCCTCCCTTTTGCGAAGGCCTCCAGCCACCTTCGCTCTCGCGCTTAACCAATGCCTCTGACAGCCAGAAACTGCTTCATGCGATGCGTCGCCACATCCGGTTCGGCAAGCACATTGGCCTTGTCCGCCAGCCGGAAAAGCTCGGCGAAATGCCGCGTGGAGCGGGCGCTTTCCTGCCCGCCAACCATGGTGAAATGGTCCTGCAAGCCGTTGAGATAGGCGAGAAACACCACGCCGGTTTTGTAAAAGCGGGTCGGCGCCTTGAAGATATGGCGTGAAAGCGCCACCGTTGGCTCCAGAATGTCGAAGAATTCATTATCCGCACCGCGCTTCAGGCTGGCGAGCGCCTTGGATGCCGCCGGAGCAATGGCATCGAAAATGCCGAGCAACGCGTCCGAATGACCTTTTTCGTCACCGGCGATCAGCTCGGCATAATTGAAGTCGTCGCCGGTATACATGCGAACACCAGCGGGCAGGCGACGGCGCATGACGATTTCCTTTTCCTTGGATAGAAGCGAAATCTTGATGCCGTCGATCTTGTCTGCATTCTCCTCGATCATGGCAAGGCAGGTGTCCATCGCCGCCATATGGTCGCGGGCACCCCAGTAGCCCTCAAGCGCAGGATCGAACATTTCTCCCAGCCAGTGGATAACCACCTTGTTCTCGGCACGGGAAAGGACCCTGGCATAGGCCTTGAGATAATCGTCCGGGGAGCGGGCGGCAGCGGTGAGCGCCCGGCTTGCCATCAGGATCACGCGCCCGCCTTCTCCCTGAACAAAATCAAGCTGTTCCAGGTAGGAGTCGATAATCTGGTTCAGGTCATATCCGCCGCCCTCAAGATGATCCGTGCCGACGCCGCAGGCGATCAGCGCATCCTTGCGGGTGGCCGCTTCCTTCAGCGAACGGGAGATCAGTTCCTGCGCCTGCGGCCACGCCAGTCCCATGCCGCGCTGGGCCGTATCCATGGCCTCCGCAACACCCAGGCCGAGGTCCCAAAGGCGGTGGCGGAAGCGCAGGGTAGCGTCCCAGTCGATGGCGGGCGTCAACCATGGATCGTTGTCGGCGAGGGGATCGGCCACCACATGGGCGGCGGCGAAGGCGACACGATTGAAATCCGCCGCACTTCGTTTCTCAATGGCGACCGGCGCGCCTGATAGCCTGTAGACCTCGATGCTGCGGTCGTCCTTTGGAAGCTTGAGTTCGCTCACTGTCGCCTCCTCAGGAAAGTGCGGGAACGTCGAGCCAGCGGCGTTCCTTCCATGATCTCAGCCCCAGTTCGGCCAATTGCACGCCCTTCACGCCCTCCATCAGCCCATAGGGCCATGGGTCGTTGTCGACGAGGTGACGCACGAACATTTCCCACTGCGCCTTGAAACCGTTGTCATAAGTGACGTTGTCAGGCACTTCCTGCCAGGTCTTGTAGAAATCGATGGTCTGGGGCTGGTCAGGGTTCCACACCGGTTTCGGCGTATTGGTGCGGTGCTGGGTCCAGCATTTAGTGAGACCCGCCACGGCCGAACCATGCGTGCCATCAACCTGAAACGTGACGAGATCATCGCGGCGCACACGCACCGCCCAGGAAGAGTTGATATGGGCGATGGCGCCGCCTTCCAGCTCGAAGGTGGCGTAGGCGGCATCGTCGGCATCCGCCGCATAGGCGTGGCCCTGTTCATCGAAACGCTCGGGGATATGGGTGGCGCCGAGGCAACTTACGGATTTCACCGGTCCGAATAGATTATCGAGCACATAACGCCAGTGGCACAGCATATCGAGGATGATACCGCCGCCATCCTTCAGGCGGTAATTCCACGAAGGACGCTGCGCCGGCTGCCAATCGCCTTCGAAAACCCAATAGCCGAACTCGCCGCGCACCGAGAGGATCTTGCCGAAAAAGCCGCTGTCACGCAGCATCGCCAGCTTGCGAAGGCCGGGCAGGAACAGCTTGTCCTGCACCACGCCGTGTTTGATACCGGCGCTTTCGGCCAGTCTGGCAATTGCCAGCGCCTCTGCCACGCTGTCGGAAATCGGCTTTTCGCAATAGACGTTCTTGCCCGCCTTGATGGCTTTTTCGAGCAGGCTGCCACGCATCTGCGTCGTGCCGGCGTCGAAGAAAAGCGTGTCATCCGGGTTCGCAAGGGCGGCGTCGATGTCGGTCGTCCAGCGCGCGACATTGTGCTTTTTAGCGATTTCCTCGATTTTCGCACCGTTTCGGCCGACCAGAATGGGGTCGAGCATGACCTTTTCGCCGCTCTTCAAAACCACGCCGCCCTGATCGCGAATGGCGAGAACGGAGCGCACGAGGTGCTGGTTGTAACCCATGCGGCCGGTGATGCCGTGCATGATGACGCCGATACGTTTCATGAATTTCCTCCCAAGGCGGCCTTTTCCCGAAAGCCGCTTCCGTCAAACATGGCAATTTGTAACCATTTGGTTATTTGTGGTCGTGAAGGATGCGATCTGTCAAGGTGTTTTTGGCAGGAAATTCACATGCACTTGCGGCGGCAGAAATCACGGGTTTGTGCCGCGCCGCAAAAGGAAACGACGCGCTTCGCGGATGCGAATGGCGCGTCGTCGCTGTTGTTAAAGGGAAATTCGGTTTTTACGGCTCAGACCGGCCGCACCGCAGCAAGCAGGGTATCGACGATATGCTGGCCCCAGCGTTCAAGTTCGGCGGGGTCGGTCAGGTCGCGCTGGAAGATCGTCGACAGCGTGAATCGGTTCGAAAGATAAAAGGCGCCGAGCGAGGCGATCGTCAGATAGACGTCGATCGGATCGAGACCGTCACGGAATTCGCCAGTATCGCGGCCGCGCCGCAGCACGTCCTCAAGCTCGGAGATGAAGTTCGAATGCATCGCCGCAATCGTAGCGGATTGCCTGAGATAACGGGCTTTGTTGAGGTTTTCTGTTGCGAGAATGCTCAGAAATTCCGGGTGATCCAGAAAATAATGCCAGGTGAAAAGCGCGAGTTCCCGCAAGCCTTCCGAAGGCGCCTTGCGGGTCAGGTCCAGCCGCCGTTCGGTGTGGCGGATATGGCGATAGGCGTCCTCCAGAACGGCGAGATAAAGCGCGTCCTTGTCGCCAAAATAATGGTAGATCATCCGCTTGTTGGTGCCGGCGCGCCGCGCCACGACATCGATTCTCGCGCCCGCCAAGCCCTTCGCGGCCACCTCGCGGCGGGCGGCTTCAAGAATGGCGGCGCGTGTTCTCTCCGGGTTTCGCACCTGTGCCGCCCCGCGTTTGCGCTTGGGGGCAGGCGTTTCCTCGACGGCCGGATCGGGCAGCTGGTTTTTCGTCGTTTCGTCCATCTTAGCACCCGCTTGACAATGTTGGCGATCGGTGTTCCCATGTAACCAATTAGTTATAAAACGGCAATAGTCGTTTACCCCCATCATCAATTTGGCAGTCAATTAGGGAGGAGTTGCCAATGCCCGTGATGCTTCACAGGAGAAGTGTGCTTTCAGCAGGGCTTGCGGCCCTTTCACTCGCAACATTGGGAGGTGGTTCGGCGCAGGCTCAGGCCGCGCGGCTGCGTATGTTGTGGTGGGGATCGCAGGAGCGTGCGGATCGCACCAATAAGGCGATCGCCGCATATAAGCAAATCAAGCCGGATCTCGATATTGCCGGGGAATTTGCCGGCTGGAGCGACTACTGGCCGCGCCTTGCCACGCAGGTGGCAGGCCGCAACGCGCCTGATCTGATCCAGATGGATTATCGCTACATCTTCGAATATGGCCGGCGCGGCGCCCTTGCTCCCCTTGATGACTATATTGGCAAGGGCCTGAAGATAGAAGATTTCGGCAAGATGAACATCGACTCCGGTCGGGTCGACGGCAAGCTTTACGGGGTTAATCTTGGCGTGAATTCCAGCGCTGTCTTCTTCGACAAGGCGGCTTGGGAAAAATCCGGCGCGACCCCGCCAGCGATCGGGCAGACCTGGGAAGAGTTTGCCGAAAACGCCGCCAAGTTCAGCAAGAACAAGCCCAAGCCCGGCTATTACGCCACGGCCGATGCCAGCGGCGTCGAGCCGAGCTTCGAGAACTGGCTGCGTCAGAACGGCAAATCACTCTACACACAGGATGGCGGTATCGGTTTTGATCCGACCGACGCGACCAAATGGTTCACCATGTGGGCGGATTTGCGCAAGAGCGGTGCATGCGTGCCGGCCGATATTCAGGCGCTCGACCAGTTGAATATTGAAACCAACGCGCTGACGACGGGCAAGGCGGCAACGGCATTTGCCCATTCCAACCAGTTTGTCGGTTATCAGGCGCTCAACAAAGCCAAGCTGGCTATGACCTCCTATCCGAAAAGCAAGAAGGATGGTCCTTCCGGTCACTACCTGAAACCATCCATGCTCATCAGCGTCGCCAATGGCAGTGCCGGCATCGAGCAGGCGGTCGGTTTCATCAACTTTCTCGTTGCCGAACCACAGGGCGTCGATGTTCTGGGTGTTGAGCGCGGCGTTCCGGCATCGGAAGCGATGCGTAACGCGCTGACCGCCAAGCTCGATGCCGTCAGCAAGAGCATGGTGGAATATATTGCCGAGATTACCCCCGGCGTTGGCGATCTGCCGCCGGCACCCCCTCCGGGTGCAGGCGAATTCGCCTTCGTCCTGAAACGTACAGCGGAAGAGATCGGCTTCGGCAAGATTTCGGCGGCTGAGGGTGGTGACCGGCTCGTCAAGGAATCCGAAACCGTCATTAAACGGAAGTGATGGCAGATGGCCTTTCGATCTGAAACTCTCGTGGAGGAGAGCCGTGGCGCGGCTCTCCCGAAGCGGGCAGGCGTGAAGCGGCTTTTGGACCGCAACGTTCACGCATACCTGTTTCTCCTGCCGTGGCTGATCGGTTTCTTCGGTCTTACCCTCGGGCCTGCGCTGGTGTCGCTTTATCTGTCCTTCACCAATTATGACCTGCTTCAATCCCCGGACTGGGTGGGGGCGGCCAATTATGTGCGCATCGCCACTGCCGACCCTAAATTCGCAGCCGCCATGCAGGTCACCTTTACCTATGTGCTGCTTTCGGTGCCGTTGAAGCTGATTTTTGCACTGCTGGTGGCGCTCGCCTTCAATCGCGGCATAAAGGGGCTCACGCTTTACCGGGCGATCTTCTATCTGCCGTCGCTGCTCGGTTCCAGCGTGGCGATCGCTGTTCTCTGGCGGCAGCTTTTCGCGTCAGATGGCCTCGTCAACATGGTCCTGTGGCAGGTTTTCGGTTATGAGGGGCCGAGCTGGATTTCCAATCCGGACTACTCGCTCTACACGCTGGTGATCCTGTCCGTCTGGCAGTTTGGCTCGCCAATGATCATCTTCCTCGCAGGGCTCCGGCAAATCCCGCAGGATATGTACGAGGCCGCCGATATCGACGGCGCGAGCAAGATGCGGCAGTTCTTCCGTATTACGCTGCCGCTGTTGACGCCGGTGATCTTCTTCAACGCCGTGATCCAGACGATCGATGCCTTCAAGGCCTTCACGCCCGCCTTCATCATTTCCGAAGGCACGGGCGGGCCGATCAACTCGACGCTGTTCTATACGCTCTATCTCTATCAGGAAGCCTTCGGTTTCTTCCGCATGGGATATGCCTCGGCGCTTGCTTGGATTCTTGTGATCATCATCGCGCTGTTCACGGCCTTCTCGTTCCTCAGCGCGAAATACTGGGTGCATTACGATGACTGACGCTGTTACCGCTCCCCGGCCGGGACAAGGCCCGCAACGCTCGCCGCTAATGTCGGTTTTGCTGCATGCGGCGCTGATCCTTGCCTCCTTTGCGATGCTTTATCCGATCCTGTGGATGATTTCGGGTTCGTTCCGCCCGCAGGACGAGCTGTTCGGTTCCTCCTCGCTCATTCCTTCGTCGGTTGATTTCGGCGGCTATATTCGCGGCTGGACCGGGCTTCAGGTCAGTTTCGGGCAATTCTTCTGGAACTCGTTCTTCATCTCGGTGCTCGCCACCATCGGCAACGTCGTTGGCTGCTCGCTTGCCGCCTTCGCTTTCGCCCGCCTGCGGTTCGGTGGGCGTAATTTCTGGTTCGCGCTGATGCTCGGCACTTTGATGCTGCCCTATCACGTTGTGCTCATCCCGCAATATATCCTGTTTCTGGAAATGGGTTGGGTGAATACGTCGCTGCCGCTGATTGTGCCGAAATATCTGGCAACCGACGCCTTCTTCATCTTCCTGATGGTGCAGTTCTTCCGGGGTATTCCGCGTGAGCTGGATGAGGCAGCGGTGATGGACGGTTGCTCGCCCTTCCGCATCTACTGGAAGATCATGCTGCCCCTCTCTCTGCCGGTTCTGGCAACGGCCGCGATCTTTTCCTTTATCTGGACCTGGGACGATTTCTTCGGTCCGTTGATCTATCTGAACGACATCAACACCTACACCGTGCAGCTCGGCCTCAGATCCTTCGTGGATTCCACCGGCAGCTCGGATTGGACGTCGCTTTTCGCCATGTCCAACCTGTCGCTGGTACCGGTCTTCCTGTTCTTCCTGTTCTTCCAGCGGCTGCTGATTGAAGGCATCGCTACCACCGGAATGAAACGCTGAACGGACGAAACGGGACCGAAAACGAATTGCAGAACATCAACACCGTCGCGGCTGCCTTGTCTGCAGCGCGACGGTCGGGAGAAACAGCATGGCAAGCAGCATTACTCTGGAAAAAATCGTCAAGCGGTTCGGCGCCTTTCCGGTCGTCCACGGCATCGATCTCAAGATCGAGCCGGGCGAGTTCACCGTTTTCGTCGGCCCCTCGGGCTGCGGCAAATCTACGCTTCTGCGCATGATCGCCGGTCTGGAGGAAATCTCCGAGGGTGATCTTCGCATCGATGGCGAAAGGGTCAACGAAACAGCCGCTTCCAAGCGCGGTATCGCCATGGTGTTCCAGTCCTATGCGCTTTATCCGCATATGAGCGTTTACAAGAACCTCGCTTTTGGGCTGGAGACGGCGGGTTACAAGAAACCGGAAGTCGAGGCGCGGGTGCAGAAAGCTGCCGATATCCTGCAGATCGGTCCGTTGTTACAGCGCAAGCCGAAGGCGCTTTCTGGCGGCCAGCGCCAGCGTGTCGCCATCGGTCGGGCTATCGTCCGCGAGCCGAAAATCTTTTTGTTCGATGAACCCCTGTCCAACCTTGATGCGGAACTGCGCGTGCAGATGCGTGTCGAAATTGCCAAGCTGCACCAGACGCTCGGCAGCACCATGATCTATGTGACGCATGACCAGGTGGAGGCCATGACGATGGCCGACAAGATCGTGGTCCTGCGTGACGGCCGCATCATGCAGGTCGGCCGCCCGCTTGATCTCTACAACAATCCGGCCAACCAGTTTGTGGCGGGTTTCATCGGTTCGCCAAAGATGAACTTCCTTTCCGCGAAAGTGGCTTCAGGCGACAGCTCCAACCGTACCATCGAGGTCGCCGGCCAGCGCATTCTGCTCGAAAAGCCGGTCGCGGCTGAGGAAGGCGAGCCACTCACTTTCGGCATTCGTCCCGAACACGTAAACCCACAGGCGCAATCGGCCTCGCTTGGCGATGCGTCCATCCAGCTCGTTGAACATCTCGGCGGCTCGACGGTGGTTTATACCAGCACCCCAGATGGCCAGCCCGCTACCCTGCTGCTGGACGGCCAGCGCCATATCCGCATCGGCGAGACCATTCCCTTTGCGTTTGATCTGGCGAAGACGCATCTGTTCGGGGCGGATGGGCGGCGAATATAAGAGGAAAAACCGGGGGGAGGAACAGACCTTCCCTTATTCCTGTGCTTGTCACAGGAGTCCAGCTGACGCGTCTGCGCGGCGATGAAATCAATCAGCCCAAAGACTTGGGCTGGCTGGTTCCCTATAGGGGGTACAGGGATGAGGGCAGTGGGCGGTTGTGATGGATAGCGAATTTTAGTCCGCCGCGTCGGTTTTCGATAAAAAACAAGCGGTTCTAAGAGCGGGCGAGAATCTCGCTCAGCACCGCCGCATCTTCCGAGAACTGGGCGACGTTGTCACCTTTGACGAACTCCAGCATCGCATAAGCCGGTTCTATCCAGTCGCTTGCTGGCAAGGCATCAACGCAAGCCCGCCAACAGTCCGCGCGCTCGCCGAGCGGCAGGCGGCTGGCATCGGCGAGCCAAGCGAAGACGTGCAGGTGGCAGATGCGCGAGCCGAGCGCGGATATTTCCGCAAGGGCGTCATCCAGCGGTAGACCTGGGGCTGGCTGCCAGTAAAAGAACAGGTTAGGCATCGGCAAATCCTGCATGAGCTGCAAGGCCGAGGGCAGCGTGTCGGTCAGCGAATTGGGGTGATATTCGAGGCCGATTGTCATTCCGTAGTCGTCTGCCCGCCGGGCAAGTGCCGCCAACGCGTCGGTTGCCGCACGGCGTTCCTCTGGTGAATAATCCGCGGATGGGCGTTTGCGGCTGCCGGGCCAGATGCGGATATGGCCGGTGCCGAGCGCTTTCGCGGTTTCCAGAACTGCGGTCACATCCTCCGGCGCAAAATCCGGTGCGAAAATGTAGGATCCGTAGGAAGAGACGGTAAGACCGGCTTTCACCGTACGCGCCGCCACATCCCTTGCATTTTCTAAGTCGCCAGGTGGCACATGGATATCGGCACCCCATTCTATCGCCTTAATGCCATTTGCAACGGCAAGGTTAATCACGGCCTGCGGCGTCATGGACCTGAAGGTGACAGAGCAGAGGCCCGGCTCGAAAATTCTCATGCGATCAGTTCCAGATGTTCCGGACGTACCTGCTGTTGCAATGGTTCTGCGCGGCAGAAGCGTTCGATCTCGGCAATCGCCATGTCGCCGAGCCGGGCGCGTTCAAGGCCGACGGCGCCGGCGATATGCGGCGTCAGGAACACGTTCGGAAGGCTGTAGAAAGGTGACTCTGGTGACGGCACTTCCGGATCGGTCACGTCGATGACGGCCTCTATGCGTCCGGTTTTCAGTTCCGCCAGCAGGGCGTCTTCGTCCACTAGCGCGCCGCGGGCCGTGTTGATCAAGGTCGCTCCGTCCTTCATCAGGGCAAGCGCATCGGCGCCGATCATATGCCGGGTTTGCGGCAGGGATGGCGCGTGCAGGGAAATGACGTCGCTTACCGCCATAAGCTCGCGGAGCGATACGAGACGCACACCGAGCTTTTGTGCCTCCACCGCGCTTAAAAACGGGTCGAAAAGGATGAGATCGAGATCGAAGGGCTGCAGCAGATTGATGACCCGACGTCCGATGCGTGACGCCCCGACAATGCCGACGGTCAGGCCGAGATTGCCGATGACCTGCGACTGCAGGCGGTCGACGTTTCGCCGTGCGCGATCCTCTCCGTAGATGCGCCGGAAACCGAAGGTACGCTTGCCGGACAGCAGGATCATTGCCAGCGTAAACTCCGCGACCGGCTGCGCATTCGCCTCGGCCGCGCTGCACACCGTAACGTTTCGTTCGAAAACTGCCTGGGACAGGAAGTATTTCACCGTCCCGGCGGCATGTGAAATCAACCGAAGGTTCGGCATCATTGCCAGTTCCCGCATGTCGATCTCGGGACAACCCCAGCCAGTCAGAAGAATATCTGTTCTCTCCAACTGGGCAGCCACAGCTGGGTCGTGAAAATCGCAGACCGGCCGGGTATCGAGGATGTCGACGCTCTGCGACAGCTTTTCAAGCGCCTGTGGCGTCAGCACATGCTGCGTCCGCTCCGGGTCCATGGCAAGGCTGAGACGCGGACGCGGGCTCATCATTGCGGTTCTCCCGCCGCCGCCATGCTGCTTACCGGAACACCGCGCTCAACAAACAGGCGGTCAAGCGCTTCCCTGTCCGGAAGTGCGGGAACTGTCGCCAAAGCTGTTTCGCTTTCAGGTCCCGCCAGTCCCACAAAGACGGCGCAGGCGAGCAGGGTTTTGCCCGCTGGAATGTCGCCCCGCAATTGCGGCACCGTGGTTTTGGCATTGATGAGATTGGTATTGGGCAGCGCCTTCAACGCCACGCCCTGGCGGGATGCGCTGGAGCCGAGATCGATGATGGCGGATATGTCGGTGCCGCAATCGGCCGTTGCCCGGCCGCTGTCTTCGGTCACCGCATCGCGGTCGCCATCGTTGCGGTTTATCGCAAAGCCGCCTTCGGTGACCAAAAGTGGCCGCGCGGAAGTAATCCGGTGCAACCGGATATGCCACTCTCCCGCGGCAACCAGCGTCGTTTCGACCTCGACATCGGGGAATGGGTTCCAAGTCGCTCGAAGATTGGTGCCAGCCAAGAGCACAGTGCGGTTGGTTTCGCGCACCCGGTAGTGGTGGCCATCTTCGGAAAAGGCCAGCATATTGTCGAAACCATTGGTCTTGAAACCGCGCTCGTCCACTTCCACGCCGAAAGCGTAACGCGAGGAATAGGCGAATTTGGCGTATTTCTCCGGCCCGCCGCGCATGGACAGGTTTTCCTGCCCACTCGTCAGCGCCGTGACGTTGCTCTTACTGCGCATCATCACCATGCCGGGATGAACGAGCGGCCGTGGTTTTGTGGATGTGTCTGGCAGCTTTTCCTCCGCCTGCCAGAAGGGGTGGCTTTCCGGCAGGGCGAGCGGCAGGAAAGCCTTGAAGGCCCAATAGGGCGAACCCGCCGAATTATAGCTTTCCGACATGGTCAGTTGCGGATAGGCGTAACCGATGGAAAGCACGCCGTCGCGGTCGGCAATCGGCTTTCCCGCCCACCAGCGCAGATGTTTCAGATAAAGCCCCTTGATCTCCCCCCAGGGCATCGCTTCCTCATCCGCGAAGGCGAGGGCACCCCAGAAGCCGCCGCAGGCGAAACGGTAGGTCATGGAGCGGCCAAAGGCCAGCGCGCCACCATCCTCATCGAACCAGCTTGCGAAATCCCCGGCAAACAGGCGGGCACGTTCCCGGTAACGTTCGGCGTATGCATCATCCGGTTTGCTGATTTTCGCGTAGATCAGCCCGTAAAAATGCATGGCGAAGGCGATGTAGTGGTCGATGCGGCGATAGTTGCCGTCGCGATACCAGCCGTCGGCGATGTAAAATCCGTCCAGCTCTTTCAGATATGTTTCGGTGAGGCTCCGGTCGAATTCGATACCGAGATGATCGAGCGCCGCATCGACCATCACCCGGAAAAACTTCCAGTTATTGTCGGCATAGATGCGCTCCCGCGCCGCCAGGAGATAATGGCGCACATTCGCCTTTTGCGCTTCGGACAAGGGTTCCCACAGATGTTGCGGCGCAAGCCGAAGCGCAAAGCCGAGGGCGGCCAGTTCCACCAGCCGCTGATCCTTCTGCCGCACATCGCCCCAGTAATCGGCATGGGCGGGATCGGTGCCATTGGCGATGCCTCTGGCCAGAAGCGGCCAATGGGCGAAGGCATCGCCGCTGAGCGCAAGCGGCGCGATGCCCCAGAGTGGTCGCGCAAATCCTTCCAGATCGGCCGCTGCCCGGTCGAAATGCGCGGCCGTGCCGCTTAGCGTCACTCTTGCTCCGCTCTCTGAGAAATAGGGAAGCAGCGGTGCGAAACTGTCGTCTAATGCCCGTCTGACGTCGGCGCGGGTCTTGAGTGGATTGCCGTAAAGCGGATTGAAGCGGGTCATTGGATCATGGTTTGCTGGCTTATGCATCGCGCGCCGCCTTTCCCGTCTTTTTTGCTCGACCCGCGGTCTGTCCTTCCACAAGCTGTACACCCAGCTGAACCTGCCGGGCATTGGCCGATGGCTCCGCCAGCCGGCGGCGCATCAGCTCCACCGCCTCGCGGGCAATCTCGCGGCGGTCTACCCGGATTGTGCTGAGCCGGGGAGTGGAAAGTTCGGCGAAGGGCAGGTCGTCGAAGCCGATGATGGAAAGATCGTCCGGTACCCCGAGGCCAAGCTCTTGTGCTGCTCCCAGCGCGCCGAGCGCGATCGCATCGTTCATGCAGAAAATGCCAGTCAGATCGGGGTTTTTGGCCAGCAGCTGACGAACCGCATCACCGGCCTGCCCGAAGCCGCTATCCGCCGTGGAAAGCAGAAACTCCTCATAGGTGGCACCCTCTTCCTCGATGATAACCTGCCGAAAGCCCCGCATGCGCTCTCTTATAGTGTGACGGTGTTGCGGACCGATATAGGCGACCTTGCGGTGCCCCAGTTCCAGCAGCCGCCGCGCGGCCATCGCCCCGCCGTAAAAATTGGAGGGCGAGACGCAATCCAGCATCATCGAGGGATCGGCGCTATTGACGAGAACCGGTTGCAGCACACCCTGCGTGATGCGGTGGATGATCTCCTCTTCGGGGTCAAGACCAATGGCGAGAAGGCCATCGACCTCGCAGACCCGCTGTGTAAGGGCGTCGTCGATCTGCCTCTGGTGCAGCAGCCGGATATCTAGTTCGAAACCCTCTGTCTGCGCAAGGCTGCGCAGCATGTCGAAAATATCGTGATAAAAGGCGCCGATATCGCCGGTCGCTCGTTCGGCGGACATGAGGGCGAGGATTTTCTTGCCCTCCAGCGAGATGCCACCGGTCTGGCTGGTGACTGGCCGCAGCGGATAACCAAGTTCCGCCGCCACACCCAGAACCTTGGTCTGGATCGATGCGCTGATGCCTTTTTCCCCGGCGAGAACCCGTGAGACCGTGCTGATGGAAACCCCTGCACGCTGGGCGATATCCGACTGGCGCGGGCGGCTTATGTCGGGCGTATCGTTCATGTCGTCTCCTGCGCTTGCAAAAAATTCTATTATGATGCAAATATTGCAAATAATGAAAATTTGCAAGAATTTAAGTGATAAGTGAGAAATTTGCAAAACGCGGGAGGAGCAGATGCAAACTATCGATAGACGTGGATTTTTGGTGACGGCGGCACTGGCAGGTCTTGGCGCGGCGGCGGGCGGTTTCCGCGCGATGGCGGCCGAAACCCGGCTTCGTTGCGTATGGTGGGGTTCGGCTGACCGCAACAAGCGCACCAATGATGTGATTGCCCTCTACCAGAAGGCAGATCCACAAACGGTCATCAGCGGCGAGATGATCGCCGGTTCCGACTATTGGACCAAGCTTGCGACGTCCATGGCGGGACGTAACGTCGCCGATATCTTTCAGCTCGAGCCTTCCACCATTGCCGATTATTCCGGCCGTGGGGCCTGCATGGAACTTGACCAGTTTGTCGGCTCGTCGCTTGATCTTTCCAATTTCGGCAAAAGCGAAGTGGATCTTTGCCGCATCGACGGCAAGCTTTACGGCGTCGGTCTCGGGCTGAATTCGTTCTGCATGATGTATGATGCAGAGACGCTGAAGGAGGCCGGCGTCTCCGTGCCGAAGGAGCAGATCACCTGGAAGGGGCTGGCGGAACTGGCGCGCGATTTCAAGAAGAACGCTCCGGCGCGGCGCAATTATTGGGCGGTGCCCTATGGTGCCCGTTATCACTACGTCTTCGATGTCTGGCTGCGCCAGCGCGGCAAGCTCCTGTTCCAGGACGGCACCATCGGTTTCAACAAGGAAGATGCCAAGGAATGGTTCGCCTATTGGGAGGATCTGCGCGAGAACAAGCTTTGCGTCTCTGCCGATATCCAGACGCGCGATGACAATACCATCGAATCCAACGCGCTGACCCTTGGCAATTCCGCAATCGGCTTTGCCTATTCCAACCAGCTTGTCGGTTACCAGGCGCTCAACAAGAAGACGCTGTCCATTGGCATGCTGCCGGGTGAGGGACCGGGAAAACCGACCGGGCATTATTACCGGCCGGGGCTTATCTGGTGCATTTCGTCCACCTCCACCACTCCGGAAGCTGCGGCGAAGTTCATCAACTTCTTTGTCAACGATCTGGAAGCGGGCAAGGTTCTTGGCGTCGAACGCGGCGTGCCGCCGGCGAAGAAGGTGCGCGAAGCTGTGTTGCCAAGCCTCAACGAGACCGAACGCAAGACGGTGGATTACATCGAGAGCCTGTCCGGCAAGCTCGACACCTATCCGGAGCCTGCCCCCATCGGCGCCAATGAGTTCGACCGTGGGGTAATGCGTCCGATTGCCGACTCACTCGCCTTTGGCCGCGCCACTGTGGATGAGGCAGCGCAGAATCTTGTCGATACCGGCACCCGCACGTTGCGCAAGCGCGGGTAAGGAAAAAGAGGCAGCGCATGCGGTATCGAAACCGCCTGCGCTGCCTCCATTCGCAATCCTTCCTTGCGTGTCTGACTTTGAATATATCGACACGACAAACAATGCTGGACAGCATAAAATATTTAAGCCAGAAATTCTGATCTAGATCGATAAATCTGAAGATTAGACAATGGCTCCCAATTTCCTACTTATTGACGCTGAAAAAGAATTCGATGTTTTGAAGGCGGCGGCGTCGCTGATCCGTGTGCAGATATTGAAGCTGCTGCACGAGGCCAACGGTCTCAATGTCAACGAGATCGCGCAGAGGCTGGACCTTCCCCAGTCCACCGTGTCGGCCGGTGTGACCGTTCTTGAAGAGGCGGGGCTGCTGCGAACCGAAACGCGCAAGGCGCGCAAGGGCAGCCAGAAAATCTGTTTTGCGACCTGCGACGAGCTTATCGTTTCGTTTCGAAGCCCCGAGACGCCGGCTGTATCCAACTACATTGCCGTCGCCATGCCGCTCGGCCTCTATACGCAGAGTTCGGTGACCGCGCCTTGCGGCATCTGTTCGCCGGAGGGCATTATCGGACTTCTGGATGTCCCTGATACCTTCATGGATCCCGACCGCATGAAGACTGCACTTTTGTGGTTCACATCGGGTCATGTTGAGTACCAATTCCCCAATAATGCCAAGATACAGGGGCGAAACGTCGAGGAAGTCGAGTTTTCGATGGAGGTCAGTTCCGAGGTGCCAGGAACGCACAGCAACTGGCCGTCAGACATTACCCTCTCCGTCAACGGCAAGGAGATCGGGGTCTGGACCTCGCCCGGGGATTTCGGCGACAAGCGCGGTACGTTTACGCCCGACTGGTGGAAACTGTCCGGCTCGCAGTATGGAATGCTTAAAACCTGGCGCATTACTGCCCAGGGAACCTATGTCGATGGTACGCGCATTTCCGATGTGACGCTTGCGGATATAGATCTGTCCAGCCACCGCTCAATCCGTCTGCGGATCGAGGTAAAGGCGGATGCAAAGCATCCGGGCGGGCTCAACATCTTCGGCCGGGGCTTTGGGAATTACGATCAGGACATCGTATTGCGTCTGCGCACCGCAGACTGATCGGGCCAATTTCATAAAGTATGATTTTCGCGGTTGACAGGCGCGGCTTCCATTGGCAACTATATTATGAAATATGGTTTATATCATATTTTAAGATATAAATGCGCATGGGAGGAGAGCCTATGAAAGCGCGGGTTTCAGTCCACCGGGACTTCCGGATTGGGCGTATCGACGATCGCCTATATTCCGCCTTCATCGAACATATGGGGCGGGCGATCTATGGCGGGATTTACGAGCCCGGCCATCCGCAGGCGGATGAAAACGGTTTTCGCAAGGATGTGCTGAAATTCGTGCAGGATCTAAAGATTCCGGCGATCCGTTATCCCGGCGGCAACTTCGTTTCGGCCTATCGCTGGGAAGACGGCATCGGCCCCCGTGACAAACGGCCCGTGCGGCTTGATCTTGCATGGCGCTCCAAGGAAACCAACCAGATCGGCGTCAATGAGTTCGCAGACTGGGCGTCGATGGCAGGCATCGAGATGATGCTCGCCGTCAACCTCGGTTCCCGTGGTCTGGATGATGCCCGCAACTTTCTCGAATACGTGAATTTTCCCGGCGGCACCGAGCTTAGCGACCTTCGCCGCAGCCACGGCGCCGAAAAGCCGCATGGCGTGAAGATGTGGTGCCTCGGCAACGAGATGGACGGCCCCTGGCAGATTGGCCACAAGACGGCGGTGGAGTATGGCCGGCTGGCAAACGAAACCGCGAAAGCCTTCAAGGGTTTCGACCCCACCATCGAGGCAATCGTTTGCGGAAGTTCCAACGACGGCATGCCGACCTATCCCGAATGGGAGCGCGAGGTGCTGGAAGAATGCTACGAGAATGTGGACCACATCTCACTGCATAAATATTTCGGCAATAACAGCCGCGACACGCTGAATTACTTCGGCAAGATCGAAGAAACAGGGCGCTACATTCAGACTATCGCCGGTGTCATCGATTACGTGAAAGCCAAGAAGCGCGCCAAGAACGATGTCTCCATCTGCTTCGACGAGTGGAATGTTTGGTACCATATCCGCGAAGACGACGGTAAACGCATCAAGAGCTGGGACTGGCCGGAAGCGCCTGCACTTCTGGAGGAGACCTACAATTTCGAGGATGCTCTCTTCGTGGCCGGGTTGCTCAACGAGTTCATCCGTCGCTCGGACAGGGTGCGCATCGCCTGCATTGCCCAGCTCGTCAATGTCATCGCCCCCATCCGCGCTGAAAAGAACGGACCGGCATGGCGCCAGACCATCTATTATCCCTATCAGTTCGCCTCGCTTTATGGTCGCGGCGTTGCACTGAACATTGCCGTCGATTGCCCGACCTACGACTGCAACGCGGCCGATGACGTCAAATATCTCGATGTCGCCGGCGTGTTTGATGAGGACGAGGGCGTGGTGACGCTGTTTGTCCTCAATCGTCATCTGACCGAAGCAGCAGAGCTCAATGTCGGTCTCACCGGCTTTTCGCCTGTGTCACTCAGCCTGCATCTTTCCATGGCGGGATATGATCTGAGGATCGGCAACGGTCCGGATCAACCTGACCGCGTCGTGCCGGTGCCGGGCAGCGGCATTGGTGTCGAGGATGGGGCGCTCAAAGGCTCCGTGCCGGCGCTGTCCTATCATGTTCTGCGCGTGAAGGTTCAGTGAGGCGGTGATGGGTGTCCGTCTCAGCAATATCGCCAAGTCCTTCGGCTCCTTTGCAGCCATCCGGGACGTTTCGATGGAGATTCCGACGGGCAGCTTCGCGGTTTTCGTGGGGCCATCCGGTTGCGGAAAATCCACCCTGTTGCGCATGATCGCCGGTCTTGAGGAAACCAGCGGCGGTCACATCGCCATCGACGAGCGCGACGTCACCGCTGTCGAGCCGGCGGATCGCGGCGTTGCCATGGTCTTCCAGAATTATGCGCTTTACCCGCATCTGACGGTGTTCGAGAACATGGCTTTCAGCCTGCGTCTCGCCCGCCGGCCGAAAGCGGAGGTGAATGAGAGAGTGGGGGAAGCTGCCCGCATCCTCCAGCTCGAGGACAATCTGCACAAGAAGCCATCACAGCTTTCCGGCGGCCAGAGGCAGCGCGTGGCCATAGGCCGCGCGATCGTGCGACAGCCGAAGGTGTTTCTCTTCGATGAACCCCTGTCGAACCTGGATGCGGAACTGCGCGTGCAGATGCGGCTGGAACTGACCCGGCTTCACCGCAAGCTCGGCGCCACGATGATCTACGTCACGCATGACCAGGTAGAGGCCATGACGCTTGCGGACAAGATTTTCGTGCTGAAGGGCGGCATCGTGCAACAGGCCGGTGCGCCGCTCACCCTTTACGACGATCCGGACAATCGTTTCGTCGCTGGCTTCATCGGATCGCCCGCGATGAATTTCCTTGCTGCCGACATCGTCGGGCAGCGGGACGGCATCGTTATGCTTGCGCCTGAAGGTGGTGAAAAGCACCTCGAAGCCCGGCTTTCGCATCCGGTTTCCCCCGGTCAGCGGGTCGAAATCGGCATAAGGCCCGAGCATCTGGCGATCACGCAAGAGGGTGCTTTGCCTGTCAATGTCGAGGTGGCGGAGGAGCTTGGAGACCTTTCCTATCTCTATACCCGAACGCGTGCCGGGAAAGAACTTGTCGTGCAGCGGCAGGGCTCGCGCGAGCGGCTGGATGGCCGGTCCGTCTCACTGAGTGCTTCGCCCGATCACATCATGGTTTTCGGCAGCGACGGCAAAAGGTTGCGATAGGCGCGAGGAGGCGCCTTTCGATGCAGTAGCAGACCGCCCCTTGAACGGGGTGTTTCCAACAAACGGGAGGAGTGAACGATGCGACTGATCAAGACATTGCTTGTTGGTACGGTTCTGGGCCTGAGCGCCCTGCCGGCACTGGCGAAGCAGGATATCGTCTGGTGGGACTTTCTGTCGGGCGGCGACGGCGTGCGCATGAAAGCCCTGATTGCTGCCTTCAACAAGGAGCACCCTGACATTCAGATCAAGGGAACGACGCTAGAGTGGGGCGTTCCGTTCTATACCAAGGTACGCACGGCGTCCGCCGTGGGTGAGGGGCCTGATGTCATGACCTATCACCTGTCGCGCGCGCCGCTCGGCCTTGATGAAAAAGTATTGAGCGAAATTACCACAAAAGACCTTGATGATGGCGGGTTGAAGACCAGCGACTTTTTCAGCGCACCCGTCGAAGCGGCAACCCACGACGGCAAGCTTTATGCGGTGCCGTTCGATATCCATGCCCTTATTCTCTATTACAACGCCGATCTTCTGAAAGGGTCTCCCTATCTCGATGCCGAGGGGAAGTTGACCGGTATCAAGACGATGGAGGATTTCGAAAAGGCGCTGGCCTGGGCGAAGGACAAGGGCGTTCAGACGCCGGTTACCTATCAGTCGGGTGGCGAAGCCGGTGTCTGGCGTGTCTTTTATACACTGTTCTCACAACAGGGCGGCGAGCTGGTCACCAATAACGAGGTGCTTGCCGGCGACAATGCCGAAAAGGCTGCCAAAGCGATCGATACCATGTCGAAATGGCGGGAAAACGGATGGGCGCCCGAGCAGGCGGAATATCCTGCGTCCGTTGCACTCTTCTCCGCTGGCAAATCCGCCTTCCAGCTTAATGGCGTCTGGGAAGTTCCGACCTACAAGGATCTGGAAAAGAACGGCAAGCTCGGCTTCAAATGGAGCGCTGTGGAAGTTCCGCCTTTCATGGGCAAGCGCGCCACCTGGGCGGATTCGCACGCCTTTGCGATCCCCAACCAGGGTGACAAGACCGTTTCCGGCGAGAAACGCGCCGCTGTCATGACGGTTATTGGCTGGATGGAAAAACACGCCATCAGCTGGGCCGATGCGGGGCATATTCCGGCCTATAAATCGATCACCGAAAGCAGTGAATACAAGGCGATGCAGCCGAATGCCACATATGCCTCGCTGGCGGAGGCGGCAGTGTTCGATCCGAAGACCACGATTACCGGAGTTGCCTCACCCGCTTACGATGCGGCGCTTAATATCATCGCTCCGGCCATCCAGGGCTACATGAGCGGCGCGGATGCGGTCGAGCAGATCAAGTCCGAGCTTCAGGGCAAGCTCAAGTAATCCGAGACTGCCCTCTGGCTGTCAGCCGGAGGGCAGCGTGCAATGCGGGAGGTCCCGGAGGCATTCCATGGCTATGATTGAAAACCGGCGCAAGAAGTCGCTGATCGCACTGTCGATGGTGACGCCATTCATCGTGGTCTTCGCCACGTTCTTTCTTTACCCCCTGATCGAGATGATACGCATCAGCTTCACGGATGCGCCGCTGATCGGCGATGGCAACTGGGTCGGCCTGCAGAACTACATAAAATTGCTGAGCGACCGCCTGTTCGTCACCTCGCTCAAGAATAACGGCTATTTCGTGCTGCTGACGGTGGTGCCAACAACGGTCATCGCCCTGTTGATTGCGCTTGCGGTCAGCCGATTGTCCGGCATCAAGCAGACAATCGCCATGAGCCTGTTTTTCCTGCCTTATGTCCTGCCGGTTTCGGTCGTCACCGAAATCTGGGCCTGGATGCTCGACCTGCAGTTCGGCATTCTCCAACCGGTCATTTCGTTGCTGGCGGGCAAACCGGTCGCGGTTTTCAAGAACCCCAATTGGGTCATGCCGATGGTCGCTGTCGTCACCATCTGGTGGACGAACGGTTTTAACGTTCTGCTCTTCATTGCCGGCTTGCGAAACATTCCGACCGAGCTTTATGAGGCCGCAGCTCTTGATGGCGCAACGACATGGCAAAAGTTCCGGCGCGTCACATGGCCGCTTCTGTGGCCGGTGACCGCGCTGATCCTGACGCTGCAATTGATCCTGCAACTGAAGATATTCGACCAGATCTACCTCTTGAGCGGCGGCGGACCCTTCAATTCCAGTTTCGTGCTTCTCCTTAAGGTCTACCGGGAAGCCTTCCAGATGAACAATGGCGGTTATGCATCGGCCGTGGCGACCGTGCTTTTCCTGTTGATCGTCATCGTATCCGTTCTCCAGTTCCAGTTGCTACGCATCCGGAGGAATTCATGAGCCTGACCAAAAGACTTGAGAACGTCATCCTGACCCTGCTGACATTTTCGGCAGCACTGGTATGGATTTTCCCGCTTTACTGGGGGTTCGTGACGTCGTTGCGCTCGGACGAGAATGTTGCGGGCAACACGTCGCTACTGCCTGATGAGTTCCAGCTTGGTGCCTATGTGAATGCCATCTTCAATACGCGGCTGTTGACCTGGTACGTGAATTCCATTGGCACCGCCGCGATCGTCACGGTCTCTGTGCTCATCATTTCGATGTTATGCGCCTATGCGCTGTCGCAGATCCGCTTTCCGGGACGGCGACTGCTCTATGGCATCGTGCTCGCGAGTTTCATGGTGCCCGCGCAGACGCTTGTCGTGACACAGTTCATCCTGATGAAGAACCTCAACCTCATCAATACCTGGGCGGGCATCATCCTGCCGCAGCTGATCACGCCAATCGTCATCATCGTCTACAAGCAGTTCTTCGACAGCGTGCCCAAGGAGATGCGGGAGGCGGTGGTTCTGGATGGTGGCGGCGAATACACGATCCTGTTCAAGGTGTTTCTGCCGCTGAACTGGGGCATTACGACCGCCATGGCGATCGTGACCTTCATTACGGTGTGGAACGCCTTCTTCTGGCCTTTCCTCGTCATCACGTCCGAAAACATGATGACGATCCCCGTCGGCATCACGCAGGTCAACGACACCTTCGGCATCGTTTATGCACGCCTGATGGCGATTGCCATGCTGGCGGCTCTGCCGGTCATCGTCGCCTACGTCATCTTCCAGCGGCGCGTGACGGAAGCCATCATGATTTCGTCCGGCGTGAAAGGGTGAGGGCGGAGAAAGATGCCGGTGCCAGTCAGATGACGTGGGCGTTGTGCAGGGCAGTCAGCACCTCGTTCTTGAGGGTGGCGAGTTGCGGCGACCTTCTGTCGCGCGGGCGCGGCTCGTCCACTTCTATCCGCTGCTGGATACGGCCGTCATGGGCACCCATCATGTAAATGCGGTCACCGAGATAAAGCGCCTCGTCAATATCGTGGGTGACGAGCAGGAAGGAAATGCCGCGCTGTTCGACGAGTTTCAGGACAAGGTCCTGCAATTTCATCCGCGTGAAAGCATCGACCGCGCTGAAGGGTTCGTCGAGCAGCAAGATGCGCGGCCGGGTATAGAGCGCTCTTGCTATGGCGACACGCTGCGCCATGCCGCCTGAAAGGGCTTTCGGTAGCGCGTCGCCATGGCCGCTCAAGCCCACATCGTTGATCAGTCCTTCTACCCGCTCGACATCATATTTCTTGCCGGCCGCATAACCGATGTTTTCGGCAACTGTCAGCCACGGCATCAGGCGGGGTTCCTGAAAGACAAAGGCGATGGGCGGTGAGTCCGATGCCTGAACTTCCTTTGCCTGCTGAACCTTCACAGCGCCTGAGAAATGCCGGTCGAGGCCGGCGGCGATGCGCAGCAAGGTGCTTTTCCCGCACCCACTTGGTCCGAGAAGAACCGCCGCTTCACCATCGCCGAGCGTCAGGTGAATATCCTGAAGGACAACCGTGTCTCCGAAGGCTTTTTCGCGAACATCGACATTGAGCAAACTCATCGCAGGCGCCCTCCTTGCTGAAGGGGGTAAGTGTCGCGCCATCTGAGGCAACGTTCCTCGACTATCTTGAAGAGGCTGTCGGAAATCTTGCCGAGGACGGCAAGGCAGATAATCGCTATCATCACCAGATCGGGTCGGGAGAGTTCCCGCCCATCGGATAGCATGTAGCCGATGCCCTCGGAAGCCGCCAGAAGTTCCGCGGCGACAACGCTCAGCCAGGCCAGCGACAGGCCGTAACGCAAGCCCGTGAACAGATGTGGCAAAGAAGCGGGAATGAAAATCCGCCAAACCAGCACTGGCAGCGGCTGGCGATACATCTCGCCCACTTCCACCAACTTGCGGTCGACATTCCTGATGCCGGAGAAGAGGTTGAGATAAACAGGGAAAAACGCGCTTTTGGCGATCAGTACGATTTTCGAGGTTTCGCCAATGCCGAACCAGATCATCAGCAGCGGCACCCAGGCGAGGCTCGGAACCGCGCGTAGCGCCTGAAACGTCGGTTCAAGGTAACGCTCGGCGGCAACGACCAGCCCGACCAGCGAACCGACGAGGATTGCAAGAAGGGAGCCAATGACGAAGCCGACAAAGACACGGGCGGTACTGGCTGCGACATTCGTCCACAAAGGACCCTCGGCGAGCCTTAGAAACGTGTCATAAAGCTCGGAGGGCGGCGGCAGCACGTAGGGGCTTACCCAGCCCACGCGCACAAAGAATTCCAGCAGCAACAATGAGCCGACCGGCACGATCGCGCCGCGCAGGTCGAACCGCCCAAAGAAATTTCCCACTCTTTGCACGAACGGCAGTCGGGAGGGGAGTTGTTTCGTAGTCTGCTTCACGCGCTGAAATTCGCGCGGATGAGAATTCATGCTCCCAGCGCCTTTTTCGCCGGTGCCGGATCGATCAGCGACGAAAGGACGCTGTCGACATTGACGCCAGGACGCAGCACATCGTCGCCAAGCAACGGGGTCACGATACGAATCGAGTTCAGCAGTTCCTCGCCTGGAACAGGATCCTTCCAGTCGCGCTTTTCGATCGTCAGCTTGGTGATCTGGGGATCGTTGCCGGTGACCTTCGTGACGAAATCGATGAATTCGCCGTTGTTTTCACGGATCCATCTTTGTGTCTCGACCCAGACACCGAGGAGGCGTTCGACCGCTTTCGGGTGTTTCGCCAGAAACTCCTCGGAAACGCTGAAGACGCTGCCGTCGCGCCAGCTACGCTCATCGAAAATCGCCCTGTCACCGGCAAGTTCTGCCTGGGATGTGTGTGGATCGATGCCGACCCATGCATCAACCTGTCCCTGCTGAAGCGCGTTGAATCCTTCCGGATGCTGCAGGTTCACGACCTTGAGGTCATCGATCGAAAGCTTGTTTTGGGCAAGGGCGCGCAGGAGGGTGAAATAGGGCGCGGTACCCTTGGTGACCGCAATGGTTTTGCCCTTGAGATCGGCGACGGTCTTGACCGGCGAATCCGGGCGAACCTGTATGATGGAAGAACCGCCCCAGCTTGCCACATAGATCACCTTCAGCGGCACACCATTGGCGCGGGCCAGAAACGCGGAAAGTGCTGCCGAACCGGCAAAATCCGTCGAGCCGACCTTCAGGAATTCGAGCGAATTGTTGCTTCCGCGGGATTGTACCCAGGTGATCTTGGTGCCGACATCCTTGAACGCTTCCTCAAGCCAGCCCTTGTTCTTTATCAGCAGCGTGTGTGAGGAGTAAAATCCCCAATCCAGCTTCAGCTCAGCAGGAAACTCCTGTGAGCTCTGGGCCAGCGCGCTGCCCGTGGCAAAGGGTGCTGCGAGAGCCCCGGCAATGCTGAGTTTCAGGATCTGGCGACGAGAATGTTTAGCCTTCATAATAGTGTACCTAATTTATGTAATTTGTGTATTTAAAGGGTATGGGCCGGCGTTTATGAGGTCAATCCAGCCTTCTGGAACCTCATGCCAAACTTCAGGTCGGGCGTGGAAAATCTCCCTACCGCTGGCCGGATCGGCGCGACGGCGCGTTATTCAGGGAAAAAACGATTGGCCGGGCGTTGCAAACCGAGATGATCGCGCAATGTCGTTCCCTCATAGTCCTTTCTAAACAGGCCGCGCCTTTGCAGTTCGGGCACAAGCAGGCTCGTGAAATCGTCAAGTCCGGCAGGCAGGAACGGGAAGGTGACGTTGAAGCCATCCGACCCCTCTTCGTATAGCCATTGTTCCATCTCGTCGGCGATGGTTTTTGCCGTGCCGACAAATGCGAGACCCCCATAGCCACCCAGCCGCTGCGCCAGCTGGCGCACCGTCAGCCCCTCGCTCCTTGCAAGTTCGATCACCCTCTCGCGGCTGGATTTGCTTGCATTTGTTTCGGGAATGTCAGGCAAGGGGCAATCGGGATCGAAACTCGAAGCATCGTGGCCGAGCGCAATCGAAAGCGAGGCTATCGCGCTTTCATAATGGACGAGGCTGTCGAGCCTGGCGCGTTTGGCCTTGGCTTCTTCCACGCTATCGCCGACCAGAACGAAAGCGCCCGGCAGGATGACAATGCCGTCGCGGGAACGGCCTGCCGCAACGGTTCTGTCCTTGACGTCCCTGTAGAACGCTTTTCCCGCCGCAAGCGTGGGTGTTGCCGCAAAAACGACCTCGGCAGTTTCGGCTGCGAGCTGGCGCCCCGGCTCTGAAGCCCCGGCCTGAACGATGACGGGCCAGCCCTGCACCGGACGCGCTATATTGAGCGGACCGCGCACGGAAAATTCCGGTCCCTTGTGATTAAGCACATGCATTTTTTCAGGGTCAAAGAACAACCCGCTATCGACATCCCGGAGAAAGGCATCATCGGAAAAGGAATCCCACAGCCCGGTAACGACGTCGTAAAATTCCCGCGCTCTTCCATAACGCTCCGTGTGGTCAGGCTGTTCGTCCCGGCCGAAATTAAGCGCCGCATCCGGATTCGCTGTGGTGACGATGTTCCAGCCGGCGCGACCATTGCTGAGGTGATCGAGTGAGGCGAAACGCCGCGCTACGTGGTAGGGCTCATCGAATGTTGTGGAGGCGGTGGCAACCAGCCCGATGCGGGAGGTGACGGCGGCGAGCGCCGAAAGCAGGGTGAAGGGTTCGAAAGACGTGACGGTATGGCTGCGGCGCAGTGCTTCCGTCGGCATGTTCAGCACCGCCAGATGATCGGCCATGAAAAATGCATCGAATTTCGCGGCTTCAAGCTGTTGCGCAAATCGCGCCAGATGGCCGAAATTGAAGTTCGCGTCCGGGAAGGATCCGGGATAACGCCACGCACCCGTGTGAAGACTGACGGGCCGCATGAAGGCGCCGAGGTGCAGTTTGCGATCGTTTGCCATTGGGCTTCACTCTTTCGTTGAAGTTTTGACCCGAGCGTTTTGTCTGTCGGCCGCCAAGGATCGAAGACCGGCTCGGTCCTCATCGCGACGATAGCCTTGCTGGCGGCTCTGTGCGGCAAAGACTATTGCGATTATGATTTCCAAACAGAAAGATTTTTCCTGAAATCATTCATTTCGCAAGATCGCTTTGCCTGCAACGGGTTTGCCTCATCGTGTTGACGTAATATCCGGCAGGCGATGTGCTTCCCGTGGTGATCGCCAAGCAAATTTCGACGTATTTCGCGCAATTACTCTAGTGAGAAAATGGCGCAAATTCAGAATATTGGTCGATATAGCTAATGTATTGGATGATTTCGAAATCGTAGTTCGAGATCGAAAACGTCGTTTGGAAATCCGGCGTGGTTGGGACACCCCCAAACCGCGCCGGACTGATCCGTGCTCAAACGTCCGCCATCAAACTGCCAGCAGCTTTTCGTTGCCGATGCGGGTTGTCTCAATGGCACCCTCCGTTTCGATGCGCTTGCCGGTGGCCGGATCGAAAAAGTGGAGATGGGCCGGGGGCAGTTCGAAGTGGATGCGCTGGCCGGGTTTGACCAACAGATCTTCGCCGATGGCTGCGGAGAAAGTTTCGCCGGCGATTTCCGCATGTACGATGCGGCCGGAACCCAGCTCTTCTACAAAGTCCACGGTTGCGGGCACGCCCGCACCCTCGATGCTGACCAGGCATTGTTCAGGGCGAATGCCGACTGTCACGTCGCGCCCGCGCAGCTCCAGCGCGGTCTCGGGGAAGAGTTTCACCGGCTGGCCGCCCAGCATGACGGATGGAGATTCGACCTCCACCCGCGTGTTGAACAGGTTCATCGCCGGTGAGCCGATGAAGGAGGCTACGAAGGTGCTGGCGGGGCGGTGATAGATATCGAGCGGATGACCGACCTGCTCCACATTGCCCTTGTTCATCACCACCAGCCGGTCGGCCAGCGTCATGGCTTCCACCTGATCATGGGTGACGAAGACGGAGGTGGCCGACAGGCGCTGGTGCAGTTTGCGGATTTCGGCGCGCATCGTCACACGCAGCTTTGCATCGAGGTTGGACAGCGGTTCATCGAACAGGAATACCTGCGGTTCGCGGATGATTGCGCGGGCCATGGCCACGCGCTGGCGCTGGCCACCGGAAAGGGCGGCAGGCTTGCGTTCGAGATAGTCGGAAAGGCCAACGATCTTGGCCGTTTCCTCGATGCGGCGCAGGCGCTCAGCCTTCGGAACGCCTGCGACCTTCAGCGCATAACCGATATTGCCTGATACCGTCATATGCGGATAAAGCGCGTAGTTCTGGAACACCATGGCGCAACCGCGCTCGCGCGGCTCCAGCGTGTTGACGACGCGCCCGCCAATGGCGATTTCACCCGACGTGATATCCTCCAGCCCGGCGATCATTCGCAGAAGTGTGGACTTGCCGCAGCCCGAGGGGCCGAGGATGACGACGAATTCGCCGGTTTCGAAAGTGAGATCCACGCCGTGCAGGGTCGGGGTCTTGCCATAGGATTTGCGGACCTGCCGAATATCGATCTGAGCCATGATATTAATAACCTTGTTGTTGAGAGCCACGCGTCGCGTCGTCACTTGTCGGATGACACGAGACCGCGCACGAACCAGCGTTGCAGGAACGCCACGACGAGAAGCGGCGGCATGATGATGATTAGGGAACCGGCAAGCGTGACGTTCCAGTCCGGCGTGCCGTCCTCCGAAGGCAAAAGGGCACGCAACGACATCATCACCGTCTTGTAGGAGGGATCGGTGACCATCAGCAGCGGCCACAGATACTGGTTCCACGAGGAGACGAAGAGAATGGTGGTGAGGGCCAGCATGTTGGTGCGCGAGAGCGGCAGCAGCACGTCGAAAAAGAAACGCACGGGGCCGGAGCCATCCATGCGCGCCGCCTCCGCAAGTTCATCAGGCAGGGTCATGAAAAACTGCCGGTAGAGAAAGGTGCCGGTGGCCGTGGCGACAAGCGGCAGCGACAGGCCCGCATAGGAATTCAGCAGGTTCCATTCGATGTTGACTTCGACACCGCTCACCAGCGCTATAAGGTAACGGAACGGCTGGAACACATCCGCTGCCACGGCATAGGTCGGAACGGCGCGAATTTCGAGCGGCAGCATCAGCGTGATGAAGACGGACCAGAAAAACAGGTGTTTCAGCGGCGAGCGGAAAAACACGATGGCGAAGGCGGTCAGAGCGGAAAGGGCTACCTTGCCCGCTGTGACGAGCGAGGCCATCACCAGGCTGTTGAACATGGCGTTGCCCAGATTGGCGCGGTTCCAGGCGGTGCTGAGATTTTTGAAAAGCTCGCCCTGCGGCATGAAGCTGAAGGGCGTGTGGTTCACCTGCTGCACCGTCTGGCTGGCGCCTGCCAATACCACGATGAAGGGGCCGATAAGAAGCAGAAGTCCCGCGACCATGACCACATAGGTAAAGGCGTCGGCATAGGGCGTGCGCTGTATCATCTCTCAGGCCTCACTTGTAATGGACGCGCCGCTCGATGAAGCGGAACTGGATGAAGGTGAAGACCATGATGAGGCCGATGAGGACGATGGTTTGTGCCGAGGCGCCGGAATAGTTCAGCCCTTCGAAGGCCTCGGTGACGATGCGGTAAACCATCACATCGGTGGCGCGGTTGGGGCCGCCCGCTGTCAGCGAATGCACGATGCCGAACGTGTCCTGGCCGACGAAACCCTCGGTCATCATCGTCACCATCAGGAAGAACAGCGTGGGTGCGAGCAACGGCACCTGAATGTCTATGGCGCGGCGGATCGGGCCGGAGCCATCCATCGCCGCAGCTTCCGTCAGCGAACGGGGCACGGATTGCAGGCCGGCAAACAGGAAGATGAAGGTGTAGCCCGCCCATTTCCAGATAAAGATGGCGATGACGAGCGCCAGTGCATGTTCGCCGTATTTCGCCGGGTTCCAGATATCTGGCCAGGCGGCGTTGAGTGAAGCGGCCAACCCGCGTTCCGGCGACAGGATGAAGCGGAAGGTCATGCCTGCGGCGGGACCTGCGATGGCGAAGGGCAGGATATACAGAACCCGGAAAAATCCGGAGCCGGGAAGCTGGCGGTCGACGGAGAGCGCCAGGGTGAGGCCGATGAGGATGGCGACGAAGGGGCCGACGGTCGCGAAGATCAGGCTGACGGTAACGGAATGCCAGTAGAATGGATCAGAAAAGACTTCCTGGAAATTGGCGAAACCAACGAATTCTGCCGCGCCGCCGAAGGGCGGCTGGAGGGTGAAGGCCCAGTTGATCACCGCCGCCACGGGCCAGTAGAAGAACAGGAGGATCAGTGCCAGCTGCGGCAATGCGAACAGCAGCGGCAACCATGTGCTTTTGAAAACGGCGCGCTTTTCCATGAAATATCCGAAACAGAAAATGGCATTAAGGGTTTGCCCGCGCGGAGACGGGCAAACCCAGGCGAAAAGGACCGCTTAGTTCAGCTTGGCGCCGGCATAGGTCTTTTCGAAGCGGCGCAGGCCGGCATTCGAGCGCTCGACAGCCTTGTCGAGTTCGGTCTGAATATCGGCGTTCTGCATGAAGATGGCTTCGAGCGAGGTCGAGACTTCCTTGCGGATCTGCGTGAAGCCGCCGAGGCGGATGCCGCGGGTATATTCGGACGGCGGCGTAAACGTGAGGCTTTCGATTGCCTTTTCACGGCCCTTGTAGGGCGCCTTGTCGTAGAAGCCGTTGGCCTTCATGGCGTCGAAGCCGGTCTTGGTGACCGGGATGTAGCCGGTAACGGTCGACCACCACTCAACCATATCAGGCTGCGCGATGAAGTTCAGGAATGCGGCCGCACCCTTGTATTCAGCTTCCGGACGACCAGCCATGACCCAGAGCGAAGCGCCGCCAACCAGCGAGTTGTGGCGCTCGGTGCCCTTCCAGATCGGCAGCATGGCGACGTCCCACTTCACGCCCTCAGGCATGGTCTTGCCGACGGTGCCATGGCCGGCAATCGAGGACATGAACATCTGGCAGGTCTGCGAGGTGAAAGCGGGCAGGATGTCCATGCCGAGCTGCTTGGTCTTGACGACGAACAGCTTCTCGTCCTGCATCTTCTTGAAGAATTTGACCTGATCAACGAACTTCGTCTTGTTGATCGTCAGTTCGGCGTCGAGGCCCTGATAACCGTTGCCCTTGGTGGCGATTGGCTGGTTGTGGATGGCAGAGAACTGTTCCATCAGCATCCAGGTGTCGAAATTAAAGGCCAGCGGGCATTCGAAACCGGCCGTCTTGAGCTTCCGGGCGGCTTCTTCAACCTGTTCCCATGTGTCGGGCTTGAAGGTGATGCCGGCTTTTTCGAAAGCGGTGACATTGTAATAGAAGACCGCGGTGGAGGAATTATAGGGGAAGGAGTTCAGCTCGCCGTCAGCCGTTGCATAATAATTGGCAATGCCGGGGAAATAGTTGTTCCAGTCGATCTTGTAGCCGTTGTCGGCCATCAGCTTCTTGGCGGGAACGAAAGCCTTGGACAACATCATGTCCAGCGTGCCGGCATCGTAGATCTGGGTAATGGCGGGCTGCTTCTTGGCGCGGTAGGCGGCAATGGTGTTCTGCAGCGTGGCGTCGTAGTCGTTCTGCGACGTGCAGACGATTTCGAATTCAGCCTGGGAGTCGTTGAACTTCTTGCAGGTTTCCTGAACGCGGTCGCCGAGATCGCCGGAAAGGCCGTGCCAGAATTCGAATTTGGTCTTTTCTGCGTGGGCAGCCGTGGCGCCGAAGGCGGCGGCAATGGCAACGCCTGCCACGAAAGAGGTCAGAGCGGAAGATTTCATAAGTTGAGCCCCGTTGATGGAGTAATGGCATGACCGGCGAGGACGTCACGTCCCCAACACGAAGCCACGGGCTCTGCTAGCAGCCGTCTTTGACGGATCGCTTACACTTTGTTGAACGTTTTGTGATGAGTGAAGGTACAGGCACGCATAGGCGTCCAGGGAAAATCAGATAAACGGGTTTTATCTGATTTTCCGTTGTTTTTCAGTTCTTTACTTAAAATGTCTTTCTTCGCTACTTTTCGCTGAATGACTTGTTAGCATCAACCTCGACGTGCCGCTTCGATGGTGGCGACGTCGATTTTCTTCATATCCATCATTGCCGCGAAGGCACGTTTGGCCTCGGCGCCGCCGGCGGACATTGCTTCCATCAGCACCCGCGGGGTGATCTGCCAGGAGATGCCCCATCGGTCCTTGCACCAGCCGCAGGCACTTTCTTCTCCGCCGTTGCCGACGATGGCATTCCAGTATCGGTCCGTCTCTTCCTGATCCTCAGTCGAAATCTGGAACGAGAAAGCCTCGGTGTGCTTGAATGTCGGCCCACCGTTGAGGCCGATACAGGAGACGCCTGCCACCGTGAATTCCACCATCAGCACGTCCCCCTCCTTGCCGGAGGGGAAATCGCCCGGCGCCCGATAGACGGAATTGACGGTGCTGTCGGGAAAGGTCTCGGCATAAAATCTGGCTGCGGCCTCGGCATCCCTATCGTACCAGATGCAGATCATGTTCTTCTTCACGGCGTGTTCCTCCCAAAAGAAAGCCCCATTCGGTAAACAATGTCGCCATGCGCCGATCGTTCCGAAAGGAGGCGGGAAGGTGCAATTTTGCAAAGGAATAAAGGTTGTGCGTCATGACGGTGCCGGCGCGATGATCAAACACGACGCGCATGGATATTTAAATCCAGCGCCTCACCCTTCGGCGATAGGCATCATGCCGGGCCCAGCCGCGCCCGTTCTGAAGAATAAATATGAAACAATGTCTCTTTGTAACGTGAAGCGCGTGCTTGACCCAATATGCAGATTTTTGCGGCAGGAAGACGCGTATTGCCCAAATTTCGCCCTTACCATCAACTCGCGTGATCAACGTCAAGATTATCCTTAAATATTATTTAATAATGTAATCATATTGTTGGTGAACGATTTTCAGTAGAAACTGTCCAGCTGCCATCGGAGGATCGCGCGTGAGTTTTCTTGATCGTGGTGCCAATGCTTTCGCGGTTCTTGCCGCGCTCTCCAAATCTCAAGCCATCATCGAATTTGATATGGCCGGAAAGATTCTCGCCGCCAACGAGAATTTCTGTCGTGCGCTCGGTTACGAGCTGGCGGAAATAGTCGGCAGACATCACAGCATGTTCGTTGAACCTGAAGTCGTGTCATCGCAGGACTACAAGGCCTTCTGGTCAAAGCTTTCGGCCGGCCAGTTCGATCAGCGGCAGTACAAGCGCATTGGCAAGGGTGGCAGGGAAGTCTGGATCGAGGCCTCCTATAATCCGGTGTATCGTCGCGGCAAGCCGGTGAAAGTGGTCAAGATCGCCACGGATATTACCGAGCGCAAGCTGAAGGCGGCGGAAGATGCGGGCAAGATCGACGCCCTGTCGCGGGCGCAGGCCATCATCGAGTTCTCTCCTAACGGCGAGGTCCTGACGGCCAACGAGAATTTTCTGGCGGCGCTCGGCTATTCGCTCGCCGAGGTGCAGGGAAGGCATCATTCGATGTTCTGCGAACCCGCCTACACACAGTCCCCGCAATATGCGCAATTCTGGAAAAGGCTTGCCGGCGGCGATCTGGTGGCGGATGAATTCATGCGGCTTGGCAAGGGCGGTCGCAAGGTTTTCATTCAGGCCTCCTATAATCCGATCTTCGATTTGTCCGGCAAGGTGTTCAAGGTCGTCAAATTTGCCACCGACGTGACTGGACGTGTTGAAAATGTCGAAAAGCTCGCGCAGTCCCTGACCAATCTGGCTGACGGTGATCTTTCGCAGAGCATCGACAAACCCTTTATCCCCTCGCTTGAAAGATTGCGGTCCGACTTCAACGCAGCCTCGAAAAAGCTCAAGAAGGCCATGACGCTGGTCTCTGAAAATGCCGGCGCCATTTCTTCGGGGTCAAATGAAATAAGATCCGCGGCCGACGATCTCGCCAGACGTACGGAACAGCAGGCCGCCTCTATCGAGGAGACGGCTGCGGCCCTCGAGGAGATCACCACCACCGTCAATGATTCAAGCCGCCGGGCGGAAGAGGCTGGAAAAATCGTCGGCCGTGCCCGCGACCACGCCGAACATTCAGGTCAGGTTGTGCGCGATGCGATCAGTGCCATGGACCAGATCGAAAAATCGTCGCGTGAGATTTCGAATATTATCGGCGTTATCGACGAGATTGCCTTTCAGACCAATCTGCTTGCGCTGAATGCAGGCGTGGAAGCTGCCCGCGCAGGCGAAGCAGGCAAGGGTTTTGCCGTGGTTGCGCAGGAAGTTCGCGAACTTGCGCAACGCTCGGCGACTGCCGCAAAGGAAATCAAGAGCCTGATCAACGCGTCTGGCACGCAGGTTGAAAACGGCGTTGGCCTTGTTACCAAAGCGGGCTCTGCCTTGCAGGAAATCGCGGAACAGGTGCGCGACATCAACACCAATGTCGTAGCGATCGTCGATGCCGCGCGCGAACAGTCGACCGCGCTCGCCGAGATAAATCAGGCGGTCAACACCGTTGACCAGGGAACGCAGCAGAATGCCGCGATGGTTGAGGAGCAGACGGCTGCCAGCCACAGCCTTGCACGGGAAGCGGCAGCGTTGTTTGAGCTTTTAGGGCAATTCCGGTTCGATGACGCATCGCACTCGACATCGTCGTCGCGGAGCGGCTTCGAGCAGCAGGCTACCTTTGCCACTCCGCGTCGCCCGGCATCCCGCCCGCTTGCGGTGCGCGGTTCCGCTGCAGTCGCCGTCGAACATGAGGATTGGCAGGACTTCTAAGCACACAAGATGGCCTTGCCGACGCGGAAATGCGACCTTTATTCTGGACGCATGGAAGCCTCGGCAAGGCCCAAACCGAAGCTTCCATTGAAGAAGAGCCGTAGGTCTGGGCATATCTTGCAGAATGCCTGATAATCGGCGTATCGGGCGTGGGATTTGCGGGGAGTTTTGCTTGGCGGGGATATCGACACGCTGCGTGAGTCTTGCTCTGTGGTTGCTGGCGCTTGCCAGTGGCACGACCGGGGCCGAGGAGAAGGCCGATGGCAAAGTCTCCTGCACCTACACCCATGATGTCGCGCCGGAATTGTGCATCCGTGTCGAAAGCTACAATAACGACCTGTGTCACGCCATCGAGGTTCTGGCCGGGCGCCACGCCGTTCCGCCGGATTATTTCGCCCGGCTCATCTGGCGGGAAAGCCTGTTCCGGGCCAATGCGGTCAGCCCGAAGGGCGCGGAAGGCATAGCACAGTTCATGCCTGGAACCGCAAAGCTGCGCGGTCTCAAAGACAGCTTCAACATAATCGCCGCACTCGAGGCCTCTTCCCGGTATCTGTCCGAGCTGAATACGCAGTTTGGCAATTTCGGTCTCGCCGCCGCAGCTTATAATGCGGGCGAGGCGGGATTGCGGAATTTTATCGCGACCGGTCGGCTGCCGACGGAAACCCGGGATTATGTGTTTGCGATAACGGGATATCCGGTTGAGAAATGGAAGGACAATCCGCCGGAAAAGGCGGCCCCGGCATTGGATGAGACCCGCTCCTTCATCGATGCCTGTCTGCGTCTGGCCGATACGCGAACGATGAACGATCCTGTCCTCATCTCGTCGGCCGACTGGGCGCCCTGGGGCGTGCAGCTTGCCGCGCATTATAATCCGGCGGTGGCGAACCGGCTTTTTACCCGCGCCATTGGCCAACTATCCGGGCCGCTTAATGCCGAGCGGGCTTTGATCGTGCGGCAGCGAGGCGGCAATTTCGGTTCGCGCCCGCGTTATGCCGCCCGCATCGGCCGCAATACACGCGCCCAGGCCAACGAGCTTTGCGGCGAAATCCGCCAGGCCGGCATTCCCTGCACCGTGTTCCGCAACAGATGAGAACACCTGTATGACCCTGTCGATCATAACAAGTTGATCAGCATCTGGGTCGCACCTCCTTTCAGAGCAAAATTATCGAGCCTAGATTGCAACGCTGACGACGGAACGTGTCGGCTGATGGTATTCTGTGAGGGAAGAAAACTGAAAATGAGATGGCTTGAAACGGGATGTCTGGTCGGCGTGCTGGCCGCCATTTCTGGGTGCGCCACGACCGGGCAGACGGACGCATCGCAAACGGTGGCGAGCCTCGTGGGCCAGCCCCTGGATGCGGCTATCGCCAGACTCGGCCGTCCTAACAAGGTGATCATCGACAAGGGCGCGACGGAATCCTATTGGCTGAAGGTGGATGTTGAGACCTATGCCGGCCTCTCCAACAAGCGGGAAATCCGCACCTTGAACGGGCAGGTGCGGATATCGGAAACGGAAGGCATGAAGATCAAGGAGCATCGCCGCGACTGCATCATCAAGATCACCGCGGATCCCGCTTCCACCATCAAGACCAGCGAAATCATCGGCAATCCGGCCAATTGCGAGAACATTATCAATCGCCCAAACACCTGAGGCGGTCGCATTCGAGACTGTTACATCGCTTCGAACGACCGAACCACCGTAAGAGGTGGATTGTGGGCGATCTCCTAATATGCGACCATTCGTGCCGGAGGATGCGTGCATGGTATCGACGCTGTCGCATATACGAGAGATCGAACGTGTCGGCATGGGCGCGGTCAGCCCCCGTGATACGCCGGTCATCCAGTCCTGGCTGCGCTGCCTCAATGACTACAAGCTCGACCCAACGATCGCGCAGGAAGCCTATATCGTGCCCGAGCTGAAGCTTCGGGAGCATCGCGAGCAGGCCGAGGAGCTCATCCGTATCGGCCGCTCCGGTCTCGAAGCCCTGTTCAACCAGATTGCCGAGCAGAATTACGTCCTGTTGCTGTCGGATGCCCGCGGCGTTACCGTCGATTTCATGGGCGACCCGACCTTCGACAACCAGTTGCGGAGGGCGGGGCTTTACCTTGGCTCGGAATGGTCGGAAAACCGGGCCGGCACCTGCGCTGTTGGCGCCTGCCTCGTTTCCGGCGAGCCGGTGATCATCCATCAGGATGACCATTTCGATACCAGCCATATCGGGCTGACCTGCACTGCGGCGCCCGTCTTCGATACGCTCGGCGATCTCACCGCCGTGCTCGACATTTCCCAGCTGCGCTCGCCGACGGCCAAGGCCAGCCAGCAACTGGCGCTGCATCTCGTTGCCTCCACCGCGCGGCGCATCGAGCTTGCCAATCTCATGACCCGCACCCGCAATGACTGGGTGTTGCGTCTTGCCCGTTCACCTGAGTTTCTTGACGTCGATCCGGATGCGGCGATCGCCCTTGATGGCAGCGGACGTATCACCGGCATGACCCATGGTGGCTTCGGGGCGCTGGCGCGCTCCATGAACATGCACGGCCTTGCCACCCGCGATTTTCTCGGCCAGCCGATTTCCTCGGTCTTCGATATCGATGTGGACGACCTGCCGCGCTTTATGCGCGGGCGGCCGAATGGCGAGCGGCTTTTGCGCGCCCGCAACGGTCTGGTGCTTTTTGCCAGCGCGATCGCGCCCGCCGTCAGCATTCGCGCTCCTGTCACGCCTGAGCCACGCTTGCCGCGAGCGCTGAGGGACATGAGCAACGGCGATCCGGCGATGGAAAAGGTGCAGGCACGGGCAGCAAAGCTTGCCGCCCGCGATATTCCCATCCTCATTCAGGGTGAGACGGGCAGCGGCAAGGAATATCTGGCACGGGCGATCCATGACAGCTGCAACAGCGACGGTAATTTCGTTGCCGTCAATTGTGCGGCAATCCCGGAGCATCTGATCGAATCCGAATTGTTCGGTTACACACCCGGTGCCTTCACCGGCGCCAGCCAGAAGGGCAAGCGCGGTCTCATCGAGGAGGCAAGTGGCGGCACTTTGTTCCTGGATGAGATTGGCGACATGCCGCTCTCTCTTCAAAGCCGCCTGTTGCGCGTGCTTTCGGAAAACGAGGTGCAGCCGGTTGGCGCATTGAAAGCCAAGCCGGTGCGTCTGAGAGTACTGTCCGCATCGCACCGCGATCTTGCCGAGCTGGTGAAGGAAGGCCGTTTCCGGCAGGACCTCTATTATCGCCTGAACGCCGCAACGGTGACGCTGCCGGCGCTGCGGGAGCGCGAGGATCTCGGCTGGCTGATCGATCAGTTTCTCCGCCGCATCGAGAAGGAAAACGGCGAGACCTACAGGATCGATAAGGCGGCACGGGCAATTCTGCTTGACCATGACTGGCCGGGCAATCTGCGCGAACTCTTCAATGCACTGCGGGTTGCAGCCGCGCTTTCCGATGGCGGCAAGATCGATCCGGGTAGCCTGCCTGAACACCTCTTTGCCGAAGTCGCCACCGATGATGCTTTGCGCGATGACGACGATCTGCGCCGGGCGCTGAAGGACTGCGGCAACAACGTCTCGGCGCTGGCGCGAAGCCTCGGCGTCAACCGCTCCACCATTCACCGCCGTCTCAAACGCCTGAATTGACTGCGTCCGAACCGGTGCGACCATTGCAACACCTGTTGCACGGAACCTGTTGCATTCTGCCGGCGAGCCTAAGAGCTGAATTTGTAACCAATTGAAAATACGTCAAGATATGGCGCAAGCCATTCTGGCATGCCGCTTGCTGATCCTTCTGTGCAAGAACTACAGGAGGAAATGCAATGAAGGCACTGCGCTTTCACGCCGCCAAGGACCTACGCATCGAGGATGTGGATACGCCACCCGAGCCCGGTCCGGGTGAGGTGCTCGTCGAAAACAAGTTCTGCGGCATCTGCGGTACGGACCTGCACGAATATGCCTATGGCCCGATCTTCGTGCCGAAGGAGCCGCATCCTTTCACCGGCGCGCACGGGCCGCAAATTCTCGGTCATGAATTCGGCGGTGTCGTCAAGGCCGTAGGCGAGGGCGTTAGCCATGTAAAGCCCGGCGACCGGGTATCGATCCAGCCGCTCATCATGCCGCGTCATGGCGACTATTATGCTGATCGCGGTCTTTATCACCTGAGCACAAATCTCGCTCTCGCCGGTCTGTCCTGGCATTCCGGCGGCATGGCGCAGGCCGCTCTTCTCAACGACTATAACGTCCAGCCGATACCCGATGCGCTTTCCGATCAGGAAGCGGCCCTCATCGAGCCGACGGCAGTCGCGGTTTATGCCTGCGACCGTGGCGGTGTCACGGCCGGCAGCAGCGTGCTTGTGACCGGTGCCGGGCCGATCGGCATTCTCGTCGCCATGGCGGCCAGGGCGGCCGGTGCCTCGCAGATATTTCTTTCCGATCTCAACGACACGCGTCTGGCGCTGGCGCGGGCGGCGCTTGGCGAGGTGCGCACGATCAATCCCAAGACGGAAAAGGTGGGCGATGTCATCCGTGCCGAGACCGAAGGCAATGTTGGCTGCGATGTCGCCATCGAATGCGTCGGCAATGAACATGCGCTGAAGAACTGCGCCGATGCCGTGCGCAAGCAGGGCGTTGTGGTGCAGACCGGCCTCCACCCCGGCGAAAACCCGCTGAACTGGTTCGACGTGACCTTCAAGGACATCGATATCCGCGGCTCCTGGGCCTATCCGACTCACTACTGGCCGCGTGTTGCCCGGCTGATCGCCAGCGGCCAGATCCCGGCGAGCCGGATCGTTACCAAAAACGTCTCACTCAGCGAGGCGGTCACGGAAGGGTTCGACCAGCTGCTCGACCCGGCCGGCAAGCATCTGAAGATCCTGATCGACCTGTCGCGATAGGCCGATTTGAAGTGCGGGGCGGTTGAGGAGCCGTCCCGTTTCCACATTGAGCAGGAGGAGGAATACATGCTCGACAAGACCCCCACCACGCGCCTTCAGGCGCTTCTCGATACGTTCGGGGCAGCACTCGAAGCTGGCCGCATCGATGATGCCGTTAATCTGTTTGCCGAGGATTGCTACTGGCGCGACCTCGTTGCCTTTACCTGGAACATCAAGACCGTTGAAGGTCGCGATCAGGTGCGCGACATGCTGCAGGCGCAGCTTTCGACTGCCAGACCCACAAACTGGCGCATCGCTACCGGCGAGGAGGCGACGGAGGCGGATGGTGTGCTTGAAAGCTGGATCACCTTCGAGACGGCGACAGGGCGCGGCTACGGCCTCGTGCGCTTCAGGAACGGGCAGATATGGACGCTGCTGACGGCGCTTTCCGAACTGAAGGGCCATGAGGAAAAATCGGGCTTCACCCGCCCGCTCGGCGCAAGGCACGGCCAGAACCTTGGTGCCAAAACCTGGATGGAGGAGCGCGAGGAGGAAGCGCGCACGCTCGGTTATGACAAGCAGCCCTATACCGTCATCATCGGCGGTGGACAGGGCGGCATCGCGCTCGGCGCCCGGTTGCGCCAGCTCGGCGTGCCGACGATCATACTCGAAAAGAACGAGCGGCCGGGTGACAGCTGGCGCAAGCGCTACAAGTCGCTCTGCCTGCATGACCCGGTCTGGTACGACCATCTGCCTTACATCGATTTTCCGAAGAACTGGCCGGTCTTTGCCCCCAAGGACAAGATCGGTGACTGGCTCGAATTCTACACCAAGGTGATGGAACTGAACTACTGGACCCGCTCCACTGCCAAATCCGCCAAGTGGGACGAGGCGGCGAAGGAATGGTCGATCGTCGTCGATCGCGATGGCGAGGAAGTCGTGCTCCGGCCAAAGCAACTGGTCTTTGCCACCGGCATGTCCGGCAAGGCTAATATTCCGGATTTCAAGGGGCGCGAGCGCTTCAACGGCGATCAGCACCATTCCTCGCAGCATCCGGGGCCGGATGGGTACAAGGGAAAGAAGGTCGCCGTGATCGGTTCCAACAATTCGGCCCATGATATCTGCGCCGCACTCCACGAAGCGGGTGTCGATGTGACCATGATCCAGCGCTCGACGACCCATATCGTCAAATCCGATACGCTGATGGATATAGGGCTCGGTGCGCTCTATTCCGAACAGGCCCTGGCGAATGGGGTGACGACGGCGAAGGCCGATCTCATCTTCGCGTCGCTGCCCTACCGGATCATGCATGAGTTCCAGATCCCGCTTTACGACAAGATGAGGGAGCGCGACGCTGATTTTTACGCCGCACTGGAAAAAGCCGGGTTCCAGCTAGACTGGGGTGCGGATGGCTCGGGCCTCTTCATGAAGTACCTGCGGCGCGGCTCCGGTTATTATATTGATATCGGCGCCTCGCAGCTGATCATCGATGGCAAGGTGAAGCTTGCCGCCGGTCAGGTGGACGAGATCACCGAAAATTCGATCAAGCTCGCTGACGGCAAGGAGATCCCTGCTGACGTCATTGTCTATGCGACGGGATATGGTTCGATGAATGGCTGGGTCGCCGATCTCATCGATCAGGAAACGGCAGACAGGGTCGGCAAGGTCTGGGGTCTCGGTTCGGATACGCCGAAAGACCCGGGGCCGTGGGAAGGCGAGCAGCGCAACATGTGGAAGCCGACGCAGCAGGAGGCGCTGTGGTTCCACGGCGGCAACCTGCACCAGTCGCGGCATTATTCGCAATATCTCGCCTTGCAGTTGAAGGCGCGCATGGAGGGGCTCCCTACACCTGTCTATGCATTGCAACCGGTTCACCACACACGCTGACCACGGGTATTTCGATCGATAAAGGTAATGCAGAAAGGGGGCGGAACATTCCGCCCCTTTTCTGAATCCAATGCGGGCAATGCCAAACGGACGCCGCCCGGTTTCTGTGGATCACGGCAACCGCTGTTGTTAGTGTGAGCCTCTGCGCATATGTTGGAAAACTCAATATCGATTTCCGGCCAAAGCGGACAGAAGAACAATGACCTCCCAGTTGGATTTTTTTGCTTCCGCGACGGTGCGGCTTCCTCAGGCTGAGCGCGGGCGAAAAGCGGGTGGTCGTGAAACGATGCAGAAATCGGTTCCTGATGATGAGGCCTTGGTCGGATATCTCGAATCCACAGGCAATTACCGCGTCCTGCGCAAGTTGCAGCCGCGCGCGATATGCGAGCAGCCGCGACCGGGGTTTCCACGTCAGGGCGTGATCCTCGACACCGAGACCACGGGCCTCAACCACCGAACTGACGAGATCATCGAAATCGGCGTCATTACCTTCACATTCGACGATCAGGGCACGATCGGCGATGTCACCGGGGTCTATGGCGGTCTGCGACAGCCGGGCACTTCCATTCCGGAAGAAATCACGCGCCTGACGGGTATCACCGATGAAATGGTTGCCGGACAGACGATAGACATCGACCGGCTGACCTCCCTGGTTGAAGGTGCTGATCTGATCATTGCCCACAATGCCGGCTTCGATCGTCCGTTTTGCGAGGCCTTCTCGCCGATCTTCCGCAATAAGGCCTGGGCCTGCTCCGTCTCTGAGGTTGACTGGAGTGGTCGGGGTTTTGAGGGCAGCAAGCTCGCCTACCTCATCGGGCAATCCGGCTATTTTCATGACGGCCATCGAGCAGTCGACGATTGTTTTGCTCTGCTGGAGGTGCTGGAACAGGTACGCGCCGGCCAAAGCGGGACGCCCTTCATGGAACTCCATGAAGCCAGCCAGCACTCCCGGGTTCGCATTTACGCGGAGAACAGCCCGTTCGACATGAAGGATCATCTGAAAAAGCGGGGCTATCGCTGGTCTGATGGTTCCGATGGCCGGCCCAAATCCTGGTGGGTGGAACTGGCGGAGGAAAAGCTCGAGGAAGAGCTGCATTTCCTCCGAACCGAAATTTACCGCTGGGACGCCGATCCCACGGTCAAGTATCTGACGGCATTCGATCGGTTCAAAGCCGGTTAGAGAGAAACCGCGACGGCCATACCGTCAAGTTTGCACAGCTCTGCGTTTTTTTTGATGTTTGTCGATTTTCTTGCTCAAAATTTGAGCGAGTACGCGCGAGCTTTTTCGCGGCATTTTGATTTTAAAACAATATCTGTTCTGGCACGGGCCTTGCTTTCAGTCTTGTATGCAAGATTTACATACCAAGCAGGACCGTCAGATAAACATCGAAGAAGCCATCGTTTCCGGCATTCTTTCGGCGCGCATCCGGCCGGGCACGCGGCTCAGCGAAAATCAGCTGGCTGGACTCTTCTCCGTTTCACGTACGCGGGTACGGGAGGCGATGATGCGGCTGGAAACACGTGGCATCGTCCATGTCAGCGCGCGGCGAGGGTGGTTCGTCGTCGAGCCCTCCGCCGAGGAGGCGATGACCATCTATGAGGCGCGGCGGATTATCGAATCCGGATTGCTTCGCAGCATGCGGATGCTGTCGGAGGAGGGGCGCAAGGTCCTCGTCGCGCATCTTGAGGAAGAGAAAGTCGCAATAGCCGCAGGTGACCGCCAGCGCCTTACCTGCCTCATGGGCGATTTTCATATCCGCATCGCCGAGCTTTGCGGCAATGCCGTGCTCATCGAGCTGCTACGCGATCTGACCGCCCGGACAATTCTGATCTCCATGCTCTACCAGTCGGAGTTTCATGCCCTCCAGTCCCATGAGGGGCATTGCCGTATCTTCGACGCGATGGCTGCGGGCGATTTCGTGAGGGCGGCGGAGCTTTCCATCGAGCATCTGGACGAGGTGGAAACCGGCCTCGACCTCACTCGACGCCCCGATCCTCTCGCCGGCCTTCGCCGGTCGCTCGCCCTACCGGAAATGAATGGCGGCGATCCGGATAAAATTCACATGCAACACAATCAACACAAGGAGAATGACATATGATCTTCAGACGGACCCTCATCGCTGCCGCCGCCATGGCTGCCGCCTTTGGTTTTTCCGCGCCCGCCAAGGCGGATGCCCTTGCCGACATCACCGCACGCGGCACGCTGCGTGTGGCCGTACCGCAGGATTTCCCGCCCTTCGGCAGCGTTGCTGCTGATATGACCCCGCAGGGTTATGACATCGACATGGCCAAGATGATCGCCGACAAGCTGGGCGTGAAGGTGGAACTCGTCCCGGTCACCAGTGCCAACCGTGTTCCCTATCTCCAGACCAACAAGGTCGATCTCGTTATCTCCAGCCTCGGCAAGAATCCAGATCGTGAAAAAGTTATTGATTTCTCGGATGCTTACGCGCCTTTCTTCAACGGCGTTTTCGGCCCGGCCGACGTCGCGATCTCCAAGGCCGAAGATCTTAAGGGCAAGACCATCGCCGTCACGCGCGGTGCCGTCGAGGACCTGGAACTGACGAAGGTCGCGCCTTCGGACGCCACCATCAAGCGTTACGAGGACAATAACGGCACCATCTCGGCCTTCCTTTCGGGCCAGGTGGAAGTTGTCGCGACCGGCAACGTGGTTGCAGCCGCCATCCTCGCCAAGAACCCGCCGAAGCGTCCGGAATTGAAGTTCCTCATCAAGAACTCTCCCTGCTACATCGGCCTCAACAAGAACGAGCCGGCCTTACTGGAAAAGGTCAACGCCACCGTAGCTGCAGCCAAGGCCGACGGCTCGCTGAATGCGATCGCCACCAAGTGGCTTGGCCAGGATCTGCCGAAAGATCTTTGATCATCGTTTGCCATGGTCATCCCGGATCCGCCGGGATGACGCCTTTCTCCACCGGCGCAAGGGGACTGTTTCTTGAGCTATCAATTTGATTTCCTGTGGCTTGGCGAATATTGGCCACAAATTGCCAAAGGCATCGCCATTACCAGCCAACTCACGCTGGTCGGCGGCGTGGTCGGCGTTTCACTTGGCATCGCCTGCGCCTGGGCCCGGGCGCTCGGACCTTCATGGTTGAAGCCCATCGTCGGCACCTATGTGGAGCTCATCCGCAATACGCCTTTTCTGATCCAGTTGTTTTTCATCTTCTTTGGCCTGCCTTCACTTGGTTTCAAGCTTACAGAGCTGACCGCGGCCAATCTGGCGATGATCGTCAATCTGGGCGCCTATAGTTGCGAGATCATCCGCGCCGGTATTCAGGCGACGCCGAAGGGCCAGTTCGAGGCGGGCGCGAGCCTTGCCATGACGCGCTTCGAAACGTTTCGCCATGTGGTGCTCACACCTTCGCTGCAACGCATCTGGCCGGCGCTTTCCTCGCAAGTGGTGATCGTCATGCTCGGCTCGGCCGTCGTCTCGCAGATTGCGGTGGAAGACCTGACCTTTGCGGCGAACTTCATCCAGTCGCGCACGTTCCGCGCCTTCGAAGCCTACATCCTGTCAACTGTCATCTACCTGCTGCTCGCCATCTTGTTGCGGCAGGGCATGCTGGCGCTCGGCAGCTTTCTTTTCCCGAGGAGGGCGGCACGATGACTGAATTCACCTTTTGGGACATTCTGCGCAACCTGCTGCTCTCCACCCGCTGGACGCTGTTGCTATCGCTCGTTTCCTTCATCGGCGGCGGTATGGTGGGCATCGTGCTTCTGTGGTTGCGCATCAGCCCGCGCCGGGCTTTGAACCGCGCTGCCCGCATCTATATCGAAGTCTTTCAGGGCACCCCGCTGCTAATGCAGCTTTTCATCGCTTTTTTCGGCCTCGGTCTCCTCGGGGTTGATGTTCCGGCCTGGCTTGCGGCTGGCGTGGCGCTTATCCTCTGGACCGCTGCCTTCCTTGCGGAAATCTGGCGTGGCTGCGTTGAGGCGATTGCGAAGGGCCAGTGGGAGGCGTCCGCCAGCCTTGCCATGGGCCGCCTGCAACAGATGCGTTACGTCATCCTGCCGCAGGCGCTCAAGATCGCCATTCCGCCAACGGTCGGTTTTTCCGTGCAGGTCGTCAAGGGCACAGCACTCACCTCCATCATCGGTTTCGTTGAACTGTCCAAGGCCGGCACGATCGTCACCAATGCCACCTTCCAGCCCTTCACCGTCTATGGGCTGGTTGCTCTCATCTATTTCGCCCTCTGCTGGCCGCTGTCGAAATCCAGCCAGTTCCTAGAAAGGAAGCTCAATGTCGCTCATCGAAATCACTGAAGTCCACAAGAGCTTTGGCGACAATGAGGTGCTGAAGGGCATAAATCTGGATGTCGAACCCGGCGAGGTGATCGCCATCATCGGCAAAAGCGGCTCTGGAAAATCGACGCTGCTTCGCTGCATCAACGGACTGGAGACGATCAGCGCCGGCTCGATCCAAGTGGCAGGTGCGCAGTTGCTGGACGATGAGCTGCATCTGAAGGCATTGCGGCTGAAGGTCGGCATGATCTTCCAGCAATTCAACCTCTTTCCGCATCTGACGGCCGGCGGCAATGTCATGCTTTCGCAGATGGTGGTGAAAAAGGTCACCAAGCCGGAGGCCGAGGTGACGGCGCGCAGGATGCTGGAGCGTGTCGGGCTGGCGCACAAGTTCGATGCCTATCCGGATGAACTGTCCGGCGGCCAGCAGCAGCGCGTGGCGATTGCCCGCGCCCTTGCCATGCAGCCTATCGCCCTTCTCTGTGACGAGATTACCTCGGCGCTCGACCCCGAACTCGTGTCTGAGGTGCTGGCCGTCGTGCGCGAACTGGCAAAGGAAGGCATGACCCTGTTGATGGTGACGCATGAAATGAAGTTTGCTCGCGACGTCTGCTCGCGCGTCGTCTTCATGCATCAGGGCCGTGTGCACGAGATCGGGCCGCCGGAAGATGTTTTTGCCAATCCCCAGACGCCGGAACTCAAGCAGTTCCTTGGCATGATCTAAGCACAGTACCGACGCACGCGACCGGAGCGGTGCGTGCGTCGGCAGTAGCCTTTGTGTTGTGTTTGCCAAGAAAATGTCCGCTATTCCAGTGGTGTCAGCCAGTTCGTTTCGATGGCACTCTTTTCCCGATTTCATGTTTCGCTGTCGGTCGCTCAGATCGCATACAATTTCCGCACCAAATCGAAAACAATCGATGTAAATTTGAGCAGGCCGGTGACGGGACCGGTGGACACATCGAAATTCCCTTTTTATATCAATGGCAAAGCCGATTGGCACGGCTCCTGCATGACAAAGACGTCGCAGGAGAGTGTTCATGAGCAAAGCCGCAGCAATCGACATCGCTTCCGTTTCCAAGATTTATGGCAACACCACCGCGGTGCATGCCATAAGCCTCAAGATACCGGCAGGAAGTTACTGCTGCCTGCTCGGTCCTTCGGGCTGCGGCAAGACCTCGACACTGCGAATGATCGCCGGCCACGAAAGCATTTCAAGCGGCGATGTCAGGCTTGGTAATGTGGTCGTCACCGATCTGCCGCCCGCCAAACGCGGCACGGCAATGATGTTCCAGTCCTATGCGCTGTTTCCGCATCTCGATCTCGTCGACAACGTTGCCTTCAGCCTCAAGATGAAGGGGGTGGACAAGGAAGCGCGCCGCGCCAAGGCGCTGGAGATGCTGCGGCTGATGCAGCTCGAACCCTATGCCACCCGGCGCCCGGCCCAGCTTTCCGGCGGGCAGCAGCAGCGTGTGGCGTTGGCTCGCGCGCTTATCACCGACCCCGAGGCGTTGCTGTTGGATGAGCCGCTTTCGGCACTCGATCCTTTCCTCAAGATCCGTATGCGGGCCGAGCTGAAGAAGCTGCAAACCTCGCTCGGCATCACCTTTGTTCACGTCACACACAGTCAGGAAGAGGCAATGGCGCTGGCCGACGTTATCGTCGTCATGAATGATGGCCGCATCGAGCAGGCAGCGACGCCGCGCGAGCTGTTTGAGCGCCCGGCCACCGCTTTCGTCGCCCGCTTCATGGGCGATCACAATGTCATTTCCGGCCGGTTCAAGGAAAAGAACGGCGATCTCGTCACGCTGGAGGTTGCAGGCGGCGGCACCTTCACGGCAGGCGGCGTTGCCCCGGATGACGGCGCGGTCGATATCGCCGTTCGTACCGACCGTGTGCGCGTCGGCGAGGCAGATCAACCCGGTTTCGGTTTTACCGGCATCGTCTCGAATGTCGAATATCGCGGTGCAAGCGTGAAGATCGCCGTGACCGGCGCGGGCATTGAGGATTTCAACGCCATCCTCAGCGACGTCGCCTTCTTCGAAAAGCCGGTAAAGACCGGCGACGCCATACCGCTTTCATGGAATGCGGCCGATGCCATCGTGCTCGGCCGGGTAGAGAAGTGACCCCAAAAATAACCAGAGGAGAACTTTGAAATGACCGACAACTCCAACAGCAACAAGGGCCTGTCCCGCCGCGGCCTTCTAAAGGCAGGTGCTGCCGCAACAGGCGCGGCCATCGGCTCCGGCCTTGTCACCGGTTTCCCGACCATATGGGCGCAGAACCCGATCACGATCCGCCAGTTCGGCACGGGTGTTTCGAACCTCAATGCGATTGCCGAAAAGTGCAAGGCTGATCTCGGTATCACGCTGGAGATGACGGCGACGGATTCGGATGCGGCCGCGCAGCGCGCCGTGACCCAGCCGAACTCCTACGATATCGCCGATATCGAATACTGGATCCTGAAGAAGGTCTACCCGGCGGGTGTCATTCAGCCGATGGAAATCAAGAAGCTGAAATATTACGACAAGATCGTTCCGCTGTTCAAAAACGGCAAGCTGACGCCCGATAGCGTCGTGGCCCAGGGTACCGCCCCGCACACGGTCGGTTTCGTCGAAAAGCCCGGCGACAAGAAGTTTGCGAAAAGCGAAACCGATTATTTCACCATGGTTCCGACCATCTACAATGCCGATACGCTCGGCATTCGCCCCGATCTCGTCGGCCGCGATATCACCAGCTGGGCCGATATCATGGACCCCAAGTTCAAGGGCAAGGCCTCTATCCTCAACATCCCCTCCATCGGCATCATGGATGCGGCGATGATCATGGAAGCCATGGGCAACATCAAATATGCCGACAAGGGCAACATGACGAAGGAGGAGATCGACAAGACCATCGACTTCCTCATCAAGGCCAAGAAGGACGGGCAGTTCCGCGCTTTCTGGAAGAGCTTCGATGAAAGCGTCAACCTCATGGCGTCGGGTGAAGTCGTGATCCAGTCCATGTGGTCGCCCGCCGTCGCCGCCGTTCGCTCGAAGGGCATCGCCTGCAAATACCAGCCGCTCAAGGAAGGCTATCGCTCGTGGGGCGGCGGCCTTGGCCTTGCCAAGCACCTCTCCGGCGCCAAGCTGGATGCGGCTTACGAGTATATCAACTGGTACACGTCCGGCTGGGTCGGCGCCTACCTCAACCGTCAGGGCTATTACTCCGCCGCCATGGATACGGCGAAGGAACATATGTCGGCCGACGAGTGGGGTTACTGGGTCGAAGGCAAGCCCGCGCAGGGCGATATCATCGCGCCTGATGGCAAGGTCATGGAAAAGGCCGGTGCAGTGCGCGACGGCGGTTCGTTCCAGGAGCGCATGGGCAAGGTCGCCTGCTGGAACTCCGTCATGGACGAGGACCGCTACATGGTTCGTCGCTGGAACGAGTTCATCGCGGCCTGATCTTCTCGCCTTTCGCAGACATGAGGCCGCGCCGACGCGGCCTCTCTTTCACAGGCAGCCAGCAGGAGAAAAGCCTTGGTGACAGTCAGATTCATCGGCGTGAGCGAAAAAAAGGACAAGCCGTCCCGCAGCTTCGCCCTGCCACAGAAGCTTGTGTCCTATATTCAGGCCACACCGCTTTTCCTGATCCTCGGCTTTTTCCTGCTTTTACCGATCGTCATGATCGCCGTCGTCAGTTTCTGGGATTATGATTTTGCCCAGATGTATCCGGGTTTCGTGACCTTCAACTATACCGAGACGCTTGGTTCCTGGGTCACGTGGCAAACCTATATCAACACGCTGAAATTCGCCGCCATCGTCTGGGCGATCACGCTGTTCTGCGGTTTTTGGGTCGCTTATTTCCTCGCTTTTCATATCCGCACCACCACCATGCAGATGGTTCTGTTCCTCGTCTGCACTGTGCCTTTCCTGACGTCGAACATCATCCGCATGATTTCCTGGATTCCCGTTCTCGGGCGCAACGGGCTGGTCAACAGCGCGCTGGTCAGCGCCGGCATCGTACCTGCGCCAATCGAATGGCTGCTCTATTCGGATTTTGCCGTGGTGCTGGCCATGGTGCATCTTTATACGCTGTTCATGGTCACACCCATCTTCAACACGCTGATGCGCATCGACAAATCGCTGATCGAAGCGGCGCGCGATGCCGGGGCGACTGGCTGGCAGACCCTCTGGAACGTTATCATTCCGCTTGCCAAACCCGGTATGGCGATCGGCAGCATCTTTGTCGTGACGCTTGTCATGGCCGATTTCTCCACGGTTCAGGTGATGTCCGGCGGGCAGAGCGCGTCGGTGGCACTGATGATGAAGAACCAGATGTCGCTGCTGCAATATCCCGCGGCGGCCGCAAATGCCGTTATCCTGCTCATCCTCGTTCTTCTGATGGTCGCGGGCATCCTGCGCATCGTCGATATCCGCAAGGAGCTGTGACCCATGCATTCGGAAAAACGCGGCCGTGAATTCTATGTCCTCGCCTTCTTTTTTCTGCTCTTCGTGCTGTTCCTCTACGGCCCGCTGTCGGCAATCCTCATCCTTGCCTTTCAGGGGCCGAATGGCGGACTGACCTTTCCACTCAACGGCGTTTCGCTGCACTGGTTCGGCAATCTTTTTGAACAGCAGGCGGTCGGCGATTTTGGCGGCTCGTTCCGCCGTTCCTTCGGGCTTGGCGTTATGGTCATGGTCGTCACGGTGCTCGTCTCGCTTTTGGCGGGTCTCGCTTTCCGGCGCAAATTCATCGGCGCGACGCCGCTATTCTATCTTTCCGTCGCAAGCCTCGTGGTGCCATCGATCATCATATCACTCGGTATCGGCGTTCTTTTCCAACAACTTGGGCTGGAACCTTCATGGTATACATCAGCATTTGGCGCGCACCTGACCTGGACGCTGCCATTCGGCGTGCTCATCATGCTGGCGGTTTTCAACCGCTTTTCTCCATCCTATGAAGAAGCCGCCCGCGATCTCGGGGCATCCGCCTGGCAGACCTTTGCCCATGTGGTGCTGCCGATGATTGCACCGAGCCTGATAGGCGTCGGCCTGTTCGGCTTTACGCTTTCCTATGACGAATTTGCCCGTACGCTGATGACGTCAGGCACCTACAACACCCTGCCGCTGGAAATCTACGGCATGACCACCAACGTCACGACGCCAGTGCTTTACGCGCTCGGAGCCGTCACGACCCTTTTCTCCTTCCTGGTTATTGCGGCCACGCTTGGCCTGATCGTCACTCTGAACCGTCGCCATTCGCGTTGATGAAAAAACAGAACATGCGCATCCTCGTCATTAATCCGAATACGACGCAATCCATGACAGCGACGATCGCCGACGCGGCGACGCGGGCGGCCAGTTGCGATACGGAAATCTTCGCAGTGACCTCTTCCATGGGGCCTGTCTCCATCGAAGGATATTACGATGAGGTTTTCGCGGTACCCGGCCTGCTGCTCGAGCTTGCCAAGGCGCCGACGCTTGGTGCCAGGGCAGCCGTCATCGCCTGTTTCGACGACACCGGACTCGATGCGGCCCGCGCGCTCGCCGACATACCCGTAATTGGGATTTGCGAAGCGGCGGTTTCAGCCACGGCATTCATCGCGCAGAGGTTTACGATCGTTACGACGATGGAGCGTTCGCGGCTGCCGCTCGAACATCTCGTTCACCGTTATGGCATGTCTGCCCGCTGCAATGTGCGTGCCGCCGATATTCCCGTCCTGTCGCTGGAAGATCCGGCATCAAATGCCAGGGAGAGGCTGCGGGAAGAGATTTCACTGGCCCTGCGTCAAGATCGCGCCGAAGCGATTGTGCTTGGCTGCGCCGGTATGGCGGATCTCACCGCCGAGTTGCGCAGCGAATTCGGCGTGCCTGTTATCGATGGCGTCGCTGCGGCGGTGAAACAGGCGGAATCGCTGGTATCGATGGGGCTTTCGACCGCCAAGCGCGGCGCCTATGCCACGCCACTCGCCAAGCCCTATCGCGGATTGCTTGAAGCGTTCGGGCCGGACAGGCTTGCCGGGGTATCTGTGGACGGTTGAAACAGCCGTTCCAATGTGTTCGGACGGTGCCGCGGTCTGCCGTAAAATGCACGCGAATATTTCCCAGAAATCGGCGACGGATTTTGCGCGGGTCTGCGTTAAAGTGGCAAGGTGCGGGACATCCTCACTGAAGCCGCCGTCATTCCGCATGGATTTCGCCCGTGTCCGACAGGACAGTACGGAGACAAAGCCCGATACATGGTAAGCGATCCGGATGCAGATTTGGTGGCGGATGTCGCTGCGGGAGATGTCCGCGCGATGCAGGCTCTGGTGACGGCCAAACTGCCGAGGATCATGGCGCTTGCCACGCGTATGCTGGGTGATCCGGCAGAGGCGGAAGACATCGCGCAGGAGACCTTCCTGCGCATATGGAAACATGCAGGCACGTGGCGGCAGGGGCGTGCGAAATTCGACACATGGATCCACCGGGTGGCGCTGAACCTCTGTTACGACCGCTTGCGAAAGCGCCGGGAAATATCGGTTGCTGAGCCGCCCGAACAGATTGACGGCAGTGTGCTGCCCGATGCCGCCCTGCCATATGATGGTGACGAGAGCGGTGCCGTGGCGCGCGCCTTGCAGGCCATACCCGCGCGACAAAGGGAGGCGATCGTTCTGGTCTATTATCAGGAGATGTCGAACCGCGAGGCGGCTGATGTCATGCATGTCAGTGTGGACGCACTGGAAAGCCTTCTGGCGCGTGGCCGCCGGGCACTCCATGCGATTTTGAATGAGGGCGACCAATGAACGGGGCGAAGAAGACGCTCATGGATAACAAGGTTTTTTCCGATCTTGTGGCGGCCTATGGTGCCGATCCACAACGCTGGCCGGAAGACCGGCGGCTGGAGGCCATGGCTTATGCGGAGACGGCAGACGGCAGGCGCCTGATTGCGCAGGCGGCACCTCTCGATTTTACGCTGTCGGCATATCGTCTTCGCGACCCTTCGGCCATGCTCAACGCGAAGATCATGGCGCAGGCAAAGGCGCAGACCACCAGACGCAGATGGATCGTCCGGTACGGGCTGGGTGCGGGCATGATCGGCATCAGCCTTGCGGGCGCGCTGACGGGAGCGGTTGCCGTCATCAACCTCACGCCACCGCCCGCCCTGACATTGGGCGATACGTTGACCGCGTTCGGAAACCTGCAAACCGAAAACGAAATGACCGAGGAGACGAAATGAGCGATCAGAATTTCCGCTGGATAGTCGTTGTCCTTCTCGTCGCGAATACATTTCTTGTCTGCGCGCTTGCCGGTGCAGGGTTCGTTTATCTGCGGAACGACCCGGCCGCTGCCGCTGCCCGCATGCCGCTTGCGGGCGAACAATTGCCAAAGACCGAAAGGGAGGCCTTCCGGCGCAGCCTCAGCGATGCACGCAGGACCATGCGGGAAACCTCCGCCGAGGCGCGCCAGGCGCGTATCGAGGCGGCGTCCCTGATGGGGGCAGAAACGCTTGACCCGGAGGCATTGTCCGCAGCGCTTGAGCGTGCCCGCAAGGCGGAATATGAGGTCCGCGCCGCAACCGAGATGCAGGCCGTGGAGTTCGCCCGCACATTGTCGCTAGAGGCGCGGCGCCGGCTCGCGGAAGGCTTGCTCGCCCGTGAGGCGCCGAAACCGGCCACGAAATAATCACATTTCAACAGCGACGGATTTTGGCCCTGGCGCCCGTTGAATGGTCGATAACGAAACGGAGTTCGTATCGGCCATGTCAAATTCCAGGGAATTGGATGCAGCACTCTGTCTGTGGCGTTTCGGCCTCGGCGCGCGTGAAGGCGATATCCAGGCGATCAAAGACGACCCGCGCGATCTGTTGCGGCTGGAAATTACCGAACGCGCCACACCAATTCCTGTCGGCGCACAGCTTCATTCCAGCGCCGATCTTCTGATATCGCTGATGGCGTATAACAAGGAGATCAAGGCCGAGCGTGAAAAACCTGCTGTCCTTGCCGTCGCGGCCACCACCGGCGCCGCGGGTGCGACCGCAGGGGCCATGAGCCCATCATCGCCGGCTATGGCAACTGCCGCAAACGCTATGGACAATGCGGGCATGGTGCCGCCTGCCAGTGCTTCACAGGACAAGAAGCCGGACGTGCCGGCCACCAAGCGCCCCTATTTTCCCCAGCAGATACTGCTTGCGGAGGCGGACGCCCGCTTCAACGGCACGATACGCCAGCCGCTGATCGGTTTTGGCGAGCGGTTGGCAATGTTCTGGGCCAATCACTTCGCGGTTGCCACCGGCAAGGGCGGTGATGTGCACATTCTCGCCGGCGCTTTCGAGCGTGAGGCGATCCGTCCGCATGTCTTCGGCAATTTCGAGGATATGCTGGTCGCAGTCGAGACCCATCCCGCCATGCTGTATTTTCTCGACAATCAGCAATCGATCGGACCGAATTCGCAGGCCAACAGGAATGGCAAGCGCGGGCTCAACGAAAACCTCGCGCGCGAAATCATGGAACTGCACACGCTCGGGGTGGATGGCGGCTATAGTCAGGCTGATGTTACAGCACTTGCCCGCATCATCACCGGCTGGAGCGTTTATCGCGACGAGAAGCGCCCCGGTCCGCTTGGCCGCTTTTCCTTCAACGCCTACAACCATGAACCGGGCGACCATGCCGTGATGGGCATCAGCTATGGTGAAGCGGGGGTAGAGCAGGGGCGGTGGGTGCTGCGCGATCTTGCGCACCATCCGTCCACCGCGCGCCATCTCGCCTACAAGCTCGTACGTCACTTCATCAGCGACCAGCCACCGCCGGAGCTGGTGGCGAAACTTGCCGCCGCCTACACCAAGAGCCACGGCGATCTTTCTGCCACCTATATGGCGCTGATCGAGGCTGAACAGTCTTGGAGCCCGGCGCTGACCAAGCTCAGACCCCCGTTAGATTTCGTGACGACCGTCATCAGGGCGAGTGGAATAGTGCCAAAACCCGAGCAGGTAATTTCAGTGCTCAACGCATTGGGTCAGCCGCTGTGGAACCCCTCCGGCCCGAACGGCTTTGCCGATGTCACCGATAGCTGGGGTTCTTCCGAGGGCCTGGCGACGCGTATCGATGCCGCCAGTCTGTTCGCCCATCAGGTTGCGGGTTCAATCGATCCGCGCGACTTCGTCGCAGACCGGCTGGGGCCGCTTTTGTCCGAGGAGACGAAAAAGGCCGTGCAGCGGGCTGAGAGCAAACCGCAGGGACTGACGATTGCTTTCCTTTCCCCCGAATTCCAGAGGCGTTGACCATGCTGTGTGAACATCTTTCCCCAACCCGCCGCGCTCTTCTTGGCACAGGCGGCGCGCTTTTTGCCTGGGCCTTCATGCCGCGTTTTGCTTTTGCTGCCGGCGGGCGCGACCCACGTTTCGTCACCATCATCCTGCGCGGCGCGCTCGACGGGCTGACCGCCGTGCCGCCCGTCGGCGACCCCGACTATGAGGCGCTAAGGCAACAGATCGCCATGCGCACTGAAGGCGACAATCCAGCCCTCGCGCTGGATGGTTTCTTTGCGCTCCATCCATCCCTTCGCAATTTCCAGCGGCTGTACCGGAAGGGCGAGGCAGCGGTGGTCCACGCCAGCGCCACCGGTTATCGTGACCGTTCGCATTTTGATGGCCAGGATGTGCTGGAATCGGGTTTTCCGACCCCCGGCCATGTCGAGACGGGTTGGCTGAACCGTCTGCTCGAACAGTTGCCGGCGGGTGAAACCATCAATCCAGCTGCGGCCGGGCAGCGGGTGAGCGGCCTTGCCATTGGCGCCAGCGCTCCGCTTGTCATTCGCGGCAAGGCACCGATATTGGGATGGGCGCCATCCGTTCTCAAGCCCGCCGATGGCGATCTCGCTCCGCGCCTTGCCGATCTCTACGGCCAGACGGACCCGATGCTGGCGGCACTGCTCGCCGAGGGTATCGAAACCGGCAGGATCGCCTCCGGCGTCGATATTAAGGCCCGCGGTGGTCCGGGTGATCCCGTTGGCATGGAACAGATGGCGCGGGGTGCAGCACGGCTGATTGCGCACCCGGAAGGGCCGCGCGTTGCGGCGCTGGCTTTCGAGGGTTGGGACACCCATGCCCATGAGGTCGAGCGTCTTTCAAAATTGTTGAGCGGGCTGGACAATGCGCTTGCCGCCTTCGAGCAGGAGCTGGGACCGGTCTGGAAGGATACGGCCATATTGGTCGCGACGGAATTTGGCCGCACCGCCCGTATCAACGGTACGGAAGGAACTGACCACGGAACGGCAACAACGGCCTTTCTCGCCGGCGGCAGCATCCGTGGCGGGCGTGTCATCGCCGATTGGCCCGGCCTCAAGCTCGCGCAGTTGCGGGATGGGCGGGACCTTGCGCCCACGACGGATATTCGCGCGATCATCAAGGGTCTCGCGGTCGATCATCTCGGCGCAAGCGCTGCCATGCTCGACAAGGCGGTCTTTCCCGGTTCGGAGGCCATCCGGCCCATGAAGGGACTGATCGTCTGAGGCTCGAAAAGACGTAAAAACGAAGATATGGAGCGCGTCGAACGATCCTGTTCATCGAGGATGCGCTCCCGCCTCTTCATATCCCTGTCATAATAGTGTCTGATATCGATATCGTTTTTGATACGGACATTGTTTAGACGAACAGCCGTTGCACGCTCAGGGAGCTTTTTCGTGAAGTCGTCAACGCAAACCATCCGCACTGAAGCGGCCACCCCTCGAAGCGGCACGCCCGGCGAAGTTTTTACGGCGTTCCTGAAGCTCGGGGTCACCTCCTTCGGCGGTCCCATCGCCCATCTCGGTTATTTTCGCGATGAGCTGGTCTTGCGGCGTAAATGGATCGATGAGGCGGGTTATGCCGATCTCGTGGCGCTCTGCCAGTTCTTACCGGGGCCGGCCTCCAGCCAGGTCGGTTTTGCCCTTGGGTTGCTGCGGGCAGGGCCGCTCGGTGCGCTGGCGGCCTGGACGGCCTTCACCCTGCCATCCGCTATCCTCCTGCTTCTCTTCGCCATGGTCGCCGCGTCGATAGAAGGGCCGGTCGGTACCGGCCTGTTGCATGGCCTCAAGATCGTTGCGGTCGCCGTGGTGGCGCAGGCCGTCTGGGGCATGGCAAAGAGCCTTGCCCCAGATAGACAGCGTGCCAGCATCGCGCTCGTCGGCATCATCTGCGTCGTGTTTGTCGCGGGGGCTTTTGGCCAGATTCTGGCGCTTGCCTTGGGTGCCATTGCGGGGCTTTGCTTCTGCCGCAGCGAGGCCGCGCGTCAGGCATCCCATCTCGCATTCCGGGTGCCGAAAAGTGTCGGATACATTGCGCTTGCCACTTTCGCGCTCCTGCTGGCCTTCCTGCCGGTCTTCGCGGCGATGGCCGGCTCGCAAGGCCTCTCATTGTTCGATGCGTTCTATCGTGCCGGCGCCCTTGTCTTTGGTGGCGGCCATGTGGTGCTGCCGTTGCTCCAATCGGCAGTGGTTTCCACGGGCTGGGTGACGGAAGATGCGTTTATCGCCGGTTACGGTGCAACCCAGGCCGTTCCCGGCCCGCTGTTCACCTTCGCGGCCTACCTCGGCGCTGTGGTGGGGCCGCAGCCGAACGGTATTGCGGGAGCAGCCATTGCGCTTGTCGCGATCTTTCTGCCGGGCATGCTACTGCTCGTCGGTGCGCTGCCCTTCTGGGAGGGGTTTCGCAAGCACCTTCTGGCGCAGGCTGCCATGCGCGGCGCAAATGCCGCCGTCGTTGGCATTCTCGGGGCCGCGCTTTATGATCCGGTGTGGACAAGCGCCATATTCATGCCGAAGGATTTTGCACTTGCGCTGACGGGTTTCATCCTGTTGACGGTGTGGAAGACGCCGCCATGGATCGTGGTGGTCATCTGCGCGATTGGTGGCGTTCTGCTCGCCCTGTCATAGACCGTCTTGCGCAGGACCGATATTGGTAAACATCCAGTCCGAGAAGGCCTGCATGGCTGGTGTCGGCGGCTTTGATTGCAGCCTCGTCAGCCAGTAGCTGCCAAGCGATATGGTGACGGGGAAGGGCTGCACGATAGTCCCGGATGCAAGATGCCGCGAGAACATTGATGGCGGGGCGAGCGCCACGCCGAGCCCTTGCAATGCGGCCTCCATCATGCCGAGCGAGGTATCGAAAACGATGCCGGCATTCACCTGCGCAACCGGCGTCACGCCAGCCGCGGCAAACCACGTGGCCCATTCGTCAGACCTGTAGCTGCGCAACAGCGTGGCGTCCGCGAGATCAGCGGGGGATTTCAGTGTCTCCGCCAGTTTCGGCGTACAGAGAGGCGAAAGGGGCGCCTCGAAAAGCCGGAATGCATCCGTGCCATGCCAAGAGCCCTGGCCGAATCGAATGGCGAAATCCAGGCCTTCGGCGGCCATGTCCACGCGGTTGTTGTTGGTGGAAACGCGCACGTCGATGAACGGGTGCCGCTTTTGAAATTCCCTCAGCCGCGGCAGCAGCCAGCCCACGGCAAAGGTTCCCACGACGCCCAGAAACAGCAGTTCGCGCACCTGACCGGCTTCGATCCTGTCGAGCGTGATCGCCATCTGGTCGAAAGAGCTGGTGACCGTCGGTAGCAGGGCTTCGCCTTCCGCGGTGATTTTCAGGCCTCTTGGAAGCCGTTGAAAAAGGGAAACCCCCAGTCGTTTTTCGAGGCCCTTCACCTGTTGGCTCACAGCCGCCTGCGTCACGCAGAGTTCTATGGCCGCGCGGGTGAAACTGAGGTGCCGCGCTGATGCCTCAAATGCCCTCAAGCCGTTCAGTGGAAGAAATTGCCGAACCATTCAAGACCTAGATTTTGTTATGCCTCGTCCGAGATATCATGATTTGTTCGTGCAATGTAGGGCGGTTAAACGTCTTTCGCTGGGGACGGCGCAGGCGCCGAAAATCCACTTGAGGTTTTGGAGAACGCGAAAGATGAAACTTAATCGCAGACATATTGCATTGGCCACATTGATCTCGACGAGCCTGTTCACGCAGGCTTTTGCCGCTGATGATGCCAGGCTGAAAGCGATAACGGATGCAGCGATCAAGCCGGTGATGGAGAAGAACGGTATTCCGGGTCTGGCCGTTGGCATCAGTGTCGATGGCGAAAACCACGTCTTCACCTACGGTGTCATGTCCAAAACTACGGGCCAGCCGGTTACCCCGCAGACGCTTTTCGAGCTGGGTTCCATCAGCAAGACATTCACGGTCACGCTCAGTACCTATGCGGAGACGCAGGGCAAACTGTCACTATCTGGCAAGGTCGAAGACTATCTTCCCTCCATGAAGGGCAAACCGTTTGGCGATGTCACGCTGATGCATCTTGGCACCCACACCGCCGGCGGCTTTCCGTTGCAGGTGCCGGACAATGTCAAGACGGAGCCGCAGCTTTTGGCCTATCTCAAGGCCTGGAAGCCTGCATACGAGGCGGGAACGCACAGAACCTACGCCAATCCCAGCATCGGAATGCTCGGATACGTCACCGCAAAGGCCATGGGCCAAAGCTATGACAGCGCTATGCAGGACGTACTGTTTCCGGCGCTTGGATTGAAGAGCACCTTCACCATGGTGCCCAAGGCAAAGATGGCCGATTATGCGCAGGGTTATAAGAGAACCGGCGAACCGGCCCGCATGACGCCAGCCATTCTCTCATCGGAGGCTTACGGGGTCAGATCGACGGCGACCGACATGATCCGTTTCGTCAATGCGAATATGGGGCTGGAAAAGCTGGACGGAAAACTCCAGCAGGCGATCGCCAACACTCATGCGGGATATTTCAGCGTTGGCGCGATGACGCAGGATATGATCTGGGAGCAATATGCCTACCCAGCCGCGCTGAAAACACTGATCGAAACGAACTCCGGCGCCTTGCTCAAGACGGTGCCGGTATCGGAAATTTCGCCGCCGATGAAGCCGCGTGGCGATGTCTTCATCAACAAGACCGGCTCCACCAACGGTTTCGGAGCCTATGTGGCGTTCATACCGGAGCAGAAACTCGGTATCGTCATTCTGGCCAATAAAAACTATCCCAATGAGGATCGTGTTGCCGTGGCTTACGAGATTTTGAACGGACTCAAAAGCTCCGAATGATGTCAATGCTGGCGTAAACGCGTACAGGACAAGGGTGGCATTTCGGTCGTAATTCATTTGCTCGCCTGCATTGTCATCCTTGCCTTGAAAACATGCATTCCCGACCCTGAAAATCGGCGTATGCCCATATTTTGAGCGCTTGTAATCAAGGCTCAAAAATGGGCTTGACGTCTGCCGAAATTTCTCACCAAATGAACCAATGTTCGATTGGTTCACACAAGTGGTGCGGCTTGGCGACAAACCCTAACGACAATTCAAACTACGCGCTGGCGAAGCTTCGCGAGTATATTCAGACGAAGAATCTCTCGAATGACGGCCGTCTGCCGACGGAGCGGGCATTTGCCGAGACCTTCAATGTCGGCCGCCGGTCAATCCGCCGTGCTCTGGAGGTTCTGGAGGCCGAGGGTCTTATCTGGCGTCGCCAGGGGGCCGGAACCTTTGTGGGTGAAAAGCCGGACGATTGGTCCACCCAGGTTACCGAAATGGTCGCCAGCACCGATATCATGGAAATCATGGAAGTCCGCCTGCGCATCGAACCGCAACTGGCGCAGCTTGCAGCCATGCGCGCCAAGCCCGCCGAGGTAGAGCGCATGCGCGCGCTCGTCAAGAAGACCGGCGAAAGCACGGATGCCGATGCCAAGGAATTGTGGGACGGCTCGCTCCACCGCCAGATAGCCCAGAGTGCTGGCAACAAACTGTTCCTGTCGATCTTCGATGTCGTGAACCGTATTCGCCAGGACGATGCCTGGCAGTCGATACGCGAACTCGCCCGGCGCAGTGGCACGAATGGCAAGGCGTCTTTCGAACAGCATGTCGCCATCGTCGATGCCATTGCCAATCGCGATCCGGCGCGTGCCGGAGAGGCGATGCGCCAGCACCTTCTCATGCATCAGGAACGATTGATCCGCGCCACTTCGCTCGGGTTTCAGGAGGAGAGCGCTGCGGAAGACCGTGCGGCGAAGAGCATCAACGAAGCCGACAATCCGCTTACCCCGGCCTCTTAGGCCGCGGACGTAAACCCGCCGGTCCTTCGGGGCCGGCCAATGATAAAAGTCAAAGAAAACCAGACCAGAGGATCGAACATGAAGAAAATCTACACACTGACTGCGGCGCTGTTGGCAAGCGCGTTTCTGACCGCACCAGCCATGTCTTCCGAATTGCGCATCGGCCTCAACGATGACGCGGACGTGCTTGATCCCGCGCAATCGCGCACCTTCGTCGGCCGTATCGTCTACACCTCCATGTGCGACAAGCTGGTGGATATCTCGCAGGACATGAAGATCGTTCCCCAGCTTGCCACCGAATGGGCCTGGTCCGAGGGTGGCAAGGTGCTGACGATGAAAATTCGCGACGGCGTGAAGTTCCACGACGGCGAGACGCTGGATGCGGCCGCCGTCGTCGCCACCATCGAGCGCAACATGACCCTTCCGGAATCCCGCCGTAAGAGCGAGTTATCCTCGGTTGAAAAGGTTGAGGCCACCGGGCCGCTGGAAGTCAAGTTCACGCTGAAGACGCCCGATGTCACGCTGCTTGCCCAGCTTTCAGATCGCGCGGGCATGATCGTCGCGCCGAAGGCCGCCAAGGAGCTGGGCGCGAATTTCGGCTCCAAGCCGGTTTGCGCCGGACCGTTCAAATTCGTCGAGCGCATCCAGCAGGACCGTATCGTCCTCGAAAAATTCGCGGATTATTGGGACAAGGACAAGATCAAGGTCGACAAGATCGTCTACCTGCCAATTCCCGATACCACTGTGAAGCTTGCAAACCTCCGCTCTGGCGATCTCGACATTGCCGAACGTATCTCGGCGTCCGATGCGGAATCCGTCAAGAATGACCCCAAATTGACCTATGCGGATGTGATCGGTCCGGGCTACATGGCCATGTATGTCAACATCAACAACGGCGCGCGCGCTGACAATCCGCTCGGCAAGGACAAGCGCCTGCGTCAGGCCTTCTCTTATGCGATTGACCGCGAAGCGATCGGCCAGATCGTGTTTGAGGGTACGTCCAAGGCCGGCAATCAGTCATTCCCGCCGACAAGCCCATGGTTCAACCAGAACCTGCCGGTGCCGCCCCGCGACATCGACAAAGCCAAGCAGCTGATGAAGGAGGCTGGCTACGAGAAGCTCGATATCGAACTTCAGCACGCCAACAACACCACGCAGACGCAGATGATGCAGGTGATCCAGTCCATGGTGGCGGAGGCTGGCTTCAACGTGACGCTGAAGGCCACCGAATTTGCGACGCTTCTTTCCGAACAGACCGCCGGCAACTATCAGCTCAGCCGTTCTGACTGGTCTGGTCGTATCGATCCCGATGGCAATCTTCACCAGTTCGTCACCTGCAAGGGCGGCATCAACGATGTGAAATATTGTAATCCTGAAGTCGACAAGCTGCTGAACGAAGCACGCGCCTCGACTGAAGATGCGGTCCGCAAGGAGAAATACGATGCGGCAAGCGTCATCCTAAACGACGACATGCCGATCATCTATCTCGGCCACCAGCCCTATGCCTATGCCATTTCCAAGAAGGTCAAGGGCTGGGAGCCTTCGCCTGATGGCATGATCCGCCTTCTCGGCGTCAGCAAGGACTAAGCGCTTCAAATCCGCCGCACGGCTTGCCGTGCGGCCCTCCAGAACGTGCACGAACGGGGGCAATGCCATGCCTGTCTATATCGGCAAGCGACTGCTGGTCGCGATCCCGACGCTTTTGATCATCTCCATCTTCGTCTTCTCGCTGCAGAAACTGTTGCCGGGTGATCCTGTTCTCGCCATGGCGGGTGAGGAGCGTGATCCGGCGACGATTGAATTCCTGCGGGAGAAGTATCGCCTGAACGACCCGGTGCCGCTCCAGTACATCAACTGGCTGGGCGGCGTGGTGACCGGCGATTTCGGTATTTCGCTGAGGACCAACCAGCCAGTGCTGGAACTGATCGGCCAGAAGCTGCCGGTCACCATCCAGCTGGCTGTGATGGCGATGTTCTTTGCGATGGTCATCGGTATCCCGATCGGCATTCTGGCCGCCGTCAAGAAAAACACATGGATCGACTACACCGCCAATATCGTGGCGCTTTCCGGCCTGTCGATCCCGAATTTCTGGCTCGGTATCATGCTGATCCTGCTGGTTTCAGTGAAGCTCGGCTGGCTGCCGGCATCCGGATATGAATCGATATTCGTCGACCCCGTTCGCTCCATCGAGACGATGATCATGCCCGCCTTCGTGCTCGGCAATGCGCTTGCGGCAACGTTGATGCGCCACACGCGTTCGGCAATGGTCGCGGTTTTGAGTTCAGACTATATCCGCACCGCCCGCGCCAAGGGGCTTTCGCCGCGCGAGATCATCCTGTCGCACAGTTTTCGCAACGCGCTTCTGCCCGTCATCACGCTGTTGGCACTGCTTTTCGGTGAGTTGCTGGCCGGTGCGGTTCTGACGGAGCAGATATTTACCATTCCCGGCTTCGGCAAGATGACCGTCGATGCGGTCTTCACCCGCGATTACGCCGTCGTCCAGGGCATCGTGCTCTGCACCGCGGTCGGCTTCATCCTCATGAACCTGCTGGCGGACATTGCCTATGTCCTGCTTAACCCTCGCCTCAGGGCGACGATCTGAGGCCTGATATCATGACCGCTCTCGATCAAAACATGTCCGTACCGGTGCCGCGGCAGGAAAGCCGCGCCTGGAAGAAAATGAAGCGCAACAAATCGGCGCTCGCCGGTCTGATTATCGTGCTTTTCTTCACGGTACTTGCCGTCGCAGCACCGATCCTGCCGATTGCTGACCCTATTGCGACCAGCTGGTCGGCCATCCGCAAGGCGCCGTCCGCCGCCCACTGGCTCGGCACCGACGATCTTGGCCGTGATATCCTTTCGCGCATGATTTATGGCGCGCGCGCTTCGCTGATGGCGGGTGTTGTCTCCGTCATGATTGCGGTGGTCATCGGCGTGCCCTTCGGGTTGATCGCCGGTTATTTCGGTGGCTGGGTGGATATGGTCATATCGCGCATCACCGAAGCGCTGCTGGCTATGCCGTTCCTCATCATGGCTATTGCCCTTGCGGCCTTCCTCGGCCCGAGCCTTACCAACGCGATGATCGCCATCGGGCTTTCCGCCATGCCGATTTTCGTTCGGTTGACCCGTGGTCAGGTGCTGGCGGTCAAGATGGAAGATTATGTCGAGGGGGCAAGGTCGATTGGCCTCAACCACTTCGACATCATGACACGATACATCCTGCCAAATGTCTTTGCTCCCATCATCGTGCAGGCGACCTTGACGGTTGCGACGGCCATCATTGCGGAAGCGAGCCTGTCCTTCCTCGGCCTTGGCCAGCAGGCACCGGCGCCGTCGTGGGGTTCCATGCTGAACACCGCGAAGAACTTTCTGAGCCAGGCACCGTGGATGACGATGTGGCCCGGCATTGCAATTTTCCTCGTCGTCATAGGCTTCAATCTCCTGGGCGATGGCCTGCGTGATGCGCTCGATCCGCGCGAAGCATGATTTCTCATAAGGAACTGACTGAATGACCGAATTTACCACACGCCCCGAGATCCTTGGCACATTCGGCGTCGTCACCTCGACGCACTGGATCGCATCGGCCGTGGGCATGGCAATCCTCGAAAAGGGAGGTAACGCCTTCGACGCAGCGGTTGCCACCGGCTTCGTGCTGCAGATCGTCGAACCGCATCTCTGTGGTCCCGGCGGCGACATGCCTGCCGTCTTTTATTCAAAGAAGAAGGACAAGGTCGAAGTCATCTGCGCGCAGGGGCCTGCTCCGAGTGGCGCCACCATCGAGCACTATACCTCGGAGGGGCTCAAGCTGATCCCCGGCGATGGTCTGCTTGCAACCGTCATTCCCGGAGCCTTCGATGGCTGGATGCTGATGCTGCGCGACTACGGCACGATGAGCGTGCGCGAGGTGCTGGAACCAGCCATCTATTATGCGGAATACGGACATCCGACTCTGCCGCGCGTTTCCGCCACCATCAAGGGGCTGGCGGAATTCTTCGAGAAGGAATGGCCGACATCCTACGAGACCTGGCTGCCGGGTGGTGCCGCACCCGAGCCGCACGCCCTTTTCAGGAATCCTGTACTTGCGGAAACCTACAAGCGGATCGTCACTGAATCCGAAGCGCGTTCGGGTCGCGAAAACCAGATTGAAGCCGCACGCGACGCTTTCTATCGGGGTTTCGTAGCGGAAGCCATCGACACTTACGTCAAGACCGCTGAAGTCATGGATGCAAGCGGCACCAAGCACAAGGGCGTGCTGACGGCGCAGGATATGGCGGACTGGAGCGCGACCATCGAAGCGCCGCAGACGCTTGATTATCATGACTGGACGATTGCAAAGACGCCTGCCTGGGGGCAGGGACCGGTTCTGTTGCAGTCGCTCGCCCTTTTGAAAGGCTTCGATCTTGCGGCCATGGACCCGTCCGGCCCCGATTTCATCCACACCATCGTTGAGGCCATGAAGCTCGCCTTTGCCGACCGTGAGGTCTATTACGGCGATCCTGATTTCGGCCAGATTCCGACGGAATATCTTCTCTCTGAAAGCTACAATGCCGGGCGTCGTAAACTGATCGGCAGCGAGGCATCGCTCGATCTGCGTCCCGGCATCGTGCCGGGTTACGAGAAGCAGGTGGACGCCACCATGGCCATGCTCGCCGAAATGAGCGGCAAGGGCACCGTCTACGAGCCCACCATGTCGCATCTTACCGAAAAACGCGGCGATACCGTGCATATCGATGTCATAGACCGCTGGGGCAACATGGTCTCAACCACGCCGTCCGGCGGCTGGCTGCAATCATCGCCAATCGTTCCGGGATTGGGCTTTGCGCTTAATTCCCGCGCCCAGATGTTCTGGTTGAAGGAAGGCCTGCCGACCTCGCTTGCACCGGGAAAACGCCCGCGCACCACGTTGACACCCTCGCTTGCGCTGCATCAGGGACGCCCTTCCATGGTGTTCGGTACTCCGGGCGGCGATCAGCAGGATCAGTGGCAGCTGCCCTTCTTCCTGCGTTATGCGCATCACGGCAAGAACCTGCAGGCGGCCATAGACATGCCGCTGTTCCATACCTCGCATTTTCCGGGCTCGTTTTATCCGCGCACCAGTTCGCCGGGCGAGATCATGGTGGAAAGCACCGTGGGTGATATCACGCTGCAGGAGCTTCGCCGCCGCGGACACAAGGTCACCGTTGCCGATGCGTGGTCGGTGGGCCGCCTGACTGCCGCAAAGCGGGATGCCGATGGCCTGCTGCGGGCCGCCGCAACCCCGCGACTGATGCAGGCCTATGCTGTGGGACGATGACATCATGAATACGACACCTGTTCTCTCCGTTAGAAACCTGACCACTTCTTTTCTCGTCGATGATGCTTGGAAGAGCGTCGTCCGTAACGTCTCCTTCGATGTTGCTCCGGGCGAAACCGTCGCGATTGTCGGCGAGTCCGGTTCGGGAAAGTCCGTCACCTCGCTGTCCATAATGCGTCTGCTTAGCCCCGCTTTCAGCCGGATTGGGGGTGAAGTTCTCTTGAACGGGCGCAATCTTCTGGCGCTTTCCGAGAAGGAAATGCGGGGCGTGCGGGGCAACGACGTCTCGATGATATTTCAGGAGCCTATGACGTCGCTCAATCCGATCTTCACGATCGGCCGCCAGATTTCCGAGGTCCTCATCCGGCACAAGGGCTTTTCGAAGCAGCAGGCAAGGGCGGAGACGGTCCGGCTTCTCGAAAAGGTTCGTATTCCCAACGCGGCCGGTCGCTTTGACGAGTATCCGCATCAGTTTTCCGGTGGCATGCGCCAGCGCGTGATGATCGCAATGGCGCTCGCTTCCCGGCCGAAACTGCTGATCGCCGATGAACCGACGACCGCGCTCGACGTCACCATTCAGGGCCAGATTCTCGATCTGATCAAACTGCTTCAGGAAGAGGAGGGCATGTCGGTCCTCTTCATTACTCATGATATGGGCGTCGTGGCGGAGATCGCCGACCGCACCATTGTCATGTTCCGGGGCGATGAGGTCGAGACCGGACCAACCGGGGATATATTCCAGCGCGGCAAGCATCCCTATACGCGGGCGCTGCTTTCGGCGGTGCCGAAGCTCGGCTCGATGCGCGACCGGCAGTGGCCGACGCGCTTTCCGGTCCTCGACATGAAAACCGGCCTGTCGACCGATCCGGTAGAAATAGCCGAAACGGTTGCGAGCGGACAGACACCTGTCCTGTCGGTCAAGAACCTCGTGACGCGGTTTCCCATCCGCTCCGGCCTTTTGGCCCGGCAGACGGGTGCGGTTCACGCGGTCGAAAACGTCTCCTTCGATCTGTTTCAGGGGGAGACGCTTGCACTGGTCGGCGAGTCCGGTTGCGGAAAGTCGACGACCGGCCGCTCGATCATGCGTCTTGTCGAACCGACGGCCGGCGAGGTTTCGCTCGATGGTTACGATGTGATGCGGCTCGATACCGTCGGCCTGCGCAATATGCGTAAGTCCGTACAGATGATCTTTCAGGATCCGTTCTCGTCGCTCAATCCGCGCATGACGGTGGGTACGGCGATTTCCGAACCCTTCATCAAGCACAAACTGGGCACCACGAAGCAGGCGAAAGAAAAGACTGCCGATCTCCTCGAAAAGGTTGGTCTAACCGCCGACATGGCGAGCCGCTATCCTCACGAATTTTCCGGCGGCCAGCGCCAGCGCATCGCGATTGCCCGTGCGCTTGCCCTCGATCCGAAGGTCATTGTTGCCGACGAAAGCGTGTCGGCTCTCGATGTTTCGATCAAGGCGCAGGTCTGCAACCTGCTCCTCGACCTGCAACAGAGCCTCAATCTCGCTTTCCTCTTCATCTCCCACGATATGGCGGTGGTGGAGCGTGTCAGCCATCGCGTCGCGGTGATGTATCTCGGTGAGATTGTGGAGATCGGTCCGCGCGCTGCTGTTTTCGACAATCCGCAACATGCCTACACGAAGAAACTCATGGCGGCAGTGCCGGTACCCGATCCGGCGCGACGCGGAATAAAGCGCGGCATATCCAACGATGAACTGAAAAGCCCGATACGGCCGATGGGATTTCAAACGCCGACGCGAAACTATAAAACCGTTTCCCCGGGCCATCTGGTTCAGGTTGTTTAAGGTAATTCTAGCATTGCGGATTGAAAAACCGTGAAGTTTCGCACCTCTATCCGCTTTTATGAGCGGAATATTTTTTACAGCCTTGCTTAACGCGCGTCGTCAAAAGTTGTTCCCATATGAATCGAAAATAAAACGTTCGATTCAATGCGCCGCATATTCTAGTTTGCGCGCGAATGAGGTGCATGCCGGGAATTTACAACTGTGATTAGTTTCTCGCCTTTTGCTCAGCGAAGCCTGTTTATGCTCGCTGTGGGTGTTGCAATATTGACCGGAATGGTCGCCACTTCGCTGTGGCTGGTGCAGGTGAACAACCGGTACTCGCAAGAAACAGCCGAGTTACGCCGTGTGCGGGCAGCCATTCTCGATATCCTGACGTCGATGCAGGACATTGAAACGGGGCAGAGGGGTTATCTGCTGACCAACAACATCGAGTATCTGGGCCCTTATCAGGAGGCCTTGAGCCTGTTGCCGCAGAGGCAGTCCAGACTTCTCGAAGTGCTGAAGGACCAGAAGCAATACGAGCAGGATCTGACGGATCTCGGTAATGCCGTCGCCAACAAGCTGGCTGAAACCCAGGAAACCATCGATCTGCAAAAGGCAGGACGCATCACCGAGGCAGTCGAAGTCGTCCGTGAGAATGACGGCAAACGGTTCATGAACGAAATCAGGGCGATCTTGTCGAAGCTGCAATCGCAGACCGACGATCGGCTCCGAATCATCGTCGGAGACCAACTTGGCGCCGCCAATACATTGCAATGGGTAACGCTCGGCGGCACGCTGGCGATCCTGCTTGTTGTCGGCGGTTCAATCTTTCTGGTCTTCACATATATCCGTGCGTTGAACCGGTCTCGGGAAGATGTTGACGAGCTAAATCGCCATCTGGAGGAGCGGGTTGAGGAAAGAACCCGTGATCTTCGCAGCGCCAATCAGGAAATTCAGCGCTTCGCCTATATCGTCACGCATGATTTGCGTGCGCCGCTCGTCAATATCATGGGGTTCCTCTCCGAATTCGATACGTCCCTGAAGCCGGTCACCGCCTATGTGCTCGCAGACGGCAAAATGCCTTCCGACGACGTGGTTCGGGATGCCAGACTGGCTGTCGAGGAAGATCTTCCCGAGGCGATCAGTTTCATCCGCTCTTCGACACGCAAGATGGACCAGCTGATCAATGCGATCTTGAAGATATCGCGCGATGGTCAGCGAAAGCTGCAACCGGAAAAAGTCGACATAGAGACATTGCTGTCATCGCTCTCCGAGACGGTTCGTCACCAGATCAATGCCAATGGCGGCGAGATCAGTGTCGAGACATCAAAGCTGACAGTCGTGACGGATCGTATCTCTCTCGACCAAATCCTTGGCAATCTTTTCGACAATGCGGTGAAATACCAGATGCCGGGACGACCGCTGCGATTGACTGCCCGTGCTTATCCGTCCGGGCGGGGTGCCATCAGCATCGAAGTCAGCGACAACGGGCGTGGCATTGGCGAGCATGATCTGGAACGGGTGTTCGAACTCTTTCGCCGCGCCGGTGATCAGGATCAGCCGGGGGAAGGCATCGGCCTTGCCCATGTTCGGTCGCTAATAAGAAGTTTAGGAGGAGACATTAAGGTGAGTTCCGAACTTGGCAAAGGCAGTACATTTACATTGCTGTTGCCGAGCGATCTCAGAAAAGTGACGAAAGAAGGCGAAAAATGAAGGCAACCGGTCAAGAGGTAACGATCATTATGATCGAGGATGACGAAGGTCATGCTCGGCTGATCGAGAAGAACGTACGTCGCGCAGGTGTGAATAACGAGATCATGCCCTTTACGCTCGGTGCAAAGGCACTCGACTACATCCTCGGTGAAAACCGCGATGGCGTTGTCAGCAAAGATCGATATCTTCTCGTTTTGCTCGATCTTAACCTCCCTGATATGTCGGGTATCCGAATTCTCGAGGAGATCAAGAGTAACGAATATACGCGCCGTTTGCCGGTGGTCGTTTTGACGACGACGGATGACGAAACCGAGATTCAGAAATGTTATGACCTTGGTGCAAATGTCTATATAACCAAGCCGGTCGACTACGAAGGCTTTGCGAGTGCGATAAAGAACCTCGGCCTGTTCTTCTCCGTAATTCAAGTACCTTGAAGGCATGATGGCATTGCGCGTTTTGTATGTTGATGATGATCCGGCTCTGGCGCGGCTTTCCAGCCGGATCCTCGGTCGTCACGGAATGGAGGTGGTCCATGCCGCATCCGTGGCGTCCGGGCTCAAGATGTTTCAAGACGAGCAGTTCGATATCGTCGTTCTGGACCATTACTTCCAGACATCGACGGGAATGGAGTTCCTTGCCGCGATTCAGTCCTTGCCGGGGCGGGTTCCCGTTCTTTATGTAACGGGATCGAACGAAGCCCAGATCGCGATCGACGCCCTCAAGGCGGGTGCCGCCGACTACGTCATAAAGAATGTCGGTGACGACTTTTTCCCGCTGTTGCTTACGGCTATCGATCAGTCGCTGGAAAACCATCGTCTGCGTCAGACGAAGGAGGAATCCGACCGGTTGCTGGTGAAGGCCAAGGAACATGCGGAAATGATGGTGAAGGAGATGAACCATCGGGTGGCCAACAGCCTCTCGCTGGTATCCGCCATGATTCGCCTGCAGATAAACACCATTAAGTCTGAGGAAGCCGAAGTCGCCTTGCTGGAAACCCAAAGCAGGATTTCGGCGATCGCCGGCGTTCACCGCAGCCTTTACAATACCGACAATATAGGTCTGGTATCGCTCAATTCGTACCTGACGTCGATCATCGATGGGTTGTTTCAGGCGGTTCCCGGATCTTCGTCCATTACCGTCGAAACATCGCTTTGTGACATCAGCCTCAAGGCAGACCATGCCGTAGCTCTGGGTGTCATCATCACCGAGCTGCTGACCAACGCGCTGAAATACGCTTATCCAGATCAATCCGGTACGGTTCGCGTCGGACTTTCGGAAGAAAATCGGCAATTTGTTCTCGTTGTCGAAGACGATGGTGTCGGTTCAAAGCCCGACGCATCTCCGCGTGGTACTGGCCTCGGAACAAAGCTGATTATGGCAATGGCTCAGAACATTGGTGCTCGCGTCGAGCAAACGCATACGCACCCGGAACAGGCCAAGGGAACGCGTTACACGATGACCTGGAGCGAGATGTAAACGCCGATAGCTTCGGTTTTTAAATATAATTCTAATTTAGTGATTTAATATAACTGGCGCCGCGCTTGGGCAGCTGGAACGTAAGCTTGCCTGGGAGTTGACAGGCATGCAACAGCTCAAGGCCCGGCGTCTGTATATACCGGGATGGTCAGGACGCCGTCTGATGCGAATTGGCTTCAGGCACCTGTTCTGACGATGCCGTCAAAACCATCATCGTGCACGGGCACGCTTGGCAAGAAGAGCGGATGTCGCAGAAATGCGATCAGACTGTTCCTTTGCAAGACGTGCTTCCCGAAGGCGCAAGGTCTTGGCGTCGCGGGATTGCGTGATCGAATCAAGCTCGTCGAGCGCTTTGTCTTTTGCGAAGAACGGCGTCTGGATGTTGCTGAAGGCAACCTCGGCCTTCTGGCGCGAGATACTGTATTTTTCTGTCATGGGTGTTCCGGTGGTAAGGCTCGGCATGCGAGCGGAAAACAAAAGGCCAGGCAATTTGCCTGGCCTTGATTGGTTCGGGGTGCTTCCGGCAGTGCCAGTACATCCGTGGTCAAAGGGAAGCAAAACCCGTTAGGCAGCCTGCAGATTGCAGGCCGACATTTTGCCGGACTTGTTGTCGCGTTCCAGGTCGAAGCCGATCTTCTGGCCTTCGACGAGTTCGCGCATACCAGCCCGCTCAACGGCGGATATATGAACGAAGGCATCTGTGCCGCCGTTGTCAGGCTGAATGAAGCCGAAGCCTTTAGTGGAATTAAACCATTTAACTGTGCCAGTGGTCATGATGAACCCTTTCATAGCGATAGAGGAGCCACAGCACTAAAAAGCGCTGCGAACATTGATAGCGATTTTGAAAGGAAAGGTTCGTTCAGAACGCGGTGCCAATCGCGCAACAAGCAAAGCTAAGCAAGCAAATTCGATGGTTCGTTATAGCGTGCTTGCACGGTTGCGTCAACTATTAGTTTTTCTAATTTTTGCGTCTCGACAAAAAGTTGTGCTTGGCCATCCCTTTTACTCGCTCCGCATTGTTTTTAGCGGGAAGGTCTTCACGCAGTATCGCCGTGCAGGCGGATCCCGCACAGACGTTTTGCCAGACTCTTTTGTTGGGGCTCATGCCGCAGTTCAAGGTCTCCCGCTTCTGACACGAGACCTAGGCCGATATCGATCCTGTTTCCCAACCGTGACATTGATCGCTCCTGAGCAGGAAAGCTGACAGATACGGTACCGAGGCAATGGTATGTTGTAGGCCCCCGCAAATAGCTGCAAGGGCCATGCGACATCAGATGAGGTCGCGCTTGTAGCGCTCATCCCACTTCCGCGTTTTGACGAGGTTGCCATTTTCGAGTGCCGAAAGTTCTCCGGTCAGGTAGAAATTTTCCCTGTCGGAGCGCATCTCGGTGCGGCTCTCGATCTTGATGCGCCACCCATCCCGGCCAATTTCATATGTCTGGGTGAGGACGTATTTCGCGGAGAGGGGATCTCCGTCGCGAATGGTCAATTCACGCCGCAGGCTATGGCTGAGTTCGGTGTCGATGTCGTCAAACCGCAACACGCCCTCGCCGAACAAGCCGCCCACGCCTTCCGTGACATAGGTGTTGATACCCGTCTCATGGTCCTGTTCGGTCCAGCGGCGGACCGTGCCGGGATCGACCTGCGTCATGGGTGTCGATGGGCCGTGGGCAGGGGACTCGAAACGCACAGGCTTGTCGTCACCGGTGGCACGCACGGGCAGGTCAAGCGCGCTTTCTGCAACGGAAACGCTGATCGTCGCATCGTAAGGCGATGTCCATACCATCGGCCAGTAGGCCGTGGCGATGGCGAGTTGCAGCCGGTGCCCTTTGGCAAAACGATAACCGCAATCATTGAGCTTGATTGCGACATCGTAAAATTTGCCGGGTTCCAACGCTTCCGGATTTTCGTGGCTATCGCGGTGGGTCAGGTTGAAAACCTGATAACTGACACGTGTGACACGACCATCCGGCAAGACGTCGTTGAGGCGCAGTGAAATCTGCGCGACAGGGCAATCTGCGGCAATGCGCAGACGCGCTACCGGCGCACCGAGAATATCGAAATCCTCTTCCATCAAGGCGGTTTCGAAAACGAGCGCGCCACCGTTGTCGAGCCGCTGATCGGTTGGATGTTCACCGGGGCATCCGGTCGCCATCCATTCCCCGCCCGCCTTGCCGTGGCTTTGCGGCGAACGAATGCTGAGAATTGCCGGTTCGCTTGCCGTATCGCGCAGTTTCTTCGCTGCACCGAGGTAAAGCGAGCGGGTTGCAATTTCAGGCGAAGGCCATGTTGCTTCACCAACCCAGCGGCCTTGCGTCGTCGTGCGCGTACCGGTCGGTTCGATCGTGTCGCTGACGAAGGCGCGCAGCATCGGCTCGTCCATGACGCCGGTTTCCTTGCCTTTCAGCCAATGGTCCCACCAGCGCGTTGCTTCCTGCAGGAAGCCAATTGCGGGACCGGGAACACCATCTTGGGGGTAGATATGGCCCCACGGACCGATGATGCCGCGACGCGGGACCTGAAGGTTCTCCAGAAGCCGCGGGACGGCATTGGTATAGCTGTCCGCCCATGCGCCGATGGCAAGGACCGGGCATTCAATTGCGCTCCAGTCTTCGCAGACCGAGCCGTGTTTCCAGTAATCGTCGTAACGTTGGTGTTCCAGCCAGAGTGCGGGAAAGAAGGGAAGCTTCTCCAGGCGCTCGATCCAGCTGTCGCGCCACGTGTCACCGACGATCTCCGGATCGAGCGGACGGCTCTGATAAGCAAGCATGATGGTGCCCCACCACAGATTGTCGTTCAGCAGCAGGCCGCCCATGTAGTGAATGTCGTCGGTATAACGGTTGTCGGTCGAATAGGCGGTGATAACGGCTTTCAGTGCCGGCGGACGGCGGGCGGCGACCTGCAGGCCGTTGAAGCCGCCCCAGCTCTTACCCATCATGCCGACATTGCCGCTGCACCACGGCTGCCGGGAAATCCAGTCGATCACCTCGAGTGCGTCGTCCTGTTCCTGCTTCAGATATTCGTCTGCCATGTGGCCATCGGATTCGCCGGTGCCGCGCATGTCCACGCGAATTGCGGCATATCCCTGGCTGGCAAAATAGCCGTGCATCGGCTCGTCGCGCCCGCGGGTTCCGTCTCGCTTGCGATAGGGAATATACTCGAGAATGGCGGGAACCGGCGATTGTTCCGCGCCCTCCGGCAGCCAAAGGCGAGCACCAAGGCGTACGCCATCGCTCATGGGAATCCAGATATGTTCTTCAACACGTATTGTCATTTGGGGTATTCCAGTCGGGTCATTTGAAGCGGGCATCGCTTTGCCGGGAGACAACAATGAAAGAATGCGAGGCGACACCCATCAAAGAGTGAACCGCCCCGCAGATCATGCGGCGGGGAGGCCACGTTTTGCCAGCACGCCATCCAGCCAGTCGCGCCGCAGTTCGGGGACCGAGGTGATGAGCTGTTCGGTATAGGGTTGGTAAGGAGGTGCAAAAACCTCCTTGGTCGTGCCGGTTTCGACAATGCGGCCATGCTGCATCACCATCGTCCTGTCGGCGAGCCGGCGAACGACGCCGAGGTCATGGGTGATGAACAGATAGGAGACGCCCAGTTCATCCTGCAACGAGCGCAACAGTCTGAGAATTTCTTCCGCCACGAGAGGATCAAGTGCCGATGTCACCTCGTCGCAGATGATAAGATCGGGTCTTGCGGCAAGTGCGCGTGCGATACACACGCGCTGCTTCTGCCCCCCGGAAAGCGCTTTTGGCAGGCGCTCTGCAAACTCCCGGGGCAGACCGATCAGGTCCAGCAACCGGTTCACCTCGGAGGCGCGCTCATCTTCATTCATTCCGAAATAGAACGACATGGGACGGCCGATGATCTCGCCAACGGTGTGGCGTGGATTGAGCGCCACATCCGGAAGCTGGTAGACGAGCTGGATACGGCGCAGATCTTCGCGCGAACGCCTGGAGTACTTGTCCGCAAGCCGGTGTCCAGCCAGCGAAATGACTCCGGAGGATTGCGGCGGCAACCCGGCAATAACCCTGGCCAAAGTGGATTTTCCCGAACCGGATTCACCCACGACTGCCAGTGTTTCGCCCTTTCGGATTTCGCAGTGAACGTTGTCCAGCACCTTCTTGCGACCGTAGTAGGCGGTGACGCCACGCGCTTCCAGCAGGATTTCACCACCCCTGTTCTGGACGGATTCGCCGGACATGCTGGCTTGGCGTTCGGAAACAAGACGGCGCGTGTAGTCTTCCTGCGGGTGCTCGAGGATATCCTCGGCAGAACCGGCTTCTACCTTTTTGCCATGGCGCAAGACCATGATGCTGTCAGCAATCTGCGCGACGACGGCAAGGTCATGCGTGATGTAGAGGGCGGCGGTATTGTAGCGCTGGATGAGGCTGCGGAGCAGGGCCAGAACCTCTATCTGCGTGGTGACATCGAGTGCCGTTGTGGGTTCGTCCAGCACGAGTATGTCAGGGCGGCATGACATCGCCATGGCCACCATCGCGCGCTGTAACTGCCCACCGGAGACCTGATGCGGGTAACGGTCGCCGAAATTCTGATAATCGGGAAGTTGCAGCGCTTGCAGCAGTTCCAGCATCCAGGCTTCGGCTTCCCGCCGGTTCATGACGCCGTGGTAAAGCGGCCCCTCGATAATCTGTTCGCCAATCTTCATGGCAGGGTTGAACGCCGCAGCTGCACTTTGCGCCACATAAGCGATGCGCGCACCGCGCGCCGCCTCACGACCGGCGCGATCCACCGTCATCAGCGAAACGCCATTCACGACGATTTCTCCACCAACGATTCGGCAACCGTTTCGGCCATATCCCATGGCGGCAAGCCCGATGGTGGATTTACCGGCGCCGGATTCACCGATCAGCCCTTTGACCTCACCGCGCTTGAGATCCAGATCGATACCATCAACCAGAATTGCTCCATTCGGTGCAGCAACTTTCAGGCCGCGAATTTGCAGGACCTCATTGTTACTCATCGGTCTGCTCCCTGAATTGCGCTGCGGCCAGCCAGCAGCCAGTCCACGACGAGATTGACGCCGATGGTGAGAACGGCGATGGCAGCGGCCGGATATAGCGGTGCGTAGAGACCGTAAAGAATGGCCTGCTGGTTGTCCTTCACCATGCCGCCCCAGTCTGCGAAAGGCGGCTGAACGCCAAGCCCGAGAAAGGACAGACCGGCCACGAACAGAAAGGTGAAGCAGAAACGCAAGCCGAATTCCGCAATGAGCGGCGGCAGGGCATTGGGCAGTATCTCCCTGAACACCAGCCAGATCAGGCCTTCTCCGCGCAGGCGCGCGGTCTCGGCATATTCCAGCACATTCACGCCCTGGGCGACAATGCGCGCCAGACGGAAGACGCGGGTGGAATCCAGAAGCGCAATGGTCACTATCAGCACGGGGATGGACGAGCCTAGCGCCTGCAGCACGACAAGAGCCGAGATCAGCACTGGAATACACATGACAGTGTCGACGATGCGCGAAAGAACCATATCGAGCCAGCCGCCAAAGATGGCCGCGATGAAACCAAGCGTGATGCCGATTGTGAAGGAGAGCAGGGACGCCGCCAGCGAAACGCCGATGGAGATTTGCGCACCGGCCAAAAGGCGCGACAGCATATCGCGTCCGTTCTGATCAAGGCCAAACCAGTGCATTGCCGAAGGCGGATCGAAAGGCGAACCGACGATCTCCTCCTGCCCGAAAGGCGCGATATGCGGACCGGCTGCGAACAGGACGATGTTGACCGAAATGATGAAAAGACCGACCCATGCGGTTGGAGTGATGGTGCGGAGCATTTTCATCGCGGATGCCTCAGGCGCGGGTTAAGCGCAATTGCCGACACATCGGCAATGATGTTTAGAATGACGTAGGTTGCGCCGAAAACGAGGGCTGCTGCCTGTACCAGCGGAAGGTCCCGCTTCGAAACGGCATCGACCATGAAACGGCCAAGGCCGTTATAGTTGAACACGGCCTCTACCAGAACCACACCGGTGATGAGATAGGCGATGTTGAACGATACGACGTTGACGATCGGGGCCGCGGCGTTGGGAAGCGCGTGGCGAAGAACCACGCGTTTGGTCCGCAATCCCTTGAGATAGGCTGTTTCGACATAGGCCTGATCCATCACCGCAAGAACGGCGGTACGGGTCATGCGCAGCATCTGCGCCACAGTAACCAGAACCAGCGTCAGAGCAGGAAGCGTGGTGGCTTTCAGCCAATCCGCAAAGCCCATGCCCGGATAAGTGTCGGCTAGGCTCGGCAAAAGATTGTACTGCACGGACACGAAAAGGATCAGCAACAGGCCCAGAAAATATTCCGGAAGGGAAACAAAGCCCAGCGCAACGATGTTGACAGCCCGATCGAACAGGCTGCCGCGCCAGATGGCACTGAACAGACCCAGAAGTACGGCAACCGGAACGGACACGACGGCGGCATACAGCGCCAGCGCCATGGTGTTCCAGAACCGCGGCCATAAGAGAGCTGCGACAGGCTGGTGGTTTGCCAGCGAATTTCCAAGGTCGCCGGTTACGAAACCGCCGAGCCAGGAAAGATAACGTTGCAGAAGGGGCTGCTCCAGACCGAGATCGGCGCGCAGCACTGCGAGAGATTCAGGCGTCGCATTCTGTCCGAGTATTGCTGACGCCACATCTCCGGGAAGAAGCTGAGTGCCGGCGAAAATAAGCGCCGACACCAGCAGAAGCGTCAAAATACCCAAAGCAATGCGCTTCAGGATAAGCTTAGTCATTATGCGTCCAACCAGACCTTTTCAGCGAGACGGGCACCCATGAAGTTGAACATCGGATGCGTGGTCACGCCCTTCAGTTTCTTGGATGTCGCATCCAGATAATCTCCGAACATCGGGATCATGGCGCCGCCCTCATTGGAGATGAGCGCCTGAAGCTCGGCATAGATTTCCTTGCGCTTCGCATCATCGAGAAGTGCACGCGCCTCAATGAGTTTCCTGTCGAAGTTTTCGTTCTTCCAGTGCGTATCATTTTGCGCCGAGGTGGACTGGTAAGCGATGGTCAGCATCTGGTCTGCTGTCGGGCGTCCGCCCCAGTATGACATGCAGAATGGAGCTTTCATCCAGACGTTGTCCCAGTAGCCATCGGCGGGTTCGCGCTTGATAGAAACATCGATGCCGCCCTTGGCCGCACTCGTGCGGAAAATCGCCGCTGCATCCACAGCGCCGGAGAAGGCGGCGTCGGAAGCGGAAATCTCTACCTTGAGCGTATCGAGGCCAGCCTGCTTCAGATAAAACTTCGCCTTCTCGGGGTCGTAGGGACGCTGCGCCAGATCCGCGGCATAAAAGCGGTCAGAACTCGGGATCGGATGATCGTTCCCGATGCGGCCGTAGCCACGCAGCGCGGTTTTCAAAAGCTGCTCGCGGTCGATGGCGTGCTTGATGGCAAGGCGGATATTGTTGTCCTTGTATGGCGCCTGCGTGCAATCCATCAGGAATGTGAAGTGCTGGCCGCCAGCCGATTGGACGATGTTGAGGTTGGGGTTACGGCGCAGCAGGTCTACTGTCTTGAAGTCGAGTTGGTTGATCGCATGGACCTGACCCGACATCATGGCATTGGTGCGTGCGGCGATATCGTTGATGACGATGACTTCCACGGCGTCAACGTGAGCGGCATTCGGCTTCCAGTAATTCGGATTACGGGTAAAGCGCGAACGAACGCCCGGATCGTAGCTTTCGAACACGAACGGCCCGGTGCCGACAGGTTTGCTGAAATCCGTCCAGCCTTCGGGCACAACGAGGAAATGGTAGTCGGACAGGATGTAAGGAAGGTCGGCATTGCCGCTTTCGAGGACGATCTTGACCTCGGTGTCGGAAAGCTTGTCGACGCTCTTGAGCGCAGACGCGACCGAGCGTGCCGCAGAGGTGGTTTCGCCACGGTGCAGGTTGATGGAGTAGATGACGTCTTCCACCGTCAGGGTCTTGCCGTTGTGGAAGGTGACACCCTGACGCAGCTTGAAGACCCACTCCACGGCGCCGGGCTGCGCTTCCCAGCTTTCGAACAATTCAGGCACAGCGTGATTGCTGGCATCGATCTCGACAAGGCCGTTCATGATCATGAAGGCCTGATTGACCGGCACCCAGTCTTTCAGGATGCGGGGATCGAGGTTATCCGTGGTGCTGCCGCCGCCGATACCCAATTTCAAAACGCCACCCTTCTTCGGTGTGTCCGCGCCTTGCGCACTGGCGTCTGTGATGAAACCGGCAGAAAGCGCCGCGAGGCTGGCCGCGCCGGCAAGAAAATGCCGCCGGTCGAGCGAGAAGGAAAAGGGGGAGGATGTCATGTTTGGGTTCCCTGTTTTTTATCGGGGCCGGACGAGGCGCGGCTGGCAGTGGCGTATCGTACTCGACGGTTCGGCACTAGATACCGATGCGCGCAGGGGGGTATGATTTTTGCGCATGGGGTCATGAAATCTGAGCGCATCCGGTTATCTGCGAAGCGGAGTAAAGGGATGCGCCGGAGCGGGTCCGGTGTAGCAGGCGCTCGCCGGGCGGGCGTGTTTATGGAGTGGATACAAATGGGGCTAGCGGATCTTGTCGGCCTTGCAGGAGCGTTTTTTTATCTCTTCGCCTATGCCCTGTTGCAGCTACGACTTCTGACGATAGAAGACTGGCGCTACACTCTCTTAAACGTTCTGGGTGGCGTGTTTCTGATCTACTCGCTGATATGGAATTTCAACCTCGGCTCGCTGATTTCACAGGTCGCCTGGCTGCTGTTCACCATCATCGGCTACGCGCGGTTCCTCCTGGACCGGCGCCGCAAGACACCTCCTGCGCAGGCATGACGGGTTTCAGCGCGCGGTTTTATGGTTGTCTGCAATCAGCCAATCGGACACCTCGCGCACAATTTTACGCTGGTGGCGATCTGCCGGTCGCATCAGGTAAAATTTGCCTTCCGAGCGCATGGCATGGGAATGCACAGGAACGAGCGCTCCGCTATCCAGTTGGTCGCGGATGAGCCAGGTCCACCCAAGCGTTGCACCAAGCCCCTGCGACGCCGCCGCGACGCAGAGGCCATAGTCTCCGAGTTTCCACTGGATTGCATCCTGTGGCGGCAACAGGTGTGACGAGCGCCACCAGTCGCTCCAATCCTGCCATTCCCGCATCGAATCTTCGATGGAGATCAAAACCGGTGCCCTCTGCTCCATAAGATTGGTCATGCCGCGCGCAGAAACGGGGACGACCTCCTCCTGGCCGAGTTCCGATAGCCAGACGCCAATCGGTCTTTCCTTGCGATAGAAAATAGCCAGGTCGAATTCATCCAGACGCAGATGCGCCACATCGTCAGTTACCCGCACCCGCAATTCGATGCCGGGAATATCGCGTTTCAGTTTCTGCAGGCGAGGCATGAACCATTGATCCGCAATCCCGCGAGAGCAGGCAATAGTGATCTGGCTGGCGCCGGTCCACGAGCGGACGCCGTCCGTGACACTTGCGATATCGAGGATCAGCCGCGATATATCGATCGAGTAGTTTTCGCCGATGGTCGTCAGTCGCACGCCTGTCGGCACGCGCTCGAAAAGCTTGGAGCCAATGAACGCTTCCAGCTTGCCGATCTGCCGGCTGACGGCGCTCTGCGTCAGGCCCAGCTCGTTGCCCGCGCGGGAGAAGCTGCCCAAACGGGACGCTGCCTCAAAAACAACAAGCGCCTCCAGCGGCGGCAATCTAAAAGACGGTTGCATTCAGGTTCCCAAAAACAGAGTTTGCGATCCGATACACCGCCGCCGCAAACTCTTCAATTTTTTTGGGATTCCATGCTGCGCTGAGGCTTTGCCACTAGCGCCTGTCTGTTACCCTAGACTAGGGCTGGCGGTCCGGCATTATCAGCCAGAACAATTGCACGAGGTCGCGCCAGGTTCGAGCCAGATCCTCGGCCGTCGATGTCAGCTCCCTGTAAATATAGATGCCCGCAAGCGTGAGAACGGCTGCAAGCGTTAGAACGGCCAACAGCACCCAAGGCCAGATGAGGCGTTTGCTCTTTGGCTTTGGTTCGGGCTTTGTGTCCAGATTGGGGTTCAATCACCGTCTCCTCATTCGCTTGAGGACTATGACGAAAACCGCGGGACTGCAACCGGAGGGGATACATCGCGCCCCTTCAACCCACTGGCACATAAAAGAATAACAGGTCTGCATTGACTGGGGCGGGGCAGTGAGCCGCGCCGCTTTGACGCCGCTTAACCCTTTCGCAGCGGTCGGAACGCGAAGCCGGCATCTGCCACAATTGTGGAGTTTTTGCCACGAAAACATCAAGATTCATTCAGCCACAGTTCACCGGCAAGGGCGCTAAATCCCTCCATCCCGGAAGGAGGGAGATGAAATGCGTAAGATGATTTTAAGCGCTGGAATAATTCTCGGTGCCCTGTTCGGCAGTGGCGCGAACGCGATGCCTGTCGGTCAACCGGCCGCACCCCTGGCATCCAACGTTCAAAGTGTGGACTATGCTTGCGGACGCGGCTTTCATCTATCGCCGCGCGGATATTGCCGGCCCAATGGACCGCCGAGATATGAGCGCGGCTGGGACAGACGTGATCGCTGGGAAGCCCGCAGGGAGTGGCGTGAACGTCAGGCCCGCAGAGAATGGCGCGAGCGCAGAGATTGGCGCGAACATCGCGAATGGCGAGACCGTCGCGACTATCGATGGTAATGAAAACAGGCCCTCTCCGAACCGGGAGGGCCTTTTCCGTCTGGGTGCGTCTTGAGTTTTTAGCGACGATCTTCAACGCATAGATTGATCGGTTTGCGCCAATTGCCGTCATAAATCATTTGGGCCGAACTCTTCCCAAATGATCCAAGGTTTTGACGCGTTTGCCGGGAGTGCCACAGAACTGGTCGGTGGAAGTTCGACCTTTACTATCGGGGGCAATGGACCAAGAAGGTGCGGTCATTCCATAGCCCGTTATTCTAGTTTCCCGGTGCTGCGGCTGATCCTGCAAGAATGCCGCCATCGATGTTCAGTTCGGCCCCAGTCATATAAGTTGCCTCGTCAGATGCGAGCAGGACTGCGAGTGCGGCTACCTCCTCGGCCCTGCCAAAGCGTTGCATGGGCGTTTCTTTGACCAGCGCGGCTTCACGATCTTTGCGATCCGGGCCATTTCCCAACATCGGCTCCCACATCGGTGTCATCACGGCCGCAGGGTGAATTGAATTGCACCGGATGTTCAGGCCCTGACCGGCGCAGTATAGGGCCACGCTCTTGGTGTGGTTGCGGATGGCGGCCTTGGATGAGGCATAGGCCGCTGCCATTGGAATTCCGACAAGCCCTGAGCGTGAGGAAATGTTGATAATCGACCCCGCACCATTTGCTCGCATGGCGCGGATTGCATAACGGCAGCCCAGAAAGGTGCCATCCAGGTTGACCGCATGGACCTTGTGCCAATCAGCAAGTTGGGCATTTTCTGGATCATGGGCTGGCGGGGCCCCTTCGAATGGTCCTTCAAAGCCTGTTATTCCCGCATTGTTGACGACGACGTCCATCTTGGGAAATTGACTAGCAATTTTCGCCCAGTCTGCCTCGCATGCGACGTCGAGACGGACAAACCTCCCGCCGATTGAGCTTGCGGTCAACAAGCCGCCATCCACGTCTATATCGGTAACGATGACCTGTGCCCCCTCGTCAGCAAACGCTTGGGCGATAGCCGCACCAATTCCGCGCGCCGCGCCGGTCACGAGTGCGGTCTTTCCAGAAAGTCTGGGCATGAATGTTCCTTTGATGCAAATGCTGAGCCAGCCAACGCGTCGTTTTGAAAAGACTGCGCTGTCATCGACGTAAGTCCGGATTATCGGCGATCTTCGTCCATGGTCATAAACTCCTCATCAGCATCCTTTATTTACCCACCATCGTCTTATCGGTCAAGAAATGCACCGTACTAGTCCGCCGATGGCTTCAATGGACGAACTCCACCGGCGCGCATAAGCCCGCTGGCATATGTCATGCGCAGATACTCCAGTCAGGTTTCGACAAACAGCTTTTCGATCGCAAAATCGATGAAGGCGCGCAGCCGCGGCGCCATGAAGCGGGCTGATGGCCAGACAATTGAAAACTGGCCTGGTGCGGCGAGATGCTCGTTCAGGACCGTCTCGAGCAGGCCATCCGTGATGGCGTCCGTCGCCAGGAATTCAGGCATGTAAGCGAGCCCCATCCCGTCAATCGCCGCCGCCCTTATCGCCTCCATATTGCCGCAGGTAAGGGCGATACGCATGCTCGACAGGGGGTTGTCGCCGTTTTCCAGCAGCCATTCCTGAAACCTGCCGGAGGTCGGAAAGCGGAAGCGCAATGCATCATGCTCTGGCAATTGGCTGGGGTGCAGGGGCGTGCCCATTCGTTGAAAATAGTCCGGCGACGCGCATAAAATGAAGCGGAATGGACCAAGACGCCGCGCTATCAGGCTGGAATCATCAAGCTCGCCACTGCGGATTGCAGCATCGAAGCCGCCCTCGATCAGATCGACGCGCCTGTCGTTAAAGTCGAGTTCCAGATCGATATCGGGATAACGCCGGCGAAATTCAGGCACTATCGGCAGCAGAAAGCGGTATCCGATTGTCGGAAGCGTCACGCGCAGACTGCCGCGGGGCAGGGCCAGATTGTCCGTGACTGCTTCATGTGCGTCGCGCAGATCGGTGAGGATGGACCGATACCGCTCAAACAGCATTGCCCCTTCATTGGTCAGGGAGACCTGCCGGGTGGTGCGATTGAACAGCCGTACGCCCAGAGATGCCTCCAGTCGGGCAACGCTCTTTCCGACAGCAGAAGGTGACAGGCCCAGGCTCTGCCCGGCCTTGGCAAAATTCAGCCTTTCGGCAACCCGGACGAAGGCATCGATCTCGCTCAACTTATCCATTGTCACTGATTAGAGAATTTTAATCCGCAATGAAAGGCCCGTGAGGCCGATTGTCGAATTCATGTCGTCTGATGAGAATGGATGCCGATACGCGACCTTGGTGTCGCGATGCCATTTCACGATTGGAGTTCGCATGAACGACGCCCCTCATAGAGCCTCAGCCAGCCGGAATTCGGTATTGGTGGCGGTGTGTCTTGCCGCCTTGACCCTTCCTTTGAACTTCTCCGCCGGTGCGGTTGCCACGCCGGCGATCGGGCAGGACCTCGGGGGATCGTCTGCATCCCTCACCTGGATCACCAATGCCTTCATGCTGGCTTTCGGAAGTCTTCTGATGGCGGCAGGCGCGCTGGCAGATCGATATGGCAGAAGGCGGGTGTTCTTGTTCGGCCTTGCGCTGTTTACCGGCTTCTCCTTTGCGCTTGGATTTGCGCCTTCGGTGTGGATCATCGATCTGCTACGTGCCGGTCAAGGCGTGGGCGCCGCCGCTGCCCTGGCCGGAGGGACGGCCGCACTTGCGCAGGAATTCGACGGCCACGCTAGGACGCGCGCCTTTGGGTTGCTTGGAACGACCTTCGGCGTCGGTCTTGCATCTGGTCCGCTGCTGACGGGATTGATGATCGAAACGGTCGGATGGCGGGCAATATTCCTTGCCGGCGGCCTGATCGGCCTCCTTGCCCTGATCCTCGGCCCGCCACGGATGCGTGAAACGAGGGATCCCAATGCGGCGGAACTCGACTGGCTGGGCGCTGCAAGCTTTACCCTCACACTCACCCTCTTCACCGTTGCGATGATCGAACTGCCTGTTCTCGGGTCTAACGCTATCATCGCTTTCAGCACAGGATTTGCATTTTCGCTTGCAGCCTTCGTCTTGATCGAGATGCGGGCGGCGCGACCGATGCTGGACTTATCGCTCTTCCGTTATCCGCGGTTCGTGGGGGTGCAGCTATTGCCAATCGCCACCTGCGCCTGTTTCGTTGTTCTTCTTGTTATCATTCCGTTGCGCCTCATCGGTATCGAGCAACAAGGAGCAATCGGGGCGGGGTTCATCATGTTGGGACTGTCGGCTCCGATGCTGGTGGTGCCTATAGTCGCGACGATGTTGGCGCGTCATGTTTCCCCGGGCATGCTCTGCGGCATCGGCCTGCTGATCGCCGCCTCTGGCCTCGTCTGGCTTGCCGGCTTCACCGCAGAGGATGGAGCCATGATCGTTCTGCCCATGCTCGTCATCGGGGTGGGCGCCGGCCTGCCATGGGGCCTGATGGATGGCTTGTCCGTTGGCGTCGTGCCGGTGGAGCGTGCGGGAATGGCGACCGGCATATTCAGTACCGTGCGGGTTGCCGGTGAGGGCATCGCGCTTGCAGTCGTCAGCGCCGCCCTGTCGGCATTGACCTCGGCATCCCTCGGACGGCTGGCGCCTTTGTCTACGCCCCTCTTGAATCAGACAGGTCAGCGTCTGGCAGTGGGCGACTTGGCGGGTGCAGCGGCAATATCGTCCCACATCGGGGACGACCTGTTGCGGGATGCCTATCAGACTGCGTTTTCGACACTTTGCTGGTGGCTTGCCGCGGTGACGACGCTATGCGCCATCGCAGTCCTTTTCCTGCTGCCCAATAGTGCTGCGGTCGCCGACAAGGTGACGGCTCCGTAGATTATCGGGAACGAACACGGTGTTCCCGGTTGGGCATGGAGTTAGAGAGTCCAGTGATGCGGCCGAAGAACATTTGCGGGCATATCCTTTGATATGCTCCGCCGGCCCGCCTTCCGGGCGATCTCCTACTCATGTGCCGTTGTTCAATGAACTAGACTACGGGAGCAGGCAAGATCGCCTCTTTCACAGCCAGTTCTGCCATGGCGAGGGCGGCATCGCGGGTTTTGGCGGCGGCAATAAACCGGCCATTGTGGCAGAAACTCGCGCCTTCAATGCCACAAACGGCCTCCAGATCGCCATTTGTAAGGCCCGCCCATGCCGCAGGCAGGTCTGCCCGCAGTTCAAAGCCTTCATCTGCGCGACGGATACCGGTCAGACACCAGTCCTTGTCACGCGGGTGAACGACAAACAGTAGATTGTCGGCGCCCGCCTTCACAATGGCGGGCCGAAACGGCATACCCATCGGCAATTCCAGAATATGACCTTCACCGGCATCGACGATAGCCTGCATTACAAGCGCCTCGGCGCGCAGTTTCGCAGCGCTTTTGGCTATTTTCGCCTCGACGAAGCTGCGGGCAATGACGAGCGCCGCGTGGAAACTGCGATCATCGGCTTCGGGGTCGGTCTCGTCAAAAACAGGTTTCAGAGTTTCCAGCAGGACAGGCAACGTCAGCGCAACCAGCGGCCCGGCGACGGAGGGGCTGACCGCACCATTGTCGACCAGATCGACCGGTAGCACAAAGCTGCCATCGAAAGAGCTATGGACGGTTTCGACATTTTCATCGGGGATGCCGAAGGTGGCAAGATAGTCCCGGCCGAAATGCTTCCAGATCAGTCCGAATGAACTATATGGCTGACCGTCATCCCTCAGCGGCGCGCCGCGCTGATGGTGATCGAATATCCTGCTTGTCGCGTCATAGGCGCCGCCGACATCGTAGATGATGCGGTCCACGCCGGGGGTGATCCATTCCGGCGCCCGGCTGCGGACGATGCGGGCCTGCGGGAAAAGTCGGGTCAGGATGACGCTGGACAGCAGTTCGTCGGCATGGAAGCCACCGGAATGGGTGACGAGAAAATCCGGGATCATGTCAGGATAAGCCTTGTTGCTTGCGGGAGGTCCGCCTGGAATTGAGGCACCTGATACCCTTTGCCCGACGCCATCTCAACCCGTCATTCGCCGCTTCTGTATCATATTGCCGGTTCGGGACTGGCTCCACTCGTAGCGGAAGGTAACGCCGCTCCCCTTATCGCCTTCCTGCACTACGTTTGTTTCCGTGTTTCGTATGTACTGGAAAACCCATACGTATTGCAGTCGGGGAGGAGCGGCATTTGCCTCTTCGTCAGGCGGCATCCAGAGAGAGGGTCAGGTCGGCGACCAGATCGTCGGGATGTTCGATGCCGATTGACAGCCGGATCGTGGAATCAAGCACACCAATGCGCTGGCGGATATCGGCCGGAACACCCGAATGCGTCATCGTTGCAGGATGGGAGGCGAGAGATTCCGTACCGCCAAGGCTGACCGCGAGTTTGAATATCGTGAGAGCGTTGAGGAATTTGAAAGACGCTGCCTGCCCGCCCGCAATGTCAAACGAGAAGGTCGATCCCGCACCGGTGCATTGATCTGCAAACACCTTGCCAACCGGGGACGCCGGATCGTGAAACGGCAGATAATGGATTTTCTCGACCTTGGGATGCGCCTTCAGGAATTCGGCCACCACCTCGGCATTGCTGTTTGCCCGCTCCATGCGGATTTGTAGCGTTTCAAGCGAGCGCCCGAGCATCCAGCACGAATGCGGGTCGAGCTGCGTGCCTATCGCTCCGCGTAATGCCTTCACCTGCTTCATGACATCCTTGCGACCGAGCGCTGCTCCGGCAATGAGGTCGGAGTGCCCGCCAACGTATTTTGTCAGTGAATAGAGCGAGATATCGGCACCGTGCTCGATAGGCCGCTGGAACACCGGACCGAGGAGTGTGTTGTCGCACGCGATGATTGGCCTGTGCCCCTGCTTCTCGCCGATCACGTCGGCAACGCGGCTGATCATGGGGATATCGACAATACTGTTTGTCGGGTTGGCGGGGGTCTCGATGAGGATGACGGACACCCTGCCTTTCGCCATCGCAGCCTCTGCGGCGGATATCACCGAGGCCTCGCTGACACCGTCGGCGAAACCCACCGCCGAAACGCCGAAATTGTGGAAGGTCTTTGCCAGCAGCGTCTCAGTGCCGCCGTACAAAGGCTGGGAATGGAGTACGGTGTCGCCGGGCCGGACGAAAGCGAAAAGCGTCGTCGAAATGGCGGACATGCCGGACGAGAAGAGCGCACAACTCTCGGTGCGTTCGTAAACGGCAAGGCGGTCCTCGACGATCTCGCTATTGGGATGGTTGAAACGCGAATAGACGAGGCCTGCACCTCTGCCTGCGGGCGGCTCCTTGCGGCCGGAGACATAGTCGAAGAAGTCGCGACCGTCTTCCGCCGACTTGAAGACGAAGGTCGAGGTCAGAAACACAGGCGGCTTCACCGCTCCTTCCGACAATTCCGGATCGTAGCCGTAATTGAGCATCTGGGTTTCAGGATGGAGAGCGTGGTTGCCAATATGGGTTTTAGACGGATGCGGTGCGGTCATTTGCGGAAGGTCCTCCTCAACAGACGTTGAACTGTCCGCAGCTTACATCCAATCAAGCCAAAATACCTTGCATTCTGAAGCGTGGATATGTCTGATGAAGCAATATATTGCGGAGAATTGTGCTTTATGTCGCAAAAAATTGCAGATCCAATCGACCGGCGGATAGTCAAGGAGCTGTCTGCCGACGCAAGGATCACCAACAACGAACTTGCCGAGCGAGTCGGCTTGTCGGCATCTGCATGTCTGCGGAGGCTGCGACGGCTGGAAGAGACGGGGGTGATCAAAGGTTATTCCGCGATCGTCGATCCGGCAATCGAGGGATGGACGATGACCGCGCTTGCATCCATCCGCCTCAGTCGCCAGCACGATGACGAAATCCAGATGTTCGAGGCGGCCGTTCTGGACTGGGACGAGGTTCTGGAATGTCACCTCGTCACGGGTTCGAGGGACTACATGCTCAAGGTCATGTGCGGTGGGCTCGAGGACTACGAGCGCTTCATCAAAGAGAAGATCGCGAAGCTGAAATGCGTCGACACCATCGAGACCAGCTTTGTCATGAACACGATCAAGGCGCGGCGCATCTAAGCTTTGCCAGAAGCTCCGCGCCCGGTGCGTTCAAGCTCCGAGAACCGGAGCTTGAACCGTTTGGGGGTGCGATCGGACGACTTACTCGGCCGTCGCCTGGATATCGACCTTGTCGAGAAGAAGCATCGGGTTTTCAGACGCCGCAACCAGATCAAAAAGACCAAGGCCATTTGGTCCAGTGGAGCGGGCGGTAACCGTAAGAGTACCTGGGTTGTTGATGAAGCGAAGCAACGCGTCCACCGCACTCTTGAGTTTGGGCTGTTCAGCTGCGATCTGCTGCAACCCCGCGCTTGCCACAAGTGTCAGAACACCGCGCACTTGATCCTCGGTCATGTCGTTTTGCAGAGCATACAGCTTGATAGCCTTGGCCATCATACCTTCGTCCTTGATCGTCAGCTTTACCTCGCGACCCGCGAGCCCCAGGAGGGCGGCCTGAGTACGATTGGTGTCGAAGGAGAAGAACTCCTCCGTGAACCCGCTCGCTAGACCGGAAAAATTGACGCTGCCAATATCCTTGCCGCGCATGGAGATTTCCCGGATCACCAGGTTCTTGTTCGGTTCATCCCAGCCGGCGGCAAGGGCATAAGACAGGGCGAGTGCCTCGAAACCCAGTTTGCGGGCTTCAACAAAAACTTCCTCGGTCGAATCTTCCGGGATCGGAAGAGAAAGGTCATCCTGCCTGATCACGATATCTGTGGGTATGCCGTTGAAGGGCTTTGTCAGACCCATCTCGAAATTCCTGAGCGTGAACTTGATGCGCTCAGGCACGCCCTCCGTCTTTTCACCAGTCTCGTCGTCTGTCTGTTCCGGGGCGGCGACATCAACATTGATGCCTCCGACGCGGACGGTGCCCAGTTCCGGTATCAGGTGATTAAACGGGAAAGTCTCGATCTGCTTGTCGTCAAGCCCGACGATTTTGGAGAGACTCTCGATTGTGGAACTCCAGTCAAAGCCCTTGAGGCTTGCCTCGGCGACTTCGATCGTGTCGACGCCATTTCCGATCGACATGCCATTCAGGCCGAAGTCGAGCTTACGGCTGTCCATCTGCATATCGATACGATCAATGCCGACCTTGACCCTTTTGCCGGCAGCCCCTTCGCTTTCATCAGGCGCGTCGGCTTTGAACCCGAGCAACTGCATGTTGCTCTTGCCAATCATATCGAGAATGGACAGGGCCTTGGCGAAAATTGCCTGGCGTTCCTGAGGTGAAAGCTCGTCAGTATTTTTGGCCGCCGAAAGCGCGTTCATCGTTTCCAGAAGCGGCTCGGCCGGCATGCGGGCGCTGAAGCCGTCGCTGCGTATTTCATCGTAGGTGAAATGACCGTCTCCGTCCGAGAACGAGATTTTGCTGACGGAAAGCGGGCCATAGAGAAGCTTTGCGTCCTTATCTTCGGGACCCGCTTTTTCCGTATAGAGCCTTGCGAGGTAAGCGGCATCGAAGTCCTGTCCGGCTACGGCGCCGGTCGATACGACCAAGTGCTTCTTTTTCATCGCGCCAGTGCTGTCCGGTAGATCCATCTGGATGTCGTAGCTGGCGTTGTCGATGGAATATCGGGCGACCCGGCCTTTGGCGATGTCCGAGAAGGCTACGTTCTTATAAACAGTCTTCTGCTCGGTGGTGGCGATGGACTGCGTGAATGTCATCTCAGGCGTGGAAATACGCTCTGCTGCAAAGCGCTCTATGCGCTTAGGCAGAGAGTTGGCATTTCCGTCTCCGGATACTTCAGCCGCATCCGGTTTTGTGAACGCGGCATTCTCGACACGCGCATGCGCCATCGAGATCTTGCCGGTTGGCACATCAACATTAATGTCGTTCAGCTCCAGTGCGCCATCCAGGAAAGGAAATTTTGGACGTCCATCGATAGCTGCAATCCGGATGTTCTTGCCATCGGCAAGCGGCAAGGCCAGTTCGCGAATATGAATCTGCCCGAGGAAATCAACCTCAACGGAACGGGCAGTTGCGCCAGTGCGAGCAACGAGTTCGCTGACCTTTGCTTCGTAGAAGGCCTTACCCCCGATGACGCCTGCAGCAGCAACAGCAATAATCGCAACCGCCGCCCATAAAGCTTTGGTCCGGCCCTTACCGGTTTGGGTATTTACCTGTTCCACGAAATTGGTCCTCTCCGACGCGATTTGAAACTGCACGCCTTTTAAGCACGCGAAAGTTGCTCCGCAAGTGGGCGCTAGCGGGACAGTTGGAGAACTTGTCCCAAAACGCAAAACGCCGGGTCCGCTCCTGACCAAACATCAAACGGGACAGCCTGGCATTTTGCAGATCATAAAGGTCAAGAATGCTGGACAGCGCCAACGCGGTGCCGGTTCGACCGTCTCAGCTACCGCCACTCACTGGACAATATAGTAGACATAGTCCACCATATTGTTTCCGACGTATGAAGCGTCGGCCAAAGCGAACAAAGTTACAAAAAAACAAGGGGAACTTATGTCGCATCCAACCACGTCAGCCGACGTGGTGCTGTCCGTTCGCAATCTCACGGTGGATCTTCCGCCGGGAATGGAGCGCACCCACGCGGTCAAGAATATCTCTTTCGACCTCCACGCAGGTGAAATCCTGTGCATTATCGGTGAATCCGGGTCTGGCAAATCCGTCACTGCCAGCACGATCATGGGGCTGTTATCGCCCGTGATAAAAGTCAGCTCCGGCGAAATCCATTTCAAGGGAATGGACATACTTGCGGCCAGGGAAGATAAAATCCGGCCGCTGCGTGGTCAGGCGGTCTCAATCATTTTCCAGGATCCGCTCTCCGCGCTCAATCCGCTGATGACAATCGGGGATCAGATCGCCGAAGTGCTTGAAGCGCATGGCTATGGAACGCCTGAAACCCGCAAGACCAAGGTTCTGGATCTACTTGAAGAAGTCGGTCTTCCCGACCCGCCTCTGATGCGGCTGCAATATCCATTCCGTCTGTCTGGCGGACAACGCCAGCGGGTCATGATCGCCATGGCTCTGGCACTCGATCCGGATGTCCTGATTGCCGATGAGCCAACAACCGCTCTCGACGTTACCACCCAGGCGCAGATCCTTGAGCTCATCCGCAAGATACAGAAGCGCAAGAATATGAGCGTCATGTTCATCACCCACGATTTCGGCGTCGTTGCCGAAATTGCCGATCGCGTCGTGGTGATGGAGAAGGGATATCTTGTGGAGCAGGGAAGGGCGGACCAGGTTCTGGTCAATCCCGTCCACCCCTATACCCAGCGACTTGTGGCTGCGGTGCCACGGATGCGGAGCACTGAGCGTTCAGTCAGCGAAGATGCCCCCGTCGTTCTCAAGGTCGAAAATCTTGAGAAGGAATATCGCAGCTCCGGCTCGTTTTTCCGCAAGGCCCGTATCGTCAAGGCGGTCAATGGTGTCAGCTTCAAGCTTCACAAGGGCCAGACCCTTGGTATCGTTGGCGAAAGCGGGTCGGGCAAGTCCTCGCTCGGGCGTGTCCTGCTGAAATTGCTGGAGGCGGATGGCGGTTCAATATGCTTCGATGGCCGTGACATAGCAGCGATGGACGAAACGACGTTTCGATCGTTGCGGCCCTATATCCAGATGATTTTTCAGGATCCTTTCGCGTCGCTTAATCCCCGCCATACGATCGGCAGGATCTTGACGGTCGGCCCCGTTGCCCACGGAATGGCTGTGCATGAGGCGAGAATAAAGGCTCTCGGAATTCTGAAGCTCGTGGGGCTGGATGAACAGGCCTATGACCGTTACCCGCACGAATTCTCCGGCGGCCAACGCCAGCGCATCGGCATTGCCCGTGCACTGATGTTTGATCCGGTCGTCCTTGTGGCCGACGAAGCCGTGTCTGCTCTCGACGTTTCCATACAGGCGCAGGTTCTGGAGCTTCTGGCGCGGGTGCAGGCTGAAATGAAGGTGGCGATGATCTTCATCACCCATGACTTGAGAGTCGCGAGCCAGATTTGCGACGATGTGCTTGTCATGCACAAGGGAACGGTTGTCGAACAGGGGCCGCCGACAAAAATCTTCCGGTCGCCGGCCCATCCCTACACCCGCAAACTCGTTGCTGCGATCCCCGGTGCGGATTGGGAACCTGCGGCAACTGCCGTCGGCACATAACATCGAAGTCTGACGAGCCGGACATCTCGTCAGACTTTGCATCGCGCGACATCAAAGACCGATTGCACCGCCGGATTATCGTGGATCCGGCGGCGCGAGAGGTTTTCCTTTTAAATATATGATTTAAATAATAAAAATATGATTTCAGGAATAAAAAGTAGTTGCGTTTGTCTACTAATTATCCTTTCATTCAGTCACGAAACTGACATACGACATGGCCGAAAACCTGCACTGCGGCACGCCGGGAAAGCGTGTGCGCCAATGTCGATCTTTGACCATTCGAACGGAAACTCCATGTCCAAACCAACTGAAAACCCGCCGACATCGCCAACTGATATCAATCTCGACGTGCTTGAAGACACGCTGAGCTTTTACATCCGCACGATCAACCTTGCCGTATCGCGCGATCTCGATGCCCGGCTGGACGGGCTGGATGTGGCGAAGGGAACTGGAAAGATCACGACTTTGCTGCTCGTCGATGACTACCCGGGTATCCGTCCTTCAGTGATAGCTCATCTGACGATGCGGGACCGGTCTGCAATGGGCAGGATCATCGACCAGATGGTGTCGCACGATCTGATACGCCGGGAAGTGTCGCAGGAGGACAGCCGCGCCCAGGAGCTTTACATCACCGAAGCCGGAGCGGCGCTTGCAACGAAAATCCGGGAGATCGTTCCGCAGCAATCGCGCGATTTCTTCAGCTTCATCCCGGAAGACGAGCAGAAGCAGGTTATCGACATTTTGCGTCGCGCCTACCGCCATATTGTGGGGCTAGCATGATGGAACGAACGACAAAACGCGTTGCTCTCATATCCGGTGCAAGCCGGGGTATAGGCGACCATATCGCTGCTACTCTTCTTGGCGAAGGCTGGTCGGTATCGCTTGGTATGCGCAGCCCGTCGCTGCCGCAATGGGCTGTGGGTCACGAGGGACAGGTCCATCTTGCCCATTATGACGCAAATGATGCGAGTGCGGAGAAGCGCTGGGCCGATGAAGCGCATCAGCATTTCGGTCGTATCGATGCTGTCGTGGCCAATGCCGGCATCATGATACCGAAGACAGTGATCGAAGCAGATGACGAAGACATCGACGCCATGCTTGCGGTCAACGTCAAGGCACCGAGAAGGCTGGTTAAGGCCGCCTGGGAGGCGTTGAGCGAGAGCGGTCGTGGCCGGGTCATCATCCTCGCTTCCCTCTCCGGCAAGCGGGTGAAGTCCGCATCTGCCGGTAGCTATTCTCTCTCCAAATTTGCGGCGGTCGCGCTTGCGCATGCCATCCGACAGGCGGGCTTCGAAAGCGGCGTGCGCGCGACAGCCGTATGCCCCGGTTTCGTTGCGACAGATATGGCGACCGCCTTATCCGAACGGCCGGCGGATCAAATGACCCAGCCCGCCGATCTTGCCCGCATCATTGCCATGCTGCTGTCCTTACCGAATGAGGCTTCCGTCGCCGAATTTGCCATCAATTGCCAGCTTGAGGAGTTTTTCTGACATGCCCGGTCCTTATGTCGTTCCCGTCCATGGCGATGCGGAATTGCCGAAAGAAGTCGATGTCGTCGTCATTGGCGGCGGCATTATCGGCACCTCCACCGCGCTTGAACTCGTCGATCAGGGACTGCGTGTTGCGCTTTGCGAAAAGGGCGGTATCGGCCACGAGCAGTCGAGCCGCAACTGGGGCTGGGTGCGCATTTCCCGCCGCGACCCACGCGAGGTGCCCTTGATGGCAGAATCGCTGCGCATCTGGGCGGATCTCAATCGTCGTACAGGGCGGGAGACTGGTTTCAAGCGTTCCGGCATCGTCTTTACATGCGCAAACGAAAAGGAATTTTCCGAGCACGAACGCTGGAACCGCAATCTGGAAGGCTACCAGATTGAAAGCCGCATGTTGAGCGCTAAGGAATTCAAGGCGAAATATCCCGGCTCCAACATGGATGTCGCCGGTGCCCTCTATACTGCCGGTGATTGCCGGGCCGAGCCGCAGCGCGCCGCCCCGGCAATCGCCGAAGCTGCCCGCGACCGCGGCGCCTTCATCCTGACCGAATGCGCCGTGCGTGGTCTGCAGCTTTCCGGCGGCAAGGTGTCTGGTGTCGTGACAGAGCGCGGTGAAATTGCCTGCAAGGCGGCGGTCATGGCGGGTGGCGCGTGGTCCAGCCTGTTTCTCGGCAACAACGGTCTCGATCTGCCGCAGCTCAAGGTCATGAATTCCGTGCTGCGCACAAAGCCGCTGGAAGGCGGTCCGGAAGAGGCAATCTGGTCGAACGGTTTTGCGATCCGCAAGCGCCTCGACGGCGGATATACGATCGCGAACGGCTTCCAGAACATCGTCGACATCGTGCCCGCATCTTTCCGTTATGCACTGAAATTCCTGCCGGCTCTGCGGCATGAGTGGCGCTCGCTCGACCTGCGCCTGACTGGCCGCTTTTACGATGAATGGCGCATTCCGCGCCGCTGGGCGCTCGATGAGGCTTCGCCCTTCGAATATAACCGCGTGCTCGATCCCGTTCCGGCCATGGACATGACGGACGGCGCCTTTTCCAAGCTGAAGAAGGCCTTCCCCGTTTTCGAAAAGGCCGAAATTTCGCAGCGCTGGGCGGGCATGATCGATGTGACGCCTGACGCTATTCCGGTCATCGACAATATCGACGCCATTCCGGGCTTTCATGTTGCAACCGGCTTTTCCGGCCATGGCTTCGGCATCGGCCCGGCGGCTGGAAAACTCATGGCTGATATCGTCACAGGCCGCAATCCGATTGTCGATCGTCGCGATTTCCGTTTCAGCCGCTTCAGCGACGGCTCGAAGATCGAGTTGGTCAGCGGTTTTTGAAATGAGAAGCCCGGCGGTCAGGTGGCGCCGATCCTTTTGACGCATGAGGCAGGCAACTGCTGATGGGAGTAGTACCGCCCAAAGAGGCGGAAGCAAAAATAATCGTCGTGTTCAACCATCGGATCAAGGGGAACTAAAAATGTCCGACCAGAACAAGCCGCTTATCAATACCACCCGCCGCCAGGCACTCGGCCTTTTGGCGCTCGGCGCATCCGGCGTCGTCCTTTCCAGTCTTCCGGGTTTTTCCCGCGCCATGGCGCAGGACAAGGCCGCCAAAGGCCAGCTGACGGTCGGCTTCTCGCAGGAGCCTACCGTGTTCAATCCACATATGCCGCATATTGAAGTAGACGAAGGCATCCATTTCAGCATCTTCGACCCGCTGTTTTATGTCGACGAGAAAGGTGCCTTCGTGGCAGCTCTCGCCGCCGAAGTGCCGACGGTCGAAAACGGCGGCATTTCCGCCGATGGTCTCAACTGGAAGGTCAAGCTGCGTGACGACGTCAAATGGCACGACGGCAAGCCGTTCACCGCTGAAGACGTTAAGTTCACGCTTGAACTTCTGGTCGATCCCAACTTCCGTTCATGGCGCAAGACCGGGCACGAATTCGTAAGGGATTTGACCGTGGTTTCGCCGACGGAAATTACCTGGAAGATGGAAAAGCCATTCGCGCCCTATCCCTCGATCCTTGCTTCCACATTTATTACGCCGAAGCACCTCCTAGGTGCGGAAGCTGACCGCAATACCGCCGCCTATAACAACGCGCCGGTTGGAACGGGCGCATTCAAATGGAAGGAGCGGGTTGCGGGTGACTACATTCTGCTCGACGCCAATACCGAGTATTTTGGTGATGGCCCGCATATAGAGCGTCTGGTCTACAAATACGTACCCGACCTGAATGTGATGTACACCCAGTTCAAGACCGGCGACATAGACGTGGTGGGCCTGCAATGGATCACACCCGACCATTATGACGAGGCCAAGGATCTCGCCGGCAAGGTGGTCAACGTCGTGCCGGGCTCGACGATTGAATCCCTCTCGTTCAACATGGAACGTCCACAGTTCAAGGAGCCGGCGGTAAGAGAGGCGCTTTATGCGGCGATCGACAAACAATCGATCATCGAGGCACTTTATTACGGTTTGCCCACACCCACCGAAAGCTACGTTCCGCAGCAGTCTTTCTATTACAATCCAGATCTTCCCAAGCATGAATATTCCATCGAGAAAGCTAAAAAGCTGCTCGACGATGCGGGCTGGGCGCCCGGGGCAGACGGCATTCGCGCCAAGGATGGCGTGAAGCTCGCCTTCACCTGCTCCACGACAGCGGGCAATCACATCCGCGAACAGGTTCAGCAATACATGCAGCAATCCTTCAAGGATATCGGCGTGGAGATGACCATTTCGAACCTGCCGCCAGCTGTCATGTGGGGTGACTACTGGATGCTGTCGAAGTTCGATTCGGTTATAGTCGGGCTCGACTTCCTGACCGGCCCGGATCCCGATACCTCCGACTTCTTCCGCTCGACGTCGAGTGCTGCAAAAGGCGGCTCGGGCCAGAATACCTGGCAGTTCGTCAACAAGGACGTCGATGATCTTCTGGCCAAGGGCGGCAGTCTCTTCGTGCCGGAGGAACGCAAGGCCGTCTACCTGAAGATTCAGGAGATCATGCGCAAGGAACTGCCGCTGTTGCCACTGTTCCAGTACGCAACAGTGCGTGGTCACAAGCAGGGCGTCGAAAACGTGAAGCCAAACGTCAATAACCGTATCGATACCTGGAACGTTGCGACCTGGCGTCTGGCGTAAAGCCTGCCGCAGACAGGGCTTTATGCCCCGATCCATGTGAAGTGCCGGCTTTGAAGCAGCCGGCACTCTGACGGCTATTCGTGGATGGTGCTAGCCAGTTCCACGATGCGACCTGGAGTCTCATCATGCTGACCTTTCTTCTCCATCGGATATGGCAGAGCCTCGTACTTCTGCTGCTTGTCTCGATCATCGGTTTTGCCATCCTCAACCTCGCGCCTGGCGGGCCATTGTCGCAATTTGCCCTGACGCCCGGCATGACGCGGGAGGCGCTTGATCGCATCGCCCACCAGATGGGTCTCGATCGACCCTTGCCGGTACAATATCTCGAATGGGCCTGGCGCCTGCTGCAAGGCGATTGGGGGAAATCCTATCGCGACCAACGTCCGGTTCTCGATATCATCTCCGGCCATTTGTTTGCGACCCTGCTGTTGATGGTCTCATCAACCGTCGTATCCATCCTTGTCGGCACCTGGATCGGTATCAAGGGGGCGACCAAACGTTACACGCTGTTCGATTACACCGCCACGGTCGGGGCCATGGTGGCGCTTTCAATTCCCACCTTCTGGTTCGGGCTGGTGGCCATCTATGTTTTCGCGCTCAGGCTGAAATGGTTACCGGCGGGCAACATGTATACGATCGGCGATCAGTCTTTTTATGACTATGCAATTCACCTGATCATGCCGAGCCTGGTACTTGCCCTCGTCAACATCGCCGTCTGGAGCCGCTACATGCGGACTGCGACGCTTGACGTCATCAATCAGGATTTCGTCCGCACCGCCCGCGCCAAGGGGCTGACCCCGCGCCGGGTTCTGATGAAACACGTCGTCGGCAATGCACTTCTGCCAATGATCACCCTGGCCGGTCTCCAGCTCCCGACGATTCTCGGCGGCGCCCTCGTAACGGAGACGGTCTTTACCTGGCCCGGCATGGGCCGCCTGTTCCTCGATAGCCTTGGTTATCACGACTACCCCGTCGTGATGGGGCTTCTGATGTTTTCCGCAATCCTCGTGCTCATCGGAAGTCTGCTCGCTGACCTCATGGTTGCTCTCGTCGATCCCCGCATCCGGCTCGGATAGGGCCGGATCGACGAAACGCCGCACTCAATCGAAGGAAAGACCATGTCCGCTGCAACCCTCCATCCCTCACAGGCCGCACCGCGGTTTCACTGGTGGCAGAACCGCACGCTGCGCCGTTTCGCCCGCCACAAGCTTGCTGTGCTCGGCCTCATCATGATCACCGTCATGATTTTCGCCTGCGTGGTTGGGCCCTATCTCTTGCCTTACGACGAATTGTTCATCGATCTGCGCGCCCGTTTTGCCCCGCCGATGACCGGTTACCATATTTTCGGCACCGATCCGCTCGGACGCGACATAGCCGCGCGCCTTTTCAATGCCGGCCGCATTTCACTGCTGGTCGGGTTTTTCGCCATGGTGCTGTCGACACTGATCGGCACCATCATCGGTGTCGTTGCCGGTTATTATGGCGGGCGCATCGGCGCTATACTGATGCGTTTCGTCGATGCCTTTCTGTCTTTCCCGAGTATTTTCCTGCTTCTCGCTCTGGCTGCTTTCGTCAAACCGAGCCCGTTCATGATCACGGTTATCATTGCCGTCACAAGCTGGATGGAAATTGCCCGTCTGGTTGAAGCGGAAGTGCGGTCTCTGCGCGAACGCGACTTCGTCATGGCAGCCCGTATGCTGGGCCTGCCTAATGGCTGGATCATGTTCCGGGAACTGCTGCCAAATGCTGTCGGCCCCATCATCGTTGCCGCGACCCTGACGGTCGCGCGTGCCATCCTTCTGGAGGCCTATATCAGCTTTCTCGGTTATGGCATTCAGCCGCCGCTGCCGAGCTGGGGCAATATGCTGAACGGAGCCCAGCAATATCTCGACAAGGCGCCCTGGCTCGCCATCGTGCCGGGCGTCGCCATCACGCTTGCCGTCACCAGCTTCAATTTCATCGGTGATGGGCTTCGTGATGCGCTCGATGCGCGCAGCGACCTGAACTGAAGGTTTCGGTAGATGGTTTCGTTCTCACCCTTTGACGTGACACTGTGGTATGCGACCGCGGCTTCAGCACCGCATACGGAGCCTCTTTCGGGTCGCGTGCAGGCCGATGTCTGCATCGTCGGCGCGGGTTATACCGGTCTGACGACCGCATTGGAGCTGGCGAAAACCGGCATCAATGTCGTGCTTCTGGATCGGCAGGAAATCGGCTTCGGCGGTTCGGGCCGCAATGCCGGACATTGCACCCCGACCTTTACCCATTATAGCCTGCCAGAGCTGCGCAGGATGCTGGGCGAGCCCTGGGCGGAACGGCTGATCGAACGGCAAACGCGGGCGAATGACCGCGTCTCGAGCATGATCCGCGACTATCAGATCGACTGCGAATGGGTGCAGAACGGTTATGTGATGGGCGCACCGCATAAGGGCGCCATGGATGAGATCAGGCGCAAGGTCGAGACCTATAATGCGGTGGGCGCGAAAACCCGGCTGCTCGACCGTGACGAGGTGGAAGCGGTCACCGGCAGTCCGCGTTTCGACGGCGGCTGGCTGCACGAAGAGGCAGGTCACCTCAATCCGCTCGGTTACGCCCGCGGTCTCGGCCGTGCTGTCATCCAGGAGCGCGGAAAGATATTTACCGGCTCGGCGGTGACGGGTTGCGAACGCGACATAACCGGAGGCTGGAAGGTCAAGACCGATCGCGGAGAAGTGGTCGCGTCGAAAGTGATCTTTACCACTGGCGCTTATACGGTTGGTGGTTGGCCCAAGCTGGATCGAACCTTCAAGATTCAACGCGTGTTCGTTGCCGCTACGCAAATTTTGTCCGAAGAGACACGCCGGACGGTCCTGCCGCAGAACACGACCATTCATGATGGTCGCGGCGATATCTACGTCTACAAATACAATGCCGAAGGCCGGATCGTCGCATCGATGTTTCCCATGGGACGCCGCGGCCGCGACATGGCCTATACGAGACAGGTCATGAGCGAACGGCTCAAATGGCTGCATCCAAAGCTCCGGGAAGAGATCCGCTGGGAGTATTTCTGGTTCGGCGAACTCGATATGCAATATCGCACCGTACCGCGGTTTTATGGTCTCGCGCCGGGCGTTGTGGCTTTGACCGGTCTTTCGGGCCGTGGTGTGCCGACCGGCTCGATGCTCGGTTCCATTCTTTCGGAATGGGCGCTTGGCAAGCCGGAGAACGAGCTTGCCCTGAAGCTGGAACCACTGAAGGCAGCTCCCTTCTTTATGGGTTTCGCACCCGCAATGGCGCTGCGTTACTACCGGCTGCGCGACAACATATCCACGAAACTAGCTGGGGCGGAACTGCCACCCCATGCCTGAACCGGCGCGGCCACAAGGTCCGTGCCAACATTGACCAAGCAAGGAGAATTCCCGTGACCATGCCGATTTTCAATATTTCCGATGACGTGGATCTTGTTCCGGCCATGCCCGCCGAAGGCCGTGAAGGCGGTTCGTATCGTCGCCAGATATGGCAGGACCCGATCGAAAATGGCACGATCGTCGCAGTCTGGAAGGCCGAGCCCGGCATCTACAACTATCCGGGTCGTGACCTCGAGGAAACTTTTGTCGTCGTTGAGGGCGAGGCAATGTATTCGCAGGGCGAAGCCGTCCCGGTGAAGATCGGTCCCGGATCGATTATCAGCATCGCCAAGGGCGTGCCAAGCCGCCTCGAAATCCTGTCGCCGTTCCGCAAGCTCGCAACTGTCATCCCTAAGCCGTGAGGTTTGGGGGAGGGGTGCCTGCAGACTTAAGGCAGGCTGTGTCCTGTATGCGGGGCACGAGGATTTAGGTCTCGCCGATCTGTCTTTCGTCACAGCGATCCGGTGCAACGCTGATGGTCCGACAATCAAAGATTTAAAGAAACAGGGCTCCGAGGAGACGCAGAGCCCTGTTTGCGTTCAATGGTTTGGGAAGCAGCTGGTGCAAAACAGGCCACTCATTTGAAACATCCTTGTGACCGTCATCCCTCTTCCAGCGCCAGCCGGTGCGAAAAAGCGGTGCCAGTGCCAGGGCGTTGATCCCTTGCTTATGGGGGCGTGCATCGGACATACTTGCACTCGAACCACAAAGGACCAAGGGCAAGACGAGCCAGCGACGTTAGTGCCGGCTCGCGGAGCCATGCGGGAAGATTTTACCTCATGAATACGCGATTTCTCGAAACTTTCCTCTGGGCTGCACGACTGAACAGCTTTTCGGCGGCCGCGGAACGGTTGAATACCACCCAGGCGTCGGTGTCCAACCGAATTGCCGCCCTCGAAAGGGAGCTTGGCGTCGTGCTTTTCACGCGCGATGTGCGCTGCGTCAACTTGACACCTGCTGGTCGTCTGGCGCTGCAGCATGCCGAAAAGATCGTCAATCTGACCGGTGAGTTCCGACAGATCGTGAGTAGCCGGGAGGCGCTGAGAGGCACCGTGCGCATCGGTGCTGCCGACACGATCGTCTATGCCTGGTTACCGCTGCTCATTCGCCGCATGAACGAACGTTACCCCGGCGTCAGCCTGGATCTGACCATCGACACCAGCCTGAAACTATCCCAGCGCATTCAAAACGGTGAGGTGGATGTCGGTTTCATCATGGGGCCGATCATGGCTGCAAATATCTACAATTCACCGCTCTGTACGTTCGAGTCCTGTTGGGTTGGCGCGGTCGAATTGCCGCTGCCAGAAACGGGCGTCACACTCGAAGATATCGCGCATTTTCCGTTACTTACCTTCTCGACAGGCTCGCAGCCACATCAGGCGTTGCGCGCGTTGCTCGATTCTCACGGGTTGTCCGACAGCCGCATCTATAATTCCAATTCGCTGTCTATCATGACCCGCCTTGTGGCCGCGGCCGTTGGGGTGGGCGCTTTGCCACGTGTGCTGGTGGACGGCATCATCAAATCCGGTGAGGCGCGTATTCTCGACATTAGTCCGACAGTACCGCCCCTCACATTTCACACCGTTTATCAGGAGCGTGGCGACAACGCGATTGCCCGGGCCATTGCCGATATGGCGACGGAAATCGTGAGTGAAACCACCACGCAATGGATGACGGCTGCCGCCTAAATTTTGCGCTGCAGCGCAAAATGATTAATCTATAAGCTTACCTTATGGGTTTCGATAGAGTTTTTCCGTTTGTAATGAAAACAGTTCCCGTTCTTAATTCTCCTCGCAACATGAGAGGAGAGCAACGTGAAAGTCTCACTTGTTCAAATGAATACCCAGAATGACAAGGCAGAAAACCTTAAGGTTGCTGCCGATCTTATTGAGAAGGCAGTCAAGGCGGATAATCCTGACCTTGTTGTTCTTCCGGAATACTTTGCATTTCTTGGAGATAATCCCCAGGAGATGCATGAGAGCGGGGAGGAATTCCCTGACGGCGAGATTTACACGCTGCTCTCGGGGCTGGCCAAGAAGCACGCGATCACGCTGCATGCCGGCTCCATCGTCGAGAAGGAAGGCAATCGCTTTTACAATTCGACGCTCGTTTTCGGGCCGGATGGCAAACAGATCGCGCGTTACCGCAAGATGCACCTGTTCGACGTCGATACGCCGAACGGCATCAGCTACCGCGAATCCGACTCCGTTGCCCGTGGCGAAGAAGTGGTGACCTACAAGGTTGGCGACAAGACGGTCGGTTGTGGCATCTGCTACGATATTCGCTTCCCTGAACTGTTTCGCGCCCTGCGGGACAAAGGTGCAGACGTCATCGTTCTGCCAGCGGCCTTCACCCTGATGACAGGCAAGGACCATTGGGAAGTTCTGGCGCGCGCCCGTGCCGTCGAAACCCAGACCTACTTTCTGGCCGTCGGCCAGATCGGCACCCATGCGGGTGGCAAGAAGGCATGCTGGGGGCATTCCATGGTCATCGATCCGTGGGGCCACATCGTCGCCCAATGCTCCGACAGCGTTGGAACGGCCGGTGCCGTCCTTGACTTCGACTATTCGGCCAAGGTGCGCGCCAACGTACCGGTGGCGAACCACCACGTTCTCTGATCGGAGAAAGACTCAATGTTTATCGCCAATCCCATGCCCGAACAGATCGGTGCCGACATCATCGAGCTTCTTGAGAAGGTCGAAGTCGCAACGATCGGTCACGTGCTTCACTCCGGCTTCGTCGATCCTGAAATCCGCGCCGTCCTTCCGGGCAAACGTGTGGCAGGCACTGCCGTCACGCTGCGCATCCCCAATGCGGATTCGACCATGCTCCACTATCTGTCGCAGTTCGTGCGTCCCGGGGATATCGTCCTCATCGACCGTTGCGGCGATACCCGTCACGCCTGCTGGGGCGGTGTTATCACCAACACCATGAAGATGGCCGGCGTTAAGGCCGGTGTCGTTGATGGCCCGGCGACCGACTTCTCGGAGTTCGCCAAAGTCGACATGCCGATGTGGTGCCGTGGTCCTTCGCCCATCACCACCAAGATCCTCGGCCTCGAAGGCGCGATCAACGTTCCGATCAGCGTCGGCGGCCAGGTGATCAATCCGGGCGATGCGATCCTGTGCGATGAAAGCGGTGTTGTCGCTCTTCATCCAAGCCAGGCTAGAGCCATGGCTGAACGCGCCATCGGCATGCAGGAAGCCGAACTCGTGCTTCTGCAGCGCCTGCGCAACGGTGAGAAATTGCCGGACATTTCTGGCGCCAACAAGCTCGTTCAGGCCAAGCTGAGCGCCTGACATCGTCTTATGGGTGGCGGATCAGTCCGCCACTCCAAATAACAATAGAGGAGAACAGGACAATGAAGAAAACAATACTTCTGAGTGGGATTCTCATGCTCGGCGCGGCCGCTCTTCCGGCGCACGCCCAGCAGACCGTGACGTTCCTCGGCTATAGCGGCCTTTTCCAGGAGCGTTACACCAAGGCCGTCATCGAACCTTTCATGGCGGCTAACCCTGATATCAAGATCGAATATTTCCCGCAGCAGGGCTCTGCTGCAATGCTCGGCTCGCTGCGCGCCCAGAAGGCTGCGCCGCAGTCCGATATCGCTCTGATGGATGTCTCTGTCGCCAAAACAGGTACGGACGAAGGTCTGTTTGACAAGATCGACGAAAGCGTGACCAAGAATGTCGCCGACCTCTATCCTAATGCCCGCTTCGAAGGCGTGGCCGGGGTTGGCGTAACGTTCGACAATCTCGTGCTCATCTACAATACCGATGCCATCAAGACGGCTCCCGACAGCTGGAACGCTCTGAAGGATAGCGCCCTCAAGGGCAAAGTCGCCATGCTGAGCGCCCCCGATATCGTCGGTATCGGTACCACCATCATCATGGATCATATGAATGGCGGCACTGATTTTATCAAGAACATCGATGCCGGCATCAATGCGATGGCTGAAGTTGCTCCGAATGTGCAGACCTGGGAGCCGAAGCCGGAAGTCTATCCGAACGTTGTCAACGGCCAGGTTTCGCTGGGCGTGGGCTGGAACGCCCGTAGCCAGGTGAATGCTGACGGTTCCAAAGGCAAGATGAAGGTGGTTCTTCCGAAGGAAGGCACGATCCTCCAGATCAACACGCTCAACCTCGTCAAGGGTGGTCCGTCATCCGAGGCTGCGCGCAAGTTCGTTGATTATGCGCTGAGCCCGGAAGCCCAGGCTGCCTTTACCGCCGCCATGTATTATGCGCCGACCAATTCCAAGTCCTCTGTCTCTGCCGATGTGAGTGAGCGCACGGTCGCCAAGGCGATGGACAAGGTCATCCCGGTGGATTGGATTGGCCTCTCGAAGGTCCGCGACCAGATTACGCAGGACTGGCGCCGCAAGGTCATTCCCCTCAGCCGTTGAGACTTCTGCGCAGAGCGCAAAAAAATGAAAGGACTTCCGCGGCTCCCATGGCAGTCGCGGAAGCAGCATACCAAAACCCTCGGATCATCTCCTCTGTCGGCGCTAGGGCGGAAGAGGTGGGAGCCGACGCGGACTTGCATTCCGAGCGGCCCCCAAGGCCTGCACCAGGGGAGGCACCGCGGAACGGCGCAGCGAATTTTCGCCGCGCTTGCGTAGATCAAGGGCCAAGGCATTTCCGATTCCCTGTGGGTCGGAGATGTTCTGGAGAAAGGCAAGAAGCCAGAATGGGAACTTCAGATACCATGCAGCCAGGATTCCTCTCGATTCGTTCACTGACCAAGCGCTACGAGACAATCGTCGCCGTGGATAATCTCAATCTCGAGATTCCCAAGGGCGAACTGGTTGCCTTCCTTGGTCCTTCCGGCTGCGGCAAGTCGACGTCGCTGCGCATGATTGCAGGCCTCTCTCCTGTCTCCTCGGGGTCTATCCTGATCGACGGTAAGGACGTGACGAAACTTGCGCCTTATAAGCGTGACATCGGCCTCGTTTTCCAGAGCTACGCGCTCTTCCCCCACATGACGGTCCTCAAGAATGTCATGTTCGGTCTTGAAATGCGCAAAGTGCCTGCTGCCGAGGCGGAACGCCGTGCCCGTGAGGCCATTGCCATGGTGCGTCTGGAAGGGCGCGAGGACCGTCGCCCCGCACAGCTTTCCGGGGGCCAACAGCAGCGCGTCGCACTGGCGCGCGCCCTCGTCATCCAGCCGTCCATTCTCTTGTTTGACGAACCTCTTTCCAATCTTGACGCAAAGCTGCGGGACGAGATGCGCGCCGAAATTCGCCGTATCCAGAAACAGCTTGGCATCACTTCCATCTTCGTCACGCATGATCAGGTTGAGGCGCTCAGCATGTGCGACAAGGTCGCTGTGCTCAATGGCGGGCACCTGGAACAGCTTGGCACGCCGCACGATCTCTATGAGCGCCCGGCCACTGCATTCGTCGCCTCTTTCGTCGGTCGCACCAACAGGCTGGTCGGCAACGCCGCCGGTGACCGCATCACGGTCGGCGATGCGGTGCTGCGAGCGCCCGGCGCGCACAGCGGTAAGATCGACCTGATGGTACGGCCGCATCGCATGGCCATGACCGTCGCTGGCGACGCCGTCCCCGATTTCGACGGAGCGCCCGTCAATCGCATCGCCGGCGAAGTCCGCGATGTCTATTATGCCGGCGACATCCTCCACTACGAGATCGCCGCTGGCGGGCAGACCCTGTCCGTGGAACGCGCGACCTCCGGCGGTGAAACGCCGGTCGCGGCAGGCAGCGCGGTCAGTCTCGTCTGGCGCGTGGAGGATACTCTGGTCTTCGGAGCAAACCGATGACGGCGGCGGTCATGATCACGGCTCCCGGTGGCCGTACCTCTTCCATCGTGTTTCTCGCAACCCTTCTTCTTGGACCCATCATTGCGGTCAACGGTCTGGCCTTCGTGTTGCCCGTCTTCAACCTGCTGCTGCTTTCCTTCCGCGAAAGCCTCGGCGGCGGCGGTCTCGGGGAAGCCCATACGCTCGACAACTGGTCGTCGACACTCACCGACGGTTTTTACATCGAGCTGATTGGTCAGAGCATCCTGACCAGCCTTATGATCACCGTTCTCACGCTGCTCGCCTCCTATCCCATCGCCCTCTATCTTCACCGGGCGCAGGGGCGCTGGAAAACGCTTTTGCTGGTGCTGGTCATTTCGCCGCTGCTCACCTCGGCGGTGGTGCGCACTTATGGCTGGATCGCAATCCTGGCGGATGACGGCCTCATCAACAACATCCTCTTCGCACTGGGTGCGCAAGACGGGGTGCGTCTGCTGTTCAACAAGATCGGCGTCGTCATCGGGCTTACCGAAATCCTGATGCCCTATATGATACTGGCGCTCCTCGCCGGCTTCGGCAGGCTTGATCCTCGCGTCGAGGAAGCTGCGGAAACGCTCGGCGCATCGCCCTGGAAAGTGTTCTGGCGGATCATCGTGCCGCTCACCATGCCCGGCGTGGCCCTGGGTTGCCTGCTCTCCTTCGTGCTGGCCGTCAGTTCGTTCATTACTCCCAAGCTGCTCGGCGGTGGCCGCGTCTTCCTTCTGGCAACGGAAATCTATGATCAGGCCATCGTGACGCTCAACTGGCCACTCGCCGCTACGCTTTCGATGATCATCCTCGTGATTTTCGGTGCCGCCCTGGTGCTCTATTCCCGGCTTCTGCGGGCCATTCTGTAAAGGAGATCGAAGATGGAAGAACGTCCCGCTCCGCTGGCGCTGAAAATTGTCGCCTTCATCATGTTCCTTTTCCTCCTTGCGCCTGTGGTGCTCGTCGTGCCGATCTCGTTTTCGGCCGACAGCTACATGACCTTCCCACCCTCCGGCTGGAGCCTGCGCTGGTATGTGGATCTCATGCACAATTCAAAGATGATCGGCGCCCTGGGCACCAGCACGCTCCTTGCGGTCATCGTTACCGTTCTGTCCATGCTGATTGCGCTGCCCGCCTCCTATGCCATCGTGCGGATGCGGGTGATTGGCGCGGATACATTGCTCGCCTTCTTCACCGCGCCGCTTCTTCTGCCGACTATCGTTCTTGGCCTTGCGATCCTGATCGTCTTTGCCGGTGCGGGTCTGCTCGGTACATTCACGGGTCTGGTGATCGCGCATCTGATCATCGTGTTGCCCTATGCGCTGCGTGTACTCACCACGTCGCTTGCGGGCCTGCCGCTGATCTACGAGGAGGCCGCCTCCACGCTCGGGGCGTCACCTCTTACCGTCTTTCGCCGCGTCACCATGCCGATGATCGCGCCTGGCATCGTTGCAACGGCAGCGCTTTCCTTTCTCGTCTCGTTCGATGAAGCCGTGATTTCGCTGTTCCTCACCGGTCCGCGCATCACGACGCTTCCCGTTGCCATGTATCAGCATGTCGAAACCCAGGCTGATCCGCTTGTTGCCGCCATCTCCGTTCTTCTGATCGTGCTCACGCTTGCCGTCGTCCTGATCGTGGACCGCACGGTGGGCCTGACGAAGACTTTCGTGAAGTAAGGGGCCGGAAAAATGGCTTATCGACAGATCGCAGCCGGCACGACCTATCGTTTCGACGATCTGAAAACCCTGATGGCAAAGGCGACGCCGGAAAGGTCCGGTGACCAATTGGCCGGGATCGCGGCGGAAGGGCCGGTGGAGAGACTGGCGGCGCAGATGGCGCTGGCCGATCTGCCGCTTTCCACCTTTGTTGCACAGGAATTGATCGCCTCGGACGAGGACGAGATTTCGGCCCTGATAGCGCGCCAGCACGACGCACTGGCCTTCGCGCCGGTGTCTTCTCTGACGGTTGGTGAATTTCGCGAGTGGCTGCTCAATTCCAAGGTCGGGCACGCGGAACTTGAAGCGGTAAGCTGGGGTCTGACACCGGAAATGGTGGCGGCAGTCTCCAAGATCATGCGTCTGCAGGATCTCGTGACGGTATCGGCCAAACGGGAAGTCGTGACCCGTTTTCGCAACACTATTGGTCTTTCCGGCCGCCTTTCCACCCGCAACCAGCCAAATCATCCGACTGACAGTTCCCGTGGCATCGCCATCTCGGCCATTGACGGGTTGCTGCTGGGGAGCGGCGATGCGGTGATCGGTGTTAACCCGGCCACCAGCGCTGTGACGGACTATATCCGCGTCGTGCAGTTGCTCGACGATCTGCGGCAATGGCTGGACATTCCAACCCAGACCTGCTGCCTTGGCCATGTGACGACGGCTATCAAGGCGATGGAGCGCGCTGCACCCGTCGATCTGGTTTTTCAGTCGATTGCGGGTTCCCAGAAGGCCAATGCGGGCTTCGGCATTGATCTTGCCGTTCTGCGAGAGGCTCATGAGGCTGGTCAGTCGCTGAAGCGCGGAACTATCGGCAGCGACCTCATGTATTTCGAGACGGGGCAGGGGGCTGCCCTGTCGGCCGATGCGCATTTTGGTGTCGATCAGCAAACGATGGAGGCGCGTGCCTATGCCGTGGCGCGCGAATTCTCGCCGCTTCTGGTGAATACCGTCGTCGGCTTCATCGGTCCGGAATATCTCTATAATGGCAAGCAGATCATTCGCGCCGGGCTTGAAGATCATTTCTGCGGAAAGCTGCTTGGCCTGCCGATGGGTGTCGACGTCTGCTACACCAACCACGCCGATGCCGACCAGGAAGACATGGATGTGCTGCTGACCATGCTGTGCGCCGCTGATGTGAACTTCGTCATTACCGTGCCAGGCTCGGACGACGTCATGCTGAACTACCAGACGCTTTCCCATCACGATTCAATCTATGCCCGCGAAACGCTGAAGCGTCGGCCTGCGCCGGAGTTTGAGGAGTGGCTGGTGAATATGGGCGTGACGGATGCCGCCGGCCATATGATCGAGAACCCTGCGCTGATGAACCGCGGGCTTCGCGAACTTGATTTTCTTGGAAGGGACGCCGCCTGATGCGTGACCGCCGGCCCTCCCTCATCTCCAGCCCGCCGGAACGTCTCAAGGCCCTGCGTGTGGCAACCGATGCACGCGTGGCGCTCGGCCGCACGGGTGCAAGCCCGCCCACGCGCGCGGTACAGACATTTCTGTTGGATCATGCGCAGGCGCGCCAGGCCGTGTGGCGTCCGCTGGACATTGAAAAAATGGAGCGTGACTTGCGCGCTTCGGGTTCGGATGTCGTGCATGTCGCAAGCCGCGCGCAGGACCGTGCGGATTACCTGCGCCGACCCGATCTCGGCCGTGCTCTTTCAGACGAAGGCCGGCTGGCGCTCGACGGGCAGGCCAAGGGAGCCGATGTCGCATTGGTAATCGCCGACGGGCTTTCCGCAACGGCTGTGGAGATGAATGCAGTGCCGGTGGCAACGGCGTTGCTTAATTCACTCGCAAGCAAGGGATTGACGGTTGCGCCGCTCACACTTGCCACGCAGGCACGGGTTGCGCTGGCGGATGATGTGGGAGCCGTGCTCGGCGCAAAGGTGGCGGTGATCCTGATTGGCGAGCGGCCGGGCCTTTCGGCAGCCGACAGTCTTGGCGCCTATGTCACCTTCAGGCCGGAGACCGGGTTGCCGGATTCCCGACGCAACTGCATTTCCAATATTCGTGATGGTGGCGTGCCGCCCGTCGAAGCGGCGGGAAAGATCATGACCCTGATCAGCGCCATGTGCCAGCAGGAGACAAGTGGCGTGACGCTGGTTGAATTCGAAAAGCCGCTGACGGCTTTGTCCGACTAGAAACAAAGCAGATTTCATTCATAGCCACGAACCGGCAAGGTGCATCGGCTCGATCCGTTGCGCCTGTTGATTTCGCTTTCGAACCACGAAAATAAAGGCAAGCCCATGGTCCAGAGCCTCTCCACAGCATTTGACGTCGCCATCATAGGTGCCGGGGTGGTCGGTTGCGCGGTTGCCCGTCGTTTCGCACTGGCTGGTGCGAAGGTCGTGATCATCGAGAAGGGGTCCGATATTCTTTCCGGGGCATCGAAGGCTAACAGCGCTATCCTCCACACTGGCTTCGATGCGCCCGAAGGCAGTCTGGAGCTGGAATTGGTGAAAGCAGGCCGGGCAGAATATCTGTCCATCCACAGGCAGATGGGCCTTAGCCTCGTTGAAACCGGCGCGTTGGTCTGTGCGTGGAATCCCGACGAGGCGCAAAGCCTGGAGGCGATCGCCGAGCAGGGGCGACGCAACGGCATTGCCGAGCTCGGTCTGCTCACGGCCCGGCAGGCCCGGGAATCCATGCCCGGCTTGTCCGACCGTCTTGTCGCAGCACTTGAAGTTCCGGGTGAACATGTCATCGATCCCTGGTCCGCGCCGCTGGGCTATCTTACGCAAGCGGTGGCGCTTGGCGCGCAGCTGGTGCGCAACGCCGAAGTCCTGTTCGGTGGGTTTGATGGCGCGTGGCAGATACAGACGACGGCGGGTCTGATTCTTGCGGCGAGCGTTGTCAATGCGGCCGGACTGTTCGGCGATATCGTCGATGCGCGGCTGGGGCTTGTCCCAGAGTTCACCATCAAGCCTCGCAAGGGACAATTCGTCGTTCTCGACAAGGCCGCCCGCCGGCACGTGCCGCGCATCGTCCTGCCCGTTCCCACCGAAATCACCAAGGGCATCGTTGTGTGTCCAACCGCCTTCGGCAACGTTCTCATCGGCCCGACGGCAGAAGAACAGGATGACCGCGAGCGTGCGACGGTAGAAACGGCGGCGCTGGAAGCGCTGCTGACGCGCGGCAGGGAGATCGTTCCGGCACTGGCCTCCATTCCCGTGACCGCTATCTATGCTGGCTTGCGCCCGGCCTCCGAGAAGAAACATTACCGGATTTCCGCACGGCCGGACCTGCGCGCGATCACGCTTGGCGGCGTGCGATCCACCGGTCTCAGTGCGGCACTTGGTCTGGCGCAGCACGCTCTGGCGCTTCACGAAAGTTTCGGCACACGCTTCATGCCCCCGCCCGCAGTGCCTCATGTGACGATGCCGAACCTGAGCGAAACCTTCGAGCGGGACTGGCAGCGCGCCGATCATGGCGAAATCGTCTGCCATTGCGAGCTTGTCACCCGCCGTGAGATCGAGGCGACATTTTCCAGCCCGGTGCCGCCGGGTGATTTCGGAGGTCTGCGGCGGCGCACCCGCGCCGGCATGGGGCGCTGTCAGGGATTTTACTGCAACGCCCGGCTGGCCGCGATGACGGGCGACCGTCTGGCTGTACCGCTTGCGGTCCGTCCGGGAGACGATCGATGAGCTCCCGGAAGCCTTTTCAGCAGATGCAAAAAAACGTTCCGGATGCAGATGTAATCGTGGTCGGCGGCGGCCCGGCGGGCGTGGCGGCAGCGCTGGAGCTGAAAGCACGCGGCGTCGCGCGTGTGACGATCCTCGAGCGTGAGCCAGCGCTTGGCGGCGCACCCCGTCATTGCACACATTCGCCTTTCGGCATGCGCGAATTCGGACGCGTTTATTTCGGCCCGGCCTATGCGCGACGTCTGCAGCGGCAGGCGCAGGATGCGGGCGTTGATGTCCGCACCGGTCATTCCGTAGTGGAACTCGGACAGGACGGTACGCTGCTGGTTACGTCTGCGCGCGGCGTGGAGACGTTGAAGGCCCGGCGCATTGTGCTGGCGACCGGCGCGCGGGAAAAACCACGCTCAGCGCGGCTCCTGCCGGGCGACCGGCCGGTGGGAGTGATCACCACCGGCACGCTGCAATCCTATGTCGCCTTTCACGGCACCATGCCCTTTCGCCGGCCGCTTATCCTTGGTTCGGAACTGGTTTCCTTTTCCGCGCTTCTCACATGCCTGACGCATGGCGCGCGGCCGGTGGCGATGATCGAGCCTGAGCCGGAACCGCTGGCGCGGTCGCTTTTCCGGTGGTTTCCGCGATTGGTCGGAGTGCCCTTTTATTGCCGCGCAACACTTGTGGACATTCGTGGGAGCGGTCGTGTCGAGGAGGCCGACATCCGGCTGGCAGATGGCCGTATCCTCACCGTCAAGTGCGATGGTGTTCTCCTCACCGGGCGGTTCACGCCGGAGGCAACGCTTCTGAACGCATCCCCTGTTGATGTGGCGGCAGGCAGCGATGGCCCTACGATCGATCAGGACGGCCGGATGGCCAACCCGATGTTCTTCGCCACGGGGAACGTATTGCGGGCCGTGGAAACGGGTGGCTGGTCGTTTCGCGAAGGCCGCCGCGTGGGTGCTGCCGTTGCCGACGATCTCACCCGCGAACTCTGCAACGCGAAGGCAGTGCGTATCGCTTTCGCCGACCCGCTCAAACTCGCGGTACCCACCATGGTGCGTTCGGGGGGACTTGACCGGCCGGCTTTTCTCGATTTTCAGCTGCGCTTCATCAGACGTGTTCAAGGCAGGCTTTCGCTTCATCTTGATGGAACGGAAGTGTGGAGCAAGTCCGGCAGGTGGCTGCCGGAACGCCGTGTGCTTGTGCCCATTCCCCGCGCCGCCGTTGAGGCGACCCAGATTGCCTTTCACTTTCAGGAGACGAATTGATGCGCATAGCGGCGATCGATCAGGGAACGACGTCGACCCGATGCCTTGTGATAAGCGACGATGGCACGGCGCAACTCGTCTCAAGCCTGCGTCACGCACAGTTCTATCCAAAACCCGGCCATGTGGAGCATGATCCGGAAGACCTTTTGCGCAACATCCGCGCGGTACTGGCCGATGCCGGGCCGGTAGATGCGATCGCGATCGCCAACCAGGGCGAGAGTTGCCTGGCGTGGGATGCCGAGAGTGGGGAAGCGCTGTCGCCGGTCATCGTCTGGCAGGATGCCCGCACCGCCGAAGCCCTGGCCGCGTTGCCCCAATCGGCTGCGGAACGATCGAAAGAGATTTGCGGATTGCCGCTCGATCCCTATTTTTCGGCGAGCAAACTGTCGTGGTTGCTAAGGCACAATCCCGCGGTGGCACGGGCGAGAGCCGAAGGGCGGTTGCGCCTGGGCACCACCGACGCATTCTTTCTGGATCGGCTTGCAAGCTGTTTCCGCACCGACCTTGCAACGGCCTCGCGGACGGGACTGCTTGATCTGGCAACCGGTGCCTGGAGCCCGGAACTCTGCGCTCTTCATGGGGTGCCGCTGGATTGCCTGCCCGCAATCGGTCCTGTTAATGGCGGCTTCGGTTCCATCGAGGGAACGCCCATTCGCGTTTCCATCGTCGATCAGCAGGCGGCGCTTTATGGGCACGGTTGCCGCAAACCGGGCGATTGTAAGATAACCTTCGGCACGGGCGCCTTCCTGTTGGCCATCGCTGGTCACGAACGCCCGTTGTCGGGGGAGCTTCTGCCCACCATTGGCTGGCAAAAGCAAGGCGGCGCGGCCATTTTCGCCATAGAAGGCGGGGTTTATGACGCCGGTGCCGCGCTTGAATGGGCGCGAAAGATCGGCCTTTATGTTGACAATACTGAACTTGACGGTTTTCAGGGTTCATCGGCCGTTCGTCGTGGGCTGGTGTTCGTGCCTGCATTTTCGGGCCTTGCCGCGCCATATTGGGATAGACAGGCCGTACCGCTTTTCATCGGCATGGACCACGCAACGGCGCGGAGTGACATGGTGCGCGCCCTGCTTGAGGGCATTGCCTTGCTGACGGTTCGATTGATCGAAGCCGCGCAGACTTTCGTTCCCATCGGCGATACGATTTCGATAGATGGCGGCCTGTCGAACAGTCGCTATTTCGCCCGTTTCCTGGCCGCTGCCAGTGGTCGGACCATCTGCGTTCCGGCCATGCGCGAGTTGACGGCGCTTGGTCTCGCGGAACTGTGCGATATCGATGTCACCGCCATGCGAAAAGATGCCGAGATATTCAAACCCGACGGATCGGTCGAAGAAGCGGATCACGCTCGCTTTGCACGCGCCATAGGCAATGCAAGGGGCTGGTCGCGCGGTTGATGTCCACTTGGAATAGCCGGTTCATCGGCAATAACGGTGTGATCCACAACGGCCGCCCGCTCTAGCGGCGGCTTGGTGGCTGAGCGTGTTGGTCCTGCAACCCAAAACCTCCAACGCGCGGCGCGGCTTAAATTACCAAATCTTTAGTTGTGTACCAGTTCGCCAATACCTAGCTTTATGGCGAGGCTGCATCCGTTGTGGATATGAGCAAGGAACCGGTAAGCCCGTTTCCTGTTGTTATCCAGGAACAGAGCCTTGGTTCAAGGTCGAGATACCCCGTCATGACTGTTCAGGACTGCAATTCGCGCCACTTTCGCCTGCCTCATCAGCGTAACCGAGACATTTCATGATGCGCACCGGACTGGATTTTGCACCGGGCGCGCCTGGCATAGAAGCGCGCTGGACGTCGAGCGCCAAAAACGGGGTCGGCACTGCGCTGTCGGAAGCATCGCCTATCTGGTTCACGCTCAGCCACGGCATTCTGAACGAGGTCTATTATCCGAGGATAGACAGTGCCTGCACCCGCGATCTCGGTTTTGTTGTCACTGGGCCTGAGGGTTACTTTTCGGAGGAAAAACGCGACTGCGTATCCGTCACCCGCCCTTTTAAAAGCGGAATTCCGGCATTTCACATTACCAATACGGCGACGGATGGCTCGTTCAGAATTGAGAAACAGGTGATTAGCGATCCCGCGCGAGCCAGTGTTCTTCAGCAGCTTTCGTTCATTCCCCTGAAGGGACAAATTTCGGATTATCGCGTGACTGCGCTGCTGGCACCTCATCTCGTCAATGCAGGCAATCTTAACTCGGCTTGGATTGGCGACTATGAGGGACATCAGGTCCTCTTCGCGACCGGCCGTTCACGATATCTCGCGCTTGTCTGCGATCTGCCCTGGCGGGCAGTCAGCGCCGGTTTCGTGGGTGTTTCCGATGGTTGGCAGCAGTTGCATCGGCACGGACGCATCGTTGAAGAGTACCAGCGAGCCGATGACGGAAATGTCTCGCTGGCAGGTGAGATCGACTTCAGTGATGTCAATGGCGCGGCAACATTGGCGCTCGGCTTTGGCGAGACGGAATATGAAGCGGCTGCGGCGGCCGTTTACAGTCTGAAGCATGGCTTTGAACGGGCGCACGAGGCCTACGTTGCCAACTGGCGCAACTGGCAAGACCGGCTGGAAACGCTCGACCGCGATACGCATCACGGCATCAATTCCTATCGGGTGTCGACAGCAGTGCTCGCCGCACATCGTGCCGCCGACCGGCCGGGCGCTGTTGTTGCAAGCCTGTCGATCCCTTGGGGAGCATCGAAGAGCGATGACGATCTCGGTGGCTATCACCTGGTCTGGCCGCGCGATCTGGTGGAAGCGGCCGGCGGATTTCTGGCGGCCGGCGATCACCATGAGGCGCTGGCGATCCTCAATTATCTTCGTCAGGTGCAGCAGCCATCGGGTCGCTGGCCGCAAAATCTCTGGCTGGATGGCAAACCCTATTGGCCGGGCGTACAGATGGATGAATGCGCCTTTCCGATCCTGCTGGCGGATATGCTGCATCGATATGGTCACCTGGATCATGCCACGCGGGCGGATTTTATGCCGATGATCCACCGCGCCGCAGCCTATATTCTGGCAAACGGCCCGACGACCGGGGAGGACAGGTGGGAAGAGGATGCCGGCTACAGTCCCTTCACCCTTGCCGTCGAGATCGCTGCGCTGCTTGCCGCTGCCGACCTTATCGATATGGACGATGATGCTGCCGTAGCCGTGCATCTACGGGAAACGGCTGATTGCTGGAACGAGCAGATCGAACAATGGACCTTTGCCGGTGACGAGACATTCTGCGCCTCGCTTGGCATTTCCGGCCACTATGTTCGCATCGCTTCGCCTGACGCGACCGATGTAGCTCGACCAGTCGGCGATACGCCCATCCGCAACCAGACGCCGGACCGTTCCACGCTGCCGACCAGCGACGTCATCAGCCCCGATGCGCTTGCCCTAGTTCGCTTCGGCCTGCGCGCGCCTGACGATCCGCATATTCTCGCGACGATCAAAGCAATCGACCATTGCCTGCGTGCCGATCTGCCGCAGGGGCCTGTATGGTATAGATATACGGGAGATGGATATGGTGAGCACGCCGATGGAGCAGCATTCGACGGCACCGGGCAGGGGCGGCCATGGCCGCTTTTGACCGGCGAACGCGCCCATTACGAGCTTGCTGCGGGAAGGCGGGAGGTGGCCGAAGCGCTGCTGGTAACGCTGGAGAAATCGGCCGGTGGGAACGGCCTTTTCCCCGAGCAGATCTGGGACCAGCCCGACATCCCCGAATACGAGCTTTTCTACGGCCAGCCCTCAGGAAGTGCGATGCCGCTGGTCTGGGCGCATGCTGAACATATCAAACTTCTGCGGTCGCTTGCAGATGGTTCCGTTTTCGACATGCCGCCGCAGGGTGTGGAGCGCTACATCCTCAACAAGACGCCGTCGCACCTTCGGATATGGTGTTTCAATAACAAGATTGCCGGGATGCCGGCCGGCAAGATGTTGCGGCTCGAACTGACGGATGATGCTGTCGTGCACTGGAGTGCGGATGGCTGGGTGACGACCAGCGACACCAGAACGATTGCTTCCGGCCTTGGCACATATTTCGTCGACTTGCCCGTTCAGGATATGGCGGCGGGCGACGCAATTGTTTTTACTTTCTTTTGGCCAAACACAGGGAATTGGGAAAACCAGGATTTCACCGTTCGCCTCGGCGAATGAAGTACATATCGCGCATTGGACAAATGGAGTGTCAGCATGCAGATCGGAATGGTTGGGCTTGGACGAATGGGCGCAAACATGGTGCGCCGTCTTCTGAAACAGGGTCATGATTGCGTGGTCTTCGACGTCAATCTCGACAATGTCGCAGCATTGGTGAAGGAAGGCGCAGTTGGCGCGACCTCGCCGGACGACCTGGTCGCGAAGCTGTCACCGCCACGCGCCGTCTGGCTAATGCTGCCCGCGGCAATAACGCCGAAAATTGCTCGTGACTTTGCCGCCAGACTGCAGGCGGGCGATGCCATCATCGATGGCGGCAACTCCTTCTACCGGGATGCCATCGATTTGGCGGCGGAATTTGCGCCCCGTAGCATCGACTTCATCGACACCGGTACATCCGGTGGCGTCTGGGGTCTGGAGCGCGGCTATTCTCTGATGATCGGTGGCCCGTTGGGTGCCGTGCAGCGGCTCGATCCGATTTTTGCTTCGCTTTCTCCCGGTGCGGGCCAGGGCATCGCGGCCGATCCCGTCACCGGCACGGCGCCAATGGGATATTTGCATTGCGGACCGTCAGGCGCAGGGCATTTCGTCAAGATGGTTCACAATGGCATCGAATACGGTGTTATGGCCGCCTATGCGGAAGGCCTGAATATCTTGAAGGCCGCGAATGCCGGCACGCAGCACCGGGAGGCCGATGCGGAAACGGCGCCGCTCGCCCACCCGCAATACTACCAGTTCGACATCGATCTTCCTGCCGTGACGGAGGTCTGGCGGCATGGGTCTGTCATCGGCTCGTGGTTGCTCGATCTGACGGCGGAGGCGCTGAAGCAGGACCCTCATCTCGACCAGTATGGCGGGCGGGTGTCAGATTCAGGCGAAGGGCGCTGGACCCTTCAGGCGGCCGTCGAAACGGGTGTTCCTGCGCCTGTTTTGGCTTCCGCCCTGTTCGAGCGCTTCTCCTCACGCGGTGAGGCGGAGTTTGCCGGCAAGGTACTCTCGGCCATGCGCAATGCCTTTGGTGGCCATCTGGAAAAAGCAAAATGAGGGCGCCGGCCATGGACAAGCAGCGATCGGACGTGCTCGTGGTGTTCGGTGCCACGGGCGACCTTGCCTACAAAATGATCTTTCCTTCCCTTTACGCCATGGTGAAACGCGGCGCGCTTCAAACGCCAGTCATCGGTGTCGCCTTCGATGACTGGTCGCGCGATCAGCTGATCGCGAGGGCGCGCGACGCGGTTACCAGCCACGTCGACAAGATCGATGAAGCCGTCTTCGAAAAATTCGCTTCTCAACTGCATTACGTGTCCGGCGACTACCGTAACGAGGCGACATTCGAAAAGCTGCGCGCTGAACTCGGTGACCACGGTCATCCGCTTTATTACCTCGCCATTCCGCCGTCACTGTTTGAAACCGTGGTGACCGGGCTTGATAAGGCCGGAATAGCCGCCTCGGCACGATTGATGGTGGAGAAACCGTTTGGCCGCGATCTTGCCACGGCGGAGGCGCTGAACCAGTCGCTGCACGCGGTTTTCGAAGAGGACGCCATTTTTCGTATCGACCATTTTCTCGGCAAGGAGGCGATTCAGAATCTTCTTTATTTCCGGTTCGCCAATGCGTTTCTTGAACCGGTCTGGAACCGCGACCATGTTGAAAGCGTGCAGATCACCATGGCCGAGGATTTCGGCATCAAGGGACGCGGAAAGTTTTATGACGAGGTTGGATGCATCCGGGATGTGATCCAGAACCATCTCATCAACGTGCTGTTGCTACTGGCCATGGAGCCACCGGCAACAAGCGCTTCGGACGATCTTGTCGATGAGAAAGTGCAGATCCTCAAAGCCATGCCACCACTCAGCCGCGAGGATGTTGTGCGTGGCCAGTTCGACGGTTATCTCGACGAACCCGGCGTTGCGCCCGGCTCCAGCCGCGAGACCTTTGCCGCCGTGCGGTTTCGTGTGGCCACATGGCGCTGGAACGGCGTGCCTTTCTTCATCCGCGCCGGAAAGAACCTACCTGCCCATGCAACCGAAGTTGTGGTGCGTTTCAAGCGGCCGCCGATAGCGCTTTTCGGCGATGTTGAGGCGGCGGCCGCAAATTATGTGCGCTTTCGGCTCGGGCCAGATATCGCCATCGGCATTGGCGCGCGCCGCAAGGCTGCCGGGGACGGTATGCTCGGCGAGGCGGTGGAACTGGGTGCTGTCGATGACGGCATCGGCGACATGGCGCCTTATGAACGGCTTATCGGCGATGCGATGGCGGGCGAACGCCAGCTTTTCACCCGTCAGGATGCGGCAGAACTTGCATGGAAAATCGTTGAGCCCATTCTCGACGACCCGGCGGTGCCGCCACGCTATGCCGTAGGAAGCTGGGGTCCGGTCGAGATGGAGAGTTTCGCGCCGCCTGGCGGTTGGGTTGATCCGGAGTGACGCCCATGCCGGCAAATACTACGGACGGTAGTTCAATGACACAGGATCGGATCGTTCTAGCGATCGATATCGGCGGCAGCCACGTCAAGATCCGCTCAAGTGCCGGTGGCGACGAGCGCAAGGTCGAAAGCGGCAAGGCGATGACTGGGCTAGAAATGGTCATTGCCGTAACCGCCATGGCGAAAGACATGACCTATGACGTCATCGCCATGGGATATCCCGGTCCGGTCGTCCACAACAAACCGCTTCGCGAACCGGTCAATCTGGGTACAGGCTGGGTCGGTTATGATTACGCCGGCGCTTTCCGCTGCCCCGTTCGTATCGTTAACGATGCGCTGATGCAGGCAATCGGCTCCTATCAGGGCGGGCGCATGTTGTTTCTCGGTCTCGGAACAGGCCTGGGGGCTGCGATGATCGTTGAAAACGTGGCCCAGCCCATGGAGATCGCTCATCTTCCCTATCGGAAGGGCAAAACGTACGAGCACTATCTCCGAGAGGCGTATCGCGAAGAGAAGGGCAATGCCAAATGGCAAAAGCGCGTCACTGATGTCGTAGAGCGTCTGACTGCCGCCCTTGAACCGGATGAGGTGGTCATCGGCGGCGGTAATGTCGAAAAACTCGATACCCTGCCGCCCCGATGCCGCCGCGGAGACAATGCGCTTGCTTTCGAAGGCGGATTCCAGCTGTGGAAGAACCCGAACCTCATCGTCTAGTAGGTCAAATATGCTAGGTCGGCTGCTGCTTCGATAACCACGCAATCGGCGCGGCGGAGCCTCTACCTAATCGGTTGGAGGCTTCTCGGCCGACACCCACTTGTTCCGGCCTGTCTGCTTGGCGCTCAAAAGCGCAGCGTCCGCCCGTTCCAGGACGCTGCTCACGGTTCCGGCGCCCGGTGACGTTGCGATACCGATGGATATGGTGATCGAGTCAAGCAGACGGCCCCGGTAGGTGAAAGGTGCGCGCTCGACCGCGTGCCGGAGTTTCTCCGCAACCTTGATGGCATCTTCAATGCCTCCAGTCGGCATGAGCACGGTGAATTCCTCGCCGCCGAAACGGAATAGTTCACCCAGATCGCCGACAGCTTCCGACAGCACCTGGGCGACATATTGCATCACTGCATCTCCGGCATCATGGCCAAACCGGTCATTGAAGCGCTTGAAATGGTCGATGTCGAGCATCAGACATGCAAGCGAATTGGTTGGCTTTTCAATATGCCTGTTCAGCGTCTCATCAAGCGATCGACGGTTCAAAAGACCAGTCAGTGCGTCTTGCCGTGCCATGCCAACCAGCCGCTGCCGAAGCTGGAGGTTTGCAACGGCAAGGCCTATATTTTCGGCGAGGAGTTCGAGATATAGCCGCTCTAACTCCAGCGTCTCGCTACTCTGCGGAATTTCAAGATACAATAAGCCGACGGTTTCTCCCAATGCGGTGAGTGGTATGCACAGGCCTGTTCCGAAACTGCCATGTAGGTGATGGCAGACAACATCGTCTCCGCCCGGGTTGCTGGCGTGGGGACGTCCGCGACGGAGAGCCCAGCAATCGTCTATCGAAAATTCCGGGGCGGAAAACGAAGGATCGGACCATTGTCCGGTCGATTGGAGAACCGAACTGTTTTCCTTGAGAACAAGCAGGCGGCCGGCAATGGCCGGGAAAATCTGCGGCATGAATTTCGAAACGACGTCGGACAATTCTTCCTGATTCTGGCAGGCCTGAATCCGATGCATCATCTGCAGGATCAGGTCCTTGATGCGTTGATTCCTGCGGTGCTCCGCGTCAAGCCGTTCCCGTTCCAGCCCGTTGCTGCGGAAGATCCTGATAGCCTGGTTCATTTCACCGATTTCGTCACGCCGGCCTTCGTCGGGCAGGTCGATACTGTAATCCTGCCGGGCAAGGCGCGTGACGATGTTGCTCATTTTGATAAGCGGCAAGGCAACGCGTCTGCTGAGGACAAAATAGAGTACGGCCACAAACATCAGGGCGGTGAGCGCAAGCATCACTTTCGCGATCGATCCGTAGAAATCGCTTCGGTCTTTAGCCTGGTCAACCATCGCCTGCGAGCGGGCCGCAATGGCTTCTCTCAGCGTCGCGACGGTTGTCAGCAGGTCCGTATGCAGTCGATAGTGCTCATCGCCGAACAGGACCTGCTGTGCATCGTTCTGGCGGCCGGATCGATAGAAACCGATTGCATCGCGCTCCATTTTGTCCAGTGCGTCGGCGCTCTTTCGTATGTCCTGAAATGAGCCTGCCTCTTGCGGCGAAACACCAAGAGCTGCGAGTTTGTCCAGGGTGTTTTCAAGGTGCTTTTCCTGATCTTCGTCGACGTAGAATTTTGCGAGATGCTGTTCGTCGCCTCGCATGACGTAAAGACGCGCCTCCTCGGTGCGCTCGTCCGCAATGATCGCCAGTTCTTCGGCGAGATCGGTCAGTTCAAGATGATTCTGGATTGCCACCCGCTCTTGAGAAGCGCTTCTGGCCGATAGAATGAATGTGGTCGCCGATACTGTCGTGAGCACGAGGGTGACAGCATAAGCCAGGTTCGTGATGGTACTAAGTCGCATGATGGCGCCGTATGCTTGCCGCACGGCATGAAAACCGGGTGCGGCGGGGTCCAATTTCAGATTCTGCTTATGTTAGGCCATCTCGTCAAACGGGAAGTCAACACGCGGTTAACCGTCAATATGATCTGTCGCACCGCGGGCCAAGTCAGGCACCCCATGGCGATGCACCTGGACCGTCTCCACCAACGGTCACAATATCCGCCAGCGCGATTCCGGTATGTCGGCAGCGGGCCAGAAAGCCGTGTATTTAGAGGCTTTTGAAAAGCCCCGCGCAGCAACGGAATTATATTTCACGACGCATCACAAAGCCGTGAAACCTTTCGACGCATCGTTCGTTTAGCGCCCATGATCGATAATGACGCAGGACCGAAGCCGGTCGTTGGTGCCGACGAGACTGGCACCCAAACCGCATCCGAAAACGATGCCCATGAAAACGATGATCCGCTCCCGCCAGAGGAGATGGAACCTGCTTTGGGCTTGACGCCGGAGGAGGCCGAGGAGGCTCGCAGGAAATATCTGCTGAAGCGCTTCTGGATCAGCGCGCGAGGTTTCTGGAGCCGTCGCGGCGATCGGCTGGCCTGGCTGTTTTCGCTCGGGCTTCTGGCTATGATCGGCATAAATGTCGGCTTCCAGTATGGCATCAACGTCTGGAATCGCGGGATTTTTGACGCGATTGAGAAACGCGACGCGTCGACGGTCTATTTTCTCGGATCCGTCTTTCCGCTGCTCGTCCTGGGAAGTGTCTTTATCGTGACCTCGCAGGTCTATGTCAGGATGCGCATTCAGCGGCGCTGGCGCTCCTGGCTGACAAAGGCGCTCGTTGGAAGATGGATTGCGAATGGCCGCTATTATCAGCTCAATTTGATCGATGGTGACCATCAAAACCCCGAGGCAAGGCTCTCGGAGGATATGCGTATTGCCACCGAGGCGCCCGTGGATTTTGTTTCAGGTGTCATCGCTGCATTCGTGTCTGCCTCCACTTTTATCGTTGTCTTGTGGACGATTGGTGGCGCTCTCACGGTTTCCATCGCGGGTGTCTGGATCACGATCCCCGGCTTTCTCGTGATTGCGGCTGTTATCTATGCAATCATCACATCCAGTTCCATCGCCTTCATTGCCAGGAACTTCGTCAAGGTTTCCGAAGTCAAGAACCAGGTTGAAGCGGAGTTTCGCTACACGCTTACGCGCGTCAGGGAGAATGGTGAGAGCATCGCCCTGCTTGGCGGCGAAGACGAGGAGCGCAGCGATCTGGACAAGCGCTTCGGCAATGTCCGGCGGCAGTGGCGTCTCATGGCGCAGCAATACATGCGCACCACGGTCGTATCGAATGGATCGATGTTGATTGCCCCCGTCGTACCGGTTCTGTTGTGCGCGCCGAAGTTTCTCGATGGAAGCATGTCTCTCGGCGAGGTAATGCAGGCTGCTTCCGCTTTCACCATTGTCCAATCCGCATTTGGCTGGCTGGTCGACAACTATCCCCGTCTGGCCGACTGGAATGCCTGCGCGCGACGTGTTGCCTCCCTGATGATGTCGCTCGATGGCCTGGAGCGGGCCGAAAAGAGCGACACTCTCGGTCGGATCGTGCGAGGCGAAACGGAAGGCGAGACAATACTCAGCCTCAAGGATGTGTCTGTTTCTCTCGGTGACGGAACGGCCGTCGTCAAGGAGACGGATGTCGAGATCGGCGCGGGTGAGAGAGTGCTTGTCGCGGGGGAATCGGGCTCGGGCAAAAGCACACTGGTTCGGGCCATTTCCGGTCTCTGGCCATGGGGTGGAGGCAGCGTCAATTTTCGCGCCGGCAGCCGATTGTTCATGCTGCCGCAGCGGCCATATATTCCGGCCGGCACGCTACGTCGGGCGGTCTGCTATCCGCAACCGGCCGAGAGCTGGACGCCGGAAGAGATCGGGGCCGCTCTCGACAAGGTCGGTCTGGGTCAACTCAAGGACAAGATTGAAGACGAGGCGCCGTGGGACCAGACGTTATCAGGTGGCGAAAAACAACGGCTGACCTTCGCACGCCTGTTGCTGAACGCCCCCGACATCATCGTCATGGACGAGGCGACGGCGGCTCTGGACGAGAAAAGTCAGGACAAGATGATGCAGACGGTAATTGATGAGCTACCCGATGCGACGATCGTAAGCGTAGCGCATCGTGCCGAACTGGAAGCGTTTCATAGCCGGAAGATCACATTGGAACGGCGGGAGGGGGGCGCAAAGCTTGTCAGCGATATCGATCTCATTCCTCGCAAGGCGAGAGGCTCCATGCTGCGGAGAATAGTCAAGCGGAGGTGATGGCACCGACGCTTGTGCTGACCTGCTTGAATGCCGGGGTAGGAGAGTTGGTGGCCGCTCATTGTCGTTGGGGAGAATTCACCGACCACTTTGGCGAGAACGAACAGAATGAGGGCTTGCCGCGGATCGAAGTGCAAATTGGAACTTCTGCTGTCACGGCACCCCGGAACAATCGTGCATTTTGTTGGTTGGCATCCCTAAAACGGCAACAAGGGGCAGCGTGTTATGAATAAATTCTTCACTCGCTTCGCAAGCACTATAGCTTCATTTTCCGGCTCTCCAACGGCTTTCATGGTGGCTCTCGGAACCGTGCTCGTCTGGGGGATAAGCGGACCACTGTTTGGGTTTTCGGAGGTCTGGCAACTGGTCATCAATACGGGTACGACCATTGTCACCTTCCTGATGATTTTCCTCGTGCAGAATTCACAGAACAGGGATTCCGCAGCGATGGAAGCAAAACTGGACGAGCTGCTGCGGGCGGTGGAGCAGGCGCGCGGTGACTTCATTGGGATTGAGCACCTCACGGAAGAGGAAATCGAAAAGATTCGTGCACGTCTCGAAAGGGAAAGCGGACCGGATAGTGATAAGCCGGCACCCCATCATGCCATGGCCCGCTTGCTTTCCCGTCGTTAGTGGCATTTACCGTTGGCAGGCGCGTGTCAGGCGCGCTCTATGCGCAGAAAGAATTCGCCTCGGGTGAAAAGTGGCTCGAAGCCGTCATCGAAACGTCCGAGGCGGATCAGCCCTTTCGAGTATCGGTAGCTGTCGTAATAGAAGACCAGATTACCCCATGGCGCGTAATAAGCGATGTCGCCGGGACGTGCGTTATCGAAAGGCGTGTCAGTCACCTGCGTCAACTTTCGAGGCAGATATGCGATTTTCTCGTTGGTCGAATAGTCTTCGATCGTGAGATCGAGCGGCAGCATTTTCATGAGCTCGCGTGCCGACGGGTTGTCAAACAAGGTCGCGGTCATGCTGTGACCACCAAAGGCCATTCGGAAACTCATCAAGGATACCTCCGTTTTTGTTGCCTGACCGAACGATGCGGACGGGAAAGCTGTGGCCGCGGTAGCCAGCCCAAGAAATAGACGCCGGTCGATCATTGGAATGCTCTCATGCCGAACTGCTTTACGAGGATATTCTCGATGATTTGAATGCCAGCGCTGACGCGGCCAGGAGCAGACCTGCGCTTGCCAGGAAAGTCATGCGGTAGCCGGATGCGTCGTAGAGAAATCCGCCCACTATCGCACCGGCTGATATCGCAAGCTGGATGACCGCAACCATGAGACCACCTCCGGCTTCCGCATCCTGCGGCAGTGAGCGGGCGAGCCACGCCCACCAACCCACTGGCGCTGCGGTGGCAATCATTCCCCAGGCCGCAAGCGCTATCGCCGCGACAGGGAGACTGTTGCCGAAGGCAACAAGTATCACGGCCGTCACCGCCATCAGAGCCGGGATGACGATCAGAACGCGATACAGGCGGTCGGCGAGAAAGTAACCGATAAGGCTCGTGCCAACGATACCGGCAACGCCGATGCCCAGAAGAATGAAGGTGAGTATCGAGATATCTACTCGTGTCACAGTTTCGAGAAACGGGCGGACATAGGTGAACAGCGTGAACTGGCCCATGAAGAAAACCGAGACCGATGCCATGCCGATAGCGATCAAAGGACGGTTCAGTAGCCTGAATGCATTCTTTGACGTTTTCCCGGGGAGGGGTTTCATGGAAGGGAGGCTTGCCAGCTGCCACAGGAATGCGATCGCCGCGACGGGGACGACAGTGAAGAAGGCACCTCGCCAACCGATGATCGATCCGAGAAACGCGCCGACCGGAGGAGCAACGACAGTTGCCAGCGCGTTACCGCTGTTAAAGATTGCAAGCGCTCGGGGAACGAGATGCTCCGGTACAAGACGCATGGCGGTCGCCACCGATATGGACCAGAACCCACCGATCACTATCCCGATGAGCGCGCGCCCGACCATGAATAGTTCATAGTTCGGTGCGATCGCCACGGTCACGCCAGAAAGGGCCATCAGTGCCGTCAGGGCAAGCAGCAGCAGCTTACGGTCCCACTCTCCCGCGAGATACGAGACAAAGAGGCTCGTGACGACGGCGAAAGCGCCGGAGATCGCGATCGAATGTCCGGCCGATCCTTCGCTGATGCGCAGTTCATCCGCGATCGGCGTCAGCAGGCTGAGAGGCATGAATTCAGACGCGATCAGGGCGAAAACGCAGAGCGTCATCGCCAACACACCGCCCCAGTTTGCGGATCGGGATCTGGCTTCCCCTGTGGAAATTGTAGTTTCTATGGACATGGTACGGCAGCTTTTCTTGGCTATTGCTTCAACGGTCTTCCGCTGCTGATGGGAGGCAGCGAGGTGAACATAAGTCATGAAGCATCTTGCAATAAGCCGCCTGTCACGGGATGCAGTCATGAACGATGCTCATCAAAGGGTCTTGTTTAGCCGCGCCCGGCCTGCTTGCGTATTATCCACGTCGATGCAAGGGCTCGGTTCATTCATGAATATCGCTCATGACGGCATGCCTTCGCCGCGGTCTAATCTCGCGACAATCTCCGATCTATCTTTTGAACGACGCTGCTGCATCACCCCTCAAAGCAGCCCACCGGCCGCTCGTCACGGCAACGACAATGGAGAGTGAAGTGAGCAATCAGAACGAAAACGCTTTTACGGGAGAGGGCCTGGACATGGGCCGCCGTGGCCTTCTCAAGATTACGGGTGTCGGCATCGCCGCGATTGGCGCGGCGTCAGTGATGGCGGTATCGAAGGCAGAGGCGCAAACATTGAAGATGACGCAGGACTGGGACAAGGTTTTTCCGAAGAGCGAGAAGGTCGATCACCAGAAGGTCTCGTTCAAAAACCGTTATGGTATCATCCTGGCGGCCGACCTCTACATGCCCAAAACCCGCAACAGCGTCGGAAACCCCGCAATCGTGGTGAGCGGACCGTTTGGCGCGGTCAAGGAACAATCGTCCGGCCTTTACGCACAGACGATGGCCGAACGCGGTTTCGTCACTCTGGCATTCGATCCTTCCTATACAGGTGAGAGCGGCGGCGAACCGCGCAATATCGCGTCTCCCGACATCAACACCGAGGATTTCAGCGCGGCTGTGGACTACATCGGCCTGCGTCCCGAAGTCGATCGCGAACGGATCGGCGTCATCGGTGTCTGCGGCTGGGGTGGCATGGCGCTCAATGCCGTAGCCTCGGACAAGCGTGTGAAGGCCGTGGTTGCCAGCACCATGTACGATATGACCCGCGTCATGTCCAAGGGCTACAACGACAGCGTCACGCTGGAGCAGCGCACGGCGACCCTGGAACAGTTGAGCCGCCAGCGGTGGGTCGATGCGAAAAAGGGTACACCTGCCTATCAGGCGGCCTACAACGCGGAAGTCGGACCCAATGCGCCGCAGTTCATGATCGATTATCACGACTACTACTCGACACCACGCGGTTATCATAAACGGGCGGTCAACTCCCGTAACGCCTGGTCGCAGACAACGCCAATTTCTTTCATGAACATGCCGATCCTGAGCTACATCGCGGAAATTTCGCCGCGTCCGGTTCTATTCATTCATGGCGAGAAGGCCCATTCTCTCTATTTCGCAGAGACCGCGTATGCGGCGGCGGCCGAACCGAAGGAACTCCATGTCATTCCCGGCGCAAGCCACACGGACCTCTACGACAAGATGGATGTGATCCCCTTCACCAAGCTCGCCAGCTTCTTTGAGCAGCACCTGTCGGCTTGATACGTCCTGCAGTGACGTAAAAGCTCAGGAGCCCGCCCAAAGCGGGCTCTTTTTCTGTTAGTGCGGCATGAGCATTATGCCATAATCAACAGGTCTGGATGCAGGAGGCTCATGAATGGCACGCGATACCGTCAACGATCTTGCAGCTTTCATTGCTGTTGCCCGAGAACAGAGCTTTACCCGGGCGGCGGCGAAGCTGGGCGTATCGCAGTCAGCATTGAGCCACACGCTTCGCCAGCTTGAAGCCAGGTTGGGCGTGCGTCTCCTGATGCGGACGACCAGAGCGGTTTCGCCGACGGAGGCGGGCGAGCGTCTGCTAAACGGGATCGGTCCACATTTCGACGAGATCGAAGCGCATGTCGATGCGTTGAACGAACTGAGGGAAAAGCCGGCGGGAACGATCCGTATCGTCGCCGCCGAGTACGCGATCACCTATGTCCTCTGGCCCAAACTCAGGAAATTTTTGCCTCAATATCCCGACATCAAGGTCGAGCTGATCCTCGACAACGGACTGACCGACATCGTTACGGAGCGTTATGATGCGGGGGTGCGTATGGGTGAACATCTCGCGAAAGACATGATCTCCGCAAGGATCGGTCCCGACTTTTGTCTCGCTGTCGTCGGATCGCCCGCCTACTTCAAGAACCGACCACACCCGAGGCATCCCAAGGACCTGGTCGGCCATGATTGCATCAACTTCCGGCTGCCGAGTGCCGGCGGCCTTTATGTATGGGAGTTCGAGGACAAGGGCCGCGAGATCAAGATCAAGGTCGATGGCCAGCTCGCCTTCAACAACAGTTTCAATTCGCTGGAAGCCGCGCTTGACGGCTTCGGGCTTGCCTACATCCCGGAGGAAATGATCCTTCCTTATGTCGCAGACGGCCGGCTGGTTCGCGTGCTGCAGAAATATTCCCCGCCCTGGGACGGATATTACCTCTATTACCCCAGCCGTCGCCAGGCATCACCGGCGTTCGTCAGGGTTTTGGAGGCCCTGCGATATCGGGTTTGACGGGAGTTGTCGGCCCCCTTTGGATGTCCGCAACCCGGAACGATCCATGTCCGACTTTCGTCTTCTCTGCGCTCGCTACGGCTGACAAGTCCTTATCCTAGATCAGCAGATAGCTGGCTTCAGAAATGCGTTGAACAATGGCTTGCCCTGCAAGGACGATAATGTCGCCCTCCATCGGTTGATGAGGCCGCAGCAAGTGTTTGTCGATCGTCAGCAGGAAATGCGATGAGTGCAGTTCGCCTGGGGAAATGGAGATGTAAGACCAGCGATGCCAGGCAAATGGCATGGTGGCGAGGCCCATTCCCAGCAATCCCTTGAGGCGCATCGACCATGTTGACGAGGACTTGGCGTGGCGCGCAGCATCGGTTGCAACGGCACCGTCGACAATATGCTGTTGGTTCCAGGTTGTCTGGCCATGGTTGATCTTCCATGCTTCGGGGTCATCGTTTGCCAGATCGATCCTCGATTTTACCGGCTCGGCGATCAGCGCGACGTTCGGACTGAGCAAGCGTGGAACAAAAGAAAACGGTAGGCTGCGGATTTCGCGCAGGGGCGCGTTGACGCGGATAAGCTGCGCCAGACACCGCCAGTCGAAACCCTGATGTGACGTATGGTGCGCGGGCACCCGGTCCAGCCGGTATAAGCCTGCCCAAAAAGTCTCTTTCAGATTGCCGGATTGCCGATTATAGCCCATGAGGGCCGAACCCCAGTTCTTGATCCATACGGCTGGCCCGACTTCGACGGGTACCGTAACCAGGAAAATGCGGGGACGAACGATCGCGCACACGTGCTCGATGACACGGACGGTGCGGTTGAGGTGGATATGTTCAAGCGTTTCCAGCGCGATGACGATGTCGGCCTCGATCGTTTCGTAAAGGCTCTCGTCGGTGGCGTCGCCGACGATGAAACGGCAGTTTTCGTAGTTGCTGTAGCGATTGCGCGCGGCCTCGATGAAGATTGGATCGTAGTCGATACCGACGTAATCAACGTCGAACTTTTCCAGAATATGTCCGACCGCGGTTCCGGGGCCGCAGCCGATATCCAGTATTCTGACCTTCCGATTGCCGACGTCCTTCTGCACTGTTTCGAGGACCTCAAGCAGCTTTCGATAGCGGCCTGCATGCAGAAAGCGCGTCAGCCAGTTGAAGTTCTGCATTTTTTCGTAAGTCGTCGCGAACGTACCCATCCAATCCGCCTCCATGAACCGTAGATGATGTCGTCTCGCGCTCCCTGTTATCGTAAAGATCGTGCGCGACCCGGCGTTGTATTTTTGAAGTCTGGCACGGCCTGCGTGACCTGCAACTCGACCAAAAGGCTTAAGTCGGAAGCGGGGATACCCACCCTGCCTCCTCTTAAAGGCAGATGTCGACGTGGTGGACAGTGAATCAGCCAGTTCTGACCGGCCGTCCTCTCCCTTTTGGTATGCTGCCGATGCGCAGGGCCTCGTTATACCTTTCAAGGAGGCGCCATCCGGGGCCGGAACCGCTGGGAGATGTGGTGGATGGTAGACAAGAGAGCCTTGATTATCGGCGTAACCGGGCAGGACGGCGCTTATCTCAGTGAATTGCTGCTTGCCAAGGGATATATCGTGCACGGCCTGAAAAGGCGGTCTTCCTCATTCAACACCGGCCGGATCGATCATCTTTATCAAGATCCCTTCGAGGAAAACCTTCGCTTTCGTCTTCACTTCGGTGACCTGACGGACGCAACGAACCTGTGCCGGGTCATTCAGGAGGTCCAGCCCGACGAGATCTATAATCTCGGCGCCCAGAGCCATGTCCAGGTCAGCTTCGAGACGCCGGAATATACGGCAAATGCGGATGCGCTTGGCACGCTGAGGCTGCTGGAAGCCATGCGCATTCTCAACCTCGGCGACCGTTGCCGGTTTTATCAGGCGTCCACATCGGAGCTGTTCGGAGGGATGGGCACCGTTGCTCAGCACGAGGGTACGCCGTTCTATCCGAGAAGCCCCTATGCTGCGGCAAAACTCTACGCATACTGGATGACGGTCAATTACCGGGAAAGTTACGGCTTTCACGCATCCAACGGCATTCTCTTCAACCATGAGAGCCCCATTCGCGGGGAGACATTCGTCACGCGGAAAATCACGCGCGGCGTTGCTGCCATCGAACGCGGTCTCATGAGCAAGCTGCGTCTTGGTAATCTCGACGCAAAGAGGGATTGGGGGCATGCGCGCGATTATGTTGAAGGCATGTGGCGCATCGTGCAGCAGGAAATACCCGAGGACTATGTGCTCGCAACCGGCGAGGCACATACGGTGCGGGAATTCGTTGAGCTTGCTTTCGGCGTGGTCGGCAAGACCATCGAGTGGAACGGCGATGGCAGTGACGAAGTGGGATACGACGCCAAAACCGGCAATACGATCATCGAAATCGATCCCAGATATTTTCGTCCGGCGGAAGTGGATTTTCTTCTCGGCGACCCCAGCAAGGCGCGCAGGAAACTCAACTGGAGCCACTCGACTTCCTTTTGCGACCTCGTTCAGGAAATGGTCGAAGCGGATCTTCGCCTCGTGATGTTGGAAGAGGGAAGAAATGAATTCGTCGCATAAATCGCAAGAAATCCCGTTCAGCTTGAATGGCAAGCGCGTCTGGGTTGCCGGCCATACCGGAATGGTCGGCTCGGCACTCGTGCGACGTCTCCAGCGCGAAAATTGCGAAATTCTCAAAGTCTCTCGCAGCGAGCTTGATCTGACCCGACAGTACGAGACGGAGCAATGGATGGCGGCGGCAAGACCTGAGGTCATTTTTGTCGCTGCCGCCAAGGTTGGAGGCATCGCAGCAAATGCGGCCTATCCGGCGGACTTTCTTTACACCAATACGCTAATTTCGATGAATATCATGAAATCGGCTGCCGATATCGGTGTTGAAAAGCTTCTCTGGATGGGATCTAGCTGCATCTATCCGAAATTCGCAGCCCAGCCGATCACGGAAAATTCCCTTTTGACAGGCCCTTTGGAGCCGACCAACGAGGCCTACGCGATTGCGAAGATCGCGGCGCTCAAGCTTTCTCAATTCTACTCCAGTCAGTACGGCCTGAATTGCGTCTCCGTCATGCCGACAAATATTTACGGGCTGAACGACAATTTCGATCCGCAAAGCTCACACGTCATTCCTGCGATGATCAGGAGAATGCATGAAGCGAAAATCAGCGGCCAGAACAAGATTGTACTATGGGGTACGGGCAGTCCTCTGCGCGAGTTTCTCCATGTGGACGATCTGGCGGATGCCTGTTGCTTCCTCATGAAATCATCGGCGCATTTTCCGCTGATCAACATCGGCTCGGGGCGGGAGATATCCATCCGCAATCTCGCCCACCTGATTGCAGGCATCGTCGGCTACGATGGGCAGATCGTTTTTGACACCAGCAAACCGGATGGAGCCCCCAGAAAGCTGCTAGACTGCTCGCGGCTCAACGCGCTTGGCTGGAACTCGACGGTCGAACTCAGATACGGAATTCAGGATTTGTATGAGTGGTGGCGACAACCGAAGTCGCTGCAATCGGATATGTTACGACAAGCGGCAAGATGAGATCGCCAAATGCCCTGACATCATCGGTTTTGCTTGCCGCCCTTGTGCTCGCATTTTCGGGTCTCTCGTCTGCCGGGCAGCCTGCGGTGCGGGGAGGGCTAGAGCAAGAGCAAAAGCAAGGCAGCCAACCTGATCCACGCCAGTTCGGTTTCCCGATACCTGTTCCAGAACCACGATTGCCGGATGATGCGGATGCCTTCAATCCACCTTGGACAGAGGTAGGCGGCAAGGGGCCGGCAATCGCGGAAATTTCGAGAACGGCGGGCCCTGGCGAGGTTGTCTCGATGACCGGCGTCGATCTCGATGGACGAACGGGTTTCGAAGTCTTTTCGCAACACCCCGGTGCCGCGGAGGGCGTGGTGACCCCGTTGGCGCCGCTGACGGCTGACGCGACGGCGGCGACGCTGCTGCTGCCAGCCACGCTTCCTTCATGGTCAACCTACCTGATCAGGCCCCAGGGTAGCTCTGTTCAAGGGCGCAGCTTCGCAATCAATCGCACGGAAAGCTGGTGGGTCGGGCCCGATGCCGCAGCGCCGGGAGCCATCGTCTCGGTCTATGGACGCAACCTTTCGCGGTCCAACGGGACCAGCCAATCCTATCTCTATATCAAGCCGGTCGCTGCTGCCGGCTCGTATGTTCCGGCAATCTCCGTCAACCCCTTCAAGGTTGATTTCGAGGTGCCGGCTCTGCCACCGGGTAACTATGAAGTTTGGGTCCACAATACCCATGGCGGCCGCTTCGGCTGGAGCGGTCCGCTGACACTTGAGATCCTGTCGCAATCGCCATGGGCGGCGCAGGATAAAAAGCGCATCGATGCCAGGCAGTTCGGTGCAACGGGCGATGGCATGACCGACGACACCGCAGCCATTTTGCGCGCGCTCGACGCCGCGGCCGCAACGGCGCCATCGGTTTTGTATTTCCCCGCCGGGATTTATCTCGTGACAAAGCCTTTGATTGCGCCCGCCAATGTGGCGTGGTTCGGGGAAGGGGTGAACAAAACGGAGATCAGGCTGAACCAAGGGATTGATCAGAGCATGGTTGTCGTTAATGGCGACGACACCCGGTTCGGAAACCTGACCCTCAATGCCAACCGCAACATTGCAGGTAAACCTCTTCTTGCTTTGCGCAACGCCAAAAACACACGGCTGGATTCCGTACGTATCGACGCCTGGGGCGTGCCGGCGTTCGATGCCCAGGACACCGTAGGTCTTTTTGTGCATGCGTCCGAGTTGATCGAGAACGGATCCTTTTACGGCGCGAGCCGGCAGGTATTTTTCTCCAACAACCGGTTCCGGATGACGGGTTATGGCGAATCCGTCGTCGCGCTATGGGGTGGGCGCGATTTCGCCATGACGGACAACGAGCTGACAAATGCGGATGAAAGCCGCGACGACGGTCATGGCATCGGACGTTTTTTTGTTGGCCAGGCGCATTTCGGGAGCATGCGAAACCTCTATTTTGAGAAAAACATCTCGCGAAACGCCGCTCCCCATGATTGCACCAAGGTCGATTGCAACAAGGGCGAACAGATCTGCTTCGAAATCGTCGGGAGCAAGCTTAAAAACGATTTCGTCCGCGCTTCCTCGAACTCGGTTACCTTCAAGTCCCTGTCGGATCTGGAGGATGCCAAGCCGGGCGGCTTCGATCTCGTCATCGTTGGCGGGCGAGGGGCCGGGCAACACCGTCACATCGCGTCGACGGACGGTTCTGTTGTTCTGCTCGAGCAACCCTGGAATGTCGTGCCGGATCGAACGAGCCGTTTTGCTCTGGCAGCGACCGCATCGAGAGCCGTGATATACGATAATGTGTTCGATGGCAGGGCAAGCTATGCGGAGCACGATTCCGATTCCACCGGCGTTCTTCTCTACGGCAACGTCTATGACGTGGTGGTCGACAGCAACCGCATCTCCCAGATGCGACACGGCATGATGACGGTTGCGCTGGACTCGACGCGGGGACTCAGCCCGTATTTCCTGCAATATTCCAACAACAGTGTGACACGCAGCAACAGCGGCCTCTATGTCGGCACGACATTCGCGGATTCCGGGGTTGCCGGCATCTGGGGCGGTCTGGGGAATATTTATCGCAGGAACAGGTTCACGGATATCGCCTATATCGGCGTCGAATATGAAACCTGGAACCACTCCGGCGCCGACTATAATGGGACGGTCTTCGATGGAAATACCTTCGCCAACGTCCGTTACGGCTTCGTAGATGCATACAAACTCATGTGGACGCACGACGGCAGCTTCAAGGCCGGACCGGCCGAACGCTCAAGGCGGATCAACACGGTGCTCTACGACAATCATTTTACCGGAGGAACGCCAGGGCCCGTTCAAAGTGCGGGCTTCGTGACGATGCATCCGCAGAACAGCTGGGTAAATGTCGGCTCTACATGGAGCGGTTTTGCAGTGGGAAACGAGGGGCCTAAGGCCGTCACCGTTAAATCGTCCTCCAATGCTGCAAGGCTGACACCTGATTGAACCGGAGTCTATTCCCCGAAAACCCCGGCAAGGTACCTCTAATGACGTATCTGCGGTGAATTGACGAGCTGCCGGAAAGTGGCGAATATGGCTCAATCAATCAAGGCAATGCGATGCCACGGGCCATTGAGATCAAGGCTCGACGGTTTTCATTTCAGGCGAGGGGACCGACGGATCGTTCGTTACTCCATGAGTGGCGAGCGATCTGTGGTTCCAGTTTGACGAGGGTAATATTCTTGCAAATTTCAATCTCAACCCGTCGGCGCAACAAGATTTGCGCGGCGCTGGTGACGGTTTGTGCCGAACGCAAATAGGCTCGCCCGGTTGAACGAGCGAGCCCTCCCAGTTACCGGGTAACCCCGGTTGCCAGGGACCCGCCAAAGTATCAGGGGGCGACGGGTTACTCTTACAAACCGCTTTTATCGTTTCGGTTCAATCTAGCTATAAGCGGTAGGGTTCGCATCCATCCATGTGCTGTGCGCCGAATTTTCGCGCTTGGGGTAAAAGTATAGGGACAAAAGCGTTAGAGGTTGAGAGACGTTACTTGGCGGCCCCGTTTTCCGCCGCCAAATTTAGCCAGGCATGCACGTCGGTCGCTGTGATCCAGATCCGTCCATCGAACGCGAACATTCCCTTCTCGATTTTGGATGCCGCTATCGTTGCAAACACGTCGACGAATTGCGCCAGACGTTGCGCATCGCACCGCGGTGGGGACTGGATGTCGTTCAGGGCATCCTGTGTCACATGGACGGGCTGAAGCCCTTTCTCGCCGTTCACGATGATGACGGCACGCTGCCTGACCATATGATAACCAACCGGAACGTTCGCAGATTCCATCTCCGTCTCCCTGGCATTGGTACCGGTCGTTTCTATTCTGTGGAGGAAATCGGGATCCTACCGATCGGAACGCCGGCAAACTCTTTTGATTGGTGCCGGTCCTACGAGACTGCTGGAGGGCACTATTGAGGATAGCAAATTGCGACATGGCGCTATAGCTCTCCAAAAGCGGTAGCTGCTTTCAGGGCCGCTCAAGCAGGGGCGTCGGAGACGCGCGTCTCTCTTAGTTGACGCTTCCTGTGACGACTGCTGCTGAAACAGGGTCTCTGCCGGATACCGACAGGCGGACGCGCACAACGTCTCCCGCCCGGACCTGCGTATGCTCGTCCGCAGCTGTTTCGCGGTATGTACCTGCAACCTGACGCACGATGAAGAATTTGGTCTGGATCATGTCCTCGAGGCTGGAAACCCGCCGCGCCGTCGAGCCGATCTCGGCCATGGATTGAAGGCTGAAGGCCAGCTTTTTCTTCAAACGCATGATGTCCAGGGAGGTTTCCCGCAATTCGGTCGCAGCGTCATTGTGCCTTTTGCTTTTCAGCTCCAGAATACGCCGCTCTACTTCGCTTTTGTTTTGTTGCGCGCGCGCCAGAAACGATGTCGATTCCAGCACCTGCTGGTTCATGGATAGGAGTTCGCGCTTACGCTCTCTCAGTGCTGATTCTGAGGCTGCGCCGCGCGTGACAAGTTCCTTCGAGGCGTTGACGTCCATGTCGAGCAACTCTAGTTGCTGGGTGCGCATGACGTTGCTTTTCTGGAGCGTGTCTATCTCCTGAATGAAGTTCTGTCGTTGGACCTCGAGGTTGGTCTTTTCGTCTTGCTGCGCCGAGAGGCGAAGGCGAAACAGACTTTTTTCAGATTCTACGATCTTCTCCAGTGCGGTGCGATCCCGGACGAGTCCGATTTCGTCGCCCTTATATTCAAATTCGGTGTCGTTGAGTTCCGCTTCCAGTCGGACGCGCCGGATATCCTGCGACAGGAGTTGCATCGACATGTCTTCATATTCCTGCTGGGCCGAGATCAACTGTATGCCCGAGGTATCCCTCTGTGCATTCGACTCGCGCAATCCGCCGCCGAGTGCGAAGAGTTCAAGCACGATCATGCCGGGACGGTATTCATATTTTCCGGGCTTCTGGACGTCGCCGACAACGAAGATCGGAGCATATTCCTTGACCGCAACGGCAACGGAGCGGTTTGCCACATGGCTTGCCAGATCGCGGCTGATCCGCGCACCGATTTCGTTCACTGTCTGGTCGACCACGTTGACATTGCCAAGAAGCGGATAACCGATCGTTCCATCTGCACTGACGGGGAAGAGGCCGGTCAGGCCCGGGTCGCCATAGACGGAGATTGTCAAGACGTCGCCGGTAGCGACCTTGTAGTTCGTGCCATCTGCGGCGGCCGGTAATTGGCAAACCGCCAGAGACAGAAAGGTGGTGCTGGCCATCATCAAGGAAAAGCCCCTGGACCTTGTCACGAAGCGCATGTTTCACCTCTCGCTATGGACGACAGCCGGGGGGCGCAGACTGGTCGCCCGTTTCCGCAGCTTGAAATGAGTATTCCAGTCCCGGAAAATCCTCGGCCAGACTGGGGGATGGCGCTTTTTCGGGCGTCGGATTCCGTTGAGGATGATGCCTGTGATCGGCCGGCCCGCGACCCGCAGTTTGATGACGGCATTTTTCATGCCCGTGCCATCTGCGACGTCCTGCCGGACCACGAATGATACGGCATCCGACAGGGTGGCGATCCGCAACAGGTCCAGGTCATGGGAAACGGATGGGGCCTCGATCAATACCAGTTCGTATCGCTGTCTCGCCTCTGCAATCAGGCCGGCGAAGCGCTTGCTTCCAAGAACAAGATTTGGCGGCAGGTCGCTTTTCTCGGCGACGATGATATCGACCCCGGAGGCCTGATCGCGTTGGATGATGTCGTCCAGAGACACCTCACGGCTGACCGCCTGGCCAACATGCGACGTCGATCCCACATCGAATTCCCCCCCGAGAGCCGGGTTCCGCAGATTGGCATCGATCAGCAGCAGATTAACGCCGCTCATCGCAAGAGATCTGGCAAGATTGGCGATCACGAACGTCTTGCCTTCCCCATCGGCCGAAGAGGTGAAGGCGATCACTTTCGCCTTGCTCTCGGCCAACTGTATGTGGGTCTGAAGGTCGGCAAACGCGCTGTAGAAATCCGCCGCGCCGCTGCTGAATTTTCCGGGCGTGTTCTGGAGCTCTCTGAAGGAAATGCGTGGAATGCTCCCGATGACGTTCAGTCCGGTTTTCTGTTGAAGAGACGTGATGGAGCCAACGGACCGGTCCGTAAAGTTCAGGATAAAAGCTGCCGCCAAGCCGGTGCTGCAACCGAGAAGAAGTGCGACCAGTGCCCACAGACGCTCGTCAGGACTGGTCGGTTTACGGGAAGGCATGGCGCTCGATATGATCCGCGCCTCGGCAGTTGCGATACCGTCCTGTTCGATGGTCTGCTTGTAGCGTGCCAGGTATGTCTCGTAGATCGAGCGGTTCGCTGCTGCTTCCCGGTCAAGTTGCCCGGATTGAACCATTGCCATGTCCGTCGTGGATATGGCGCGTTGCACATCATTGAGGCTGGCCTCTACTTCCTGCCGCTGTTTTTCGTTGACCTCGATCTCGTTGCGCAAGGCAGCGATGATCTGGGCGATCTCTGAATCGATCTGCTTGTTGAGTGAACTGAGCTGGGAGGATAACTGCGGCCGCTCTGGATTCATGACGGCGCCGCTTTCATCGATCTGGGCAATGGCTCTGATGACCCTTGCCTGCTCGGCCCTTAAAAGCTGGATTGATGGTGAGGACAGAACTTCGGTGATCCCGAGCCCGTCACCGCTTTTCTGCAGTTCGAGTGCTGTGGCCAGGCGCGCCCTTGACCCCGCCAACTTGGCCTGTAGCGTTGTCAGCTCGACATTTAGACTTGAAAGACGCTGCGACTGCAACGGAAGACCACCAGTGTCTATCAATCCGGATTTTTCGCGAAATTGCGACGCCTGGCGTTCGGACTCCTCGAGTTCCGTCCGAAGACTGACCAGCCGTTCGCCGAGCCATGCGCTGACACGCCGGGTTGCCGTTGTCTGGAGGTCGATCTGATAGTCGATATAGGCTGCTCCGAAAGCATTGGCGACTTTCGCGGCAAGCGCCGGATCGTTGGCATAATAGGATATGTAGATTGTATACGACCGGCCATCATTCATCACACGAACATTGGTCATGAGGTTATCGATCATTTTCGATGTCTCGGCGTCGTTGCCAAGCACGATCGCGTCGTTGGCCGTCCGGTCGGATTTGGTTTGCCGCCCTTCGAGCAGTCGATCTTTTTGCAGGATGACGAGAACCCGTTCCGCCATGGACCTCGACCCGATGATGTCGAGTTCGGTTCGAAGCACCGGGCTTTCCTGCGGCAGCGGAGAGACCACGGATTCGGTGGGGAGCGCCTGAAGCTTGCGGACATCAAGCGCAAGGGTTGCCTCGGCCTTGTAACGGATGGGGGTTAGCGCATAGCCGATTGCCGCGATTGCGAAACTGGCGAGAAAGCAGATGAAGACGGCTCTGCGCCGCTCCCGCAGTATGGATATGAAGCGGGAAATACCTTCCTGCTCAACCGGAGATGATGACGACTGGATCATGACGGTTCCTGCTGTAAGCGGGGCGTTCGGTAGCGGTCAGTGGATGTCGTGTGCTTAGCGGTCGTACGCCATGTCGCCGATCTTGCAGGCAACTTCCGTGCGGTTCGTTGCTCCAAGCTTCTTCATGATATTGCGGATATGCACCTTGATGGTGCTTTCACAAAGGTTCAGCTCCAGAGCGATATCCTTGTTCGCCTTTCCGCACCGCAAGGCCTCCGCAATAGCCGATTGACGGCTTGTAAATTTCGTCGGAGGAACGGATGCGTGTGCAGTCAGGCCAAACAGACTTTTCATGTTCATGACGCTGCTGGCTGGTATGAAACGGCCGCCCGCGATTGCAAGACTGATCGCCTGGACGCAGACGTCGATGCTGACGGAACTCGATATGTACCCGCGCACGCCAAGAGCGATCGTATCCAGAATGGTATTGATATCCTGATCGTCAGAGAGCACGACGACGGCGGCCGGAGACACGGCAGCCACAATCTCTGCAAGATCGCGGTTTGTCTCTGCAGACGGACCGGGCCAGGCGCTGACCAGAACTGCCGCAGGCATGCCGATTTCCGCGCGTGCCTGTTGCCATTCGCCGAGATTGGAGAAGGTCAGGATGCGCCTGTCCGCATATTGATAGTTGAGACTATGGGCGAGGCATTCCCGCTCCAGCATGCGACGATCTATGATGCCGATATAGCCAGCCGCACTTGCTGCGGCCTGCGGATGCAGTGCGCCTTCCGGCGGGTTTTCGGATGTGTGGTTCTGGATCATGACGACAATGCCCCCTGTATTATTTTTGGTTTCTTTTAATTTCCGCAAAACGTCGATTTCGTACCGTAAACGGGCCTTCTGCCTGTTCAGGCGAACGTCAGCTTCCTGACGGTAAAGGCTTCCGCAAAACGTGTAGGCGCACGGCATTCCATTCCCCGCAGCCGCGCCAGGCCGCGAAAGGTATCCGCATCGAACCAGTCCTTGGATCTCTGTGTTCCAAAATGCTGCAAGAGAAGCTCGACCTTCATGTTCATCGCGTCTTCGCTCAACGGCACGTAGGCGTTTCTTCTGCCGAAATCGCCGTCCCATTTCGGGATTTCGTATTCCATGATCAGGTGATTTCTGAAGATGTTGGATGTGAGCCTGTTGATTTCCCGGTGATCCTGATGCGCGTCCTCGCGGCTATGCGTGAATATGACGTCGGGACTGACTTTGTCGCGCAATGTCAGCAGCCATGACTTGATCTCGCGGCTCTGCGAGGGAAAGTAGCTGTCCTGAAACGATGCCAGTTCAATCGAGTAGGATGCTGCTTTTGCAAGAAAAGCTTCGGCGGAACTGCGTGCCTCCAGGGCGCGCTCGTTACCGGCACTGAGGACGCACCAATAGACATCGAGCAACACGCCCTTTGAAAGCAGGCTGAGTACCGTGCCTCCGACGCCGATCTCAATGTCGTCGGAGTGAGCTCCGAGACAAAGGATCGACAGACGATCACCGGCGGAAGCGAGGGACATGTTTTTCATGGCAGCAGCTTCGTGTTTGACGACTTGCGTGCCATCGACGCATCGTCTCCAATCCATGGCATGTCACCACGCTCTACCATTGCCTCCAACGTCTGCCAGTCGCGCAGCGTATCCATTGACCGCCAGAAACCCTCATGTTTGTAGGCCATCAATTTATCTTCAGAAATCAACCTCGAGAACGGTTCCAGCACGAGTTCCTCACCCTCGCGCATGTAGTCGAAAATTTCGGGTCGCATCAGGAAGTAGCCGCCGTTTATCCACATGTCGGATGTTTCCGACGACCGAAATTCCCGGACTCTTCCGCTCTCGTCGATTTCCGCCAGGTGGTAAGTGAGGGGCGGTCTGACAGCCAGAAAACAGGCGAGCTTGTCGCTCTTTTCGAATTGGGCAATCATGTCGTCGAGATCGACGTCGGTCAGGCCGTCGCTATAATTGGCAAGGAACATCTTCTCGCCCTTGAGATGATGACGTACGGCCCAGAGGCGCTCGCCTATATTGCGCCATATCCCCGTATCGATCAGGGATACGCGCCAGTCCCTAGGTAGCTCCTCGAGCAATTCCACGCGTCCGGGGCTCGATATGACGCAGTCGGCATAGCTTTCCGGCCGGCTGTTTAGAAAGAATTCTTTTATGACATGCGCCTTGTAGCCAAGGCAGAGGATGAAGTCCTCATGCCCAAAACGGGCGTAATATTGCATGACATGCCGCATGATCGGTTGAGACCCAAGCGGGATCAGCGGTTTCGGGACGCTTTCGGAATATTCTCTGATGCGAGTACCCCTGCCGCCACAGAACAAGACGACCTTCATTGTACCAACTCCTTCGGATCAATGATGGATATGTCGGGAATTGGAACGACGAATTTACCGCCCCAGTTTCTGATGTCGTTCATTTGTGCAACGATCTCATTCTTCAGGTTCCAGGGGAGAATGAGAACGTAATCCGGCTTCATGCGCTGGATTTCGCTCACGGGCCGGATCGGAATATGCATTCCCGGCGTGAGGCGACCATGTTTGTAAGGATTGCGATCGACTGCAAAATCGATGAAATCGGTGCCGATACCGCAATAATTTAGCAGCGTGTTGCCCTTTCCCGGTGCGCCATAGGCACAGATCGATTTGCGCATTTCCTTGAGGCGGATGAGGAAAGACAGGAGGTTTCGCTTTGTCTGGCGTACGGCTTCGGAGAAGGCCGTATAGGTCTCTATTCTGTCGAGCCCGGCATTCAGCTCCCGTTCCAGGAGGCTATCCACGCGGGGTTCACGCGGGAACTTGCTGTCTTCGTGCGAGAAAAAGACCCGCAGCGAACCGCCATGTGTGGGAATCTCTTCGACATCGAAAACCTTTAACCCATGACGGCGGGCCATTTTTTCTATGGTCAGCAATGAGAAGTAGGAAAAGTGCTCGTGATAGATGGTGTCGAACTGGTTTTCCGCGATTAGCTTTTCGATATGCGGGAACTCAAGGGTGATGACGCCTTCAGGCTTGAGCAGCACTTTCATACCGGCGACGAAATCGTTGATATCAGGCACCTGGGCAAGGACATTGTTGCCGATGATGAGATCGGCTTTTTGGCCTCTGGCCGCCATATCGGTTGCTAGAGCCTCGTTGAAAAATTCAGTCAGTGTCGGAATACCTTTGCCGATCGCAACCTTTGCGACGTTGACCGCCGGTTCAATTCCCAGCATCGGGATGTTGCTGGTCAGGAAATGTTGCAGCAGGTACCCGTCGTTGCTGGCAAGCTCGACAACGAAACTGGATTCGCCAAGCGCGAAGCGCTCGATGACCATGTCGCAGTACCGCTTTGCGTGAGCGACCCAACTGTCCGAGAACGAGGAGAAATACGCGTACTCCGTGAAAATATTCTCGGGCGCCACATATTCCTGAAGCTGGACGAGGAAGCATTCGTCGCAAACGAATGCGTGGAGCGGATAAAACGGCTCGACGTCGTTGGCTGCGTCAGCTGCGACGAAGCTTTCGCAGGGCGGAGACATTCCAAGATCGACGAAGGTATGCACCAATGGCGAGCTGCAAAGACGGCAAAGCCCGACGTGATGCGTCGAGCTCAGTCTTGCAGAAAAAACTGCCTCATTATTCATCTGACGCCCCCTGATTTCATCGCATTGTCTTCGAGTGAATTTCAGAAAATTCTTTTATTAACTGGAAAAAATACTATGGATCGGGGTGGGTGACGATACTGCATTCGGCTCGAAAACGTCATCCATAAGCCGTAGGGTTATATTGGAATCCGCTAAAATTCGCTTCCGGCGGCTGGTTTCCGCAACCGAAAGGGTGACTTATTTGCCAGCCCGCCTTCAAGGTATGGTGCTGCCTATGGGTGTATTCCGGAGCCGCTGAAATGGTGGAGAATTCTTCTCGAATACGGGATTGCATCAGGAGCGCCGAATGCTGTTTGAGAAGACGAAAATCGAGGGGCTCTGGGTCGTCAATACGGTGCCTGTGCGGGACAGTCGCGGCTCTTTTGCCAGGACGTTCTGCAAACGCGAATTTGAGAGCAACGCGCTGGTATCGGACTTCAGTCAGCACAGCCTTTCTCTATCGAAGCTGAAACACACGGTACGAGGGCTGCATTTCCAGCGACCGCCGCATCAGGAGACAAAGCTGGTTTCCTGCGTCAAAGGATCGATCTGGGATGTCGCCGTCGATCTGCGCCGGGGCTCGCCCACCTATCTGCAATGGGTTGGCACGGTGTTGTCGGCCGACAATGGCGCGCAGTTCTACATTCCCGAGGGTTTTGCACACGGCTTCCAGTCGCTCAGCGACGACGTTGCTGTGTCCTATTTGATTTCGGTGCCCTATGCCGAGGCAAGTGCGGCAGGGATCCGGTATGACGAGCCCGCGATAGGTGTAGAATGGCCTGCGCCGCCCTCGGTCATATCGGAAAAGGACCTCGGTTGGCCCGCTTTGCAATGAAGGTCTAGCGCGTCAGGAAACCGAGGTTCGAGACAAGGCCCGCCTCGAGCAGCCTGCCGGCAGCGCTCGCAATATCGACAAACGGCATTTTAGACCTTTCGGCGATATCCAGTAGTGAGTTGGTTCCATCGGCGAGGTTGAGTATCCATAGATAGGCCATGGTGCGGTCGTCATTCGTCTTATGGCCGCCTATCGCAGGAAAAAGCCCGTATTTTCCGAGCTGTGGCTCACCCTTGGGCCGAAGGTTCAACGGCGTCCAGTTGTCTTCGAGAGCATCGATCATGTCCATGATCATCCAAAAGGATGAGTCGAGATGTTCGGGCCGGATGAAGTCGAGATTGTCGGCCGAGGTGTGATATTCGGGAAAGGTTCCGAAAGCGCTTCTCTGCAATAGTCCAACCGGCAGGTTGAAGCCCGGCGAACAGAACTGGCGCTCGTCATAGCCGTAGGGAATGAAGTCGGCGATTGCCAGATGTTTACGATCCTCTCCGCAGCGGGTGCAGGCGGCGATCCGGTCGATCAGTGCATCTCCCCTGCGGCTGCGCTTGTAGTTCGGCCCGCCCCCGTCACCAATGCACGAAACCACAAGACCATGCGCAATGTTCGATATCCCGTCTTCGTTCTGCGCAAGCCATGACAGGGAGCCGATCGTTCCGGGTGCGAAGACGAACCTGTAGCTGTAATATGTGGACCTGCTTTTCAGGCCTGCGGCAAGACACGTCAGCAATGCCAGGCCGGAACAATTGTCGTTTGCGAGCGACGGGTGACAGATATGCGCGAAGAGAAGCACCTCTTCGGTACTTTGTCCGATATGCAGATATTCGCCGTAATACAGATTGCCTGACGCCTTTTCGGTGTCGATGACGACCTCATAGTCGCCTTCCTCTAGCTTGAGGAATTCATGATGCGACATGCAAAAGCCCCAGGCATCCGTGTAATAGGCTGTTTTGTAAGGAATGAGATCGGGTTGTGCCGGCAAGGTGTAGATATGCGCTTGCAGTTCGGCCAGCGGCATCACGCGACGTTGAGGGATGCTGTAGCTCATGAGATGCAGGTTCGACATTTGAAAATCGATTACCTTGCGTCCCGCCGCGTTCTTCACATAGGCGTCCCGGACGTTCCATTCCTGGGGCACCGTCCAGTCGAAAACCCGCGTCCCACTAGGGACGGCGCGCTGCTCGATATCGATATAGTCTTTAAGGATATCGATGGTGTCGCGCACGCCTTTGCCGGTGATGCTGCGACAGATCGGAAAGAGGCGGGAAGCCAGATCATGAATAGTCTGGCCGATACCTGCCTCTCTCCATGCATCGCCTGTCAGCTTTGCACCAGGCTCCATCTTGCCCATCCGGGCCTCCTGTTTAAACCGATGCCGCAATATCGGCGTTCTGGCGCGGCGCGGCCATGGGGCGGCGCAGGTTGATGTCGATATCCTTGTCGCCGATCAGCTTCTGGAGTTGGCCGATGCGCTGATAGTGCGGTCCCTCGAATTCGGCCATTGTCAGGCCGGCACTCTTGTAGGCCCGGTAGAGTTGCTCGGCACCCGCGGCCGCCGTCCATGTCGGTTTGAACGCCGGAAGCGCACGGGCGATCTTGCCAAAATCGACGCGGTAGGAACGGGTGTCGGGGCTTGCATCGCTCGCATATTGCAGCCGGCATCCAGGTACCGTGAGAGCGACGATTTCGGCGATCTCCCGGATCTGATAGTTGTGCGCATCCTGTCCGACGTTGAAAGCCTGATTGTGTATGGCATCGGTCGGCGCTTCGAGCGCAGCCAGAAAGGCGCGCGAAATATCCTCGATGTGAACGATTGGGCGCCATGGCGATCCGTCGGATTTCAGGAGGATCAGTCCTTCCGTCACCGCCCAAGCGGTCAGGTTGTTGAGGACGATATCGAAACGCAGCATGGGCGAAAGGCCATACGCTGTTGCCGGACGCATATAGACCGGCGAGAAGCCTGGGCTCGCGAGGCTTGCAATCTCCCGCTCCGCCAAGACCTTCGACGTGCCGTAAGCCGATACCGGTTTCAGCTCTGCCGTCTCGTTGACCAGTCCCTCGCCAGCGGCGCCGTAGTTGCTGCACGACGAGGCGAAGATGAAACGCTTGACGCCAGCCTTCTTCGCGGCTCGCGCTGCCCGAACGCTGCCGCGGTAATTAATCTCATAGGTAATTTCCGGATTGAGATTGCTCAGCGGATCGTTGGACAGCGCTGCAAGATGAATGACAGCGTCGAAACCTTCCATATCCGAAGGCTGGATATCGCGGATGTCCTTGCATACGCCGGGGACCTGCGGCAAAGGTCCGCCTGGAACATAAGCGCAGCGATGGTAGAATTCAGTGTCATAGCCGTGTACTTCGTGACCCGCCTTGCGCAGGATGGGTACCATGACGGAGCCGATATATCCGCGATGCCCGGTGACCAGAACGTGCATGAAATTTCCCCTCAAAATCTATTTTCGATTGCAACGAGCGTATCTTTTCAGGCGAGATCGATGCACCGCACAAAGCGGCTGTATCGATAATGCGAACGGTCTAGGTGCCCCGGCCGGTTAAGGCTTTCGGATGCTTTCCGATAATTTGGGCATGTCGGTCATTACCAACCCATGGCTGACCTGATGCTGCGCGTTGCCGTTGAAACGCCGGAAGACGACATCGGATGGGCGTCCCGTTAGGAATTTGTCGACTCCGTATTCCAGCGCTTTACGGTAGACGACAAGCGCTCCATCGATGGCGTCAAGCGTTTTGGCTATATCCTCGTCCTCATGCGTGTAGCTTACAACGAGAGACGGTGCGAGAAGGCCGCGACGGATGGTTTCCTGCAGAAACAGCGAGCGAAAAGCCTGAGACGGCTTTCCGGTCTGGTCCAGCGTGAAGTAGCTGAGGCAGGCGGAGTGGCCCTGAATGCCGAAGTAGGAATCCAGTCCGTGCGCAATTGCGATCTGGCTGATGGCGGCGCGCAGCGAATTTCCCTGTCGGACCAGATGTGGGACCACGGGTTCCTGCGTGTAAACTTTCATGGTCGCGATGGCCGCCGCCATCGCATGCGTTTCCGCGCCATGCGTCGTCGAAAGCAGGAAGACACGCGGGGCATCGGTTTGATCGATACCGCCTCGTTCCATGAACTCACGCTTGCCGGCAAGTGCGGAAATCGAAAAGCCATTCCCCAGCGCCTTGCCGAAACAGGATAGATCGGGGACGATATCGTATGTCTTCTGCGCGCCACCCGCATCCCAGCGGAAGCCGGTGATCATTTCGTCGAGAATAAAAAGCGCGCCGTTTTCGTGACAAAGCTTCTGGAGTTTGTGAAGAAACTGGTCCCGAGGAGGATCACCGCGTGACGGCTCCAGAATAAAGGCGGCGATACGACCTGGAAAGCGGTCAAACAGACTGCGCGCACTCGCCAGATCATTGTAGCTGAAGCCAAGGACCAGATCCTGGATCGCCTGAGGAATGCCCGCATTCATCTCCGTTGTTCCGATGAACCAGTCGTCAGTGGAGAAAAAGGGGTGGTCGCTGCAGCGCGCGATCAGGTCACGGCCGGTAACAGCCCGTGCAAGTCGTATCGCGGCGGATGTCGCATCGGAACCGTTCTTGCAGAATTTGACCATTTCGGCTGTCTGGATCGTATCGAGAAAAGTCGAGGCGCAATCCACCTCGATCTTCGACGGGCGCGTGAAATTGCAGCCGCGGTATAGTTCCGCACGCGCCGCCTCTACGACGTCGGCATACGCATGGCCAAGGCCGACAGCCCTATTGCCCATGCCATACTCGATATATTCATTTCCATCGACATCCCAGACATGACAGCCATATCCCCGTTCAATAAAGCCGGGAGACAGGACAGGGTACTGGTCGTCACCCTTTGCATAGGTATGTGCACCGCCCGGTATGATGTTGCGGGAGCGCTGGCGCAGTCGATCCGAGTTTTCGAAATTTTCGACGAAAGTTTGCATGGCGCAATCCCGGGTCCATATGTCCAATGACCAGAGATTACCGTATCCGGCTCGGTGGCCGTTACCCCGTCTTTATGTTGGGAATGCTAGCCGAAAGGCTTAGAGGAGATGTACAGCCTTCCCGTCATAATCGCTCCGATGCGTCCGCATCATGCGGGGCCCGACACCCGCAGGCAATTATGGTTCTGCAATAGGTCCACTGCAAGACACTTGATTTTAGTTTTTGAAGAGATCGGATATTTTGAAGATCACTTCCGTTCTGTTTTTGGCGCCTACTTTCTTCATGATATTGCGAATATGTACCTTTACGGTGCTTTCACGAAGATTGAGCTCATAGGCGATGATCTTGTTTGGCTTGCCTTGCGTCAAGGCGTTGATGACGTCGACCTCACGTTGGGTGAACATGGCCGTGCGCTGACGTTCCTTGTCTTCCGCAACCACGAGCAACTGCCTGAGATCGCTCAGATTTTCAGCCGATACGAACGCGCCGCCCGCCAATGCAAGTGAGATGGCGCCCACGCACACCGCCAGTCCTATCGACGAGGATATGTATCCCCGAACGCCCGCGTCAAACGCCCTCATGACCTGACGCAGATCGCGGTTTTCAGCGAGAATGACGACCGGCAGATAAGGGAAGTCGGCAATAAATTCCCGTAACTCATGGAGGGATACGTCATCGCAAAAATCGCTGCGACCGACGTTGACCAGGATGCCGCTATGCTGGCCGTTTGGAGCATGTCTCCAGTCGTCGAGTGATGAAAACAACTCGACTTCCATATCAAGGCCGTATGCGATCAGGCTCTGAGCCAGACACTCACGGTCGAGCGCGCGGTCAGCGATGATCGCCAACTTTCTGACCGAAGTTTCCATAGGTTTCGAGTGCGCAACCACATGGAAATTTGATGAGAATTGGCTATGTCCGTTGTTGGGAACTGATGTCAGCATGGTATGTCCTATCCGCGCTAAAGAGTGCTTTGCGGATCTGTCTGGCTTGGCAGAGACGCAACCGAAGATTTTCTTTCTAAGATTCGGCACCACGGAAGTTTGAAGTAATTCAACCCGGAACGCCGTCATCAATCAGAACTTAGGAAGCTACTCTGTTGCGGTCTGGATTTTTCGGAATTTAAAAATCGGCCAGAAATCAACAGACGTGGCACTACCCGAATTTCTACTCCGGCATCCTACAATGGAGTATCGCAACTGGAAAAGGTTCGGAAATTACTCACTTTTGATTGAGATTTCGAGCGGGCGTTCAATCTGGCATGATGTGGGTAGACAACCAGACACGCCATAACTGTTGAAATATAATTCTTTCAGGCCATCATCATGTTTTGCGCGACACCACTAACTATAATGGATGAATTATAATCGCGGCCGGATTGATTTATCATCCTCCATTCGTGCGTTTGTTCGCGATGTCATCAACTTATGCGTGTTAATCGCATTTTGAAATTGCACCTCACGACAATCGGACGCGCTGCGCCCCGCATATGACGGGGCATGGTGACTATGTATCCCTGACGACTGATCTCAAGGCCTTGATTGCTGCTTTCAAGACTTGTTGACCCACAACGCCTGACGCTTCGCAAGGGTCGATCTCTATTTGGAATGCGCGTCAATTTTAACGAGAGTGAATATGGCGGAACGCGGCGAGGATAGTAACAAGGTTCCTTCTACTTTCGAGGTAGACACCGGTTCGATGTCCGGATCACAGGAAGGACGTCCTCTTAGGATGTTCCCGATTGTCGGCGTCGGTGCTTCATCGGGTGGACTGAATGCGTTCAGAGCCCTGCTCAAAGCGTTGCCTGAAAAAACCGGCTGTGCGTTTCTTCTCGTTCAGCATCTTGACCGGTCGCATGAAAGCATCCTCGCAGAACTTCTGGCGAGCGAAACGACTATGGTCGTAACGGAGGCTGTCAACCTTGCCTTGATAGAGCCCGAGCACGTCTATGTCATTCCACCAAAATTCCTGATGTCGGTTGACGGAGGAAGGATATATCTGTCGCCCCGGCGGGAACTGCATGAGGCACCTCTGCCGTTTGATTTTCTCCTGGGTTCTATGGCCAAGGAATTCGGGCCGTGGGCGATAGCAGCTGTCCTGTCCGGCACGGGGTCAGATGGCTCATCCGGCGTCCAGCAGATCAGGGATTTCAAGGGACTTGTTCTGGTCCAGGAGCCTCAAGAGGCACAGTTTGGCGGCATGCCCGAAAGTGTTATTTCGCTGGGCATTGGCGCTACGGTTTTACCGGTCGAAGAGATGCCTGCGGCCATCGCCAAACATATTGCGCTGTTGTCGCGGCTTCGAGCCGATCACTCGATGGAGCGCCGAATGCCCCAACTGGACCGGATCATCGAGATATTGAGGGTTTCCACAGCGAATGATTTTTCGGCCTATAAACATGGAACGATGCAGCGCCGGGTCGAAAAACGCATGGCGGTTCTCGGTATCGAGATTGAGAAGATAGACCGGTATCTTGAGATTCTCGAAAGCAGCGAAGACGAGCGGCAAAATCTCGTCAGAGATCTCCTGATCAACGTCACCAGTTTCTTCCGCGACGGGAAGGTGTTCGACTTTCTACGAGATACCATTATTCCGGATATTCTCCACGCAAAAGCGGCTCACGGAGCAGTGCGGGTCTGGGTCGCTGGATGCAGCACGGGGGAAGAAGCATATTCTCTGGCTATTCTCTTCCTCGAGCTCATTCAGTCCATGGGCCTTCGTCTCCAGTTTCAGATGTTTGCCTCGGATGCTGATGGCGAGGCGGTGGCAATTGCCAGAGATGGACATTATTCACATGAGGCGACCAAGTCGCTGCCGACGGACTTGCTGGAAAAATATTTCGTAAGGGATGACAACGGATATACCGTGACGGCGCAACTGCGTGGGGCGGTGGTATTTACCGTGCAGAATGTCCTCAGCGACCCACCGTTCTCACGGATCGATCTAATTTCATGCCGCAACTTGTTGATTTACCTCGAAGCGGAAGCCCAAGCCAAGGTCTTGTCGCTTTTCAGGTTCGCCCTGCGGGAGAACGGCATTTTACTGGTCGGAAAATCCGAAACCGTTGGCGGAATGGATGACCGTTTCAAGCTGATTTCGGAATCCGAAAGGGTATATCGGCGTATCGGGCCGCCAGTTTTCGGTGATCTTAATTTCGGTGCGGTTGCGGGCGGAAATGTCAGAATTCCCTCTTCGCTAGGAAAGGTGACTTCAGCGTCGAGGCACAGTGCGCTTGCCGAGGCGGTTTCCCAGGTTCTGCTCGGTAGCTACGTGCCCGCCGCAATCCTCGTCAATCGGAAGTATGAGTATCTCTACTCCATCGGCCCGACAGCAAGGTTTCTGCGAATTGCTTCAGGCCCGGCATCGCATGACCTGTTCGCCATCACACCGACGGCGCTCCATAATAAGATCAGGTCTGCGATCCACCATGCGAGCCGGGATCAAAAGCCGTTCGTAGCCAAGAATGCAAAACTCGACAGCAACGGCGCACACATCGAGTTCAACATTCATGTCGAGCCGCTCTTCAGTCAGGGTGAAGAGCTGTTCCTCATATGTTTTGTGGAGGATGCTGCGCAGGCCAACGCTGTTGTCCGATCGCAGAAATCATCAACGACAGATGCGTCGCCCATTACCGAGCTTGAATTCGAACTGGAGGAGACACGGGCGGAATTGCAGGGCGCCATACGCAATCTGGAAATTGCCAGCGAAGAACAGAAGCAGATCACCGCCGAAGCGCTGTCTCTGAATGAGGAGTATCAGTCGACCAATGAGGAACTCTTTACTTCGAAAGAGGAGCTGCAATCCCTCAATGAAGAGCTGACAGCCCTCAACAATCAATTGCAAGAAGCGTTGGAGCGTCAGCGGGCAGTTTCCAACGATCTGCAAAATGTCCTGTACAGCACGGATGTCCCAACGCTTTTTCTGGATTCCAGCCTTCGTATACGGTTCTTCACACCCGCCACCCGTTCAGTATTCAACATCATATCCTCCGATGTCGATCGACCCCTGTCGGACCTCAGCGGCTTTGACGGCGACATTACGCTTCAAGTCGATGCAACGGCGACGCTGCTCCGAGGCAACACAATCGACCGAGAGATAGGAGGACCCGATGGCCGCTGGTATGTCCGCCGCGTCAAACCCTATCGCGGCGCGAGCGAGGCAATTGACGGAGTGGTCATCACCTTCATCGATATAAGTGCCCAGAAACAGGTTGCCGAAAGCAGGGAAGCTGCCAAGAAATTCGCCGAGCGGGCGACCGAGGCCAAGTCGCAATTCCTGTCTGCGGCAAGCCACGATCTGCGTCAGCCGTTGCAAACCTTGAAGCTGTTGCACGGGCTTTTGGAAAGGAACGTGGGTGAAGGGCAAGCACGCACTTTCGTCCAGAGGATGGGAGAGACGCTGTCCTCGATGCTGGGTATACTCAACTCTGTTCTTGACATCAACCAGATCGAAGCGGGGATGGTGGAACCGCAGATCGTGAGCTTTGCGATTGGCGATCTTCTGGGAAGGCTGTTCAAGGAATTTTATTATCCCGCTCAGGCCGCCGGGCTGCAACTCCGTGTCGTACCGTCCAGCCTTGCCGTTCGCACCGATCCCCGCCTGTTCGAGCAGATCGTTCGCAACCTTTTATCCAATGCACTGAAATACACGCCGAGCGGCAAAATTCTGGTGGGTTGTCGCCGTCGCGGTACGAAGGTTCGCTTTGAAGTGTGGGACACTGGCATCGGCATTCCCGAAAATCATATCGAGGATGTTTTTCAGGAATACCTCCAGCTCGATGCGCCTGCTGGAACGGAAGACCGTGGTTTGGGGCTGGGATTGTCGATCGTCAAGCGGCTCAGCGAGCTTCTCGAACTAAGGGTAGTGGTGCAGTCACGACTACATAAAGGTTCGGCATTCATGATCGAGATCGATCACGCACCGGCAGGTGAGCCGCTTGTATCACTGCCTGCGCCAGTGGATGACCATCCGAACCAGGCGGCTACCCTTTCGTGGGCGTCGGTTCTGATCATCGAAGACGAAAACGGCATGCGTGATCTGCTCAAGATGGGACTTGAGCAGACTGGATATGTGGTGGCTGCGACCTCTACGGCTGCTGAGGCGCTCGCGATTGTTCGCGGATTGCAGTTCACGCCCGACGTTATTCTCGCAGACTACAATCTCCCTACCGGCGGGAATGGCATAGCTGCGATCGGATATATCCGGCAAGCACTCCGCCGAAATGTTCCGGCGCTCATTCTCACAGGCGATATTTCAAGCAAGGCCCTGAGGGCTTTTGCACAGCACGAAATTCCTTATCTGCACAAGCCGGCGAAACTCAAAGACGTCGTGCAGGTCGTAGAGACCCTGGTTGTTCGCCAAACCGACGAGAGGGTAGTGCACATAAGCGAACCCGAATACATGAGGCCTATGACAGGTCGGCTCATCGAAGTCATCGACGACCAGCAGGACATCAGGGACAATTTGCGCGCTCTTTTCGAAGGAGAAGGCTGGACGGTTGCAACCTATGTATCGGCAGAAGAATATCTTGCAGATTACCATCCGGACAGATCAGGTTGTCTGCTTGTCGATGCGTATCTGCCGGGCATGGTCGGCATGGAGTTGCTGCGTTTGCTGAAAGAAAAACATCATCGGTTTCCGGTGATTGTGATCACGGGTCGCAGCGATGTCCGTATGGCAATCAATGCGATGCGATATGGAGCGGCCGATTTCATCGAGAAGCCGTTTTCTTACCAGGAAATATATCGGAGCGTGCAGTCGGCCCTCGAGCGATCGCGTGATGTGAACGAGCGCGAAGAGCGGCGTGAAACGGCTCGAGCCACGCTGGCGGCTCTTACTCGCAAGCAACGTCAGATCCTTGATAGAATTGTTCAGGGGCAGGCCAACAAGATCATTGCAGCCGATTTGAAGCTTAGTCAGCGCACTGTCGAGAACCATCGCGCCTCAATCATGCGCCGAACGAAATCCACTTCGTTGCCGGCGCTCTTGCGGCTTGTACTGAATGCAGAAGAATAGGCCTTCATCATCGAAAGTTTGGCCGGTCGATCACTATCGGCGGGCGATCGCTGCGCGAATTCGATGCAAGGCATCAGGTCGGCGGACAAGATAACTTACCGGCGGCAGAAACGCTGAAGCGGGTCTCAGGCGGAAAGCCTGTGCGAGAAGGGCACCCGCGCCGGGCCGGCGCCGGACCAGATTGGAAAGCGCGCACCAATAGGCGCGGTCGCTCAGGCTCGCGCGACCGCGCCGGAGTAGGGTTTGGGCATCGGCAAGCAAAGCCCCTTCATTGCCAAAGAAGCTTTCGAGCGCGGCTTCGATTTCGGTATTCCAGGCAAGGACGTTATCAAGGATGGCGGATTGGTTGGCACCGTGGATACGGGTGAAATTCTGCACGGCGTCAAGTTCGACGATATCGCCCAGAACTGCGAGCCGCATCCACATCTCGACATCGTCAGTATGGCGCAGTGCTGGCCGATAGTGACCGGCATGTTGTTGAATGTGTGTTCTGGTGACAGCGAGTGGGCCTGGCACCGGGCTGCGTCCCGTCGCGCAAATTTTGGCGATGAAGTCCATGCCCCGATGAAGCTGCATGCCATTGGCATCGCTGCGAAGGCCCGATGCTATTTCGGCGTCGTCACGGAAGAAGGCGGTGCGGCCGAAGGCCATGTGCGCGGCGGGGTGATTGTCGAGCGCCTCCATCGCGCGCGCGAGTGCTCCAGGCGACAGGACATCGTCGGCGCAGATGATGGCGAAATAGTCCGCCCGGGACCAATCAATGCCTTCGTTGAAAGACGCGTGACCGCCAAGATTCTTTGGCCGCAGGCACGTTTCGATACGGGGATTTGTTGTCGCCAGAGACCGGGCGATCGCGACACTGTCGTCTGTGGAGGCGTTGTCGATGATGAGGATACGCATGTCCGGGATGTTCTGGCCAAGGACGCTTGCTACGCATCCCTCCAGAAAGCGACCGTAATTGTAGTTGGGGATGACGATATCGATGCTGCTCATGGTTCCACCGCTGCGGGAACGACGGTGTCGGGAATGGAAGCCGATACAGGAGGTTTTCCGATCTTGCGCGGACGCCCGGCAAAAGCATCGAGCGTCGAACGTATTTCGCTGACGAGTGGGTGACGCAGAAGAAAGAGGCAAGCGGCCCAGCCTGTCACCGAAAGGAGGACGGCGCCGCCAGCCTGGGCGAGGGAGTAATCGAAGCGAAATCCCATCCAGGCGGATATGGCGAGCGGCCCCGCAATCGCGGCAAGGGTCACAGCGGAACTCGGCCCGATGGCAGCGAACAGTTCGGGTAGTTTAAAGTGCGCATGGCGTCTTACCAGATAGAAGGCGACGAGCATCTGGAAGGGCAGCGTGACGAACTGGCTCAACGCTACCGCGGTGAGACCGAAGAAGCTCGCAGAGCAAAGCACAATTGCCGAGACGCTGCGGCAGACGAAATTGCCCAGGAAAGCCTCCCGGTTGGCGTTGAGAGCGATCAGCAGCGGCGTTGTCAAAACCATGGGAAACCAGAAGATCGACGCAAGCGCGAGAATCCGGGTGATCGGTACGGCGGCAAGCCACTGGTCTCCAAGTGCAAGGCGCACGATGGGATCGGCGAGAATGGCAACCATGATCAGCGACGGCCAATACAGCACAGTGATGTAACTGAGGGCGCGCAGGTAGGATCTGCGGACATCTCCACCTTCGCGAACCTCGGCGGCGAGCGCCGGGAAGGCGAAGGAAAAGATCGCCGAGAGGAAAATGCGATCGGGAATGGAGCAAACGGTATTGGCGCGATTGTAGATCGCGACCGCTGTCGGTGTCATGGCAAAGCCGAGCACCAGTTGCGGCAGGGACTCGTATAATTTGTCGACGATGGTTGCAGCGCCCCTGTAACGGCCGAATTCGGCCATACGGCGCCACGACTTCAGAGAAAGGCGTGCGGTACGCTGGGCCGGATCGGCATAGGCGGCAAGGGCGCTGGCAACGCTGTTGCCGACGAGCAGGCCGAGCGCGAAACTGACAAAGCCCCATCCATTGCTGGCAGCGAAGATCGTCACGCCAGCCATAACGACGAGGCCGGTGGTTCGGACGCGTGCGATGGTGCCGAAGGCTAGCCGGCGACGCAGCATGGAAAACGCTGGCATACCCAGGCTTTCGGCCATGACCGCGGCAATCGCCAGGATAAGATAGTGCTGGAGACTGGGCTGGTGGTAGAAAATCGCCAGAAAGGGTCCGCATAGATAGAGAACGATCCCTAGAATGCCGCTGACCAGAAGCAAGAGCGTAAGCGACGTGTTGATGTCATCGTGTTCAACAACATCGAGCTGAATAAGGAAATCGGAAGAAACGAATTCGCGAAAGGCGAAGATCACCGCTGTCACCCCGTAGCCAATAACGGCAAAACCAACTTCCGCAGGCGAGAGCAGTCTCGATACGATCGCGATCAGAGCGAAATTGATCGCAATTCCGAGGTGCTGTTCCAGCATGGCCATGAAAAAGGCGCGGCGGACTTTGTGCATCGAGGGCTCCGACAGCGTCGCCGATAATCGACGGTAGCGTCAAATCTAGAGTGTGGACTTGGACCTTGGAAATCTGACCGTTGGGATGGCAGCCGGATCCGTAGGTGTAGGCCGTTTGGAGAATGTTTGTTGAGGGGCATGCAACAGCGTGCGGTCTACTCCCGTCGAGTATTGAAGAGCCTCGGTATTACGCCGAAAGCATTAGGTTGCAGGACTGCGTGTCTAAGGCGTCACGCTCTGCGGCGTTGCGACGACATCAATTGAGAGAAATTCCCGGCCGAGCAGCGCTTCCTGCTCGGAAAGCTGGCGCTTGAAGCGATCATTGGCGTGGGCAATCCTCTCCCTCACTGCACCGGCTCCAGCGAGTATCTCCTTGACCAGCTCAATGACTTCCTCGACTTCGAACGTGTCGATATGCCGGGAGAATTTCTCCTGGTCGAAATCGCTCATCAAATCACCGAACTTTCTGGCGTAACCGATTGATATTGTTGGAATGCCAAGTTTCAGAGAGCAGACAACTCCATGATATCTCGACACCACGGCAAGATCGATTGCTGCCATCTGCTGCATGATATCGCGCAGCGTTGCGGCAGAGCTGATGTCGATCCGCGACAGCTTGTCCTCGGATAGCATTTCCGTCAGCAGGAACATCAAATCCGCGCAGGCGACCCTGTCGGTAACGTCCCCCATCAAAAGGGTGATGCGATGGCCTTCACCGATCAACCAGCTCACGAGACGTGAGAGCTTGTGGATGTAGGTCTTGTAAATCCTGGCGGCCTCGGGATCGTTGTGACGCCAGCCGCGATAGTCCATAACGCCGACGCCTATTCTCATTGAGCCGCCGGCGGGGCTCTGCCGGTGGGGCACAGTAACAGGAAGATCAAAGGCGATATCGGGGTAACGGTGGTCGCGTGACACGTCGACACCGATCATTTTCATGTAGTTGAGCGAGAAATCGTCCCGGTAGGATCGATATGAAGCCATCTGTGCGGCGGAGCGCAGGAACCAGCGGCTGAGACGGCTTTTCATCGGACCGGCGCCGATGCTGACAAAGGCGATCCGCGTGTTGCGAAGGCGTGCGACGAGGCACCAGCAAAACACGACAAAGGGCCAGCCGAACCACTTTTCCTGAAAATCATCGAGGATGCCGGTCCCCGGTATGATCATCAGGTCAGCCTTGTCGAAACTAAAGAGGGAACTGACCAATAGCATGAGCCGTGAAGGCACCTTGCCGAGCAGCTTGTCCAGTTGCCTCATCCAAGCGTTTGTCAGGGGAGGCCCGCCAACGCCCATCGCCCGAATATTGAACTTCGCACTTACGACTGTCGGACTTGCACAGATACACAACAGATCGGCATCGGGCCTCATCCTGCGCAGATAAAGGAGCATGGCTTCCAGCGATCCGTCATTGCCCGAATTGCCAGAGCCAAATTGTCCAAGGAGAGTGATCCTCATTTATTTTCCAATCGCAGCCCGGCGCCGACACGCTCGATATGGTATTGATATCCGCTGGATCAGCACGACCCCACACCGACCTTCGGGTTGCGTCTTACGCCAAACGAATAGTCTGGCCGACGCAAACCTCTCAAAGGAAGATACAGCTAAGCCTAAGATGCAACTGACTGTCATCCCGTGGCTTTTTAGTATGTCGCCTTAGCAGCCACTCGAACCGTCCGCCGTCGATCCGTTGCGGCATGGTTGTGGATGCAGGAGCGAGAGTGTCCCATGAAGCTTGCCTATTTTGTCCTTCCTCATATTGGCGGCACCTATTCCGTCTTCAAACATCTTCGCAAAGGCCTCGCCGCCTATGGCATAGACGTGCGATGGCTCGGCGTGTGCAAGGAAACATACGGGCTGCCTCTCGATCTGCAGGGTGAAAAGGCATTCGGGCAACTGCTGCGCATGCCCGTCAATCTCAGCGAACGTGAATGTGCATCGCGAATGGCGGCCGCCATCGAAGAAGGCGAGTTTGACGGGGTGATCGTCAATGTTCTTGGCGATCAGTTGCAGACGAATATCGCGCGCTATCTCCCCGAAGGTATCCTGCGTATTCTCGTCGTTCATAATATCTCACCCGGAACATACGCGGCCGCGCGCTCGGTCCGGGACTATGCCCATGTCACGATTGGCGTATCGGAGCGGTGCCGCGCCGATCTGGTCGCGCGCAACGGCTTTTCGAAGGATCGCACCTACGCAATCCCGAATGCGGTGGATAGCGATGCGTTCCGGAGCCAGGCGGTTCGGCGCGTCAACCGGGGGCCGGAACTCAAAGCTCTCTTCGTCGGCCGCATTGAAGATGCTTCGAAAGGCGTGATGTGGCTGCGGGAAATACTGGATGCCTCGCCTGAGGCAGTGCGCCTGACGATCGTCGGAGATGGGCCGGATATGGGCAAGCTCAGGCGAAGGCTAGATGGCCATGGCGATCGCGTCAGTTACGCAGGATCCGTGCAGCTTTCAGACATACCGGTCATCATGTCCAGTCACGATGTTCTCATCATGCCGTCCCGCTTCGAGGGGCTTGGCATGACGATGATAGAGGCAATGGCCGGCGGCTGCGTCCCGGTCGTGTCTCATATCCGGGGTGTGACGGATACGATTGTCGAGCCGGGCCGAAACGGCTTCCTGTTCCCGATCGGCAATTATACGGCAGCTGCGAATGCGATCGCGCGTTTGCATGCCGATCGCGACCTTCTCGAGCGGATGTCGATCGCGGGAAAGGAAATGGTCCTGAACCGCTTCAGCATCGAACGGATGGCCGCACGCTATAACGAAGTCATTACCATGACACTCAACGACCGTCCCGGCCTGTCAACAGTGCTCAGGATGGAGGACTGGTCTATTCCCGCCGGTTTGAGGCCGGGCCTTCGAACCTATCTGCCGTTGCCCTTGAAAAACTGGCTTCGCGTCGTTCGTGAACGGCTCTGAAGCGATGTTCGGCGATCAGCGGCGACTTGGACATCTGTGCGGCGTCTTCTTTTTTTGGCTATGCATGTTTTCGGCCTGCAACGCACAGGATCCCGTTTTTCCGCTGCAGACGTCGCAGGACGGGCGTTATCTTGAAGACAGCAAGGGTCTGCCGTTCCTGATTGTCGGCGACAGTGCGTGGTCGCTCATTGGCGATACCTCCATTCCCGATGCGGAATTTTATCTGGAAACCCGAAAGCGGCAGGGCTTCAACACCGTGCTTGTATCGTTGATCGAGCATCAGTTCTCCCGCAAGGCGCCGGCGAACTTCTACGACGAGAAACCTTTCGCAGGCGATGCCTTTGAGCAACCGAACCAGGCCTATTTCGACAGGGCGGAAGCCGTCATAAAGGCAGCCGCCAGTCGCAATTTGCTGGTGCTTCTCTGTCCGGCCTATAGCGGCGCACGCGGCGGCCCCGAGGGATGGTATCAGGAAATGGTCGCGGCCGGGCCAGAAAAGCTGCGGGCTTATGGACGCTATGTCGGGCAGCGTTTTGCGAAGTACCCCAACATCATCTGGGTGCAGGGCGGGGATTACGATCCGCCCGATCGTAATCTGGTCACGGCTGTTGCAATGGGAATTGCGGAAACCAATCCTTCGGCGCTGCAGACCGTGCATGGCAATCCCGATACCGTGACGAGCGATTTTTGGCGGGATGCTTCCTGGCTCGATATCGATTCAGTTTACACTTACGGCAATGTCGCGGTGGCGGTACTGGATCGTTACCGATCTGGACCAAGACGCCCTTTTTTCCTCATCGAAGGCGCATATGAAGGCGAGAACGATGTGAAGGAGCGTCAGGTTCGTCTTATTGCCTATGGTGCGCTGCTTTCAGGAGCGAGCGGTCAGCTCTTCGGCAACAATCCGGTCTGGCATTTTTCCGCCGCCGGGCTTTATGAAGCGAAGGACAGCTGGCAGGGTTCGCTGAACAGCCGTGGTGCTCAAAGCATCACCCATCTGGCCTCGCTTTTCAGACAACTGGCATGGTGGAAGCTCGTACCCGATCAGGGCAGCTTGCTGAAAAGCGATGCGGGCGCATTCGCGGCGCGCGACAGGGAAGGATCTTTCGCCGTGCTCTATCTCGATACTCCTTCCGTTGCGATTGATCTCGACAGTTTGGCGGCAGGCGAGAAAACCCTTCGCTGGTACGATCCCTCGAATGGAATCTACATCGAACCGATCGAGCGTCTTGGCCGCAGCGGCCTTCGCAACGTGACGGTGCCGGCATTGGCGAATGCTTTCGGCTTTCAGGACTGGATTGCCGTTCTCTCCACACAGGAATGATCACTCATAAGATGCCGCTGGCTGCCGAGTCGTTCATTTGTGGTCGCTTGCCGTCAAGGTCCCAAACCTAGCTCTTTCGATGGTCGATCCGGTTCGGGGGTAGGCAGGGTAGGCGTTAATTTCGACACCCTCTCCCTTTGGTGGATTTCACACGCCTTTTGCCCGCATACCCCTCAGGGCCGGTGTTTTTTAGGATCGTCAGGAGGCGAGTTTCGTCGCAAATGCGCCGCCAAGGTTCAGCGTGGGGATCAAACATGTCGGGGATACTCTTCAATACCATCGCCACTTTCATTCTGTGCGTATCCCTCATCGTCGTTCTCAGGCGCCTGACCATTGTGTTTCAGCTGGTGGATCGCCCCGATTCAATCCGCAAACGCCACACGGGAGCCGTTCCGCTTTGCGGTGGCATCGCAATCTTTGCCGCTTTCACCGTTTCCGCCTTCGTTGGTGGGTGGAGCGAGGCTCTCGGCATGAACTTCTGGCTCGGACTGGCGGTCATCCTGCTAATGGGCGTCGTCGATGATCGCCGGCCGCTGCCCGCAGCAGGACGACTTCTCATGCAACTGGCAATGGCGATCGCTCTCGTAGGCGGCGCCGATATCGGCTCTCTCTCCATCGGCGTACTGTTCACGCAGCATTCGGATCTGTTCCTGCCGCTGTTTTTCGTCATCGGAGTTCTCTTCGTGACCGGGCTGGTGAATTCGTGGAACATGCTCGATGGTGTCGACGGGCTTGCTGGCGGCACTGCGGGTGTCGCGTTGATCTGGCTAATGGTCGTAGCGATCTTCGCAGGTATCGGCGACGTCATCCCGCCGCTTCAGGCACTCTGCGTATGCCTCTGCGCTTTTCTGGTCTTCAACATGCGCGGTCCATGGCGCGCACGGGCGAGCATATTCCTCGGCGATGCGGGCAGTACCGCACTGGGTGCGACGATTGCCTATGTTATCGTCCTGCTGGCGACCACAAGCGCTGCCGTATCCTTTCCGGCATTGCTCTGGATCGTGATCCTGCCGATCACAGATACGCTCAGCCTGATTGTTCGCCGTATCATGAACGGTCGCAGTCCAATGTCGGCCGATCGCTGGCATTTTCATCATCTGCTGCTGGACTATGGTTTCACGCCGGCGGCTGCAACGAACACGTTGGTCGTCATTTCCTTCATTTGCGGCGGCGTCGGTTTTGCGGGGATAAAAGCCGGTATCCCGCCGGAAATGATGGCGGCCGGACTTCTCGTGCCGATTGCCCTCCACACGGCTTTCGTTCTAACCGCGACGGGCTATCTCTCGAAAACCTGGCTTCACAGGGGAAATTTCGATCTCTACCGCGAGGTGGCGCGTCTCCCTGTCTCCGCCAACGCCGCACCGGAGCCAAGAGCCATGCAATCGGCGAGTGATGAGTAATCGCATCATGAAAGCGCCGTGGCCCGGAACGCGAATTCCCTCGACACCGGTTTCGAAAGGACGGCTTTCGCGTTTGCGCATTTCCCAGAACATCAGAAATGCACCGCCGTTGAAACGGAACGCGTTTTTACTGGGCTTGATGATGCTGAGTTCAATCGGGCTCTACGGACTTGCCCTCGTTTCAGCGGGGTCGCTCCTTGTCGTGGAGGACCCGCCTGCGCAAGCCGACGTCATCGTTATTCTGGGCGGTGACGGTCCACCTCGAGCTGCTCAGGCCGCAAAACTATGGCACGAGGGAAGGGCGCCGCTCGTTTTGGTGACTGGTTATGGGGATTGCGACTTCATCCGCGACATGCTGGTGCAATTGGGGGTGGATTCCGCAGCCGTCTCAACGGAATGTCTTTCGCTCAGCACCTGGGAAAACGCGACATTCTCACAGCCGATACTGACTGGAATGGGAGCAAAAAGCGCCATTCTGGTCACGAGCTGGTTTCATTCAAGGCGCGCAGTAAAGCGTTTCCGGTTTGTGATGCCTCAAATTCAGTGGATTTCCCTTCCTGCGCAACGAACCGTGTCGCTGTGGCGGCTTACCATCAACGGCGACGGGGTGCAGGTGTTCAAGGAATACGCCAAAGCGCTCCTCTACGACCTCAGAAGCAGTTTCGTGCAGGATTTTCCTCCGGTTCAGGCGAGGCTCGCCTGATGAACACGCTTCTGGTTTTTTGCCTCTTTGGTGGTGTTATCCTGCTCATCTGTTGGGGAATGATGCGTCGGGAGCGAATTTACGAGTTCCCGTTTCTGACGGGCGTCATCACGTTCAGTTTCATCTTGCCCCAGGTTCCCGGACTGGCGTCTGAACGATTCTTGCCGGAAGGCGCGTTTGCAAGAACAGCAATCGTTATGATGCTGTGCCTGTTCATGTGCTGGTGGGGGTGGAGCAGAACGGCAAAACCCTTTGCATTCTTTCGTATCGATTTCGATGAAACACGTCTGCTGATCGTCGCAGCCGTTCTCTCGGTCGCCGGCGCCTACTTCTATTTCAAGCTTAGCCGTTTGCCTGGAGAGTTGACCATTGCGGTGCAGATGACCGGAGTTCCGGTCATGTACATCTTCTTTTCGCGGTTGTTGAGCTATGGTCTGGCCATTGCGGTGCTTTGCCTTGCACGGCGATTTTCCTGGCTGGCGCTGGCCGTCCTTGCGTTCGATCTCGTCTTTTACCTGGATCGCATCGTGATAACTGGAAAGCGCGCCGAAGCGGTGGAACTCATCATGATGTTCGCGCTGGCATGGTGGTTTTACAAGGGATGGGCGATCCCGCGCATCTTCGTGATCGTGGCACTTTTCCTAGGCACACTGTCGATGAACAGCATGGGCGACTACCGCGCCATCACCAAGGCCAACGACGCTCCCGTGTGGGATGACATCAAGAAGATAGATTTCATCGGCAATCTCGAGAGAGTGTTCCGGGACGGCGGCGACGAGATGCGCAACGCGATCATGCGGATCGACAACACCGCAAACACCTTGCAATTCGACTACGGCAAGTTCCACTGGAACAGGCTGGTGTTCAACTTCGTACCCGCGCAACTCGTGGGCGTGGAAGTCAAGCAATCCTTCATGCTGCCGGTGCCGGTCCAATCGCGCGACTACAATCCTGTCCTCGGCACGACCGAGACCGGAATGGCGGATGCGTTCGGATCCTTCTGGTATCTGGGAGCGTTCAAATTTTTCCTGCTCGCCTATCTGGTGCGCCGGATCTGGGTGACCGCAAACACGGGCGAGTTCGCTGCGCAATTCACCTATCTGCTGTCGATCATACCGTCCATGCACGCCATCTCGCATCAAACCGACTGGGTTCTCATGGTCTGGGTGCATATGCTGATGTTTGCAGCGCCGACGCTGGCATTTGCCGTCATACCCGCGCGCGTGCAGCAGCGTCGATACGCGATACCATCCTTGACGTCTCAAGCCGGAGGATAGGCCATGCGCTCACGATACGACGATCCTGCCTTCCAGCATGCAACGACGCCTCTGCCGCGCTTCGGAGGTCCGACCTTTGCACTGCATTTGCGATTGAAACGGCTGGTATGGATGATCGTCTGGCGGCTTCTTGCCTCCTGGACGCCTCCGCCGATGCGGCGCTGGCGCAATTTTCTCCTGCGTAGTTTCGGCGCGCGCCTGCATGCCACGGCGATGGTGCATTCCAAGGCGATCGTTTGGTGGCCGGGGCACCTCGTCATGGAGCGTCATTCATCTCTCGGACCTGGGGTGATCTGCTACAACGTCGACATGATCACCATCGGCCAATATGCCTCTGTCTCGCAACGTGCCCATCTGTGCACCGGGTCGCATGACGTTCAGGATAGTGCGTTTCCCCTCGTGACGCAGCCGGTGGTGATCGAGGAGGACGCGTGGGTGGCGGCGGAAGCCTTCGTCGGTCCCGGTGTCGTCGTCGGCAAGGGGGCTGTTCTCGGCGCGCGAGCCGTTACCGCGAAGTCATTGGAGCCCTGGACGATCTATGTCGGCAATCCGGCAAGACCAGTCGGCTCGCGTCGTCAGGAAGCGGCCGCGTCCAACGCGCTCAGCCGATAACCTTCAAGCGTGGCATGGGCGATTGCCGGCCAGGTGAATTTCTCCAGCACGAGTCGGCGGCCGTTTTCGCCCATCGTCCTCGCCTTGGCGGGATTGCTGAGCACGCTTGCCAAGCCTTTGGCAACTTCTGCCGCGTCAACCGAGACGATAACCCCGGCATCGGCAGCTCCGACTTCGGGAAAGTGACACTGGTCGGTGATAACAACAGGCGTGCCGCAGGCAAGCGCTTCGGTGATTGCCATGCTGAAACCCTCCTGTCGGCTTGGCAGGCAGAAACAGTCGGCATCGACCATGGCTTCGAGCTTCGCTTCGCCGTAGATCGCTCCGACCATAAAGACGCGGTGCCGGATGTTAAGTTTTTTCACCAGGTGCATGAAGTGGCCCTCTGCTCCACCGGGCGGGCCTGCGACGACGAGATCAACGTCGACGTAGGTGTCACAGATAGCCGAAAAGGCCGAGGCAAGGATGTCGATACCCTTTTTGATGTGCAGGCGTGACAGGAACAGAATGTATCGCCTGCCGTGCGCCAGGGCGATTTTCTGCCTGAAATGTCCTCGGGCGGGCAGGGGATCGAATTCCTCGGCAAAAACACCGTTCGGAATGATCAGATTTCGTGCCTGGAGATTCAGCGGCTCTACAGCTGCCATTTCATCGACATTTAACAGGTGAAGGAACGCAGCCTCGTTCAGCATCTTGCGGTAGCACAGCATCAGGGCGATCTTCTTTTTCCACGATCGCTGGCCGAGACTCCAATGGTCCAGCATGCCGGCCGGGCAAATGCAGTAGGGTACGCCAGCGGCGCGGGCGAGCTTGGAAGCATAGAGCAGAAATGGCTCCCACACGCCGTGAATATGCATGAAGGAGGCATCTTTCAGCACGGCTTTCAGCATGCGCCGGCCCCTGAAGCAGAACAATGTCTCCAGCCTCCCGGCTGGCGGCAGGAGATGCCAGTGGATATTCTCGAAATGCGGTATGGTGCGGCCAATTTCCTTGACCTGCGCTTCAATGGCGGCGTCGCCATAGCTGACGATATTCACATCTGCGCCGAGGCCGGCCTGTGCAGCGGCTAAGCGCATGGCAACGGCCTGCAAGCCGCCGTATTTGGGATCAATCGAAGCGATGACGTGGATGATCTTCATGTCTCTTTGTTCCCCAGGTATCGCGTGTCATCGGCCATGCAAAGACCCGCCGACCCCGACAGATTCGGCCCGGACAAGGCGGCAAGAAGCCGCTCGCCATATGACTCCACGGTATGTTCGGCTGCGCGCAGGAGTGCATTGGTGGACATGCTTCGCCTGAGCTCAGGATTGTCGGCAAGCGCACGCACCGCAGTTGCGATAGCTTCCGGATCGCAGACGGGAACGATGAAACCTTCGATACCATCGCGAACGACGCTGCCGGTATTTTCGGTCGTTATAACCGGCAGGCCCGCTGCCAGCGCTTCATAGACGGCGGTCGCGGAGCCTTCGCAGAGCGACGGCAGCAGGAAGACATCCGCCCACCGAAACTCCTCGACGATCTGCGAGCGCGGAACGATCCCTCTTAGCTCGACCCATTGCGAAATCTCCTGCTTGACGTCATCGGGCACACGAACGCGGCCCGCCATCCGGAAGCGGGCGGCGCCCTCCATCAATCTGGCGGCTTCCACAACATAGGGCGATCCCTTGCGCAGCCCGACTTCGCCTACGGTCAGGACCCTGATTGGCCCCGGCATGCGCGCCGGTCTGTCGATGGCAGCGCTGGCATTGACCCCATAGGGAACGACGACACACCGGTCTTCCGGCCCGCCACATGCGACCACGTGCTTGCGGACAAATTCCGACGGGCAGACGATGACATCTGCAAGGCGCCACTCCGCTTTCTCCCGATCGGCGAATAGACGCGCATGCGGATTATCCCGCACAGGACCGGCCCATTTGGGAAACCTCATCATCTCCTGGTCCAGAAGCGTTTCGACGACATCGCGTGGCGCGATCATTTGCTCGACTGCGGTCCAAAGGCCCTGCTGTTTTGCCGCCCGCATCTGTTCGAGTGCGTCGCCACTGAAGGCGTAGAGCCCATCTGCGCCATGGAAGCCGCGCCGGGCCACCATTTCGGAGAAAACCGACCCGGCCCAGATCGCGTGAGAGGTTTCCTCTACAACGTCTTTCGTTCGCATGTGGCGCAGCACGGAACGGAGGCCAAAGCTGGAAAACACCGTCGTCAGCGCTGTCGGCACGCCTTTGGGCAGCCGGCCGGCCAGCCGTTTGACAGGTGCGGGATAAAGGGTCGCCGGAAACGAATTGACGATCCGGGGCCAACCTTTCGTGGCGCATATATCAGTGTAAAAATGCGCAAGGCGGCCAGCGGATGCAAATATTCTCGGTACGGCATAATGCATGCGGGCGCCGAGCTGACTGACGACGACTTTGTCTTTCATGACGAGATACCTTGAGCGATAGGTGGCCTGGAAGGCTCGACAGTCTGCAGCCCGGCGATCAGCACTGCCCAGGCATCTGCCGCCTTTTCTCGGGAATAGTCGGCACACAACAGCCGCCGTGCCGCATCCCCCATTGCTGTCGTGGCATCTGGGTCGTCGCAGAGCTTTTCGATGGTGCCGGAGAGCTTTTCGGTCTCTCCGATTTCGACGGTGCTGCCGCATCCTTTGGCTCTGAGAACGCGCGGCACCTCTCCATCCGGGTCGCCGACGAAGATCGTTGGCCTCCCGGCCGCCAGGATTCCATAGAATTTGCTTGGAATGATGCAGTGTTCCAGTTCCGGCAGCAGCGAGACCAGATGCACATCCGCAACGCTCAGGCTTTCAGCAAGTTTCTCCACGGGCTGCAGCGGCTTGAAGATGACGTTATGAAGACCGAGATCCTGAACGACAGTCTTCACAGCCGCGTGCTGGTGTCCGCCGCCAATGAGAAGGAACCGTATATCCTGCCGGTGCTCCAGACGTTTCGCCGCTGCCAGCATAGTGCCGAACTCATGCGCCCGCCCGAAGTTTCCTGAATAGCCAACGACAAACACATCCTGCAGTCCCCACGCCTTCCGCAGGCTGTTATCCTTGGGCAAGACAGGATAGATTTCCTCCCCATCCGACCAGTGATGCAGGACGCTGACTCGGTCCTTTGCAAGGCCTTGAGTGAAGAGGAATTCCGCCATCTTGTCGGTAGGGCAGACAACCACGCCGGGGGATCGCAGAGACCAGTTGCGCGCCTGCGTCAGCCATGGCGCAAGCCACCGTGCACGTTTCCTGAAAAATCCAAGCTCGATTGCGGTCTCCGGAAAAAGATCCATGATCCAGTTCACCATGAGTGCGCCCTTGAGGCGGATCGCGATGCTGCTCATGACGGAGAGGAGCGGAGGATCGGTGCAGACAACGACCGTGTCCGTCGCCCGAACGTTGCGCAGAAGCCAGGCGAATGCAAGCACCTGAAAAAGAAGATAATCAATGCTACGGCGCATGAGGCTGTGCCGGCCGAAGCGGCCGCTTGCGAGCCGTCGGATATGTACACCCCGAACCGTTTCGGTTGCGGGCAACACGCTTCCGGGATGATTGTGTATTTCGCGACTTGCAACGACAGTCACATTCATTCCGCGCTGCGCCATTGAAAAGGCGAGCGATGATATCATACGGCTTGTTGCCGACTGGTCGGGGAAACCGTACCTATTCAGGAAGATCGTCCTCACGCTTTTTTCTCCCACGAAATGTCCGGTCTGAAGGAGCATTCTTGGCGAGGTGAAAACAGGCGGCAAGCTGGTCGTAAGGACTAGTGGGCTCATGATACGGAGTGGCTATTACTCCGAAGTTGGCGCCGTACTATCCTTTTGGTAGCTGAAACGCAGATGACGCCCTTATGGGTTATGAAATCCATGATGCCCCGGCCAATCAATGGCAGGGACGGCCGATGTGGATCGCGAGCTGACTGCGCGCCGTCCCGAGGCGCAGCCGCACGCGACGCTCTGTGGCCTCGAACCGAAGTCCTGTCTTAGATATGGATGTAACACCGAGTCCGACCGAGTTACCCGCCGATGTCCAGGAGAGCGGCGCCTCAATGGCGGTTCCAGGTTGTGCCAAGGCTCGGGCAGAAATCCTGCTTCCCGGGCCGAATATCGGCGTGGCTGGAGGCGTTTGATCGCGCGGTACCCGAGCCATATTTAATACGGGTGCGAAAGCAAATTTCGTTCGCTTCGCCTCTTGATTTTGAAAACACGAAAAACCAAATCGTCAGCCGCCAGTCGCTGATGACAGGACTGGCCGTGCTGGAAGCGCCGCTTTTGGCGCTTTGGTACCCATGTTGCTTCAAGGAGGATATGGTTATGGCAACATCTTACGACTATGCACCGTTGTACCGATCGAGCATCGGATTCGACCGGGTCTTCAATCTTCTCGAAAACGCCCAGCGCACCCGCTCGATCAGTGACTGGCCGCCCTATGACATTATCAGGACGGCCGAAGACAGCTATCAGATTTCTATTGCGGTGGCTGGTTTTACACGGGACGAGATCGACATCACTTTCCAGTCCAATCTCCTGACCGTGACAGGCAAGAGGCAGGAGACACCCGCGGAGGGCTACCTGCACCGCGGCATTGCGGCCCGTCCGTTCGAGCATCGGTTCGAACTCGCCGATCATGTCAGAGTGAGCGGCGCCGAACTGAAAAACGGTCTCCTTTCGATCGATCTCGTCCGCGAAATCCCGGAGGCCCTGAAGCCCCGGAAAATCGACATCCAGACCGATGCGGTTCTGGTGCCGACAGTTGCCCCGGGCCAGATCGAAGCACAGAAGGCGGCTTGATTTACATTGTTGGATGAACAGGGGCGCCGTCGCGATGGCGCCCACGAATATCCGGGATGGGAAGGAGAAAGCAATGAAACCCGATATGTTCAGACAGCCTGTTTTCATTCTTGTCGGTCTCGGCTTTCCAGCGGAGGTTCGAAACGTGCTGGAGGCATACCGACATCTTTCCGAGTGGCCCGCAACAAACCGAGATAGCGCACATTCCATTGCGCTTAAGGCATGCGCTGCCGCGTTGCGCGGCGAAATTGAAGCGGAGACCGCCCGCGGTTTGTTCGTGGCCTTTGCCGAAAGACACGATCTACTTGCACCGGAAGATGGTGTCATCGCCGCGTCTCGTCTTTTGCGCGACAGAGATCCGCATGTGAATTGAGATAGACACGGTTATAAATGTGTAGCGGCTAGTTGTCCGTTATGCGGGGGCGGTATCGTGCACGGGCTCTAGAATGCCGAGCGAGCTGATTTGCCGCCCCTGCGAAAGCGATTACCGCGAAGACTGTCACGGTCTGGGTAAGGAGGACAGGTGTGCTGCCTCGAGGTTGACGAGGGTGTAACATGGCATCTTCTCGTCACCAGCGTGGCACACGTCTTTCATAGTCTGGGTCGAAGAGCTTCATATAGGCTGTATCATCGCGTTCTTTCATCGAGGTCTGTTCGTAAAGTGCCGCAAGTTCGGTGAGTTTTTGCCGATCGAGCGTCACGCCAAGTCCCGGCCCATTGGGGACATCGAGGCGACCGCCACGGAACGTGAACGGCGTGCCCTCGATCACGTCGACACCGGTCCATGGGTAATGCGTGTCGCAATCGAAGCTCAGGTTCGGCGTTGCGGCGGCAGCATGGACCATCGCCGCCAGAGTGATCCCGAGATGCGAGTTGGAATGCATGGAGACGCCAAGACCCAGTGTCTCGCAAATTTTTCCGAGATGGGTCGAGGCGCGCAGTCCACCCCAATAATGGTGATCTGACAGCACAATCTGCACCGCATTTTTGCGGAAGGCCGCGGCGATCTGGTCGAATTCAAGGACGATCATGTTCGTGGCGAGCGGGATCGACGTAGCGGCTGCGACTTGTGCCATCTGATCCATACCGATGACCGGATCCTCGAGATATTCAAGGATATTCTCAAGCTTGTGTGCGATGTAGATGGCCGTGTCCACAGTCCAGCCGCCATTGGGGTCGATCCGCAGCGGATGCTTGGGAAAAGCTTCCCGAAGCTTCAGCATGGTCTCGATCTCGAGATCCGGATGCAGCACGCCACCCTTGAGCTTCAGCGACTGGAAACCGTATGTGTCGACCATCCTGCGGGCTTCGCCAACCACCTGATCAGGAGTAAGTACCTCTCCCCATTCATCCTCGGCTTCACCTATATGGGCTGCGAATTTGAAGAACAGGTAGGCGCTGAACGGAACGCTGGTACGAATGGCGCCACCAAGCAGATCCGAGACCGGCCGCCCGAGAAGCTTGCCCTGAATGTCGAGGCAGGGGACTTCAAAGGCTGAGGCAACCACGTCCGTCAACTTGTGATCGGCCACCGCCGATTTTGCGTTGATGCCGCCACTGCCGGGCAATGCGGTGATGACGCGAGATTTCAGCTCGTGAAGATGAAACGGGTCGAGCCCGATCAGGGCAGGGGCCGCCCGTCGCAACCCATCCAGCGCCTTGATACTTCCGTAACTTTCACCAAGGCCGACCGTACCGTCGTCACATATGACCTCGATGACGGTGCGCAACGCATGCGGCTGATGCACGCCTTTACAGTTCAGTAGCGGTCTGTCGGGAATGGCGACCGGTGTGAGGTGAATTTCGGCTATGCGCATTAAAAAGCTCCTTGTCGCCACCAGCCGCGCGCAGCCTTTAGCGCATCGTCCAGCGGGGACAGTTCGGGATGCCAGTGGCGTTCCCATTCCAGACTGAGAGGGATATGTCGTTCATCCGACTGTAAAAGCGAAAGCAGTTCCGCCATGGGAAAATCGCCATGGCCGGGCAATACGTAGCGTCGTCGGCCATCGCTGTCCGTGGTGCTGTCCTTGACGTGCAGATGGACGACATTTTGTGCGATGTGTTGCCAAAGGATTTTGAGATCGCTGCCTTTGGCCCAGGTGTGGTGAGTGTCCCACAAGAGCTTCGATGCTGGCACGCACGCGATGAAGGCGAGAAGCTGCTCGAAGTCCGCCAGCGCGTCGTGTGTTTCGATCATGAGGTCGACATTCAGACCGCGTGATAGTCGCAGCGATTGCCAGTTGTCCAACAGGCCCGCTGCCTGCGTCATCTCATCCTGTCCCAACTGTTTGCCACCGTCGAAGATGCGCAGATAGGAAATGTTTGCGGCTTCCGCCCAGTCTATAAAGGGCTCGACGGCGGAAAGATCGGTGCTGCCGAACAGGCGAATGGATGTGTTTAGGGCGGCAACCTCGAGATCACTTTCGGCCAGAAAGGCTGCAAATCTGGAAGGAGTAGCAAATTCGGCAGTGAGTGCCGGGATGAGGTCGACCGTACCGGAGAGCGTGCGCAACTCCACATGCCCGATGCCATGCCTCTGTGCCAGATCGGCCGCTTCGTGCAGGCTAAGTTCGGAGCAGCCAAGCGTTGAAAAACAGTAATCGAAAGCGCTCATGCCATACGCTCCATATCCTGTTTATGGACCGGGTGAAGCGAGGCTTGCCCCGCGACGAAACGTTCGATCTCGGTAATGGCGAGATCGGAAAGCGCCCGCAATTCATTTCCCAGCGCCCCGGCAATGTGGGGGGTGAGCACGACATTGGGCAAATCGTAGAATGGGCTATCCGTCGGCAAGGGTTCCGGCTCCGGTGTATCGATCAGGATACGCAGCCGCCCGGAAAGTGCCTCGGCCAGCAATGCGTCGTGATCGACCAGCCAGCCCCGTGCCGTGTTGATGAAGATTGCATGATCCGCCAGCAGCGCCAGTTCGCGGGCACCAATCATGTGGCGGGTTTCAGGCAGGATCGGCGCGTGCAGGGAGACCACATCGCACCAGGCGAGAAGCTCGTCGAGCTCCATTTTCGTAGCACCAAGTGCGGCCGCGTCTTCCACCGAAAGAAACGGGTCGTAGGCGGCGATCTCGAATTTTCCGCGCGTCAGCATCTCCATGACAAGCCGACCAATCCGTGACGCGCCGACGATGCCGACTTTGCGGGAATGATTGCCGAGATAGGGCAGGCTCATGCCACGTCTGCTGCCAAAACCGCCGGTGCCGCGCTCTACCCGATGCTCGTCTCTCAGACGAAACACATCCTTGCCGCACATGATGATTGCCGCATAGGTAAACTCGGCAACCGGCACGGCCATGGCCGATGCCGCCGTGGTGATAAGAATATCGGATGTTTCCCAGAATTCGGCGGGGGCAACAGCGCGCACCGAGGACGCGGCATAAGCGACCATCCTGAGCTTCGGCGCACGGGCGAGGCGCTCGCGTGTCAGGGATGGCGTGCCCCAGGCGGCGAGGAGAATGTCCGCCTCGGCCAACGCTTCTGCTCCCGCTTCCGTGTCGAAATCCGTGTAGGGGAAACCCGGTATGATGTCGGTTACGGCATTCATGCGTGCCCATTCGCGCGAACCAAAAAAACCTTCGGGAAGCTCGTTCCGCATGGCGATCAACAGCCGTGGTTTCTCTTGAGATGGTCTCATTGGCGTACCGGACTTGAAACAGGTCGAACCTCGATGCGGTTGACGTCGATTTCGATCGGTTGAGAACCGGGCCGCAGGATCACATCGAGAAAAACTTCCGGAGGGGCTTCACCTGGCCTGAGTTTCAGGGGAGGAGTTCTGAGCGCCCCTGTCCATTGGGTGGCGGGGAAAGGAAAAAATGTGCCGTCTTCGGCAGGGAAAGGCGCAAGTGCTACCGCCTCCTGTCCTTCGGCTGCAGCATCTTTCAGACGCAGCGATATTCCGAGTACGTCGCAATGCGCCGGCACATCAACATCGCATATGGCCTCCACCCATAAGCCTGTGCCCGGATGGACAAGCCGCCCGCCGAGACGGTGGCTTTGTTCACCTGTTTCCGTGACTGTCAGGGCTGAAAAATCAGATGCCAGATTGCCTGCTGGATTGTTCACCGGGTCAAAACGATCGTCTGTCGCCAGGATACGGGCCGGCGCTCGCGGCACGATCGCCTCCAGATAAGTGGCAAGCAGCTTTCCTACGGCAAAAGCGCCTGTCACCGCAAAATGGGTGCCGTCGTCGGAATAGCCGGGGTGAGGCTCGCCGAATTCACTTTCGGGATCGACCCATGCCGAGTTCCAGTCGAAGACATGGCAATTGGCATTATCTGCGGCAAATTCGATGCTCTGCCGGTTGATCCAGTGCGCTTTTGCCCGCTCTGCACCGCCTGCCGGCCATTTCCCGGTGCCACGGGCGAGGATCGGGAGCAGGATGACGGTTTTGCCTGCGTCGAGCAGAGCCGAAGCGATCCGCGCCCGTGTATCGGCAATCGTCTGGCGTGTTTCCACCATCATGTCGTTGGTGCCGGCATCGACGATGACCAGATCGAAATCCGATTGCAGCAGTCGCGGTAGCCGCCGTTCGATCTCGATTGCCTTCTGGCCGGAAACTCCGAAATTGAGGCCGGAAAAGAACCGGCTGACACCCGGTCGATTGCTCGGTTCCCAGCCTGTTGGTGCTGATGGATCATGGTGGACAGGGCAGCAAAGCCTGCCATGCGACAATACCTCGGCCCAACTCATCCAGCCGCGGGCCGATGTGGCCAGCGAGGACGCGTCGCCAATATGGTTCTGTTGGACGAGCGAAGTGCCGAGAACGGCAATCCGGCTCGCCCTTGGTAACGATACGGACATGGTTTTCACCGGATATCAGGAGAACAGGACGCCGCCATTGATGTCGTAGCAGGCGCCGGTGATATAAGCGGCATCGTCGGACGCAAGAAACGCCACCAGACCGGCAACGTCTTCGCTTGAGCCTTCGCGCTTCAGCGATGTGGCGCCCGCCACCCTTTCACGCACTTCGGGTTTGGTGAAGGTGTCGTGGAAGGTGGTGGAGATCATGCCGGGGCAGACGGCGTTGACGCGAATATTCGGGCCAACTTCCTTGGCAAGTCCTCGGGTAAAGGTCATCACGGCACCCTTGGAAGTGGCATAGGCGAGCGCGCCCGGCCCACCGCCGTCACGGCCCGCCTGCGACGAGAAGGTTACGATCGCGCCGCCCTTTGCCATTTTGGGCAGTGCGGCCTTGGCTGTCAGGAACAGCGACGTCAGGTTGACGTCGAGGACCTGATGCCAGAAGGCTTCGTCCATGTCAGCGATTGTCTTGCGGGCGATAAGCCCACCCGCAACATGGACGACGCCATGGATCTCGCCAAATTTGTCTGCGGCAGCAGAAATGGCAGCCTCTACTTCGCTTGCGTTTGTCAGGTCTGCCTTGATCGCCAGAGCCGAACGGCCAAGCTTTTCGATTTCGGCAACAGCCGTGGCCGCACCTTCAGCGGCTCCATTGTAGGTGAGGACGACATTGGCGCCTTCCTGCGCAAAACGAATGGCGCATGCCCGGCCGATATCCCGGCCGGCGCCGGCTACAACAACGGTCATGTTGGTAAAACGCTGCATTTGAAGAACCTCGTATGGTTAGAATTGCTTGGGAAGGGAGAGCTTGAAACGCTGGTCGTCGACGTCGCTGAAATAGATGTCGGTCGAAAAACCCTGATCGTCTATGAAGCTGAAGATGCGCTTCGGCTCCCTTAAACTGTAAGGCACCAGAAGGGTGACCAGCCGATGCCGAGTTGCTGCCGGAACCGTGGCGCAGACGTGATGGTGGATATCAAGACCCTCGAACTCCTTGGGATCAATGTCGGGAAAACCTTCGACGGCCGCGATCTGCGGTGTGCCGGCTGACGAGAAGACAAACTGGCCGTAAAAGCCCGCCTTTTGGCCATTGTAGCGAAAGCTAGACTTGCCGGTCTGCGGTGCTCCTGTGGTATGGCAAAGCCATTGCAGTTCCTGGGGCTCGGAGCACTCCACCTCATCGACAATCACGAAATAGCTGTCGTTGACGAAGTGCATTTCGCGCTGCGCTTTCATAACCAGCGGGTTCGCGACCTGATAGGCAGACGTCGCATCTCCGAGGATCCGGATATGTCCGGGATTTTCCTCAACCGATACGATACGGCCGGCGGCACGACGCGCGAGTGCCTTGTCCTTTTCCGCATATTGTCCCTTACCGCCGATCAGGACGGCGTTCTTCGACCGTGTCTCACGGCGCCAGTTCAGATGCATCTGCGAGTTGAACGCCACGTAATAGCCGGACTGGATCGCCAGATCCTCGCCGTAGGCATAGAGGACAAAGGCATTCTGGTCGCCATGGCTGTGGCTTAGCGAACCGTAGGGACTGGATTTGAAGACGAATTGCAGATGCCGTTCCGGGTCTTCCATATGTTGCTGTATGGTCGCCCAACCGATATCATCGAAAACAGCGAGTGCCGGCAAGTCTGCAGGCGAGACTGCTTCCACCTGCTGATAGTCGTGACGATAGACGAGATCGTCGAAGTTCAGGTCCCACCAGCCGTAATTGTAGAAGGCCATTTCTGTGCCCGTCGCATCGGCCTTGATGTGATCGAAATACCATTGGTAATGGCCGTTGCCTGTAACGCCGGCAAATTGCCGAACATTGTAACCCAGTTTCAGGCCGGGAAGATCGCCAAGCGTGGAGTCGTCGCCAAAATTGGCGCGACGGGTTCCCGGCGCCTTGGTATAAAGCGGGAAGCGCCCCGTGTTCTGGAAAAATGGCCGCTGATAAAGATCGTAACCGATATAGGAGCGGACCAGATTGGCGGCCTCTATGAGATAAGCCATGCCGGTCATCCAGTAATGTGGCCCTTCCGCCCAGCCACCATCAGTTCCAGCCCAGGGAGAATAGAGGGTGGCGAGGAATTCAACGGTATAATCGAGCCATTCGCCCGCCTCGTCGCTTTCGCCCTGAAGTGCGATACAGGCCGGCGTCAATACTGCCGAAAGCGAACGTACGGCATGGCTGTCATAGGGAAACACGTGGATGCGGGCATGGGCAATAACATGGTCGGCGACCTCCCGCGTTCGTTCAAGAAGAACCGAGCGTACGGTCTCGCGCTCGTCTTCGCTCAGATAATCGTATAGCCAGTCATAGCCCCAGGCCAGTGCCACGACGACGCGGAACCCCGCCTCGTCATTATAGGCCCGGGAGGTCGCGCCTTTCGGATCCCAGCCAGCGACTGCCAGCAGCCACTTGCGGGACGCATCGAGTAGTTCGTCGCGTCCGAGAACCCGACCGGCAATGGCCAGGTGCCGGATCGCATAGATCACTTCCTGGCAGTCGATATACATCTGTCGCCAGAGTCCTGCGACGCGCATATTGTTGGGATAAGGCTGAGGTTCCGGTATGATCGGGCGCTCAAGCCAGGGTTTTGCCGATTTCTCGTAGAACACGGACCAGTTGCAATGATTGGGGTCCTTTGCCACCGCCTCCGAGAAGCAGCGCAACTGTTCCGGATTGAGCCAGAGCCGTGGATGGCTGGCATGCGCGGCTGCATGACGCGCCTTCCTGCCGGGTAGCGGCGTTTTCGGCAGCGAAGCGCCGATCTCGAAGCTGCGTACGGTACTCCAGTTGGAATCCGGCGTCGCGGACGTCTGGCCCCACAACGCATAACACCAGTGATAGCGGCCTTCCGGAAGGGCTTCGTCCGGCGTAAAGAAATTCCACGCGAGATCTTCAAAGACGAGCGTCTTTTTGTCTGCAAAACCGGGATCGGACGAAATCCGCAATACGTAGCGCGCACCGTCGTCGATGTCGGGCAGCCATGAAAAGCGCGGAGGGTTCTCCGTCGGCGGCACTTCTTCGCTTGGCTCGTAGCCAATGGTCAATGAACCCGGCCGGGGTTCATCGAGAAGTGTCTGTCGGGAGATGGCCGGGGCAGAGGGACACATTGCGCTCTAACTCCTATGAAAACAGAAGGGAAAGGATGGCGGCGACAAAGCCGCCATCACGGTCGAAGGTTTATTGCGCGGCCTTGTACTGGCGGTCATAGGCCGATTGCATCATCTTGATGACCTCGTCGTAACCGAGGGCCGTGAGGCGCGTCTTGTAGGCATCCCAGCCGGCATCGACGTCCTGGGCACCCAGTATCCAGGTCTGCTGCATCTCGGTCATGTAGGTGAGGATGCTAGGCCAGTAGCGGTCGAATGTCGCCTTTTCCTCTGCGTTCAGGGAAACGCCCATGAACTCATCCTTGAGGCAGTTGCACTTGTCGTACATATCGATGCCTTCAAGCGCGATCTTGTTTGTCCACTGGCGCTCATATTCGTAGTCCATCCAGTATCCGCGCGGGATCGCCGCACCGACCGCCCACAACTGGGCATTCACCGGGTCCTTGTTGTCGAGGATTTCCTTCTTGAATTGCGGCTTGCCATCGACCATCTCGTAGGTCAGGCCCTCGACGCCGAAATTCGACAGGATGCGCCCCTGTTGAGAAAACCAGAAATCGAAATACTTGATTGTTTCGACCGGGTGTTCGTTGGTCGCCGAAATAGCCCAGCCGACGGGCTGGACACGCAGCCGACGGGAATCCTCAAACCGTTGGCCCGAGACCGTCTTTGGCGGCAGCATCGGCTTTAGCGCGAAACCGTTGATCTTTGGCGACAGGGCGTCGTTGTAGGTCGAGGTACTGGCGAACCAGTCATGCGTCATGCCGCCGAGATTGTTGCCCAGCAGATATTCACGCGAGCGAGCACCGCGGGTGAAAATCTCCTTGTCGATCAGGCCTTCCTTGTACCATTTGGCCACGTTGGAAATCCCGGTCTTGTAGTTTTCCTCCGCCCAGGGATGACGAAGTTGTCCGTCATAAACGGCAAAGTCGCCATAACGCTCGGATCCGGACACGCGCGCATCCCACAGATTGATAAGGCGGACTGCATCGATTTCCTCACGGGCAAAGTAGGGAACTTCGTCCTTGAGACCGTTGCCGTTCGGGTCCTTGTCACGGAAGGCTTTCAGAACTTCGTAGACCTCTTCCGGTGTTTCCGGCTGCTTCAGCCCAAGCTTGTCGAGCCAATCCTGGCGGATGAACCAACCGCGCGAGAACTTGCCATCAGGGACGTAAGGGATGAAATAGAGCTTGCCGTCCGGTCCGGAGATGGCGTTGCGGATTTCCTTGTGGCTGTCGAAGAATGCCTTGAGGTTGGGGGCGTTTTCCTCGATCAGGTCATCGAGTGGAATGAATGCGCCCTCCAACCCGTAGCGAATGAAGTCTTCCTTCAGCCCGCCCGTGGCGTCGCCGCCGACGATGTCGGGAAGGTTGCCCGAGGCGATCAGAAGGTTGAATGCATCGCGGCTGCTGGTGGTCGCCAGCGACGCCACGTTGCGGACATGAATGTTGGTGATCTCGGCGGCCTTTTGCTCCACCGGCCATTTTTCCGAGTAGACGTATTTGTCACGGAAGTGGAAGTGGATCGTAAGCTCCAGCGGATCCTTGGAAATTTTCCCTGAATCCTGCGCCGATGCCGGTAAGGCCAGGGTTGCGGCTGTCATCAACGCCAGTAGGGGCGTGCCTTTTCGTAGTGCTCTCACAGGTTCTCCTCCCTTGTGCTGCTACTCTTTGACTCCGCCCAGCAGAATTCCTTTGGTGAAATACTTCTGCGCGTAGGGGTAAATGATGAGGACGGGAATGATGGAAGCGATCATGATCGCGGATGTTACCGTCTCGAACGAATAGTGGGCGGTGAGCAGACTCGATGCGAATTCGTCATTCGAGTTAAGATCGACGATCACGCGCTTCAGATAGACCTGAAGCGGGATCTTCTCCTCGCCGCGCAGCAAGACCATCGCCCAGAAGTAACCGTTCCACCGCGAAACGACGCAGAACAGCGCAACGGTGACGATTGCTGGCTTGGAAAGCGGAATGAACACCTTCCACAGCAGCTGCAACTCGCTTGCGCCGTCCATTTTGGCGGCTTCTTCGAAGGACTTTGGCACCGCTTCGAAGAAGTTGCGCAGTAGAATGACGTTGAAGGCGTTTGCCGCAAATCCGAGGATGATGCCGAAGCGGCTGTCGAGAAGTCCAAGATCGCGCATGTTCAGAAAGAAGGGGATCATGCCGGCGTTGAACCACAGCGTAAAAGCGATGGCGATGTTGAAGAAAGTGCGGCCGCGCAGGCGTTTGCGCGAAAGGGCGTAGGCTCCGGGGATCATGATCAGCAGGCTCATCAGCGTGCCGCCGAAGGTGTAGATGAACGTGTTGCCATAGGCGACCCAGAACATCTTGTCCGACAATACCCTGTCGTAAGCGGCAAGGGTCACATCAACCGGCCATAGCGTGACACGGCCAGCCGTGACGGCGGCCCCAGAAGATAGCGAGACCGACAGCACATAGATGAAGGGATAAAGCGTCGACAGAACGAACAGACCCAGAAGAATGGCATTTGCCCAGCCAAAAATCCTGTCGCCGCGGGAATATAGATTGAAGTTTGCCATCTTTCAGCTCCTCACCAAAGCGATGTCGACGAGACTTTTCGGCTGATGCGATTTGCCGAATAGACGAGGACGAAAGCGATAACCGCATTGAACAGTCCGGCGGCCGTCGCGAGATCGTATTGGGTACCCTGCAAGCCGGTGCGGTAAATGAAGGTGGAAACGACATCTGCCGTTTCATAGGTGGATGGCCGATAGAGCAGAATGATATATTCGAACCCGACCTCGACCAGATTGCCGATGCGGATGATCAGCATGATCACGATTGTCGGCAGGATGCAGGGCAGGGTGATCCGCCACATCATCTGCCAGCGCGATGCCCCGTCCACCCGGGCGGATTCATAAAGCGTCGGGCTCACGCCAGCGATGGCGGCGAGATAGACGATGGATTCGAAGCCCGCTTCCTTCCAGACCGACGAGCCGATATAAATTGGACGAAACCATTCCGGCTGGGTCAGGAAGTATATCGGCTCGAATCCAAGGCCTTTCAGCAGAAGATTGACGATGCCTATCGACGGCGACAGGAAATTGATGACGATGCCGGCCACGATCACCACCGAAATGAAATGCGGCAGGTAAACGATCGTCTGGGCCCAGCTTCGGGCAACGCTGTTTTGAACCTCGTTGAACATCAAGGCCAGGATGATCGGTACTGGAAACGCGAAGATCAGGCCGAGAGCGCTGATTTTTAGGGTGTTCCAGAAGGCGCGGATGAACATGTCATTGTGAAAGAGCTCCGCGAAGTTTTCAAAACCGACCCACGGGCTCTTTGCAATGCCGCGAAAAATCGAGAAGTCCTGAAACGCGATGACCAGCCCGTACATAGGCTTATAGAGAAAGACGGCGAACCAGATAATCATCGGAGCGAGAAGTAGGTAGAGCTGCCAGTCGCGGCGAACATCTTCCTGGAGATCGTGAAGGCGTTCCTGAAAACCCTTTTTCATGGTCGCGCCCCGCTTGGGGTTTTCAGCGACCTTCCGGTTGCCGCATCGAAGACATGGATGCGTGTGGTATCGATGCCAAGTCGGGTGACGCCGTTGAGAGTATGATCGCCGTAAAGTGTTTCCGCCTTGGCGATAAATGGCTGGCCATCAGCCCTGCCGTGGAGCAGAGCCTCCGCGCCCAAGGGCTCCACAAGGTCGATGCTGCAATTGAGGTTTTCACGACTGTCTTCGGTCTCTACCGACATGATTTCGGGTCGCAGGCCGAGTTTGACCTGCTGTCCTTCCGTCGCATTTTTCGCAAATGCTTCCGGGACGCTGAAGCGTTGTCCGGCACTACCCGTGATTTTGACCTTTACGGTGCCATCCTGCTTTTCAATCGTCCCGTCCAGAAGGTTCATGGGCGGTGAGCCGATAAAACTTGCGACGAACGTGTTGGCCGGTTCGAGGAAAACCTCCATCGGCGAACCGACCTGCTCGATATGGCCGCCATTCATGATGACGATGCGGTCCGCAAGTGTCATTGCCTCGACCTGATCGTGCGTCACGTAGATGCTGGTGGCGTTCATCCGCTTGTGCAGCAGTTTAATCTCGGCCCGCATGTGGGTGCGCAGCTTGGCGTCGAGGTTCGAGAGAGGTTCGTCGAACAGGAAGATTTTCGGCCTGCGCACGATGGCACGACCCATGGCGACGCGTTGGCGCTGGCCACCGGAAAGATCTGCCGGCTTGCGGCCCAGATATTCGGTGAGCCCGAGGATCTGTGCAGCTTCTGCCACCGCCTTGTCGATAACCGCTCGCTTTTCTCCCCTGACTCGCAGGCCAAAAGCGATGTTATCGGCCACGCTCAGGTGCGGATAAAGCGCGTAGTTCTGAAACACCATCGCGACATCGCGGTCTTTGGGCGCGATCTTGTTGACCACTCGGCCGTCCATTGAAACGGTGCCGTCCGAAATGTCTTCCAGCCCGGCGAGCATGCGCAGCGTGGTGGACTTTCCGCATCCCGAAGGACCTACGAGGACAACGAATTCCTGCGGCTGTATGGAAAGATTGATACCGTGGACGACTTCAAGGGCACCATAGCGCTTGACGACGTCGTTGATTTGAACTGCGGACATGAAAGGCCCCTCCTCAAAAGCCTTGAATGTTCAGTCAGGCGTCTTCTGCCCCCGTGAAGCGCGCTTCCTCGTGACGCGCGTGTTGACCTGCTCGATGAAGGTCCAGATCTTCGGGTTCTTGGAGAGTTCTGCGATTTTTGTTTCGAGTGATCCGAGGTGGCGCTGTACGGCCTCTCTTGCCGCTTCGATATCGCCGGATTCGATTGAGTTCACGATTGCTTCGTGCTCTTCGATAACCTTCTCGGTGCGACGGACTGCAAAAACGCGCTTCAGGTGTCGCATTCGGTCCATTTCGCCTTTCGCCTGATTTACCACGCTCCAGGCTCCAGGAAGGCGAGCTGCCGAAAAGATCGTGCGGTGGAATTCCTCGTCGAGCAGGAAAAAGTTGGTGAATTCCTCATCCGCGGCAGCAGTGCGCTGCTGCGACAGACAGGTTTTCAGCCGTGCGATGTCTTCCAGCGAATGCCGCTTGGTGGCCTCGATCACAGCGCCTTCTTCCAGCTTGAACCGGATGAAACAGGCCTCCATGTACCGCTGAACGTCGATCGGCGAGATGTAGGTGCCACCTTGCGGCACGACAGTCACGAAACCTTCTTCGGAAAGGCGAATGATCGCCTCGCGGACGGGCGTTTTGCTGACATGCAGCAGTGTCGCGATCTCCTTTTCCGACAGCGCCCGCCCTGGGAGCAGCTTCACCTCGACAATCAGTTTGCGAAGTAAGGCATGGATCCTGTTGGTCATGTTTCCGTCAGCCGGCAGGTCTTGGGGGGTGACGAGTTCGGACAGCGGTAACGATGGGAATTCAAGGGTAACAGACATATCAAATGCCTAACTGATATATTAGAATTGAAAGTGACATATCTTTTGATTTTCCGCGAGTCAAGCCCTGGGCAGTCTCGTATTGGCGGTTGAATAATCGGGTCCGACCTCAATGCGTCCGGCAGTGGCCGGTGTTGTCTGGCTATCTGCCGATCCATGCTTGCCGCTCGTCGCACGGCAAAAAAATCACTATATGAAAAAAGAACGCTATGACGGTCGTAATATGAGATCGCGATTGACGATTTGCTGTAAAATCTGGCACGCATAGAAAATCAGCAGTGCTCATCTGTAATCCATGTCGAGACATCTTTTCCCGGAACTGCGCTGTTCCCGGATTACCTTCGTGTGCCTTGAGGAGAACGAATTTGGGAAAATTTTCACCTTTTGACCAAACCTTGTGGTTTGCAACCGCAGCGCCCGCACCGAAAACCGCGAGGCTCGAAGGCCGTGTCGATGTGGACGTCTGTGTCGTGGGCGCGGGATATACCGGATTGACGACGGCGCTGGAGCTTGCGCGCAGGGGCGTCAAGGTTGCTTTGGTCGAAGCGCAAGAGGCAGGTTTTGGCGGTTCGGGCCGCAATGCCGGCCACTGCACCCCGACCTTCAGCTATTACAGCCTGCCGTCGCTCGGAAAAATTCTGGGCGAGCCCTGGGCGGAGCGCCTTATTCACCGCCAGACGCGGGCCAATGATCGCGTCGTCGAGATGATCTCGACCTACGGAATCGACTGCGAATGGGTCCAGAATGGTTATGTTATGGGCGCATTGCGTCCCGGCGCCATGTCCACGCTGCAGATGAAGTCTGATGCATATGCCGGCGCTGGCGCGCGCTGCCGGGTCATTGGCAGGGACGAGGTCGAAGCGTTGACAGGAAGCCCTCGTTTTTATGGCGCCTGGTATCACGAGGAGGGCGGTCATTTGAACCCGCTTTCATACGCACGTGGCCTTGCGCGCGCCGTTATCGCAGAGGGCGGGCAGGTGTTTACCGCGTCCCCGGTCGAGGATGTCCAGCCAGAGGCCGGGAAATGGTCCGTGCGAACGCCCCGGGGCACTGTGCTGGCTGAAAAGGTGATCTTCGCGACCGGCGCCTACACCGTCGGTGGCTGGAAAAACCTCGATAAAAGCTTCCGCATCAAGAAAGTATTTCTCGCGGCCACCCAGCCGCTCGATCCGGAAACGCGCGCAAAAGTCCTGCCCCACAATACGACCATGCATGATGGGCGCGGCGATATCTATGTCTACAAATACAACCGTGAAGGTCGCATTGTTGCCTCCATGTTCCCCATGGGCCAGCGTGGCGCCGACCCTGACTATACCCGGCAGGTTCTCACAGACCGGCTGAAATTCCTTCATCCGCAGATCAGCGAGGAAATCCGTTGGGAATATTTCTGGTTCGGCGAACTGGACATGCAGATGCGCACTGTCCCGAGGCTCTATGATCTGGCGCCCGGCATCGTTGCCTGTACGGGACTTTCTGGCCGCGGGGTGCCAACCGGCTCCATGCTTGGCGGCGTCTTGTCAGAATGGGCGCTGGGCGTGCCGGACAAGGATCTCTCCCTGAAAATCGAACCGCTGCACAAGGCGCCGTTGCTGATGTCCTTCGCGCCCGGTCTGCGCCTTCGTTATTTTCGCATGCAGGAAAACCGTGCAACCCGCAAGGAAGGCGCCACCCTTCTGCCCCATGCCTGAGAAAGGAAAACCTATATGACCGACAGGAAAACCGTCCTCATTTCCGGAGGCAATCGCGGTATCGGTGCTGCCACTGGCAGGGCCTTTATGGAGGCCGGCTGGAAGGTCTCGCTTGGAATGCGCACGCCGCTACTGCCGGAATGGGCAGATCCAGCGTTAGTCCACGTGCAGGCCTATGACGCGCTCGCCCCGCAATCGCCTGTCGACTGGGCGGCTGCCGTTCTGGCACGGTTCGGCCGCATCGATGCTGTTGTTGCCAACGCCGGCGTCATGGTGCGCAAGACCGTGGTGGAAGCGACTGACGAGGAGTTCGCCTCATTGATGGACGTCAACGTCAATGGCCCGCGGCGCCTTGTGCAGGCCTGCTGGGACCCGCTAATCGCGTCCGGAGCAGGTCGCGTGGCGATTGTCGCCTCGCTATCGGGGAAAAGGGTCAAATCGGCCGTGTCAGGCGCCTACTCGGTCTCGAAATTCGCAGCCCTTGGCCTGTCGCATGCAATCCGTCATGCCGGTTTCGACAAGGGTGTGAGGGCGACCGCCATATGTCCGGGTTTCGTTGCGACTGATATGGGGCTGCCTCTGGCAGGCGCGACGCCGTCGGACACCCTGACCCAACCTGAAGATATTGCCAGCTCCATCCTGCATGTCGTCAGTTTGCCGAACCGCGCGAGTGTTTCGGAATTCTGGGTCAACTGCCTGCTCGATGACAGCTATTGATCGACGATCGCCGAGATTTCGTCCTTCAGCAGCATCGCATATTGCTCCAATGTGCCGGGCTCCAGCTTGGCACTTAAAAGTGTGAAGCCCAGGGAAGCGTTTGGCGTTGTACCATCCGAAAAAATCGGCACGGAAACGCCGGCAATCCCGGGGATAAGCTCGCCGACGTCGATTGCATAACCGCGTTCGCGTGTTTCAGCGATCAGTCGGCGCACTTTGTCGGCGGTGAGATCGCGGTAGGCGGCATAGCGCTCGATATTGGCGCGGATGATGAATTCCTGTTCGTCCTCTTCGAGGAAGGCGAGCATGGCAATTGAGCCTGGACCGACGCCAAGCGGGACCGAACCACCGATCGAGCCGGTCAGTGTCGGCACCACGCATTCTCCGTCGCGTCTGTCGAGGCAAACGGAATCGTGGTTCAGCCGGGCCATCAGGTGGATGGTATCGCCGGTTCGGCGCCGAATGCGGGTCAGCGCCATTTCGCAGCGGCTGATGATGCCAGGTCCACGTGCGGCGCGCGCACCGTAAATCGCCATACGCGCGCCCAGCCGGTAACAGCGCTTCCTGTCGTCACGGGCGAGGAGCTTGTGGCCGACCAGCGTGTTGAGGATGCGGTGGCAGGTAGCCGTGTTGAGTCCGGATCTGTTCGTCAGTTCCTTGAGCGTGACGCCCTGTACGCCGCCGTCTGCAACAAGATCGAGAAGAGCTACCGCTCGATCCAGAAGCTGCGCGCCACCAGAGGAGGATTGGGTGGATTTGGCCATATCGTCTCACATTATGAAAATAAAATCTCAATAACTTGTATAATGAGAAAACTGCGTATTCAATGACCAAAATTGAGCAGATTAAATAAGTGAATATTTTGTAGGCAGCTTGATTTTGAAGACGACCTGCGGGTTTCGAGAACGCCAGACCCGCTTGAACAAACAGGGGAACAAAATGAAGAAAAAAGCAGCAAACATTCTCGCAACTACCGCCCTGGCGGCCTTGGGCATGCTGGCGGCCAGTGCCGCGCTCGCCGGTACGCTTGATGACGTCAAGGCCCGCGACAAGCTGATCGTCGGCGTCAAGAACGATTATCCACCTTATGGGTATCTCAACGACAAGGGTGAGATCATCGGCTTCGAAGTCGAACTGGCGAAATACGTCGCCAAGGAACTTCTGGGGTCTTCAGACAAGATCGAATTTGTGCCGGTCGTTGCCGCCAATCGTATCGAGTTCCTGACCGCTGGTCGTATCGATGCGATTTTCGCGACGCTTGGCGTCACGCCGGAGCGCGACAAGGTCATCGATTTCACCACCGCTTACGTATCGTCGCCAGGCCCGGCGGTCATGATGGCTAAAGAAGCGACCACCAGCAAATGGGAGGAACTGAAGGGTAAGCCGGTCTGCGGCATTCAGGGATCCTATTATAACAAGAAGATGACCGAGGAATTCGGAATCCAGCTCGTTGCCTTCAAGACCCAACCGGAGGCCATGCGCGCTTTGCGCGACAATCGTTGCGTAGGTTTTGTCTTCGACCAGATGACCCTTGACCTTAAGGTTCAGGAAGCGGACTGGAAGGGCTACAAGGTCGCCGTCCCCACCTATGAGTATCTGCCGATGGCAGGTGGTATCCGCGAAGGCGACAAGGCGTTCCAGGAGGCTGTGGACAAGGCCATCACCAAGGCGGAAGCCGAAGGCAAGATGATCGCCTGGGAAACCGAGTTCAATATTCCCCACGCCGATTACATTGCCGAGCGCGCCAAGGCTGCCAAAGCAAAACTGAACTGATAGGGTCTGGAGCAGCTATTGTTCGGTCTTGATTATTCCTGGCTTACGGATCCAGCCTATCAGCAATGGCTGCTCACCGGGGTCCTCAACACACTCAAGCTTGCGGCACTGTCATCCAGTGCCGCGATCATCATCGGCCTTCTCGGTGCGCTTGCGCTGACTTTGCGGATTTTCTGGCTGGATGCCATCATCGAGCTGTTCGTGGAGGTGTTCCGCAACACGCCGCCACTGCTGCAGATGCTTTTTGCCTATTTCACGCTGTCGACACTGGGGTTGAAAGTCACCGATCCCTCCACCGGTTTGCAGATGCCGCTACTGAGTGCATTCGCCTGCGCCTCGATTTCGCTCAGCCTGTTTGGCGGAGCGCTGGCGATCGAGGCTTTCAGGTCCGGTATCGAAACCATGCCGCGGTCGATCATAGAAGCGGCCCGGTCGCTCGGATACAGCCGGTGGTCGCGTTTCTGGAAAGTTGAGGCGCCGATTGCTGTGCGCATCAGCCTGCCAGCGATTACCAACATTCTCACCAACCTGTTCAAAACAACCTCTCAGGCTTCGGTCATTACGGTGCCGGAACTGATGTATTACGCGGGCCAGATCTACAACGACACGTTTCGCACACTCGAGGTCATGATCCTCGTGCTCGTCATCTATGTGGGGCTCGTATCCATCCTGACATTTGCAATGTCCAGGCTCGAAGCCTGGATGGCTTTCCCCGGTTATGGAAAGGGACACTGACCATGGTCTCCACCATGACTTACGAAAACAAAAAACGCGCCGTCCTGCTTTTCATCGCGCTTGCGGTGGCAATCTGGATTGCGATCGATGCACTCGCCGGCGGCGCGCAACACTGGAACCGCGTCGCCGTGCGCCTGCCACTGCTCCTGACAGGCTCCGGCTCCGGCTGGCCGATAAGCGGCGGCTTCATCCTCAACATCCTGCTGTCGATTGCCTCCATGGCGGTGGCGACTACCCTTGGCACAGTGATGGGTCTTGCGACGCTCGCAAAATCGCCCTTCATTCGCCTGCCGGCATTTTTCGTCATGAATTTCCTGCGAAACTCGCCTTGGCTCGTGCTGCTTTTCGCGATGCTTTACATTCTGCCTTTCGAGATGAAGATCTTCGGCTTCGTCGTTCCCTTCCCGCCTTTCGTAAAGGCGGTCATCGGGCTGGCGTTACCGACGGCGGCGAACTTCTCCGAAGTCATTCGCGGGGCGGTGCAGTCGATCCATAGCGGTCAATGGGAGGCGTCCCGTTCGCTCGGTTACACCCAGCTGCAGATTTATCGTTACGTCATCCTTCCCCAGGCCTTGCGCCGGATGATACCTGGCTGGATGAACCTCTATGCCCTGCTGATGATTGCAACCGCGCTTGCCACGGTCACGGGTATTCAGGACGTCTTGACCATCCTCAACACCTCACTGGCGATGGAGAGCGAACGGGCGCTCGTCTATTTTTATCTGACCATCCTCTTCCTGTTTTTTGCCTATTGCTACCCGATCGCGATCTTCGCGCGGCGCCTGGAGCATGCGGTTAAAGGAGACAATCTATGAACCGCTCCAACGCCCTGATCGAGATCGATGGCATCCGGAAATCTTTCGGCACGTTCGAGGTCCTGAAAGGAATTTCCCTCAGCGTCGGCAAGGGGGAGGCTGTCTGCATCATCGGACCGTCCGGTTCCGGAAAGTCGACCATTTTGCGCTGCATCAACGGCCTGATTCCGGTCAATGAGGGTTTTATCCGGGTGGGAAATCACAAGGTGCACGAGATGCGCACCGAGAAGGCAATGCGGCCATTGCGCCACCAGGTGGCGATGGTGTTCCAGCAGTACAATCTCTTTCCGCATCGCACCGCCCTGGAAAACATCATGATGGCGCCGATCCAAGTGCTCGGCCATGACAAGGCAGAGGTCGCGGATCGCGCTCGGAAGCTTCTCGCCAAGGTGCGCCTGTCGGAAAAGGCCGACAGCTATCCTGGCCAGCTTTCCGGCGGCCAGCAGCAACGCGTGGCTATTGCCCGCGCGCTTGCCATGCAGCCGGAAGTCATTCTTTTCGATGAGGTGACTGCCGCCCTGGACCCGGAAACGGTCAAGGAGGTTCTCGTTACGATCCGCGAGCTTGTTGAGGAAGGGCTGACCTGTGTCCTCGTCACCCATGAAATGAAATTCGCGCGTGAGGTTTCACACCGCGTCTGCTTCACCGACCGGGGGTTGATTGTTGAAAGTGCCCCACCCGTCGAGCTGTTCGACCATCCAAAAGATCCGCGCACACGCGAGTTTCTTGGCCAGGTTCTGTGATTGCCCAAAACTCCTGAAAGGCGGGCCTTTGCGGCCCGGTATGCAATGCGTAAGTTTGACGATATCTACGCCGCCGATTTCAAGGAAGCTCCCTATTGGTGGGAGGAGGCCGAGCCGGAGACGAATCTCGATCCCGTTCCCGAGTATGCCGACGTCGTGGTTGTCGGCTCCGGCTATGCCGGTCTTGCTGCCGCAACCCACCTTGCGCGTGCCGGACGCTCCGTTGTCGTGCTGGACAGTGACCGGCTCGGTTCCGGTTGCTCGACGAGGTCCGGCGGAATGGTGTCCAGCGGCCAGAAGCTCGTCGTTGGAGGCGCGATCAAGGGAATTGACCCGGAGTTGATCAACCGGCTTATCGGCGAAAGTAACGAAAGCTTCGAATATCTGAAAATGTTAATCGACACGGAGAAGCTCGATGCCGGGCTGAAGCTGACTGGTCGCTTCTTTGGCGCCCACACCGCCACAGACTACGTGACGCTGAAGCGCCACGGCGCTCTGCTTGCCGAAAAGACTGGCGTGAAGGTCAGCTTCCTTGATCGAGATCAGCAGCGCGCGGCCATCGGTTCGGATTATTATCACGGGGGTATGCTGATAGATGACTATGGCGGCCTGCATCCGGGACTTTACCACAAGGCGCTGCGCGGGCGGGCCAAGGCTGCCGGTGTCATGCTGCGTTCCCACGCCCGTGCTGGCGTCGTTGAGGACGGGCCAAACCGCGATAAGATTGTACCAACGGCGCGTGGGACGATCCGCACGAAGGATGTGATCGTCGCGACCAATGGCTATACGGCGGATGATGCGACGCCGGAATTGGCGCGCCGGCTCGTGCCCGTAAAGAGCTATCAAATCGCTACCGAGCCGTTGCCGGCCGATCTGATGGCTGAGCTTATCCCGCAGGGCCGCATGATTTCGGACACCCGCCGGGATCTCATCTTCAGCCGACCATCGACGGACGGGACGCGGCTGCTGTTCGGTTCGCGCCCGGGTGTGTTCGAAATGTCGGAAAGGCGCGCCGCAAAGCACATCTATGCCAGGATGCTGGCTGTTTGGCCCCAGCTCGCTGGCGTCAAGATCACCCATTCCTGGGTCGGAAGTGTCGCCATGACGGTTGACAAGCTCGCTCATATCGGTGAGCGCGATGGGGCGAATTTTGCGGTGGGATGCAATGGCAACGGTGTCGCGCTGATGACCTATCTCGGTTATCAGACGGCGCGAAAGATCCTGGGCGAGCAAAACGCCAAATCGGCGTTCGACCGGCAAAAATTCACCGCCGTTCCTTTTTATTCCGGCAAGCCATGGTTTCTGCCTGCCTTTACCGGATGGTATCGTCTGCGCGATTTCCTCGACCGGCCGGGGCGTTGAGATGGATGAAGGGCAAGCGGAAATGCGCCTGGAAGAAGATGGGCTCGGAACACGGCTGATACCGGCCGCCCTGGCCTATGGCATCCAGACGGCGCGCGCGGTCGAGAATTTCTCGATTTCCGGCCGGACGATCGCCGATATCGAAGGCTTCATCCCGGCGATTATTGCCATAAAGCAGGCTGCCGCACGGGCCAATTGCAGGGCCGGCGACCTTGATCCGCAGATCGCCGGGGCAATCGAAATGGCTGCGAGCGAACACGCTGTAATGCCAGGCAGGCAGGATTTTCCTGTCGATATCTATCATGGCGGCGGCGGTACTGCGGCCAATATGAATGTCAACGAAGTCCTGGCCAACAGGGCAAGTGAAATTCTGACCGGCAGGAAGGGACAGGATCCCGTTCATGCCAATACCCATGTCAACATGGCGCAATCCACTAACGATGTCATTCCCTCGGCAATGAAAATGGCGGTTGGGGGTGAACTGGCTGGCCTCCGCGCAGGTCTGGGCTCTCTCGTCGATGCTCTTCGGGTCAAGGAGAATGCCTTTCGCGACGTGGTCAAGCTTGGTCGAACCTGCTTGCAGGATGCGCTCCCTGTCACTTTCGGTCAGCAGTTTTCAGGTTATTCAGCCGCCTTTGAGCGACAGATGGCGGGGATGTCTGGTCTGGAAGACGTTTGTCTGCGGCTGCCGCTTGGCGCCACTGCCGTCGGCACTGCCTTTGGCGCCTCGCAAGCCTATCGCCGCTTCGTCTTCGAAGAATTGCAGGCACTGACCGGCAAATCTTATCAGCCGGAGGAGAATTTTTTCGACGCGCTGCAAAATGCCGACGATTGGGTGAGGATTTCAGCCGCATTGAAAGCAATCGCCCTGACCCTGTCGAAATTTGCGGCCGATCTGCGCCTGATGTCATCAGGACCGCGGGCGGGGCTTGCCGAGGTCACCCTTCCGGCGGTGCAGCCGGGTTCGTCGATCATGCCGGGCAAAGTCAATCCGGTTATGCCTGAAATGATGATGCAGGTCTCCTTCCGTGTGATCGGTAATGATGCCACAGTCACCCGCGCCGCCGAGGGTGAACTTGACCTCAATGTGTGGGAATCGATCATTCTCGAAGCCATCAGCGAAAGCATTCGTTTGATGCGACGCGCGATCCCGCTTTTTGTCTCCCATTGTATCTCGGGGATAACCGTCAATACGGAGCGCGGCCTCAGCGATGCATCCGGATCGCTCGCCCTGTCGACAGCACTGGTGGCGATCTACGGCTATCCGGCGGCATCTGCCGTCGCCAAGCATGCGGCCACCAACGGCCTGTCCGTCCAGGAGGCTTCCGAGGCTTGCGGACTGATGACGCGAGCGGAGGCCGACCTGCTTTTTTCCGATGTTGCAGCATTCGCAGACCCGGACCGGACCGAGCAACGGATCGCCAGCTTCCGCAACCGCACATCCACCCTCAACAGGCGCTAAAAAATGTCCAGAATAATCCCTGATGCCGTCTTGTCGTCGAAGACCCTGCCTGCGCACGTGGATGTCGTGGTTATCGGTGGCGGCATCATTGGCGTATCGACAGCGTTGTCGCTGGTCGAGCGTGGCATCAGCGTTGCCGTCTGTGAAAAGGGGCTGATCGCTGGTGAGCAATCGTCCCGGAACTGGGGCTGGGTGCGCCAGATGGGGCGTGATCCGGCCGAGTTGCCGCTTTCCATGGAAAGCTTGAGGCTCTGGAGAGGCATGAACGAGCGGGTCGGCGCCGAAACCGGGTTGCGCCAGTGCGGAATTGCCTATCTGTGCGAGACGGACGCTGACGTCGCCTTTTACGAGGAGTGGCTCCAACATGCCGCCTCAGTGGGTCTCGACTCGCGCATTGTGCGCGGTGAGGCAATGCACGCGCTGGTGCCGGGCATGGGCAGGCAGTTCAAGGCCGTGATGCACACTCCGAGCGATTGCAAGGCCGAGCCGTTCATGGCGGTTCCCGCCATGGCACGCGGTGCTGCCGCAAAGGGTGCCCATATCCTCACGGGCTGTGCGGTCCGGTCAATCGAACGCTCCGCCGGGAAGGTAAGCAGTGTGGTGACGGAACATGGCGAAATCCGCTGCTCTTCCGTCGTGCTGGCGGGGGGCGCCTGGTCCAGGCTTTTTGCAGGCAATATGGGAATTGATATTCCGATCCTCAAAATCCTGGGCAGCGTCGCGCGTCTGTCGGGTGTTGATGGCATGACGGATATGCCGGTGGGCGGTAACGATTTCGCCTTCCGTCGCCGTCATGATGGCGGCTTTACGGTAGCGCAGCGCAACGCGGATATCGCGCCCGTCACTCCGGATAGCTTCCGTCTGTTCGCCGACTACCTGCCGTCGCTCGTTAAAAACTGGCGGGCATTACGCTTTCGGACAGGCGGGCAGTTCCTGCGGGAAATGGCGATGCCCCGCCAATGGAAAAGTGACGCTGTGACGCCGTTCGAGCAGATCCGCGTTCTCGATCCCGTTCCGTCATCGAAGCTCATTTCCCAAGGTATCGACAAGTTGTCTAAGTCCTTCCCGGCATTTGCAAATGCCCGCATCACGGCTACCTGGGGCGGCCTCATGGATGTCACGCCGGATGCCGTTCCGGTGATCTCTGCTGCCAGTGCCATTCCCGGCCTTTATCTGGCCGTCGGATTTTCCGGCCATGGGTTCGGTATCGGCCCCGGTGCCGGAGCGCTGACGGCTGATCTGGTGACAGGCTCCAAGCCATGCGTCGATCCGGCGCCGTTCCGCCTGGAGCGTTTCGGGCGACTGCACCGCTCGCTGGAGAATTTGCGGTAAGATTTTTAAAGATCAAGAGATAGCGTCCGGTGCGCGGCCCGCTTCTGCGAGACGTGCTACAGGCGAGTTGATACTTGCCGCGCCGGTCATCTCGCAGACATCTTACGGCTCGGAAAACGGCCAGGTTTCCCGTCAGGTCGTCCAGGCTGATACGGACGCCCAGGGCCAGATCAGGCCCACTCCTCATTCCACACCTGAACCATGTGGCCGGGTGTAACTTCGCGATATTCGCGGTGTGGCGGCGTGAAAGTTTTCGGCCGGATTGGGCTGCGCAACTCTGTATCAGCGAATTTGCGCCGCATATGCCTGCGTGAGGGATCTGGCAGCGGCACGGCCGATAGCAAGCGCCGGGTATAGGGATGTTGCGGATTGGAGAAAACAGCTTCGCGCGGTCCGGTCTCAACGATTTCGCCGAGATACATTACAGCTATGCGATGGCTCATGCGCTCGACAACTGCCATATCGTGGGAAATGAACAGCAGGCCGAGTTTCAGTCGTTCCTGAAGGTCCAGTAACAAGTTTACCACCTGAGCCTTGACTGAAACGTCGAGTGCCGAAACCGCCTCATCGGCAATGATGAGTTCGGGTTGGAGCGCCAGCGCTCTTGCGATGCAAATGCGCTGGCGTTGCCCGCCGGAAAACTCATGCGGATAACGGCTCGCCATCGCCCCAGCCAGACCAACTTCGCCAAGCAGATCACGCGCAAGCTTTCGGGCATTGCGGGGCGTTTCCAACCCATGGATCAAGAGAGGCTCCGCGATGGCGTTTTCAACTGTCAGGCGGGGATTGAGGCTGGCGAACGGGTCCTGAAAAATCATCTGAACTTGACGGGACAGGTCCGATCTGGTGAAGGAGCCAACATCCGCGCCGTGGATATGGATTGAGCCGGAATGCGGCCGGTTAAGCCCGGCCAGCAAGCGGCCAGTGGTCGATTTTCCGCAGCCCGATTCACCTACCAGCGCAAGTGTTTCACCTCGCGACAGCGAAAAGCTGACATTCTCGACCGCATGCACGCGCGAGTGCACCATCCGGGTGAAGGCGGATCGCATCTCGAACCGCGCCGACAGGTTCCTGACCTCGAGAAGCTTGCCACTCGCCGCGTCGATGGTATCGGGCCGCTTATTCTGTGGCAGTGCCTGTCCTGTTTCCATGTCGATAATCGGGAAAGGACTGGGGCCATCTTCGCCGGCAGAACCGAGTTGCGGCACCGCGGAAAGCAGGGTGCGCGTATAGGGCTTTTGCGGGCTGGCAAAGACTTCTGGTGTCGTGCCGGTCTCAATCTGGTCGCCACGATACATCACCAGTGTACGGTCGGCGATTTCAGCGACGACACCCATGTCATGGGTGATGAAAAGCACAGCGGTGCCTTCCTCTTCCTGCAGGGTTTTGATGAGGTCGAGGATCTGCGCCTGAATGGTGACGTCAAGCGCCGTGGTCGGTTCGTCGGCAATCAGAAGGGCGGGGCGACAGGCAAGTGCTATCGCAATCATCACGCGCTGGCGCATGCCTCCGGAAAACTGGTGCGGGTAATCGTCGATACGTTTGGCAGAGGAGGGAATCCGCACTTTCTCCATCAGTTTCAAAGTTTCCGTCCGTGCCACGCTTTTCGAAATACCGTTATGGGCAATCAGGGCTTCCGCGATCTGTTCCCCGACGGTCAGTACCGGATTGAGGCTCGTCATCGGTTCCTGGAAGATCATCGCCACCCGGTTGCCACGGATCTCTCGCATGCGAGCAGGGGAAGCGCCGATCAGTTCTTCGTCGTCGAGCTTGATCGAGCCTTCGATGCGGCTCGTCTTTTCCGGCAGAAGCTGCATCACGGACAGTGCCGTAACACTCTTGCCGGAACCGCTTTCTCCAACGATCGCAAGTGTTTCCCCGGCATGGATGTCTAGGTTCAGCTCGCGAACCACCGGGTTCAACGTGCCGTCGCGCAGGAATGAGACCTTGAGATTGCGGATGGAGAGGACAGGATGAGGCGTGGTTTCGGTCATTGTCACTTTTTCCTGTTTCATACGCCGCTCTTGCCGCCGCCCGCAAGGACGGCTCCTGCCGCCGAACGCGGATCGAGCCAGTCGCGCAGCAGATCGCAGACCCCGTTGAGCACGAGGATCATCACAACCAGCGCCAGACAGGGCCAGACAAGCAGCATGGGCTGATGAGCGATAGCCGCCCGGCCGGTTCCGATCATCAGCCCGAGTGAGGGCGAGGGAGGGACGACGCCGAGACCAAGGAAGGACAGGCCCGATTCAAGCACAACCGCCGCCGCCGTGACGAAGCTGGCCTGAACCAGAAGAGGTCCCATGATGTTGGGCAAAATGGTTTTCAACATGATGCGGATGTTACTGGCACCCATGGCCTGTACCGCCTCGACGTAATCCTGCGAGCGAACGGTAAGCACGCTGGCATAGGCGATGCGGGTGAAGCCGGGAACGAACACTGCGGCAAGCACGGGGATCAGTGTCATCGGGCCTGGCCCATAAAGGGTTACGGCGAGCATGGCGAGGAGAAGCGGGGGGAAACAGAGCACGACATCCATGGCCCTGAGCGTCAGGATTTCTGGAAAACCTCGCATGTAACCGCCGATAATGCCGAATGCGGTACCGATGACGCCAGAAAGGATGGAGGTCGAGAGGGCGATAAACAGCGAGATACGGATGCCGAAGACCAGCCGGGAGAGAATGTCGCGGCCCATTTCATCCTGCCCGAGCGGGAAAGCTGGAGATGGCCCGGCGAACCGCTGACCCATGGTCATCTTCAGGGGATCTGACAGGGGCAGTACTGGAGCAAGCAGGCATATCAGTGCGATGAGCGCGAGCAGCAGCGGCCAGACGAGACGAAGCGAGCGCGTCATTTGCGAATCCTCGGATCGGTGACACCGTAGACAATATCGACGATGAGGTTGAGCGTGATGAACAGGGCCGAAATGACCAGTATGACCGCAGTAACTGTGGGGTAGTCACGGGAATTGACGGCGCTGACCAGCATGCCGGACAAGCCCGGCCAGTTGAAGACATATTCCACCAGCACCGTGCCGCCGAACAGGCCGCCAAGATTGAGCGCGAAGACCGTGATGACCGGCATCAGCGCGTTGCGCAGCACGTGGCGGGCAATGATGCGCCGTTGCGGCAGACCCTTGGCGCGTGCGGTTCGGACATAATCCAGCGGCAGAACATCGAGCACTGAGGCACGCGCGATGCGCACGACGATCGCCGCAAGACCGAGCGCTATGGCGAAAGCGGGCATTGCCAGCAGGATCAGATGCTTGCCGGGGTCGTCTGAAATATTGACGTATCCACCGGCTGGCACCAGCTTCCACATCTGGGCAAAGACCAGAATTATCAATGTACCGGCGACGAAAACGGGGATGCCCTGGGCAAAACCGGCAAGAAAATTCGAGACGCGATCGAAACTGCCGCCCTGTCGCAAGGCTGCGACAACGCCGACCGGTAAGCCGATGATCAAACTGAGGATCGCGGCGGCTGCGATCAGCTCAAGTGTACGCGGCAGGCGTTTGGCAATTTCGGGTGCGACCGGTGAACCGTCGATCATCGAGTTGCCAAGATCAAAGCGAATGAGGCCGGACATCCGATCGACATATTGCGTCAGTATCGGCCGGTCGAGGCCCAGATCGTTGCGCAACTGCGCAACCGAAGCCGCGTCGGGCGTCGAACCTTCTCCTGAAAGCAGCAGTTCAGCCGGATCGCCTGGCACCATATAAATGGAAAGAAAGACGAGGCTGGTAACGACCCAGAGCAGCGCCAGAGAAATGGCAATTCGCTGCAGGAACCAGAACATGAAGACCCTCCGGCAGTCAGCCGTGCAACGTCAGCCTGAAAATACTTGCCTTTCAGGCCTCTTCCGCACGGAAGATGAGAAACGGGTGCCCGGACAGGCGAGTGCCGACCGGGCTAATTCCAGATGTTACGACAGCGAAAGCTCGTCGAAAAGGCGACCGGAGAAGGGAGAAATCTGGTCCGGAAGCATATGGAAATTGTTGACGCGCTTCAGGTGGGCAAAGCCGGTGGCGCGGTAGGAAAGACCGCAAAAAGGCGTGTATTCGATGACGAGCTTGTCGACTTCGGCATATATCGCCTTGCGCTTTTCCAGGTCGAACTCCGCACGGCCCTTGGCGAGCAGCTCGGTCAGGCCTGGAACCTCGAAATTGCGTGAGCGGAAGAAGGTAGGCGACAGCGTCGGGTCAATGAGGGCGCTTGTCGCATCCGGATCGAAGGTGTCGAGGCCGAGACCCTGAATGGCGAAATCGCCCTGGCCACGGTTACCCATGGTAACGCGGGTGGACCAGTCGGGCATCGTCAGTGTCACGTTGATGCCGACTTCAGCCAGATGGCCCTGGACGATGACGGCGGTATCGCGGTGCATGCCGTACTGCGCGGTCGAGAGCAAATTGACGGTCACACCTTCTGCTCCGGCCTCCTTAATCAGCGCCTTGGCGCGGTCGGGGTCGTAGCTTTGCCCCTTGGCGAGTTCGGCGTTGTAGAACGGAGTCGCGGACGAGCGCGGCACGCCTTCTAGAACCGCACCGCGCCCAAAGAACACGCCCTTGACGATCTCTTCGCGGCGAATGGCGAGGGAAACGGCGCGCCGCAGGCGCTGGTCCTTGAATGCACCAGCTCCGTTGAACGACAGGAACATGAAAGCGCCTGTGGCAGCTGTCTCAAGCGCAACACTGGCGTCCTTGTCGAGCTGGTCCATTGCGCTCCACGGAACGTAATCGATCACATCGACATCGCCCGCAGTGATCGCTGCAACACGTAGGTTTTCGTCGGCGTAGGCGGTGACACGAACCTTCTTGAAATGCGGCAAGCCGTCCTTGAAGTAATGCGCGGAGGCTTCGAAATCGAGGCCTACGCCCTTTTCTGCATTGGCCAGCGTGAACGGGCCTGCGCCTATGCCATGGTCCTGTTTGTCGGTCGAACCCTTGGCGATAATCTGCAGGAAGGGATTGGCGAAGAGCGCCGGCAGCGCCGCGTTCGGTGATTTCGTCAGGAGCTTGAAGGTGCGGTCATCGACAATCTCGACCTTCTCGACTTCGAGCATCGCATCACGGGTATAGGCGCCGGAGCCCTCCGCCTTGATCTTCTCGATATTCCATTCGATGTCGGCCGACGTGACGGGCTGGCCGTCGGAGAATTTAACATCCTTCAGCTTGATCACCCAGGCGCGGTCGCCGTCTCTGTCGAAGCTTTCGGCCAGTTCACCCACAAGTTTGCCTTCTGGCGTGTAGGCCATGAGGAAACGGTTGATCAGCGAAGAAACGAGTTGGCCGGCATAGCCGACATTCACCCACGGTTTCAGATGAGCGGGATAGGTGGAAAGGCCGATGCGCAATGTGTCGGAAGAGGCCTGCGCAAAGGATCTGGACGCTCCGATGGCAAATGCGGCACCTGAAGCGGCGGTCAATTTCAGAAGGGTACGGCGATCGAGTATCATGGTTAGTTCCCCATTATGTGTTGATACATGCTTGCCAGCCGGCGTGGACGATTTCGGCGCGCCACCTTTCCGGAAAAGTGTCGGTCCCGGTGGGCGTGATCTGGTCCCGTCGATATCGAAAACAATAAAGAGAGCCTTTTCCGGGTGTCAAGCGAAATTCCATTAATTAATTCATTGGGAAATCCTTGTGTCAAATAACGGAATAAGATCGCAAATTTTTCAATCTCCGGCGTAATTTTGGCTTATAATCGAATTATAGGAATATCAGAAATAATCTGGTCGTAATAATGGAATTGAGATTGACAAGGGAATGAAGCCGATCATAGGGTCTGAACAACTGGCCCGGATTGCCCGGCAGCCGTTTCTCCGGGGCCGAAGGCTTGGCTTTCGCTGCGGGCGGCGCATGCAATCAAGGCAGTGTCGCACGACCTCCAGATGAGGCGTTGCCTTATGACATCCAGAAGAAGGAGCGAGCCATGGCATGGCGGATTGGCGTGGATTCCGGTGGTACTTTTACCGACGTTTGTCTGTTTGAGGATGAGACGGGCGAGGTGGTGATCTGGAAGGTTTCATCGACACCGGATGACCCTTCGCGCGGGATCACGCAGGGTGTGGCCGATGGCATCGAGCGCGTGGGCATCAAGGCCGAGGACGTTTCTTATGTCGGTCACGGTACAACGGTTGCCACAAACGCGCTCATTCAGGGTCGTGGCGCAAAAACAGGGCTTCTGACGACCGGTGGTTTCCGCGATCTGCTGGAAATCGGCCGTCAGAAACGCCCGGACCTCTATGATCTCCAGGCAGATAAGCCTGAACTTCTGGTCGAGCGTCACCTGCGCTTCGGTATTGAAGAGCGTGTTTTGGCCACTGGCACTGTTGAAACACCACTGGACGAGACTGCATTGCGCGAAGCGGTGCGGGCTCTGAAGGCCGATGGCGTAAAGGCGGTCGCAGTCAATTTCCTATATTCTTTCATGCACGCCGAGCATGAGAAGATCGCGGCCCGCATTCTGGAAGATGAGTTTCCTGAAGCCTTCCATTCGCTGTCACACCGTATCGCGCCGGAATTCCGTGAGTTCGAGCGATTGTCGACCACGGTCGTCAATGCCTATCTTGGCCCCGTCATGCAGGGTTATGTGAAAGCGCTGTCCGGCAAGCTCACCGATCTCGGCATCACGGTTGCGCCGCAGCTCACCCAGTCGAATGGCGGCGTTATCGGCTTTGATGCTGCTGCCGAAATGCCGGTACGCACGGTTCTGTCCGGTCCCTCGACCGGTGTTGTCGCTGCCCAGGCGGTTGGTCGCATGACCGGCATCGACAACCTCATCACGTTTGACATGGGCGGTACCAGCTCTGACGTTGCACTGCTTGCTGATGGTCAGTGCCGAGTGGTGAACGAGTCGGTGGTCCACGGTTATCCGATCAAGGCTCCGATGCTCGATATACACACGGTCGGGGCCGGTGGTGGCTCGATCGCCTATATCGATTCCGGCAATCACCTGAAAGTCGGTCCACGTTCTGCAGGCGCCAATCCTGGTCCGGCCTGCTACGGCCTTGGCAATGACGAGCCCACGGTCACTGACGCCAATGTCGTACTTCAGACACAGAACCCGGAATATCTGCTCAACGGCCGAATGAAGATTGACCGTTCGCTGTCGGTAAAGGCCGTCGAGCGGCTTGCGGAAAAGCTCGATATGGGCGTTCTGGAAACCGCGAACGGCATTCTCGACATCGTGACGGCCAACATGGCCAAGGCCATTCGCGTGATTTCCGTCCAGCGTGGCCATGATCCGCGTGACTACGCGCTGGTCGCCTTCGGCGGAGCGGGTCCGGTGCATGCCGTGCGTCTGGCCCGTGAGCTGGGCATGAAGCGCATCGTCGTGCCGAAGACGCCGGGCGTCTTATGCGCTCTTGGCCTTTTGATGACGGATCTAAGAACGGACTTCTCGGCGACTGTCCTGCATCGCCTCGACCAGGTGGCGTCGGGAACGATCTCCACGCTGTATGATGGCCTTTCTGCTCAAGCCAATGCCTGGTTCGAGCGTGAGAAAATCGCACCAGCCGCCCGCGTTGTCACCCGCACCGTCGATTGCCGCTACGCCGGCCAGAATTACGAGATCGCAGTCGCCTTGCCGGAAGGCCCGATCACCGAGGAAACCTTCCGCCTCGTCAAGGAGCGTTTCGAGCAGGCGCATCGCCAGCTCTATGGCTTCATCGCCGAAGGTGAGCCGGTGCAGCTTGTTACCTATCGTTTGGTCGCAAGCGGCGTCGTCGAAAAAGCAGCGTTCAAGGCCCGCGAGATCGAGGGCGAGGATTCCTCTGCTGCGATCTCCGGCAAGCGTGATGTCTGGATGGCCGAAGCCGGCGGTTTTACTGCAGCGTCGCTCTATAACCGCGATCTGCTGAAACCCGGTAACGTCGTCGCCGGTCCTGCCATTATCGACCAGATGGATTCGACCACGGTTCTGCCGCCTGGATATGTCGCCACGGTCGATGCCTATCTCAACCTCATCGTGGAGGGAAAATGATGACGAATGCAGCCATCGCACAGAACACTGCTGCAGCACTCAATCCGATAACTGTCGAGGTCATCGGCAGCGCATTTGCCTCCACCGTCGAGGAAATGGGAGAGGCGCTCGTTCGTGCCAGCTATTCCACCAATATCAAGGAACGCCGCGATTGCTCGACGGCACTGTTCGACGCCAGGGGGGCAATGCTTTGCCAGGCAGAACATATCCCGATGCATCTCGGCTCGTTTATCGGCTTTATTCCCTATATTCTGGAGCATGTGGGCGCGGATAGTCTTGCTCCCGGCGACGTGTTTATCGGCAACGACGCCTATGAGGGTGGCGGCACCCATCTGCCGGATATCGTTCTGGCGGAGCCGATTTTCCAGGACGGCAAGTTGATCGCCTGGGCGATCAATACAGCGCACCATTCCGACTTCGCAGATCGCGGCCATGCCCACATATATCAGGAAGGCCTGCGCATTCCCCCGGTTCGCCTCTATCGAAAGGGCATTCTTCAGGAAGACATCCAGAAGCTGTTTCTCCTGAACTGCCAGGTGCCGCATGAGCGAATGTCGGACCTGCGCGCCCAGATGGCAGCGAACCGCCTTGGCGTGACGCGCCTCAAGGAACTCTGCGACAAGTATTCCACCGGAACGGTTCTCGCTGCTGGTCGCGAACTGATGGACTATGCCGAACGCAAGATGCGCGCCGGCATCGCTTCCATTCCGGATGGCACCTACAGCTTTTCGGATATGTTCGATGCGGAATCGCTGCGGGACGAGCTCGAATTTTCGGTGACAATTACAGTCAAGGGTGACGAGATGCATCTTGATTTCGTCAGCCCGCCGCAGGTTCGCGCGGGTCTGAACGTGGTCTATACCGCTCTCCTCTCCACAGTCTATTATGCGGTGAAGACCGTTGTTGATCCAACCGTCCTGCCGAATGCCGGTCTGGCCCGGCCCATCCATGTGACGGCGAAAAAGGGCACATTGCTCAATTGCGCTCACCCGGCCGCAGTCGATGGCCGCATTGCCGCATGCCAGCGCGTGGTCGATCTCATCCATGGCGCACTCGCGAAGGTGGTTCCGCACCGCGTCACCGCGGCCTGCAACGGATCTGTCGCGGTTGCGAGCTTCTCTGGTACGCGCGCGGACGGCAGCCTCTGGGTCTATCTCGAAACTATCGGTGGCGGCTTCGGGGCGCGGCATAACAAGGATGGTCTGGACGGCGTGCATGTCCACATGACCAATACGTCCAACCTGCCACTGGAATCGCTTGAAACCGAGTATCCGCTAACGCTGGTTGCCTATGAATTGGTCGACGGTTCCGGTGGTGGCGGACAGTTCAGGGGTGGCATGGGTCTTCGCCGCGTGTATCGCGCAGAAGCAGATTGCCGGGTCTCCATCGGTGGCTCCCGCTTCGTCTCGCGCCCCTGGGGTCTGGATGGTGGCCTTGCAGGTGGTCTTGGCTCCTTTACCATTCTCGGTGCGCCCGAGCGGCTGGTGAATGGTGCCGGCGACATCTTCAAGGGTGACATTCTCGAGATCGTAACGCCCGGTGCCGGCGGATATGGCGAGCCCTCCATGCGCGACCCGGCATCCATTGCAGCCGACGTCCGTGACGGACGCATTTCCTCCGAAGCGGCCAAATCCGTTTACGGGCTCTGATTTCCCAAGCTGGCCCGGTTTCCCTCCATAGGGAGCCGGGTCTTTTTTGGGCGAGCGGCTTGAGGTTCCAATTTTTTAACCCGCTTGACTACCCATGCCATATTGCCTAATCCAGTTCCAATTATCGGATTTTAATGAATGATATATTCACCGAAACCCAGGGGACAGCATGGCAAAGCAATCGTCCAGCAATGTCGAACGCGGTGCGGAAATTCTTCTGGCGCTAGGCAATGCGGGTGTCGGCGGCATGAGCCTTGCTGAAATCGCAGATGGGATAGGTGATGCTAAATCGGCGGTGCATCGGGCTCTGACGGGACTGTCTCATTACGGTTTTGTTGAGCAGAGCGGTCGGCGCGGCAACTACAGGCTGGGTAGCGCGATTTATGCGCTGGCGCAGCGCGTGCCAGGTATTGGTGATCTGGTCGATCTCTTCCGTCCGGCGCTTATTTCCATCACCGCCGGCACAAACATATCAAGTTTTCTCATGGCGCGGTCGGGTTTCGAATCCGTTTGCCTCGATTTCCAGCTCAGCGCGGCGCCGGTCCAACCCTTGCTATCGGGCGTGGGCGGGCGTCTGCCGCTTGGTATCGGCCATGCCGGGGTTTGCATGATGGCGCGGCTGGACAGGGAATCCCGCGAACGCATCCTCGAAATCAACGCCCCGCATTACGAACAATGGCAGATCGAAACGGATACCATCCGCGCCGAGATCGAGATGTTTCTCGAAAAAGGCTATGTGATCGGCACGCGCAAGGCGGCGGGGTACGAGGTCTGGACGCTTTCCTTTGCGCCCGCGCCCGGTGACAATCGTTATGGCGAAACCGGGGTTTCTCTGCTTGCGCTGGCCAACAGCGTTTCGGATGACGAGGCACAGCGCTGCGTCGCGCTGATGTCTGAAGCACTGCCCTACAAGTGGTCCGGCCTCAACGCGTAACGCCGGATCATTTCCTGGATATGGGCAAGGCGCGCGGTGCGCGCCGGTTCAGCAAGAACATCCCGCCCGAAGGTAAAGCGGATGGTGTGTGCCGTGGAGACCGTGGCCCAGCACAGATTCGAGATTGACAGCCATAACTCGACAGGGTCCAACCGAGGGCGAAACACGCCAGCTGTGACGCCACGCTCCAGAATGCCCGCCACCATCCGGGAAATATTTCCCGCATATACCGTTTCGGGCTCCGATTCGCGGATGTTCTCGCCACCGTGCAGGTTCTCAATGCCGACAAGCGTCAGGAAGCCCTGATTGTTCCGGTAGTAGTCAAAGGTGAACTCCACAAGCCGGTCGAGCGCAGCAACCGGATCCGAAGGCATCGCCAGCGATTCCTCTGCATCGCGCATCGCCCGGTAAGCGTCTTCCAGCACATGCCGGAACAACACTTCCTTGCGGGAAAAATGCCGATAGACAAGTGCCTTGTTAACGCCAGCCGAATGGGCGATGGCCTCGATATTTGCACCTTCCAGACCGTGGGCAACGAATTCGCCTGCCGCAGCCACAAGAATGGCCTTGCGGGTGCGCGAGGTGCGCGCCGCGTGTGATCCTGGCGGCTTTTCCTTCACCTTTGTTGCCTGCGGCCTGTCGTTCATTCATGTCGTCCTTCCGTGGCCGGTGAATATCATCTTTGTCTCGTCTTGTCCTCTCTTCGGCAGGGAACGAATTTTGCAGCGTTGTCGCCAACACCTCTTTACAGCTCCCATCGCTTCTGTTTTTTGTAACGACAACGTTACTGTTACACAAGAGGCAGTTATGACCCCGCATATACGTGTCGCATCCGACGTCGGCGGAACTTTCACCGACAGCATTGCCTATGACGAGACGACGAGAACCATAACCGTCTCGAAGGTATCGACCACGCCGGTCAACCGTGCGCTCGGCACGCTTGAAGGCCTGCGAAACGCCCTGGGCCTACAGGGCGCGAGCGGTGCGGATGTTGCTTATGTCGGCCATGGCATGACAACGGCAACCAATGCCGTGATTCAGCGCAATGGCGCAAAGACGGCATTTCTCACCAATCACGGCTTTCGCGATGTCCTTGAAATCGGCCGCCAGAACCGTCCGACGCTGTTCGATCTGACCAGAGTGAAGCCTGAACCGTTGGTGCCGCGCGAACTTTGTTTTACGGCGCGGGGCCGTATTCTGCCGACAGGTGAAGAGTTGCAGCCGCTCGACGAGGCCGATGTGTGCGCGGCTGGTGAAGCGATGAAGGCGGCTGGCGTCGAGGCCGTCGCCATCCTTTTTCTCCACTCTTACGCCAATCCCTCCCATGAGTTGCGAGCGCGCGATATTCTGGCTGAAGTCCTCCCAGATGTGGCAATTTCCGCTTCGGTCGAGGTGAATGCTGAATTCCGCGAATACGAGCGCGGCTCGACAGCGGTGCTCAATGCCTATCTTCGTCCGGTCATGGACCGTTATCTGTCTTCGCTCTCCGGTATGTTGCAGGATGAGAAGGAAGGGCTGGGCCTTGGCCGCGACCGTCCGGTTATGGTGATGGATGCGGCCGGTGGACTGATGAGCCTCGAAGGAGCGCGCCTCAAGCCCGTCCATACCGTTCTATCCGGCCCCGCCGGTGGTGTGGTCGCCAGCGCGCATGTGGCTATGCTGGCAGGTATTCCCGATATCATCACCATGGACATTGGTGGAACGTCCACGGATATCAGTCTCATCCGGGCTGGACGGCCGGAAATTACCCGTTCGGCCAGTCTCGAAACCGTGCCGATCCGCCTGCCGGTTATCGATATTAATGCTATCGGTGCGGGCGGTGGTTCCATTGCCTGGATTGATGACGGTGGGGCGTTGCGTGCGGGGCCGATGAGCGCCGAGGCGGTGCCGGGCCCCGTTTGTTATCGTCGCGGTGGAACGTTGCCGACAGTCACCGATGCCAATCTTGTGCTGGGGCGGTTCTCGCCGCAATCGCGTCTGGGCGGTTCGATGACACTTGATCTGGATGGGGCGCACAAAGCCATCAACGATGTCATTGCACAACCGCTTGGTCTTGATGTCTATGAGGCGGCGGCAGGAATATTGCGCGTAGCCCATGCCAACATTGTTCGGGGCATCCGCGTTGTTTCCGTGGAACGTGGTTATGATCCACGTGATTTCGCGCTTGTGCCATTCGGCGGTGCGGGACCGATGCATGGCAGTCCCGTAGCCCGCGAACTCAAGATGCCGCGTGTAATGGTGCCGCCGACCCCTGGCATTCTCTGTGCGCTGGGACAGCTGATTTCAGACCTGCGCCACGATTTCGTCGAAACACACGTCGTCCCCTATGCCGCCAATGGCGAATCTGAAGCGGCTTTGCGCATCAAGCGCCTGACTGACCGCGCCGACGGCCATCTCGATCATGATGGCGTCGCGCCGGACCGGCGCGACGTGGAAATACGCATCGACATGCGCTATCAGGGCCAGTCGTTTGAACTGTCAGTGACGGTGAATCCCGGCGAACCCTGTTGGTGGGCCGACCTTCCTCGCCGGTTTCACGCCGCGCACCGGGCCCGCTTCGGTCATGCTGACGAAAACGCCGCAATCGAGATCGCCGGCTTCGGCGTCACAGGTATCGGCCGCATCAAAACGCCGGTGCTTCCCGAACTCGACGACGGAGGCCCTGTGCCCGACGACGATGCCCGGACCGGCGAACGCCCGGTCTATTACGAGCCTGGGGATACCGGCGCGCGTGGCGCGTTCTATAAGGCGGCGGTCTACGCCCGGGAAAAGCTCAAGGCTGGCAACATGATATTCGGCCCCGCCATTATCGAGGAAGTTTCTTCGACCACCGTTCTTTATCCTGCCGACCGTCTCACGGTTCACAAATCAGGCAGTCTGATCGTTGAGGTAGCAGAATGACCATGTTTGATCCGATCCGTCTCGAAGTTCTGCGAAATGCCCTGGAAGCAACCGCGCAGGAAATGGGCGTCGTGCTGAAATGCACTGCCTTTTCGCCCAACATTAAAGAACGCATGGACGCATCCTGCGCAATCTTCAACGCGAATGCGGAGCTGGTCGCGCAGGCCGAGCACGTACCGGTGCATCTTGGTTCCATGCTGAGGGCCGTTGCGCCGACACTTGCACAGTTGCCACCGCTCAAGGAAGGCGATGTCGTCATCGTCAACGATCCTTTCGTTGCCGGCGCGCATCTGCCCGACATCACGTTGATAGCTCCGGTTTTCGCCGCAGGTGAACTCGTTGCGCACGTGGCAAGCCGCGCGCACCATTCGGATGTCGGAGGCATGGAGCCCGGTTCGATGCCCGGCAGCTCAACAGAGATCTTCCAAGAGGGCCTGATCATTCCGCCAGTCCTGCTTTACGACGGAGGTGCGGAACAGGCCGGTATCATGCGCATGGTGCTTGCCAATGTGCGCACGCCGGAAGAGAGGCGCGGTGATCTCAATGCCCAGTTGGCGGCTCTCAGGATCGGGGAGACCCGCCTGCAGGAAATGGTGGGGCGTTTCGGTGTCGATGGGCTTAAACAGGGCCTGTCGGCCATTCTTGACTATTCCGAGCGGCGCATGCTGAAGCGCCTCGCTGAGTTGCCGCCCGGCCGCTACGAGGCCGAAGACTGGCTGGATGACGATGGATCAAGCCCGGAGAAAGTCCTGATCAAGGTTGCCGTCGATGTTGCGCCCGACCGTCTGGTATTCGATTTTGCAGGAACCGCGCCGCAGCGGCGTGGCAATGTCAATGCGGTCAAGCCGATGACACACTCGGCTGTGTTCTACGCCATCAAGATACTGACCGACGCAACGCTTCCGCCAAATGCCGGCGTGTTGCGTCCAGTCGAAATTCACATTCCGCAGGGCTGTTTCCTCGATGCCCAGCCGCCGGCCGCCGTCTGCGCGGGCAATACTGAAACCACGCAACGCGTGGCAGACACGGTACTGCGCGCCTTTGCGCTTATCGCGCCCGATCGCATCGCCGCCGCCAGTCAGGGGACGATGAACCTGATCGGCATTGGTGGACGTGATCCCCGAAGCGGAAGGCCCTATACCTATATCGAGACGATTGGCGGGGGGCAGGGCGGCCGTCCCTATGGTGCTGGCATGCATGGCGTGCACGCAAATATGTCGAACACGCTCAACACCCCGATCGAGGCGCTTGAAATCAGCTATCCACTGCGTATCGAACGTTATGAGCTGCGCCAGGGATCGGGCGGGACGGGGCACCATGCCGGCGGCGAAGGCCTGATACGCGCCATTACAGCGGTGGATCACGAGGCGCGTGTTTCACTTCAATCGGACCGTCGGATCACTGGTCCTTACGGTCTGCATGGCGGTGATGCTGGCGCGACGGGACAAAACTCGGTCATCGATGCGGCCGGCATTGCGACACCGCTAGCCGGGAAAGGCTCGGTAACGCTTTCGTCTGGAGAAACGGTCGTCGTGGAAACGCCCGGCGGCGGCGGCTGGGGGAGGGTTCCGGTTCAGATCGAATAGAGACGCTAGAGTCTCCCGCATACCTTGGACATCTGCGATCTTCTGCGGCACGCCATTGCCCCGAAACGACAATTTCAAGTCGGTTCAGCCACCAGCTGAGGAAGGAAGGGGGGCGCAAACGCGACTACTACCTTTTTACCATCAATCCGCTGCCGCTATCTTGCCGGCACGCGGCCGGGGCCAGTCGCTTCCATTGATGGAGGTTCGGGATCGGGTACGACTGATAATGTGTGTTTGAGGCATTTAAGTGCGAAACAGGATCGGGAGTGGCGTACACCCTCGATCTTGTAGAGCTTCCGGCGCAGAAACTGCTCGTAGCCTGCGGTTCCTGCCACCGCCACCTTGATGAGATAATCATATTCGCCTGTCGTCAAATAGGCTTCCAGCACCTCCGGAAGAGCGGCCATCGCTTCTCCGAAGCGTTCCAGAACCTCGTCGTCGTGGCGCTCCAGCATCACCTCGATGATAACAGTTTCGCTCAGTCCAAGCTTGGCCTGATCGAGAATGGCGGTATAGCCGCGAATGACCCCTTCGTCTTCCAGCCGCTTGACACGCTGCCAGCAGGGACTGGGCGACAACCCCACCTTTTCCGAAAGCTCCGCATTGCTCAACCTGCCGTTCTCCAGCAGGGTGCGCAATATCTTGCGGTCAATTCTGTCCAGCGGTTTCGTCATCCCCTGTCTCCACACAATACGTTGCAAAAATCTGCCGTCACTGCGGCAGACTGCGAAAGAAATGTTTTCCGACGGGCGGTTTGGCGCTGGCATTCGAAAGCACCTTCCGCTGATTTTTAAGTACCGTACTGCAAGGTACAGGCAGCAGGGAGGAGCAGGCGTGGCACCCGTAGAACAGCATCATTTTCCAAGGCCGAGAACGTTGATCCATCCCGGCATTTCCTCGCCGGTGCGCATCAACAGCCTGCACTCGCCATCCGCGCGCCACGTGCGGCTGTTCATTGCGGCGGGCCGCAGTCTTTACGATGGAATCGTGCAGCCGCTTTTCGAAAACGGCATTGAGAATGCCTCGCTCACCATTCTTGGCGGCTATTTCGACATATTGTCCTATTGCGTCGCTCCGCCCGACCCTTCCGGCAAGGCGGTCATTGCCTATACGAAACCCATCGACGCCGGTGCGGCCTGGCTTGTCTTCGGCAATGCTACGCTCGGGCGCAGCATGAAGGGCGAGCCGATTGTTCATTGCCATGCCGCCATGCGCACCGCGGCAGGTGTGGTCAGGGGCGGCCATCTGCTGACTGAATCCTGTATTGTTGGCGAGAGCGGCGTTTCCGCCCTGGTGACGTCGCTAGACAGTTTCGTGCTGCAGCAGTCCTTCGACCCTGAAACCAACATTCCCCTTCTTCAACCCAGGAACCGTACGGAGCGCGCCGATGAACACGCATAACACTGTCGAAATCGGATCCATGGGGCGTGTGGCCTATGCCCGAATCGCACCCAATGAAGACCTTGTTCTCGGTGTCGAAAAACTGTGCCTTGCCGAAGGTTTCAGAAATGCCTTTGTGCGCGGCGCGCTGGGCAGTCTGGTCGATGCCTGTCTCGGCACCCGCAGCGGCGCGTTCTTGCAAATATGCGGTCCCGCCGTGGAAATCGTCTCCATTGCCGGCGAAGTGCGTGCCCAGCCCGACGGCTCGCTGCGCGCCTCGCTGACCGGTGTCGTCGCCGATACCGAAGGTTCGGTTTATGGCGGTCCCTTCATCGCCGGAGCTAACCCGGTTTGCATGACTTTTGAAGTGACGCTGGAAGAGTGGTTGCCTGCGGAAAAGCCGCAGGCGGCGTGAGTTGTAGTAAGGCGGGCCGGTGAGTTGCTCAGCGCAACTCATGCGGCGCGCCCCTGTCTTTCGGTCAGAAGTAGCTCGAAAGTAACGCAGACCGGGTTCTTGCCGCGCACCAGCCGCCCGCCGCTGATATGTGTGGTGAGGTCCACCATCGCAATATCCAGCATTGCTTGTCGGTCTCCCGACGCGGCCGTGCCGATACGGCCCTTGTTTATGAGGATTTCGCTCGCGTAGGCAGTGAGGATTGTTCCGTCGTCATAATCCGCACCGACCAGGCTGCCAATTCCATTGACTTCGGCTTCTCGCAGACCAAACTGGGTAGAGACCTCTTCGAGTGCCGTGCATATATCGGTATTGGGGCGCACTGTGCACAAAAGTGCCCGAAGACCCGAACCCTTCTGGCGGCGCTGCTGGCCGATGGGTGTAAAAAGTGGGAAATTGGTTTCCTCATCCTTTTGCACATCGAGGATCGCTCCATCCAGCGCCAGAGCCTCAAGCTTTGTTTCTACAGCAAATTCGGTCTCGAAAGGCAGCAGATGCCCCATGGAGACTACGCCGTCGGCACTCTTCCATGAACCATGGCAATGCAGAAACGGCGCGCTATCACGCCGGCCCATATGCAGGCCGGCATCGATGATTGTGCCACCCGGCATGGAAAAGGTTTCGCTATACCATGCGGCATGTGCGTCATCCGGTGCGGCTGCCGGCATGACATAATGCAACCGTTTCATCGGTACGTTCTTCAGTCTGACGTAACCACCTTCGAACCCCAACTCCGCAAAGGCATCGGCAATCGCTTCATTGGCGCTTACGCCGGACCGGACCGTCAGCGTAACAGGATAGGCATGGCAGCCGACGGCGCGAAAGCGTTCAGGCGTTATCGGTCCGGGATGGACGATGTGGCGGGGAAGCTCTTGCGTGCCTGTCTCCGTCATACCGCAAGCCCCGCGGTAATGAAGCCCCCATCCACGGCGAGCACCTGTCCGTTGATGTAGCTTGCGTCATCCGACACGAGGAAAGCCACGGCAGAGGCGATCTCGTCCGTCCTGCCATAGCGATGCATCGGAACGCGGCTATGCCATTGGTCGCGAACATTTTCAGTGTGAACCGCCTGGGTGAGGGGGGTATCGACCGGACCGGGCGCAATCGCGTTGACACGAATGCCCGATTGCCCCAGCTCGTTTGCCATTACCATCGTCAGAAGATTGACGCCGCCTTTCGAAGCGCCATAGGCACTGCGGCCACGATTTCCACACATGCCGGAAACAGAGCTGATATTCACGATCGAGCCGGCAAGATCGCGCTCCAGCCAGTAACGTGCGGCAGTGCGCGCTACCGCGAAGCTGCCGACGAGATTGATATCAACGATGCGGCGAAATTCTTCGACGCTTGTGTCGACGGACAGTTTGTCGATACCGATGCCGGCGCTGTTGACGACGGCGACCAGATCAACCGCATGATCGGAATCTCCCGCGGTCAGGGTGGCGAAAGCCATCTCTATCGATGCCTCGTCCGCAACGTTGCAGACGATGCCGCGCGAGAGATCGATACCGAGTGTTTCGCAGGCTATATCCAGCGCCTCGCGCTTGAGATCCAGCAACCATGGCTGCCAGCCGCGCGCCATCAGGAGCTGCGCAGTGGAGAAACCGATGCCGGATGCACCGCCGGTGATCGCGACGGCCCCTTTTGTCCCTGTTTTCTCTTGTGTCATACCGTCTCCTCCCGATTGAATGTCACGCCTGTCAGCCTGTCCGCTTTTCTTCGAAAGCCGGCATCTGACCGCGTTTCTCCAGTTCCTCGCGGATCATTTTCTTGGTGATCTTGCCGTAGGCGGATTTCGGCATGGCATCCCAGAACACCACTGATTTCGGCAGCTTGTAGCGGGCCATCTTGCCTTCCAGATAGGCCTTCAGATCAATAGCGGCGATATCCGCGCCCTCGCGGGCCACGCAAACGGCCACACCGACCTCGCCCCACACCGCGTCCGGCACACCCAGAACCGCAGTCTCGCTGATGTCAGGATGCATGAGGATTTTTTCCTCGATTTCACGCGGATAGATGTTCGAGCCGCCGGAAATATACATGTCGGAGGCGCGCCCGGTGATGTAGAGGAAGCCGTTCTCATCGCGATGACCAAGGTCGCCCGTGCGGAACCAGCCATTGCGGAAGGCTTTGGCATTGGCCTCGGGATTATCGTAGTAGCCGGCGAAAACGGCGGGACCGATTACACAAATTTCGCCGGTTTCGCCTGCGCCAACCTCCTCGCCAGCATCGTTCTGGATCTGCACTTCCATGCCGGTGCGGTCGAAGCCGCAGGTGCCGATGCGCGTTTCCGGACCGTCCTCGGCGTTATGAAAAGAAGGCGGCAGCACGGTGATGTTCCCGGTGACTTCACCCAGGCCGAAATATTGCACCAGCACCGGGCCAAGCTTTGCAAGCGCCCGTTTCTGGTCCGCGCGATACATCGGCGCGCCGGCATAGATGACATAGCGCAGCGAGGAGTGGTCGAAACGATCCACAGAGGGGTCTTCGACGAGCATTTTAAGGATGGTCGGTACAGTGAAGGCGTTGGTGATACGCCATTTTTCGATCAGCGCCCAGACGGCGGGCACATCGAGCTTTTCCGCCGCCGGAAGCACGGTTTTCGCGCCATGCGCCACCTGCACCAGCTGGTGAATGCCCGCACCGTGTGAAAGCGGGGCAACGACGATGGAGGCGTCGTCCGGTCCAGTGCCGGGCATCAGATCGCAGAGATGGTTGGTGATGACGAACGCCATCTGGCCATGGGTAAGCACTGCAGCCTTGGGCCGGCCGGTGGTGCCTGAGGTGAAGAAGAACCAACACGGGTCATCCCGATCCACTGCCTGACTTTTGACTTTGTGCCCCATATGACGGGCCACGATGGCATCGTAATCCTCACCGAACTCAGCCGTACCGATGGCGATGCTGAAATCGATAGTGCTTGCCTCATGGCTGGCTTTTGCATGATCGGGAAAAGCACTGGCGCAAATCATGCCGCGTGCGCCGCTGGCCTTCGCCAGATAGGCAACTTCATCGGGCGATTGACGGTAATTGGTCGGCACCCACACCGCACCCACGCGGAAGCATGCGAACATGGATTCGAACATCTGGTTGTTGTTTGAGGACTGCACCAGAATGCGGTCCCCCTTTCTGACGCCGAATTCAGTCTCCAGCGCATGGGCCATGGCGTCGACGCGGGCTTCCATTTGAGCCCAGCTCCAAGTCTTTTCACCCCAGACGAAACCGATATGGTCCGGGTTGTGGCGTGCCGCCTGCGTCAGGAAATGCGAGAGGTTCATCACCCGCGTGGTGGAGGGCGCAACCCCGCCCGCGGGATGCTGCACGGCACTTTGCGTCGTCATTTCACACGCTCCATGATCGAGACGTAATTGGCAACCGCCGTGCCACCCATGTTGAACACGCCAGCCAGCGAGGCATTGGGAATTTGCATGTCGCCTGCCTCGCCCATCAATTGCATCGCCGCCATGACATGCATGGAAACGCCGGTCGCTCCGACGGGATGACCTTTCGATTTCAATCCACCCGATGGGTTGATTGGCAGACGTCCGGTCTTCAGCGCCGTTCCATCCTGGACAACGCGATATCCTTCACCGGGCTTCGCAAGCCCCATGGCCTCATATTCGATAAGTTCGGCAATGGTGAAGCAGTCGTGCGTTTCAACGAAAGAGAGGTCGTCGAGCGTTGCGCCGGCAAGTTCCAGCGAGCCGGCCCAGGCGCGGCGCGCGCCTTCGAATGCCAACGGATCGCGACGGCTCAATGCCATGATGTCGTTGACATGCTTGCGGCCCCGGAAACCGATGGCGCGGTTGAGTGTCGCTGCCGTTTCCTCGTCGGCCAAAATGATCGCGGCAGCGCCATCAGAAATCAGCGAGCAGTCGGTGCGGCGCAGCGGGCCTGCGACGTAGGGGTTCTTGTCCGAAACCGTATTGCAGAAATCGAAGCCGAAATCCTTGCGCATATGTGCATAGGGATTGACCGCGCCATTGGCGTGGTTCTTTGCGGCAATCATCGCCAGCTCTTCCGAGCGGTCGCCATAACGTTGAAAATATGCCTGTGCGATGCGGCCGAACTGGCCGGCAAACCCGCCGGGAATATTGGCCTCCTCCGCACGGTAACAGGCGGAGAGCAGGATCTCGCCCACCTCTGCGGTCGGCAGCGCCGTCATTTTTTCGGCGCCGACAACGAGTGCGATGCGGCCGCGCCCGGCTTCGATGAAATCCATGGCGCTGTAGAGGGCGGCCGATCCTGTTGAGCAGGCATTTTCGAAACGCACCGCCGGCGTATAGGCGAGGCGCTCATCGCCCATCGCTACCAGAGCACCCTGAAAATCCTGTTTCGAGAAGCCATTGTTCATCACGCCGACGAAAATGCCATCGATATCGCTGACATCGACGCCCGCATGGTCTATAGCCGGCGCCACGACCGAAGCCATCAGTTGCTCGGTATTTTCAAGGGCCGACTTGCCGAAAGGCGAATGCGCCCAGCCGACGATCTGCGCTTTGCTCATTTGCTCGTTCTCCTCGTTTGCCGTTTCATGTCGCCTTCACCGCGCGTGCGGGCGCGGCTGGCCATCATTTCTGCGATGCGGGTCTCGATGCGGGTTACTTCCTCGCGCAGCAGCGCTGCCAGTTCCGGCTGGCGCTCCGGCCGCATGCGGCTGTCCACAGCGGCAATGCTCAGCGCTCCTACCACCACGCCATCAGGCGCGCGGATGGCAACGCCAATACCCCAGGAATTAGAAAGGATCAGGCCGGGGTTGAGCGAATAGCCATTGGCTCTCGTCAACTCGACATCACGGCGCAGGCCCTCAAGCGTGATGCCGGGATAATTAGCGGCAATCAGCCCGCTATTGGCCGCAATGATACTTTCCACCTCGGCGTCCGGCAGAGCCGCCAGCATGGCGAGCGAACCCGCGCCAATACCCAAGGGGTGTTCGAAACCGGCCTGAAGCGCATGGGTGCGCACCGGCCAGGTGCCTTCTTCGCGGTAAAGGCACAGGGCAAATGTATCACGGCGTACGGAAAGGAAGCTCGAATCCTCCGAGCGGCGGGAAATGCGCGTCAGGCCGTCCTGCGCCATTTGAAGAAGGCCAAACCGGCGCGATGACAGGCTGCCGAGCACATAGGTTTCTTCGCCGAGGTAATAACGCCGCGTTTCCTCATCCTGCTCCACAAGCCCGGCGCGGATCAGAGCCAGCAGCAGGCGGCGGGCCGTGGGTTTGTTCAGTCCGCTTTCTGTCACGATGACCGAAAGCGCCACGCCGCGTTCCGCGTGCCTCCCGACCATGGAGAGCAGCGCCAGAGCCCGGTCCACCGCGCGCGCGCCCGTCAGATCTTTTTCAACCGGGATCGTTGTTGTTGTTGCCATCTCAGGAAAACGCCCCCACCGCACAGCTTTGCCCGCCATCGACCGGCAAACAGACGCCGGTGATGAACTTAGCCTCATCAGATGCGAGAAAAACGGCGGCGCGGGCAATATCGAAGGCATCGCCCATGCGGCCCACCGGGACAGCCGCATTGCGCGCCGCCACCATCTCCTCGACAGACGCATATTGATTGCTGATCTGCTTGTAGATCAGTGGGGTGTCGATCATTCCCGGAAGAATGCAATTGGCGCGAATGCCCTGCCGGGCATATTGCATGGCCAGCGCCACAGTCGCCTGATTTACAGCTGCCTTCATGGCGTAATAGGCAAAATAGGGATAGCCGGTCCAGCGAATGGAGGCGAGCGACGAGATATTGACGATGGCCCCGCCGCCCTGCGCCAACATCACCGGCAACACAGCCTTGGAGGTGCGATAAACGGAGCCGATATTGAGATCGACCGAGGCGCGAAAGCTTTCCTCATCCAGCTCAACCGGCCCGCCCATATGGGTCACGCCGACATTATTGTGCAGAATATCTATGCCACCAAAGGCCTCGCAGGTGCGGGCAACGGTGGCCGATACGGACTGTAGTTCAGTGACATCGGCGGCAACCGCAATCGCCTCCAAGCCTTCTCCGCGAATGATCTCAGCCGTCTCTTCGGCTGCGTCAGCGGAGAGGTCGACACAGGCTACGCGCGCGCCTTCGCGGGCAAATTGCACGGCCGCAGCCTTGCCGTTGCCAAAACCCGGCCCCGATGATCCTGCGCCAAACACAAGCGCGCGTTTTCCCGTCAGGCGACCTGTCAAAGCAGTCTCCATTCCAATCGTCAGACATAGTCGGGTTGGCCCCGCTACGGGCGGGGCCAGTTACTCAACGGGCCGGTCAGGTCAGGCTTGCACCAACGGCCTTTTCAAGAATGGCCCAGGCTTCATCGCCGTATTTGCCCTTCCACTCGGAATAGAAGCCTGCCTCTTTCAGCGCGGCGCGGAAGAGTGTCGCATCCGTGTCGTTGAAGGTCATGCCCTTGGAAATCAGATCTTCCTTGACCGAGGCATTAAGCTTCGCCACATCGGCGCGTTCATCCTTGCCCGACTGGTTGAGGTTTTTGGCGACGATGGCGCGCAGGTCATCCGGCAAACGCTCCCAGGCGCGCTTGTTGGCCAGGAACCAGAACCCGTCCCACATATGATTGGTGACCGAGCAGAATTTCTGCACTTCGAACAGCTTTGCGGTGGAAATGATCGCCAGCGGATTTTCCTGGCCATCGACCACACCGGTCTGCAGCGCGGTATAGACCTCGGCGAAATTGATCGAGGCAGGGGCCGACTTGAATGCCTTGAACATAGAGGTCCAGAGCGGGCTCACTGGCACGCGGATCTTAAAGCTTTCGAGATCGGCCGGCGTGGCGATGGGCTTGGAAGCGCTGGTGATCTGGCGGAAGCCGTTGTCCCAGATGGTGTCCATGGCAACGAGATTCTGCTTGGCAATTTCGCCACGGACATATTTACCGAGATCGCCATCCATGGCCGCCCATACGGACTCATAGTTCGGGAAGGCGAAACCGATGCCACTGATGGAGGCGTTCGGTACCAGCGTCGACAGGATCAGCGGCGAAAGCGTGAAGAATTCAACGCCTCCAGAGCGCACCTGGCTCAAAACGTCTGTGTCGGCACCCAACTGGCTGCTGGGGAAGATGCTGATATTGACCTGTCCATCGGTCTCCTTGGCGATGCGCTCGGCGGCCTCCTTGGCGCGAATGTTCATCGGGTGCGCCGCAGGCAGATTGTTGGCATATTTATAATTGTATTGAGCAGCGCGGGCGCGCGACACGAAGGCGGTGGCCAGTACGGCGGAACCGGCGCCGGCGAGTATGGTACGTCTGTTGATATTCATTGCTTTCTCCTCCCAAAATAAAGCAGTTATCATTCATCGGCGTGGCGGGCGGACCCGCCACGGTCTCAGAGCAGAATGGTCGAAAATCCGGGGATTGCTGCAATCAGCAGCAGGCCGATGATCATGGCTGCGAGATAGGGCCAGATGGCACCCATGGCTTCGTCCGGCGACACGTTGCCGATCTTGCAGGCGATGTAAAAGCCGATACCGATGGGCGGCGCCATCAGGCCGATATTCATGGCGACCACCACGACCATGGAATAATGAATGTCATTGATGCCAAGCGTGCGGGCGATCGGGAACATGATCGGCGCGAGCAGAACGATTGCTGGCAGTCCTTCCAGGACGCAGCCCAGGATCATGAAAATCAGGATCGACACGACCATATAGGTCATCCAGCCGCCCGGAAGATCGGTAATCATCGCGGTCAGCTGGAAAGCAAAGCCGCTCTGTGTCAGCCCCCAGGCCATGGCCGATGCACAGCCGAGGATCAGCAGGATCGCACCTGAAAGGGCTGCCGTCTCGACCAGCATCGAATAAAGCTTCCTGAGGCTGATGCCGCCATAAAGCACCGCGCCGACGATCATGGCGTAGAGCACGGCAATAGTGGACACTTCGGTTGCCGTGGCGACACCGCCGCCCACCAGGCTGCGGATGAGGAAGGGCAGAACGAGCGCCGGTGCGGCAATCAGGGCTGCCTTGCCGACCTGCGGCCATGGCGTGCGCTTTGCGCCTTCCATGTTTTCATCCCGCGCCTTCCAGCGGGCCAGAACGGCCAGCACCAGAAGCAGTACCATTGCAATCATGAAACCGGAGGTGAAGAGGCCGGCAATAGACACACCTGCAGCCGAACCCAGAACGATCAGCACGATTGAGGGCGGAACCGTATCGGCCATGGCGGCGCCGGTGGCCAGAAGCGCGATCATTTCCTTGGGTTTGTGGCCACGGCGCTTCATTTCCGGAAACAGCGCCGGTGCGACGGTTGCCATATCAGAAACCTTGGAGCCGGAAATGCCGGAGACAAGAAACAGAGAACCGAGCAGAACATAGGACATGCCAGCGCGAATGTGGCCAAACATCGAGGACAGAAGCTCGACAATCGCCTTACCCATGCCGGTTGCGTCGAGCACGCAGCCCAGCAGCACGAAGACTGGCACTGACAACAGAATGATGCCGGACATGCCCTCATCCATGCGCCCGATCATCACAATGGTCGGAACCCAGGTGGTGAAGGTCAGATAGGCGAGGGTTCCAAGGCCGAAGCAGAAGGCAATCGGAACGCCCAGCACCAGAAATAGTGCAACGAACAGGCCGAGGAAGATCGCCAGATTAAAATTGCCGAGGGATTCCAGCATCGGCGATGCCAGATAGAGCAGGCCGGAGGCAACCGCGACCGTTACAAGGGCCCCAATGATATCGCGCAGATTTTCTCGCCGGAAGAGATTGTTGAGCACCAAAAGCAGCATGAGACAGGCGCCGACCGGCAGCGCCGCAGCGCGAAACGACATCGGAATATTCAGCGCCGCTGACGTCACCACCCACTCCTCGATGGCGTATTCCATGGCGGGCTTGATGATTGCCGCAAGAAATGTCGCCACCAGCACCAGTGCCAGGGAATTGATATAGCCCAGAACACGTTGCGGGAACATGTTGAGAAACAGCGTGAGGCGCAGGTGTTCACTGCGATCGATCGCGATTGCCGCGCCCAGCATGGCAAACCACAGAAAGCACAAGGACGCCGTTTCATCGATCCAGACAATCGGCAGATGCAGGGCATAACGTGACGTCACGCCCAGCAGAAGCAGGCCGATCATCACCGCCAGCAGCACCGCCGCCACGGCCTCGATGGGGCGCATGAACCAGGAGCCTGTTACCTGTCCGGTGTGCAACAGTTCGCCATCGAGTACAAATACGTCGTCATTCGCGTTTGCGGTCATGGTCATCGGGGCCTCCTCTCCCACAGAACAACCTTCGCAATGAACATGTCTGCAAAACAGAACGTCCGTGCCACGACCGCGACATCAGGATAGCTGTTGTTGCCAGACAGGCCAGACCCCTCCAAAGGTCTGAATGTATCGGGATATTGCCTCCACAATATGGACCGTTACAAAATCATGTATTCGGGATACACAGGAAAATTCATGAAATCAACAGTAAATAGACGGATTTATGCAGTTAATTTGTCCATCTATAAGGTCCATATAGTGGATCATACTTGATGGCAGCGCTCATTTCTCGTGATCGCCTTGCAGCGCGGCACCTCGTTCAAAGGCCAGTCAATGCAAATCGTGCCTACCGATTAGAGCAGGTCGCCGGACATCCGGGACGCCTGCGTCGCGTTACAGAGAGCCGGAAAACATGTCTGCCTGTCCTTAAACTGGCGAGGGTTGGAAAAGCTGCAAAGTGACGACCGCTGGGCGCAATGGGAAAAATGACGGTGGTGCGGCGGAGCGCTCCCTAAACGGAAATACAGGCGTCGATTATCTATCGAAACCTTCCCTTGCGGTGGTTTCTTGACCTAACGTTATGCGGCAAGAAAATATGTTCTTCGCGACGTCACCGCTTGGAATTCTTCCTGTCAAGCGCGCGGCGAAGCATCGCCCAGCCTTTCCTTGAAGACTGCGGCGGATGCTGAGCGGATTGATCTGATGCGGCAGGTAAGCGGTTGCTGCATGCAGGGGCGCCCCGCCGTACTACGTTCAGACCAGAGCCAGAATCCGGGCCGGACCACCCGTTCCGCCGCGATGTGCAGGCGCACCGACGACGATGGTCGCGCCCTTTACCGGTAAAGCCTCAAGGTTGTTGAGGCCTTCGATGCCGTAGCGCCCTGCCGGGAGCCAGGAATTGTGAACTGCGAAATCGGCAGAGTTGCCAGGATCAAGCGAGAGCGTGTCGACACCGATGGCGACCGTATCGTGTTTGAGCAGAAGGTCGGTTGCCGACTTGCCGAAACCGGGGAAGGCAAATTTTCCGGCGTCGTCATTGCGGAAGGAAGGGCTCTTTACTCTGGTTGCCCAGCCAGAGCGCAGAGCGACGATCGAACCTGCCGGAATGTCGCCATTTGCGGATATCCAGCGCTCGATGTCTTCGGCCTCGATCGTGGAATTGGCATCCTCTTTTGCGCGGTCTGTGATGTCTATGATGACCAGCGGCGCGACAAGTTTTTGCGGTTCCAACTGATCGACACTCGCCCCGTCGGCGCTGAAGTGGAAAGGTGCGTCAATATGCGTTCCTGTATGTTCGTAGATCGTGAGTTTATGGAGCTGATAACCGTCCTTGGCGATCTCAGCTGCCCACTCGTATTCTATGCCCGGCTTGCCATCGAATGTAGGGAATGTGGAATCATATGTATGTGTGAGATCGATGACCTGTCTGGGTGTTTGCGCAAGCACCGGGGCCGCGAGGCTGCCAGCCGTCATCGCCGTTACACCGGCCACGGCGCCCTTGAACAACAAGCGTCGCGACAGCATGTTCTTTTTCACGTTCTCGATCACGCAATGGTTGCACATACCTTAGTCCCTCCAGTGAAAATCCCTGATCGCAACCGTAGCGCAACGATGGAGTGACGCAAGCCATGACCTTCCCTGATTTTTGACCCGTGTTCAGATGGCGGTTTCGGCAGCCCGGCGTCCATAGGCAGTACCCGCTTGCCCACCGGCAGGCCGGTCTCCGATATCGGGAAAGGGTGGTGGACAGATTATCCGCTTGCCGCAGGGCGTTGCGCGACGCGACTGCGTTACTAAGAGGGATGGCAGGAAGAAGTGTTGGCGAAAACGGCCGCGGCGGGGCGCCGAGCCGTTTCCTTGGGTCAGATCGATGAAACCGCGCCCAGAAGTCCCGCAAGCGGCGAGGGCTCGTCGGATGTTGCGTCATATACGCATGGCACTGCAAATATCGCCGCAAACACGATGGCGATGACAAGCGCGCGGGCGGAAACCATCGGCTTAAGCGAGAATGAGCGTAACATCGATGTTCCCCCTGGTTGCCTTCGAATAGGGGCAGATCTGGTGGGCATCTTCTATTATCGTCTGCGCGATGGGACGATCGATACCGGGCAGGCTGACCGACAGGCGAGCCTGCAGAAAGAATTCGCCACCCGTCGTGCCGAGGTCAACCTCCGCATCGACAGTGGTGTCGGCGGGAAGCCGGAGCTGGTGTTTTGCCGCCGCCTTTGTCATGGCGCCGATGAAACATGCCGACCAGCCTGCCGCAAAAAGCTGCTCGGGATTCGTGCCCGGCTTTCCGCTGCCCGGAGGGGAAAGCTTGATGCCAAGCGCGCCATCATCGCTTTGCGCCGATCCGTCGCGCCCACCGGTCGTGTGGGTCTTGCCGGTATAAAGAACAGTCTCGATCTTGGTCATGGGAGGCTCCTTTCATTGTGCCGCTGCTGCGGCGTTTCGTGATAGGAGCTTTGTGACGGATCGGCGTATCCGGCATGTTTCCGGAAACTGCAAAACTGTATCGAAAAGTATCGTTGTTACTGGTCTTCAGACGCCACCTTTTCGATATTTTGGTGGGAGTTCTGCGGTGGGCAGGTTGGCGGCCCGTTTGGGGACCTGCGATGGATTGGCGGCTTGCCGTTTTGTCATGTTATTTTCGCGCATTTTTCAGGTGCTTTGTACAGATAAGAAATGCGCGAAAAAATGACCGGTTGTAAGCGTGTATGAGCTAAGTACAACGTCATCAGGCTCGAAATGCGGCGTTCGGTGGAGCTATGACATAACCTGCATCAAATGCACGTTGGCGGCCGTCTACAGCAGAAGTTGCTTAAAGCACGGCGTTCAGGGGGGGGATGTGTTGTCTCCACGCGGAATGAACATGCATGATGGCCGAAACAAAGGGTGCGAAAAAACAACAGGTAGCCATCAAGATGGCAGATGCCATCTTGATGGCTACCTTCATTTAAGCTATATTCGATCCAGACGAAGGAGCACTCAATGGTAACCCCGCAACTATCTGTCCGCAGTTCCAAAGCGCGCGACCTTGCACACAAGCTCGCCCGCCGAGAAAATCGCACGATTGCCGATATCGTCGAGCGCGCGCTCGAAACATATGAGGCTCGTGAGGCAGGACGTGAACCCGCTGCGAAATTCTATAGTCGTCTTTCATCGCAGTCGGGTACGGATATCGATTTCGACAGTATCATCGATGAAAACAGACGCGCTCACAAAGGCGTCGAGCTTTGATTTTTCTCGACACGAATGTGATGTCGGAGACTTTGAAGAAAGCTCCCGATTCTGCAGTCATAGCATGGCTGGTTCGTCACGACGCCGAATTGGCATTGTCGACGGTTGCAGTTGCCGAGATCGCTTTTGGTATTCAAAAGATCAGGCCGGATCAGCGCGCCGATCGCCTGGAAGAGGGACTTGTGAGCTGGCGTCGCCGGTTCTCCGACAAGATGTTTGCCTTCACGGAAGAAGCAGCATTGGCCTATGGCGATATCATGGGAGAGGCTGCGCGGCAGGGGAGGGGGATGTCGGCTCCGGACGGCATGATCGCGGCGATAGCGCGGATCAATGGTGGCCGGTTGGCGACCCGAAACCTCAAAGATTTCGAGACGACAGGGCTCGAATTGATCTCGCCCTGGCAATTCTAACAGTGAGACCCGATCTACAAAAATCGGGCCGCTCGCCTGCTTCTCCGTGTAGCACTGTTATAATAGCTGGATGCTTGCTGGACGGATCGGTGGCGTGATTGCTCCATGGCTTCTGGCAGGGGAATTCCGCGGTTGGCAGCCTCGGTCAGGCGCACACACCATCTGGCGAAGTGCTTACTTCAGCTAGGGCCCAAGCTGTCGTTATTCCGGAGTCCGAGGTGATCAAATGATAAGGGATACTTATCGTTAATCTGCGTCCCTGTCAGGCAAAAGCCACCTCGGCTGCAAGCCCGCCGCCTTGCCTGTTATAGAGGCGCACCGAGCCGCCGATTGTTCCGGCGAGCTGCTGCGCGATCGCAAGTCCGAGTCCTGTTCCGCCGGTGTCGCGGTTTCTCGATGTTTCAATCCGGAAAAAGGGCTGCATGGCATTTTGCAGCATCTCGTCGGGGATGCCCGGCCCACGATCGAGCACCGTGATGACCACGGTGCCTTCAGTGCGCCGGTCGACGTTGATTTCCGCACTGCCTCCGAATTTGAGCGCGTTATCTATCAAGTTCGTCAGGATTCTTCGCAGGGCATGTGGCTTTGTCGATACTGTGCCGCGCACCATACCGTCAACCGTGACTGCTTTTCCGGTATCCTGATAGTCGTAGGCTATGCTGTCGATGAAAGAGGCCAGATCGATACGTGAGGATTTCTCGCCATTGCCATGAGCGCTGCGTGCATAAGCGATACCATCCTGTACTAGACGTTCGATTTCACGCAGGTCACTGACCAGCTTTTCCTTTTCCGGCGTATCGTCTGCCATGTCGGCCCGCAACCGCATCCGGGTGATGGGCGTCTGCAGGTCGTGCGAAATCGCCGCAAGAATCTGGACCCGCTCCTCGAGATATTGGGCGACGCGATCGCGCATTGCGTTGAAGGCGCGGGCGGCGTGGACAACTTCGCTTGGGCCGCTCTCACTCATCGGCAACCCCTTTTCCCCCGGATCCAACGCTTCGGCTGCCGCAGCCAGCGCGCTGAGCGGTCTGGTCGTCTGTCGCACTGCAAACCAGGTGCACAGAAGTAGAAGCGCCATCTGCGCGGCGAAGACATAAGGCAGCCACTCCGCCAGCGGCATCACGCCGCGCGGTGTCACGTCAATTGTGAGGGGCGAGCCGTCCGATAGCGTCAGATGCGCCTGAAGCCGCTTGCCGTCGCCGGGAATGGACTCGACCTTGACGGGGAAACGGTGTCCTGCGGCCTCCTCGATCCTCTGCGCAATTTCAGCGCCGCGGCCAGACATGTCGGAAACACCTGGAACACCCGGGCCGAGGACGAGCTGATAATTGCTGCGGCTCAGGCGATGGACCCATTGCGCCCGCTCTTCCGCAGGCAGGCGGTCGATTATGGCGATCGATACAGCCAGATCCTGCTCAAGAGTGCCGAGCATGACCGCCTTTGCCGACATATATCGTTCGGCAAAGAGGATGCTGAACGACAGACCGTAGGCAATGGCGAGGCCCGCAAACAGGATGATGAAAAGTCTGGACCGCAACGAGCGCGGCCACCAGCCGGCGAGCAGGCGTGGGCCGTTCATATCCTCGGCTCCGAAATCTCCACGGGCACCGCAAAGACATAGCCTTCCGCCCGCACCGTCTTGATGTAGACGGGTTCGCGCGCGTCATCCCCCAGCCTTTGGCGCACGCGGCTCACGAGAAGATCGATCGATCGGTCGAAAAGTTCGGCATCACGGCCCTGAGTGAGATTTAACAGCTGGTCCCGGTTGAGGACGCGCTGGGGATGATCGATGAAGACCCTAAGGAGCCGGTATTCAGCGCCGCTCAAGGCCACGGTCGTGCCCTCCCTGTCGAGCAGGTGACGGCCCACCGTGTCGAGGCGCCACTCACCAAAGGTCAGGAGCTGCCCGGCCTCGCTGATCTGCAGATTGGGAGGCAGCATCCGCGTGCGGCGCAGTATGGCTTTGATACGCGCAAGAAGTTCGCGGGCAGCGAAGGGCTTCGACAGATAGTCGTCGGCGCCCATTTCGAGCCCGATAATGCGATCCATCTCGTCATCCCGGGCGGTCAGCATCAGCACCGGCGTGGCTTTGTGTTTCCCCGCCCGCAACTCGCGGCATAGAACTAGCCCGTCATCGCCAGGCATCATCACGTCGAGCACGATGAGATCGACGGTATTGCCGTCGAGAAAACTTCTCATCTGCCGTCCATCGGCCGCCACGCTCGTACGCAGGCCGTTCTTCTTCAGGTAGCTGGAGACCAGCTCCCGGATTTCCCTGTCGTCGTCCACGACGAGAATATGGTCGATATGGTCCATTGGATGCCTTCGTCGTCCGGACGGTTCGAGTGGCCCGCTACCGCGCGCCCCGCTGTCACATGCAGTAAGACAACGGTTCGCGGGCTTCGGCAAGTTTAAAGCTTTGCGACGTCCAGAACAGCCCTGGCAAAAGCCTCTGGCGCTTCCTGCGGAAGGTTGTGGCCTATGCCACCGCTGATGTTGCGGTGCTGGTATTTGCCGGAAAACTTTGATGCATAGGCGGAAGGGTCCGGATGCGGAGCACCGTTGGCGTCGCCTTCCAATGTTATCGTCGGCACGGTGATGACGGGAAGTTTTGCAAGCTGGCGCTCGTAATTATCGTACTTGGCTTCCCCGTCTGCCAGTGCCAACCGCCAGCGGTAGTTATGGATGGTGATGGCCACATGGTCGGGATTGTCGAATGCGGGGGCCGAACGATTGAAGGTCTCGTTACTGAATTTCCAGGTCGGAGATGCCGTCTGCCAGATCAGGCGCACGAAGTCGCGGGTGTTCGCTGCGTAGCCCGCACGGCCGCGTTCCGTCGCGAAATAGAACTGATACCACCACGAAAGTTCCGCCTTGGGCGGAAGTGGCTTTCTATTGATTTCCTGACTGCCGATGAGATAGCCGCTGACCGATACGAGCCCGGTGCAACGCTCGGGCCAGAGTGCGGCCATGATGTCGGCGGTGCGAGCGCCCCAGTCATAACCTGCCACGACGGCCTGTTTGACGCCGAGTGCGTCGAGAAAGGCAATCATGTCGACCGCAAGCGCCGCCTGCTGTCCGTTGCGTGCCGTGTCGTCCGAGAGAAAACGGGTCGTGCCATATCCGCGCAGATAGGGGATGAGTACCCGATATCCAGCCGATGCAAGGATGGGTGCGACATCAACATAGCTGTAGATGTCATAAGGCCATCCGTGCAACAGCAGCACGACTGGGCCGTCTGCGGGGCCGGCTTCTGCGTAACCGACGCTGAGTACACCCGCTTCAACCTGCTTAAGGGCGCCAAAGGAGGTCGCTCCGTCGCGTCCGGTTGACGGTTGAGGCGCAGGCGCTTCGCCCTTAGCATGAGCAAGGCCTGTGGCCCCGAATTCGACGGCGGCAACCGTCATTGCGGCAATGCCGAAGAAGCGGCGGCGTTGGAAATTGATCTCGGAAGTCATTTGCTATCTCTCCTGTCCGTGTTGGATGCCGGACAGGTAGCGGGGTGCGTGTATCCTCGATGTGTCCAAAGGGAGGCGAATGTGAATGGTTTTGTAGCAGGGCGCATTCCGGATACAGACTGATACATTTGGCTCGCCCTTCCAACGCAAACAGCCGCCCCGTTGTCTAGGGCGGCTGCATTTGATCTTACCGAGGTGCGCTTACTTTGAGGATTGCCGGGCGGCCTGTTCGATGACGTCTGCAACCTTATCGGGCTGGGAGGCGAAGACCGCATGGCTTGCCGCAATCTCGGTCACCGCGCTGCCAGCGCGCTTGGCCATGTCGCGCTCGAGATCGGGGTTGATCGACCTATCCTGCGTTGCGACGATCGACCAGCTTTTTTTGGTTTCCCAGGCGGGTTCGCCGGCCTTGGCGGCAAAGGCGGCCTTGGCGGCGAAGACCTGACTTCTTGCCATGAAGGTTGCGTCCTCATGCGGCAGATCGCCGGCGAAATCTTGTCCAAAGACGGCCGGATCGAGATAAAGGAACGCGCCATCCTTCGTCGGCTTGATGCCGTTGCCGGCCGGCGGTTTGGAGCCGGCGAGGTCGAGAAGGCTCTCTCCCTTCTTCGGCTGGAAGGCGGCGACATAGACCAGCCCGGCCACATCCGGCCGGTTACCGGCTTCCGAAATCACCATGCCGCCGTAGCTGTGCCCGACGAGCAGGCTGGGGCCCTGCTGGAGATCGAGGACACGGTTGGTGGCCGCTACATCATCGGCAAGCGAGGTGATTGGCTCCTGCACGATCGTGACGTTGAAACCGCGGCTTTGAAGGATCTCTGTCGCGCGGCGCCAGGCCGAGCCATCGGCCAGCGCGCCATGGACTATGACGATATTCTTCACCTCCGCCGCATGTGCGGCAAAAGCGATCAGTGCGGTTGCGATGGCAATCGCGAATTTTGGCATGAGACGACGGTGCATCATGTTTTTCCTTTGGTTTAATGTGAAAGGGAAGGAAAATGCAGATTCAGCCAAACGTGAAGGCATAGGCCTGCACGCCGGGGTCGAGGAAGCGGATGGCAAAGGTTCTCGCTTCGACGGTGCCGGACTGGCGGACGAGCTGGTAAAGACGGGTTGAGGTAACAACGCCGTTGCCCTCGGCGTCCGTGTCGATGCCGTGATCTGCGCGCGGCGGATGCCCGTCGATGGTGACCTGGAAACGAACCGGTTTTCCGGCGCTTGCCGGCCCAAGGACCAGATGCAGGTCACGGGCGCTGAAGCGGTAGGTTATGCCGCCATCAGCCGCATCAAGTGTGGCCGCCTCCGCGCCAACCGTCCAGGTACCGGAAAGTCCCCATTCGTTGAGAGAAGGCGTCGTGACGGAGTAGTCGCGCGGCGTGTCCGCGCGCACCGCCTCGTTAGATGCAAAATTCTCAGCCTGTCGGTAGCCGATATAGGTTTCGCCGGAGCGCATGTGCCCGATATCCGCACCGGCTTCAGCCCCTGTCGTCTCCGGACTCACCGGTGCACTGGAGGAAGCGCTACTACCGGCTTCACGCAGCAGGTCCTGGATCGCCTCTTCGGTCTGCCGGTAGTTGCCCTCGCCGAAATGGTGGTAGCGGATCTGGCCCTTGGCATCGATCAGGTAATGCGCCGGCCAATAGCTGTTATCAAAGGCGCGCCAGATCTTGTAATCATTATCGATCGCCACCGGGTAATCGATCTTGAAGCCGGCGACGGCCTGCCTGACATTGTCGATCTTCTTTTCAAAGGCGAATTCGGGTGCGTGGACACCGATGACGACGAGGCCCTGATCGCGGTATTTGTCTGCCCACGCCCGCACATAGGGAATGGTGCGGATGCAGTTGATGCAGGAATAGGTCCAGAAGTCGATGAGGACGACCTTGCCACGCAATTGTTCGCGCGTGAGCGGCGGGGAATTGAGCCACTCGTTGGCGCCATCGAGGGATGGAGCCTTGCCCTCAACCGGCAGCTCCGACCGGGCCGCAGCAGCGCTGGCGCTGGCGCCCGCCGCTTCAGGCGCTTTGGCGGTGTGGAGCCGATCGAGCACCTGCTGTTCGAAGGATGCCGTGCTCGCATAGGAAATCTGCGACAGGAAACCTGTATCCAGACCGAGCGCGATGACCGTGACGCCGGCAAGCACCGCCGCGCCAAGCGCCTGGCGGATCCGCTCGCTAAAACCCAGAGACCGCTTCATACCCGCAAATACCCGGCCGCCGATGAGGATGGCAACGGCAAGGGATGTCGCTGCCCCGGCGGCATAGGCGGCAAGCAGCAGGCTCGTTTCCAGATTGGCCCCCTTCAGGGCCGCCCCCGTCAGGACAAGCCCGAGGATTGGTCCCGCGCAGGGTGCCCACAAAAGGCCGGTGGCGATGCCGAGTATCAGCGAGCCCGCAATCGTCGGTACTGACCCGGGCTTGCCGGCGGCATTGGCGAGCCGGTTACCGAGTTCAACGACCGGGCGGGTGATGATGCTGGCCGCGCGTGGAGAAATCAGGCCGACGCCGAAGACCGCAAGCAGCGCAAGAGCCGCGAGCCGGCCATATTCATTGGCGCTGATTGCCCAGCTGCCGCCCACCGCCGCCAGCGTCGCGACGGCGCAAAAGGTTGCCGCCATTCCCGTAAGCAGGGGCAGCGTGCTGCGCAGGAACGGTTGTCCCGCCCGCGCAAAAACGAAGGGAAGGATGGGCAGGATACAGGGGCTGAGAATTGTCAGCGCCCCTCCGAGATAGGCAATGATCAGAAACGTCATCATCGTGTCCTTTCAGGCTGGGGTTCGCGGCTCCGGGCGGCGAAGGCGACCCGGCGATGGCACCAATTTCCCGGCGTCACGTATCCCCGATGTGTCGGGGCTTCGGTGAATTTGTAATCGAGTGTAGAGGCCGCCTTTCCGCGAACAGTCGCGAAAGCGAAATCGCCGGAGCCCCGGCATCGGTTACTGTACATATCGCGTAAAGACGAAATCATGGTCCTTGACGTTGCCCTCGTGGCAGGAGAGGCACGTCTCATGCTGGGCGGCATCCACCGGCTTGCCGTTGGCAAACCGCCCGAAGCCCCAGCCGTGGCTGGCGGCATATTTCATGGAGTCTTTCACCATCACCTGCACAGTGGTCGCCGCGCCCGGAACCGTGGCCGGCGGAAACTCCGTGGATTGCTGCCGCTTATAGGCGAGCTTCACCAGTATCGAGCCGTCGGGGAAGGGCAGGGTTCCGCTCTTGTAGGCGTCGACGGCGATATCGTTTGCCAGAACAGCGCGAAGCTCGTCCAGCGGCGGCGCTTCCTGCGCGGGCGCGATGAACTTCCAGTCACGATATCCTTCAGGAAGCGTGACACCATAGATGGGAGAAGCAAGTTCCGGCGGCGTGTCCGCTGAGCTCGAATAAACGGTTCCAAAACCTGCTGCCGCACCCGATAGGGCGACGGCGAAGAAAATCTGCCTCTTCATGGAAAATCCTGCCTGATCCGAAATAGATCAGGCCATGATCTTCCCTGCAGGTATCCGGCATGTTTCCTGAAACCCGCATTTATGTATCAGATCGTAGCAGTGCGCAGTGCCCCCGGAGGCATGTCACGCTCAAAGGCCCGCGAGCACGCTCACGTCATCGTCTTTTGGAGACTCCATCGCGACCCTTATCGCCTTCTGGATCTCGTCCTCTATTGCCTTCCTTTCGTCGGGCGGCATGGCGGCGAGGTCGCCTTCGGACAATCCCCGCGCCTCCTGATATTGGGCCCGGATTTTCTCGCCAAGGCTCATATTTGCCCAGCGGCTAAGCTCGGCCTCATCGGAGCCTGTTCCGCCGCCCTCAAGCGGGGTCTCTTCTATTCCGCCCTCTTGCCCCCGGAGTGACCAGAGTGCGTTGGCAAGATTGGAGGAGAGCGAAGGCGCGGCGCCCCCTCCGATCAACGATGCCGACCGCTCGGGTGTGGGATCGGGCACTGCCTGGGAAACGTCCTGTGGCCGTGGGCGTATGTAAAGCGAAGCGGTGGAGCCAATTCGATCGATTGCAGACATGGTATATCTCCTTCGGTCGCAATCTGGTTCGGGTGGCTTGTGTCTGGCTGGTCATGCTGCTTGCCTGCGTTCGGCGACCTCTCTTTGGCGACCACGAGCACATTTCTTTCGTCACCTCGCCGGTGGAATTGCGCAAAATCATTCCGAAGCAACGAGAAGTCGTGAAACTTTTCGGAGCGCGGCGAGTTTGGTGAAGGAGCAATCAGCTCGCATGTCTCACTGCATATAATCGCCGCTACGCGGAGGATTGATCGTCCATTCGGAGGAGATCGCATGAATTCCATCATCTATCTAGTCGGCCTCGTCGTCGTTGTCCTGTTCATCCTCTCATTGTTGGGGCTACGCTGATGGTTGATCCAACGGGTATCGAAACGAATCCAAACCGCAGCTATGTGGATTGGCCCGCGATTTTCGCCGGTGCCGTCATTTCCTCGGGCGCCATGGCCATTCTCACCGCATTTGCGGGCGGCCTGGGCCTGAGTTCAATCTCGGCGGACAATGGCGGCGAGGTCAGCACAGTCTGGCTCATCATAACCGCGCTCTTCGTCATCATTTCCATGGTCGGCTCCTACATGCTGGGTGGCTATATTGCCGGCCGCATGCGTCGGCCTGCCGGCGCTGCCGACAGGAACGAATTGACCGTCCGCGATGGTGTGAATGGCTTGGTCGTATGGGGTCTCGGCACGGTCGTCTCGGCGTTTCTAGCGCTCGGCGTTCTGTCCGGTGGCGCCAAGGCTGTCGGCAGCGTGGCGCAGACCGCGGTTGAGGCAACGGGTTCCGCAGTCGGTGGCGCCGTTCAGGGTGCTGGCCAACTTGCGGGCGGCATCATTTCCGGCGCTGGTAGTGCAGCAGGTGGTCTGGCGCAAGGCGCCGGTCAAGCTGCAGCGCCCAGCATCGAGCAAATGCTTCCGCAGGGCCTGAAAGCCAATCCAATCGACTATTTCACGGATAGTCTTTTGAGAACCGATGCGCCCGCCGCCCCTCTTACGGGTGACCAGAGCGCCGGCGACTATCAGCGCCAGATCAGCGGCATCCTCGGCAATCTTCTTGCAACCGGTGAGATATCTGATGCCGATAAGACATGGCTTGCCAACCAGGTCGCTGCCCGCACAAACATCAGCCAGACGGATGCGCAAACGCGCGTAAACCAGACGGTAGAACGCGTGCAGGCCGTCAGGGCGGAAGCGCAGAAGAAGGTCGATGAAGCGCAGAAGCAGGTCGAAGCCCTTAAGGCTGAGGCGCAGAAGGCGTTGGACGATGCCAAGGCCAAAGCCGCGGATGCCGCAGAAAAAGCGCGCGTCGCAGGCATTCTGACCGCGTTCCTGCTGGCTGCTTCCGCACTCGTTTCCGCTGCCGCTGCTTATATCGGTGCAGTACACGGCGGCCGCCACAGAGACGAAGGCCGTATCTGGGGTGGTCTTTCCTACCGCAAGTAATCAGAGCGACGGCAAGAAAAATCGTCTTTTCACAAATGTCCCGCCCGGACCAAATTCCGGGCGGGACTTTCGTTTTAGGCATCTGCCGTCACGGACAGGGTCAATCGCGACGCTGCAGCAAGGCAAGTGCGACCGTGGATGCAGCCAGGATCGCGGTCAGCGCCAGCGGCGCAGTGGCACCGTAGGAATCCACGATGTATCCGCCGACAACCGCCCCGATACTGATGGCCACCTGGAAAGAAACAACCATCAGGCTGCCTGCCGCCTCCAGCGCATCGGGTGCGCCGCGGGAAAGGTTGGTCGGCAGCACCACGGGCGCCATGCCAAAGGCAAGACCCCAGAGCGCGACGAGCGCGAATGCGGCGCTGCTATGAACACCCCATAGGACGAGGGCGATTGTTGCAAATGCCATCAGGGCGGCGGTAACGATGAGCGCGAGGCGGATACTGGTGTCAGCCATCCGGCCCCCCAGCACATTGCCGATCACCGAAGCGACGCCAAAGCCGAGCAGGGCAAGAGCAATCGGCGTGGTCTCAAGCAGCGTCACCTGTTCGAGGAAGGGACGCACATAGACCGAACCGGCAAAATGCCCCGTCATCAGCAACAGAATTGCCAGCATCCCCAGCTGAACGCTGCGCCGCCGCGTCAGCCGGAAAACATCGGAAAGACTGTTGCTTGTACTCGCTGGCAGCGAGGGCAGGCTGAATATTTGGAGCAGCATGGCAATAATCGCAAGCCCCGCCGTCATCGACATGGCAATGCGCCATCCCACCCAGTCGCTGATCAAGGCGCCCATGGAGGGAGCCGCAATGGTGGCGAGCGAAACGCCGAGTGTGACGATAGCCATGCCGCGCCCGGTCGAATTCGCGCCAACGAGCCGCGCCACGACAGCAACCGAAAGCGCCCAGAAGCCGCTGAGCGCAATACCCAGTCCGGCCCGGCCGACCAGCAATAGCCAGAAATCGGCAGCAACTGATGCGAGAATGTTGGAGCCAATCGCCAGCGCGCTAAGACCGACAAGCACAGTCTTGCGGTTTAGTTTGCCGATGAGAACATTGCTCAGCAAAGCCGTTACAGCGCCCACGGAGGCTGTAGCCGTGACAACCTGTCCGGCCGTGCCCTCGGTAATACCGAGATCGCGCGCCATGGGCGTCAACAATCCCGCGGGCAGAAACTCGGCCGATACCAGCGCAAAGCTGGTGGCCGCCATCGAAAGAACCGCAAACCAGGTTGCGGCGGTCCATGCGGGTTCCTCTGCGGCCTCCAGGCCAATTGTTGACCCATCAAATTCTGATGTCGTGTCCGTCATGGTGTCTCTCCTTGCGTTGGGAGAGTTTTAGACGATTTTTTTCGGATGATATGTATCTAAAAATCCGAATTTCATACCTATTCCTCCGAATTTTGTGCGTTGCACAATCTTTCTTGCGCACTGTGCGGGCCGGATTATCCCACGTATCCGTGCCATCCTTCTTTGCGTTGCGATCCCAGGGGAACCACCGCTTGATGCGACCATATTGATCCGGATGGATTTCTTCGCCCGCAGGGCCAGCGCCGATTGCCACCTGCGCGTCCTCAACGCGCGGGCGTTTGGATGACCGGAATCCCGTTCGTAAGGCTTGCTTAAGTATAGATTAATATAAATGATGAATATATCTATATTGCTTTACTGCGAATCAAGCGATTCTACTGATGTTAAGGGGTAATTATCGTTGGTATTTATACCAACTGCCAACCATATCCACTGACGAACAGTAAAAGACATATAGCATTCGTTTAACAAATCATTTACTATGATTTCAATGGTTTACGATCTCGCCAAATTTCCCATCTCCCCCCTGCTGAAACCGCTCAGCGATGCCACGGCAGCATTTTGTCGTCTCGATGAGCGCATTGCCCGCTCCACCGTTGGCGCAGGCTGGTGTGAACGCCGGAATTTTAGTGACGCCTGTGCCTCGCTATGGATCGATGGCGAACTGGTGCATCTTGAAGACCTGGTGCTGCACGACGCCACCCGTGATGTCCGCGCGCCGACCCATGAACTGACCATCGCCCGCGACGTTCTGAAAACCCGCCGGCGCATCGTTGCACAACCATCAGATTGGGCACTGTCGCCAGACGGTATTCGTAGCTTACGCCAGGACCGAACCGAGCAGGCGTGGTCTGTAGCATCGTCGGGCAAAGCAGGAACGGGCGTGACAAGTGAGATCGTGGATGACGATCGCAACGATGCAGGGCAGGGGGCGTCTGAAGACGATGATCCAGATCTGCTGGATGAGTTCGCTGAAATTGATGCGCTACTCGCCCGATCCGAGGCCGCCATCGCGCAAGCAAGGAAGCCAGGCCGGGCTCCGGCCGACCCGCTGGTTTACGATCTCGACTGGGATGAAGATGCCCGGCTGGATGAATGGCGCACCGTGCAGCGGCAGGCCAGAGATTTGCCGGCGATGCTGCAGGCGATTGTCGTGCTTGACGCCTGGTACAGTCTCGATGTGTTGCAACACGCGCCATGGTTGGGGCGGTTGCTGTCGGCCTCGCTTTTGCGCCAAGCCGGCATCACCACGCAAAATCACCTCGCCGCCATCAACACCGGTGGACTCGTCACCGAACTGGATAGCGTCGCCACCGATGGCGACTCGGGTGCGCGGGATAGCGGACGGGGAATCCTTTCCGACATACCCTTCGTTCAACCCACGCCCCTGTTTGCACCGAAATGTAGGGTCGCAGCGCTGGCAGGGATTAATTTATTGGCCGAAGCGTAGTGAAATTGTGTCTTCTCGATCTTATATTGGGTGTCCCCCCGCTGGAGGTACGCGATGGAAATTCAGTCAGGAAAGCACGCTGGAAGAAGCTACGAATATATGGTCCTTAACCACCCTGATTTTGTCCAGTGGGCGCTCGGGCATGGGTCTGAAAAGATGAAGGGCGAGTTTAAGCGACTTATCGGCATCTTCGACCGCCGACCGATTGAACATAAGTGCCATAGCTGCGCAAATACTGCGACGAGAGCCAGCATGTATACGGGTGCGGACGGCGTGATGTTCTGGTGCGACGGCTGCAACGAGTATGGTAGTGGCGCGAATAGGGGCAAACTTCGGATAGTCAAGACATATGGCGAGGTGGTCCATATGATTGACAACTACGCCGCTGGGAACAAGAAATTCAAGTTCCAAACGATCCGCGAGCTTGCCAGAGGCAAGGGCCTTCCTCAACGTGTATCAGCCTCCCAAGCAGTTTCCTTCTTTACCTCGTAACGGTACAGCCCACGCGTCTAATGAGCCCGGCCACGGCGGCGGCGTCCATCACTGAGCCTAACGCCGCGGGCGGCGCGGCGGATCGTCTTGGAGCTCGACTTTCTCGAGATGACGGGGAGGGGAGGTTTTGGGCGTGGGGAACATTGTGAATCGTGAGCGAGATCGCCTTGCAAGTAACCGCGTTCTCCTCTCTCCAATCGCCGGACGTTGCCCTTGGCGACCGAATGCGGTCAGTGTAGCTTGGGCCTACGTTGGTGGAAGAGTGATGATCCAGGAGCTCACGCAGGAGAGCGTATTATTTTCGAGGTAGCATGGCTGATGAACCCAAGCCAACACGGGAAAGCGTCCTCCGTGTTGCTGCGGAATACGACAGGATTGGCGCAAAGCAATTCCTCGACAAGTATGAAAAAGGCGCGCCGCCCGAACGATGGCTTGTGCGGATCAACGGCAACCTCTACCCGATGAAAGCCATATCGGTGGCAGCACATACGCCTCCGGCCAACCCGAGCGGTATGGACTATCGCAACGGCATCCGACGACTGCGTGAGGTCGGGTTTATCGATATCGTTGCAGTCGGAGAAGAGGATCGACCTCCGATCCTTCGACCGACCAGAGCGACGGTGCTGCGGGCGATGCGGGAATTTCGCGAGATTGGGACAGCGAGGTTTCTAACTAAATACACCGAGGGCAACCCGCCTAAAAGCAGGTACGTCAACGAGGGCGGTATCCACTATCCGCTGAAGGCCCTATATGCGGCTGCGCACACTCCGTACGCGCGGCACAGGCACTTCAGCTATAGGGACGCAGAGAAAGAGATTACCTCTCTCGAATTTACTGTGGTGGGATTACGCGTGAGGCCAGACGCTGTGTCACCGATAGTATCGCCGGAGCTCTCGGTTCAGGAAGGCAAGCGCGTTATTAAAGAGGTGAAAACGCTCGTTCGTCACCGCGGAATCGTCGAGCTGGCAAAAGGGACAGCCAAACCTCTGATTTGCGAGGCGTGCGGCTTCGATTTCGAAAAGGTGTATGGCTCCCACGGAAGAGGGTTTATTGAGGCTCACCACATCAACCCGCTCAACGAGCGTGAAGGTGACAATCGACCTACGGGCGTTCAGGATTTCGCCATGCTTTGCGCGAACTGCCACCGGATGGCGCACTATGGTCCGAAATGCCTGACCGTCGCCGAGCTGAAGACACTAATCGATACCCAGTCATAAAAGTGGGTAGGTCACCGAGGGAATTAAACAGAGAGGGCTCGCAGTATTGATAATGATTGCGACTGCAGCCTCACAGGCTATGTTGCGCCATCCCAATGAACGCCCGACCGCATGGGCTCTTTGGCTGGAGTTATCAAAAAGGTGTTGTTTAGCGGCAGGGGGTCGGCGCTCGCCTTGTGGTAAGACGTGGTCTCGTCAATTGCCCACGCCTCTTCGATAGATGCTTCCGGAGAGAAATAGTGGCAGAAGACGTAACGCAGTGGCTTTCCATCGGTATCGAAGTTGGCGACGCTCGTCCGAATTTTGTCGAACCTACGCTGTTCCACTACATCACCACCCAGAGCATCCAGACCTATGTGAACAATGCCGACGGTGTCTTCCGGGAGCTGCTTGTTGGCCTCAACCAACTTGCCCATGACATCGCGAGCCTTTTTCCCGATCGCCACATCAGACCCGCTCACCCAGCGAAGGGCAACAGCCTGATCGACCTCGTCAATGAAGTGCGGGTTCTGCGCGAACCTGATCTTGTGCGCGAGCAGAAGGGACTCATAGCGCCGGTACGAGCCGAGTAGAAAATTGTTATACTTCGGCCCTGGGTGCATCCAGCTCGATTCCGATAGGGCTGCCTTCAGCGGAGACAGATCGAGGCGCCTCATCGTACCATAGGCCAAGTCGCCGTGAATGATCTGATTGTCGATTTTCTTGGTAAGAAAATCACTTGCCAGATCAAGGAGAAAACTATTTTGGATTTTGTCGATTTCGACTTTGAACGTCAGGTCGAAACAAAACGACTCGCCTGTTCTAACTAGAAAATCAGAAGCGGGCTTCCACAAACCCCGCATCCGCTTCCGCTCGATCTCGTGATACTGGCCGGTTTCCATTCTCTTGCATTCTATAGCGAAACGACGTCCACTACGGATCACGTCCAGGTCATGTGTTCGGCCGCGACCCGGTTCTTCGGGGTGGAAGGCAACCTGATAACCTTCGCGTACGTAAGCAGCGGCAACCAGAAACTCGAACAGTCCGCCATTGGGTTGACCCCGTTCTTTAAAGATGAGCCTCTTCAGCCGCTCCTCATATCCACCGACTTTCAGCAAGTTCTCGATGTTGCGGCCAAGTGCCGAGAACACGGGCATCACTCGGCAACCAAAGACTACTTCGTAGTTTTGGGGATGATCATTGAAGGCTTCGCCGAGGAACAGATACCAGGCGAAAAGGTCCTTGCCATCGTAAAACTTGCCAACGCCAGTAGGATCCGGCTTCTCACCGATCAGTGATTGATAAAAGCGCTTAGCGGTCACATCCCGTCGCTTAATCCATTCTTCGTGACCCAATGCCGCTTTGAAATGCTCAACGCAGCGTTTGATGTCGGGGTCATGCCCAAACAGGGCAACCTCGTCAGGAGCAAGTTCGTACATATTAGGGGGAAAATCGAGGAGCCGGCTCACTTGATAGGACCAATGGCCTCCTCAAGTGCTCGTCGAATGAATGACCGTCCCGACCCGGATGCGTTTTTGAACGACTCTCCGGCGAAATCAATGTGCGCGGCCCGCGACAAATGCTCTGCGAAGAATTCCTTCTTCAAGTTTCGCTTTTCGAGCGCCGCTGGAGCGAAAACACGCCTCAAAACATCAAACAGTGCCTGAACTCCGACGGTCCGCATTATGAAGGACTTACTGCTCGCGTTAGACCAGAACACGTCCTCACAGGCCGCAAGGTAGTTGAATACAAGGGTGTAGATCAGATTGTCGTTGGTCTCGATGTATGGAGCGCGTAGCGGCGATCTGTCCCGTGGGCCGTCCAGCAGCACGCGGCGCGTATTGCGACTCGGAGTAAGCATAAGCTGCGTGTCGCGTTTGGGGTTGGACGAAAACAGCTTCATTATCCCTTCGACTACAACTGCGGTAGAAACACCCCAGTCCGTTGCTGCACCTAGTTGTTCAAGTGCCTTGTCTTTCTTCGGGGCGATCAGGATGCGGCCACGGAGCGCGGACGTGGGATCCGTCCCAAGCTTTCGCGACAGGAATACGGAAAGTTTGTCTGGCGACCAATATTCGGGTTGTTCTTCTTCGATATTATAGCCGAAGAGCTCGTAAGTAAGACTCTTGTCAACTGGCTTTTGCGTCGAGTTGATTGTCGCAAAGAGCTGCGCTTGGTAGGGTTTCGGTAGGTCAATAAACACCGAGCATAAAAGGTTCATCTGCAAGCGTTCCGCGCGATCAGCCTCTGCAAAGGCGAACAGTCTGTGCTGACCGTCGATAATCGCGGCGAGCTTTGCCTCCGACGGAATAACGAGATCAAAGCCTCCACAGGCATCTTCCGTCAGCACCCACCGACGCGAGGGCGGTGCAACAGGAACTTCAGCCGGGTTCTGCTCTTCCGTGTCTGTCAGCGATGGCTCATCGTCCTCGATCAGTCCATCGGAACGGAAGTTTGCAGCGAGAATGATCGCATTGGGAAACGCCGCGTCCTCGCGGTCGATATACTTGGCAATTTGCTCGAGGCGTTTCGACTGAATAATCCGCTGCGTTGCCTCGACCGTGTAACCGATCCCGTCGTCCTTGATCTTTGCTTGCATGGCGTCGCTGAAAGCAACGGTCAGGAGAACCTCCGCCGGGATGACGGCGGCATAAAAAGTGTAGAGCGGTTGTTCGACCAGGATCGCCTTGGTCTTATAAGGGAAGCTGACCATATTACACCTCAAAACCGTTAAGATCGCCCTTTGGAGTAACGCTTGTGTCAGGACCAAGCGTCGTGCGATCGTCGATGGCGTCGTTGAAAGCTGGATCTTCACCGCTTGTCAGCCACCACATCAAAATCGCGAGGATACATCCAACGGTCGCGATCGCCCAAGCCAACCACTCGGCGTTTGGTCTTGCAAAACCGAGCCAGACGACAAGCGCAATGAGGATCGCACTGTAGATCACGGAGAATGCTTTTAGCGGCTTCTCGCCGTCAGCAAAAAGGAGCTGAAGAACAGATGATCCTGCGAGAGCCGGGAAGAAGGTGAGCATTGCGGTGAAGACACCCGCACTCGTGCTCCCAGGGCGCGACAGCATCAGCGGTAAAGCTTCGTACCAGAAGCCGAATCCGGCAAAGCCGACGATACCAACGATGAGATAGACCCAGAACGTAAAGTGACCCATCGGGCCAAAAAACCTTCGTCCCAATTCACGTTGTAGATAAGCAACGCCCCCTGAACCTTTGACCATTCCCCTCGGCCCTTCCTTTCGTCAATCTTTACCAGGCACCACAGCACTCGATATGGTCGATGCTTAACAGGCTTCTCCTAGCAAATCGATCAGATCGTTTATTCTCTATAAATACAGACAGCTGGACCGAATAAGCAACAAACGGTTGCAGATTTGGGGATCCAATAGCTCTCTAATCGTCTATAGCGGTACCGATTATGTCGGTGGCCATGCGCCTGAGTGGAGCAAACGTGCGGCGCTCGACGGCAGCAGCCTTTTACTCGGGTCATGAATCGGCGGTTGAAATGTGAGGAGAAATGGTGGCAGTGAAAACCCAGGCTCGACAAGAGGGTGCATGCCTGAAAAAATTGCAGCAAGGAAGCAAGATAACTTACTTCCTTGCTGCCTGCTATTGACTTCCATTCGGGAAGCGTCGAAAGTCGGTTCAAGGAGAATCGGCTATGGATGGCAACTTTCTGAACTTTGCAGCGATACGGGGCGTCCAAGCTGGTTGTGCCTATTACGTCGTTATGGTGCCGCTTAAAACGCTTTCGGTGCTCTTCAAGTTCGATGATGACGCCGTGCCGGCCGACTTGCGAGCGCAGAGGTTGCTGAACAAAGCACGTGTGCCACAAATCGCCGACTACATCATTTCAAACCCTGAGGAGTATATCCTCTCGTCGCTGTGCGGATCCGTGGACGGAGACATTGCATTCGAGTCCGCCGTTCCCGACGGGCCGCTCAGAAATGTTGGTCAGCTGCGAATTTCCCTTGATGCAACACTGCTGATCAACGACGGCCAGCATCGTCGCGCGGCGCTCGTCCAAGCGCTCCGGGAGCGTCCGGCCTTGGCATCTGAGACGATCTCCGTCGTTCTGTTTGTTGACAAGGGTTTGCGTCGTGCACAACAGATGTTTGCAGATCTCAACATCCACGCTGTTCGGCCGAACAGCTCCATCAAGCTACTTTACGACCACCGCGACGATCTTGCCGGGCTTACCCGCGAGGTCGTGAAGCAGATCCCGTTGTTTCGGGATTTCACCTGCTTCGACAGCGCAAGCATCTCGAACCGCTCCATCAAGTTTTTCACTTTTAGCTCGCTTCATCAGGCAACGGCTGCCTTTTTGGGTAAGGGGCGTAGCGACACGGTCGGTGACGGTGATCTGCCTTTGGTGCGGCGCTTCTGGGAGCGGGTTATTGAGGAAATGCCAGACTGGCAGAGGGTCGGGACGCGACAAGTATCTGCCGCGGAGCTGCGGCAGGATTACATTCATTCCCATGGCGTGGGTGTTCAGGCGATCGCGATCGCGGGCGCACAGCTGATCGCCTCTCATCCCAAGGACTGGGCGCCAAAGCTTGCGGGGCTTCGAAACGTCGACTGGTCTCGCGCCAACCGAGCGCTGTGGGACGGAAGGGCGATCGTGGCCGGAAAGGTCAACAGATCCAAAAACAGCATTATCCTCGTCAGCAACGTGGTGATTGGCGGACTGGGGCTGCGTCTGGGCGAAGAGGCGCAGAGAGTTGAAGACATGTATGCACCGCAGAACGTGCACAGAATAAAGGCTGCAGGCTGATGGATGAAAGTATCTTTGCCGATGGAGGCTTATCGTCTCGTATCGAAGAAATTCAGCGCGTCTACCTTTCCGACAACAGGCCGTGGGTTGTTGGCTATTCGGGAGGTAAGGATTCCACGTGCACCCTTCAGCTCGTCTGGCAGGCCCTTTCTGAGCTGCCGGAAGAACAGAGGCGCAAACCTGTATTCGTGATCAGTTCGGATACGCTGGTCGAAACCCCAGTTATCGTCCGCTACATCGACGTAACACTGGAGAGGATCGATACTGCTGCACGCGCACAGGGGCTGCCCATCCAAACACAGAAAGTCATGCCCAGGGTCGATCGAAGCTTTTGGGTCAATCTGATCGGCCGTGGGTATCCAGCGCCGTCTCGAAGGTTCCGCTGGTGCACGGAGCGCCTTAAGATCGAGCCCGCCGACGAGTTCATTCGCGAGCGGGTCGCCGAATACGGCGAGGTTGTGATGGTGTTAGGCGTGCGCACTTCTGAGAGCGCGACACGCGCGCAGTCAATGTCGTTTCACAAGATCAAAGGCTCGCTGCTTTCACGCCATTCTTCGCTTCTGAATGCCTTCGTCTATGCTCCGATCGAGGCTTTCTCTACCGATGATGTTTGGACCTATCTGCTTCAGAACGACTCCCCATGGGGCAACGACAATCGTGATCTCGTCGCGATGTACAGGAACGCCTCGTCGGGCGAGTGCCCGCTTGTGGTTGATACGACGACGCCGAGCTGCGGCAACTCGCGTTTCGGATGCTGGGTATGCACCGTCGTAACCAAAGACAAGTCGATGGAAGCGATGATCGATTCCGGCGAAGACTGGCTCGAACCGTTGCTGGACTACCGCGACATGTTGGCCGAAACTCAGGATCCCGCGAAAAAGCGTCTCTATCGCGATTTTCGACGTAGGAGTGGTCAGGTCTCCTTTATCGGCGACAGCGCCACCCCGGTGCCAGGACCTTACACCCTCGATTTCTGCCGAGAGCTTCTCACCAAGCTGCTACAGACACAGGTTGAGGTCCATCGCAATGCGCCTCCGGGCGAGAGCGCGCCCCTCATCCATGAGGCAGAACTCCACGAGATCAGAAAGATCTGGCGAGCCGAGCGCGGCGACTGGGCGGACAGCGTTCCCTCCATAGTCCGCGAGGTCCTTGGCCGCGATCTGGACTGGGTCATAGAGGACAATGTCAGCTTCAACCGCGAGGATGCTGGTTTGCTGGACGAACTCTGCGCCTCTAACGGCGTACCCACCGAGCTTATCGCCCGGTTACTAGACGTTGAGCGTGCCGCGCACGGTCTGAAACGCAGGCATGCGGTCCACACCAGGATCGAAGACATCTTCAAGCAGGAGTGGCGCGAGGTGGACGAAATCGTTGCTGAACGCCGTCGGCAGCTTGTGGCCGACGGCTTGATACCGGATGTTGATAATTCTGACGAGGACGAGCGGCCGGAACTCGCATTCGACGTCGAGACAAACACATGATCCTGCATTCTTTAATACTTGAAAACTTCGGCCTCTACCAAGGGGTCACCCAGTTTGACCTCGCGCCGCGTAAACGATCTGGCGGAGATACCCCGATTGTCCTGGTTGGCGGGAAGAATGGCGCGGGAAAGACAACTTTCCTCGAAGCTCTGCGTCTCGCCCTTTACGGAAAACGGGCGCTTGGGACACGGGTAGGGCAGTCGGAATACGAGCAGTATCTGCGGTCGCGTCTCAATCGGGGCGGCGGAAGCTTGACTGCGGCCGTCTCCCTAGAGTTCGATTACGCCGAAGCTGGCGTTGTCCATCGTTACGCGGTCCGGCGCGAGTGGTCGGCAAGAAGTGGGTCGGTGGCCGAGGCCATTGAACTGGAAAAAGACGGCAAGACGATCACGTCTGTTCCGAAGGAAGAGTGGCATAGTTTTCTGCAGGAACTCATTCCTCCGGGTCTATCGCAGCTCTTCTTCTTCGACGGAGAGAAAATACAAGAGATCGCCGACGGCAGTGGCGAGGAAGAGTATCTCGCTGACGCCGTACGCGGGCTATTGGGTATCGAGCTTATCAGCAGGCTGCGCACTGACCTTGCCCTTTATCTTGCACGCCACAAATCCCAGGAGGGCTCAGACAGCCTTACCGCGCGACTGGAGGCCAACATCCGGGACATACAGGCGGCTCAGTGGCATGCGGATGAATTGTTTGAAGATTCCGCCGAATTGACCGCGAAGCGGGAAGCCAGCTCAAGGGTCGCGGAGCAGGTTCGACGCCGGTTTACGGCGGAAGGTGGCGATATCGCTCTTGGCCGCGTCAAGCTCGAAGCCGAAATCCAGGAAAACAAGGCAAACCTTCATTCTTCAGAGGCAGCGTTCCGCGATGCTGCGAACAAGCTAATGCCGTTAGCGTACGCACCGCGGCTATTGAGCAGGTTCAAGTCCGCGCTTGCCTCCTCGTTGGAAGGCAGCGTTGATATCGACAGCATGCGGCGCGTTCTCGAAAAATTCGAGAAATGGGACGGGATCTCGACGACGTGGACGGCAGTGCATCGCCGGGATTTCCGCGCGTTTCTTGAGAGTACCGCAACGACTGATACAGGTTCGTTCAAGGATCTATCGGATCGACGGAGTGCACTCGCTGTACTCGATCTGGTCGGCACGGATGTCCGGCCACAAGCGCAAACGCTGATGCGGAGTCTCCAATCATTGGTTGCGAAACGCGATGTACTCGAAGCAAGTCTTGCAAGAGCGGATCACGCCAAGGCAAGCGCAATGCTCGACGAACTGAGAGATGCCGACCGTAATCTCGGTAGCACCGAAGCCGCTCTGGGCGCGAAACTGGAAGAGTTGAGATTAGCGCGAAACGCGGTGGCGACCTTGGAGCGCGAGCGGTCGAAGCTTCTCGCAGAACAAGCGAACGATGAGATGGGGTCAAGGCGAAATGATCTGGGATACCGCGCCGCAAAGACCTTGCTAGAGTATGAAGCAAAGCTTCTTGCCCTCAAGCTCAAGCAGCTTCAATCGGAATTCGTCAGGTGTTTTGCACATCTCGCCCGCAAGCCCGATCTGGTTGCGGAGGCTCGTATAGACCAGTCGACCTTTACGGTCTCGCTGTTCGATGCGAGCGGAAACCTGATCCCCAAAAGCGAACTCTCCGCCGGCGAGAAACAAATCTATGCGACCGCCATGCTTTGGGCTCTGGCGAGAACGAGTGGACGCCATCTTCCGATGATCATCGACACTCCGCTGGCGCGGCTCGATACAGAACATCGATCCAGGCTCATCGAGCGATATTTTCCGGTGGCGTCGCATCAAGTGATCCTCCTATCGACGGATACCGAGATCAGTAACGAAGCGATGCAGACGCTGGAGCCTTTCGTCTCCCACAGCTATCAGCTGGTCTACGATCATGCAGCGCGCCGTTCTACGGTTTCCGCCGGATATTTCGATGTCGACAACGAGGAGGCAGGCCATGCACTACAGCAAGCTTAGGATTTCTGCTGACGCCACGAGCAAACTCAGGTTTCTCCGCCAGAGGACTGGCCTCACACCAAACCTCCTGTGCCGGATTGCGCTGATGACCTCGCTCGAAGAAGGTGTGATCGGTAGCGTACCACCTCCAGACGAGGAAGGATCTGAATTCAACTCCTACACGCTTACTGGAGAACATTCTGCCCTTTACATCGCACTCCTTCGGTTTGTGGAGGAGCAAGGCGGCGAAGCTGAGCTGTCGGACGAGGAGATGCTTATGCGTATGAGGGCACATATCCATCGCGGCGTCGGCACGCTTTCGGTACGGGCCAAGTCGGCGGCAGATCTGCTTGCCATTATTCCGGAGGCAGCATGAGCCAGCCGCTCTACCTCGACCACAACGCGACAACACCAATCGACCCGCTCGTGGTCGATGCGATGGAACCCCACCTGCGGGAAATCTTCGGCAACCCGTCGAGCGTGGAGCATCAGCACGGATATGAAGCCGGGCGCGCGATCGATACGGCGCGAGCCTTGGCTGCTAGCGCAATTGGCGCCCGCGAGACGGAAATCGTATTCACCGCTGGCGCGACGGAAGCCAACAATATCGCCATTTTCGGCGCCGCACGAGCCAACCCGGAGAAACGTCATCTCGTCACCACCGCGATCGAGCACCCGGCGGTTTTGGAGCCGATGCGAGCACTCGAGCGCGAAGGCTACCGCGTCACCTATCTGGGCGTCGACGAGACCGGCCGCATCAGTCTCGAAAAACTGGCTGGCGCGATTACACCGGAGACGGCGCTGGTAAGCGTGATGGCAGCGAACAACGAGGTTGGTGTCATCCAGCCGATCCGAGAAATCGGCGCAATATGTGCCGAGCGTGGTACTCTGTTCCACAGCGATCTGGCGCAAGTGCTGGCGTACCATCCGGTGGATGTCGAGAAAGACAACATACATATCGCCAGTCTGTCCGCCCACAAAGCATACGGCCCTAAGGGAATAGGCGCGCTTTACGTTCGCGCCCGCAAACCAAGGGTTAAGCTGGCGCCGTTGCTTTTCGGCGGAGGACAGGAGAAAGGCTTGCGTCCCGGCACGCTCAACACAGCCGCGATTGTTGGTCTCGGCCGGGCTTTTGCTATATGCAAGGAGCGATCGGCAAAGGACGCCGAACACGTGTCCGGTTTGTGTTCTTCCTTCTGGTCAATCTTCAGCGAACGTGTTCCGGAAGCCGTTATCAATGGACCGACGTCCGGGCGACTGGCCAACAATCTTTCTATATCCGTCGAAGGTGTTGAGCCGCTGGCCTTGATGAGGCGTCTCAGAGGGCGGATCAGCTTTTCAGCGTCAAGTGCCTGCGCGACCGACAAGATGGAAACCTCGCATGTGCTTCTGGCCATGTTTGGCAACACACAAAGGGCACGACAAGCCTTCCGTATTGCACCGGGCCGCTTTACGAGTTCAGACGATGTCATCGAAGCCGCAAAATTGCTCGGAAACGAAACGCGCGCGTTGAGGGACAGCACGCGCGCCGCCTGAACGTCAAGGAGACCTTTGGCCGCATCTGTTCAAGCAAGGATCATGTGTGTCGCGTCTTTAGACCGACAGCAACTCCTCTACTGCGCTTTCGATCAGCGCCGTGTAGCCTTGGATAAACTCTTCGGCCGTATAAGGCTTCATGTCCCGTCGCTCTGCCAGATATTCATAGCCGCCGCTTGCATATGCATTGAGCCGCCGCATCCCCTGGTCAGTCAAACTGTTCGGACTTTCTGAATCGACGAGCCGCTTAAAGAGTGCACGTACCTGCGCCTTTTCGCTGACGTCGATGCCGCTCTTGCGAAGCTCCGCGGTGACGAGCAGTCCGATGATCAAACGGCTGGCAGGGCGATAATCCTCGACGAACTTCTCCACAAGATCGGTTGCAGGATAGGCTGTGCCGGTTAGTTCAGTTGCACGCCCGCTCGCAAGACCAGCGATCAAGCACAGGTAGTAGACGTCGAACTTCGTTCTGAATGGCGGTGAGTCTGCGATTTCTGAAAACCAGCTCTGTGCGTCGGTGCGAAGGCGAAAATAGGCCATGGTCATTCGTCCTCTTCGTCGGTAACGTCGAAGCTCATAAAGTAGTCTTTGCCTTCAACCACGACCGAGTAATCATTTTCCGAGACACCTGTCGTTGGGAGCCCCGGAAGCAGGCGAGCCGTTCCCGTTGTCCTTCTGAACATCGTCAGATATCGGATTTCGTCAGTCGAATCCGCCAGTGCGGGCACAAAGCCTGACAACTCGGTGTTGATCGTGAACGCCACAAACTGACTGCAGAGTTCCGGGATCAGGCCGCCGATCCGTCGCCGCCGGCCCAGATCCATCGGGTTGGCAGGGCTATCAACAACGAGCGGAAAGTCGTTATTGCCACGGCGAAGCGCGCTCATCAGGAAGACGTAACCGGCAGCCAGAACTTGAGCGGTACTGCCGGTGCCTTGCCCTTCCAGGCGGATCGAGCGATCAATCCGGCCAATGGTCAACGGGTCATTGGCGAGTACCTTTTCAAGGCGGGCGTTACATAGGTCAATCAGCTCTGCCTTAATCTTTGATCTGGCCAGCTCGGTTGTCCGGGCCATAATGGCTTTGATAACGTCAGTTTGCTTGCGAAGCGTTACGGTCTCTGTAATTTCCGAGATCTTGCCACCAAACTCCTTGATTTTTTTGTCGATTAGCTTGAGCGAACAAGGCTCCGCCGAGCCATCTTTTTCATCGTCAGCGTCGATCTCCTGCAGGAGACGCTTGCAGTCGTTATGGAGTTGGGTTTGCTTTTCTAGTTGTTGTTGCCATGCAAGCAACTCCTCATCGCCTTCGTCGATCAGCTTTTGCTTGAGCGCGTTGACTGTCTGGCTAGCCAATTTCTGATCGCGCCGGGCAGCACTAAGCGAAGCCATGGCTTGCGATAGTCTTTCTTCAGGTGATCCAGTCTCGGACGCGGCGGTGAAATCGCCAATGTCCTGCTTGATGGCATTGATTACTCCCGATTCAGATGCATCGAGATAACGCAGCGACCTGATCCGAATCTCGTGCTTGGCACCGGGCGTCATTTCCCGGCCGCAGATGCATTCGTCCTCCTCAAGAAGCTCATTGAAGAACTGAGTTGAGGTGTTTTCCGGCAGACGCAAGTTGTCAAGATTGTCTTTGAGCGAGATCAGCGATGTGGCGAAGGATGGGTGGATTGCCAATGGCTGACGGAGCGCCTGCATCGCATCGCCTGCTGCATTGGATAGCGCTCCGACAGTCCGCGTCATTTCGATTTTCGCTTCGTTGAACTGCTCGCGGGTTGATCGACCAGTCCCGAGCCGATCCTCGATCTTGGCAGCAAGATCCGTAATCTCCGCACCGATTTCACGGACTTGGCCCTCCGCTTTTTCCCTCGCCTTGGCGATAGTCGTGCGCCGCGCCGTCATGTTACTAAGCTGTGTGCGCAAACGGTTGAGTGCATTGTCGCTCTTCGCACCGGCTTGCTTAGTACGCCGCGACCATTCTTGCTCGACGAACTCTCCAATTTCGTTGAGAAGATAGAGTTGGCAAAGGGCGTCGATCGCGTCATCCGCCGCGGTCTGCCGTTCGTCAAGGAGGCGTGCCGCGAACTCGCCGTTAAAGATGAAGAGACCCAGAAATTCTTTCGCGAGGAAGCGGCGCACGGCTGGCAGGGGTTGCCAAGACTGGACCACGCCGCCGCTCCCCGGATTGGTCGTCCGATAGCGCGCCACACCCATTTCGAAGTCGAGAACCAGCTCAATCGATAATTGTCGGCCGTCGACCAGCAGCGACACGACGAACGTGCCGAGTTCGCGCTCATCGCCCTTTCTACGGTAGCTGCGGACGGTCTTTTCGTCCCACGACGTCGCAACGCCGCTTAGCGTCGCAATCAACATCTCGAGGGTTGTCGTCTTTCCGGTCCCGTTAGGCATCTGGAGAAGTGTGACCTTGGGAACCGTGGACCCTGGTCCGATCAAATCAATCTCAACGTCAGGACAACGTAGCCCGGAGGTCGACCATCCGGCGATATCAATGCGCACTCGGTTGTTCCTCCAATTGTACCGCTAAGCGGACATCCTCGTATCTCTGCGCCTGGGCTTCCTGCGAGTCGTCGCCCGCGGTCATGGCCAAGAGCCATGCTTCCAGCCGCAGTGACAGCGCTCTCGGCTGATCGCTCTCGTCGACAGCTTCACGCAAAGCTTCCGCCAATGCGTTATCAAGTGCCATAGTCGTCTCCTTTCCGTACCTTCGCCAACTCGGAGAGCCAGGCGCAACGTTCCTGGTCTGCGTTCGGGACAGCATCAGTTTCAGCTTCCGGTCGAACAAAATCCACCACAAGAGCGCGCTTGTCAGGCTTCGCCGGATCGATCCTAAGGCAGCGCCCTATCCTTTGAATGGTTTCAAGCTTCGCACGTGCAGAGGCAAAAAGAATTACGGTGTTCAGCGAGCGAATGTCGATTCCCTGTGAAATACGGTGGCAGGTAATGAGGCAGTCTATATCGCCGCGGGCAAACGCGGTGAGATGATCGCGATCGTCATCTGCGTAATATGTCCTGTAGCGGTGGGTACGGCGATGGATCGAGGCGAGGATCCGCTCTCCATATTCTTTCGTCTCCACGAAAACGATGCTGCGGTTCAAAATCTCCGGGGAGTTTTTCAGGTGGTCCTCAAAAACCGCGGGCTTCGCTTCGGCAGTTTTGTAGACCTTCGCGATCTCTGTCCAGAGCTCCTCATTCCCCATCGGTCGGCCTTCGCGCTGACGTGCTGCCTTCTTCGCGTAGACTAGCCGAAGTCGCTCCCGGTCAGCGTCTGTAAGATCATAAGGGAGGGGCCGATAGTCAAATTCACTCAAAACCCCACGCGATATCGCTCTTTCAAGCGGAAAGCGGTACAGCGTCGGGCCGATCTCATCGGTGATGAAGTTATTTCCTTCAGCGTCGTAAGCACGCTCCGGCGTGGCGCTCAGGCCGACCCGCCAGCCAAAAGCTTTGTGCTGACCCTTCACGCTACCGACCAAACTCGGCATGCCAAGGCCGTGCACTTCATCATGCACGATCAGGGCCTTTGCCTTGATATGATCAGGCAAGCGCATGAGCAGTCGTGGGAGTTGCCCACGAGAGACAACGATGAGAGACTTTTTGGGGTCAACGATAAAGTCTCCCATCTCGTGATGGGGCCCGAAATGACGGTAGATTAGCCACTTTGGCCCACCATCCAAGTTCCATGCGTCTAACTCGGCCGCCCATTGTTCAAGGAGGTCGGTGCCTTCCATCGTCACGATAGCGCAGTCGATCGCGCCATCGGAGACGAGGTTTGCCAGTATCTTCAGCGCGGTTCTGGTTTTACCCGTGCCTGTTGCCATTTCGAGAATGCCAGCGGGCTTTTCAAGGAACGCCGAAACCGCCTCTTCCTGGTGAAGCCAGCGCGGATCAACTTCTGTCGGGGCCTCGGGCTGTTTCTCGACAACTGTATCGACGAATGGCCAGTCAGCATTCTTCCGGAACTTCTCCAGAATCTTCGCTGACGGTGCGATCACCGCCAAGCCCGCGGCCTCGCCTGCCCAGGTTTCATCAAACTGCTCAGACTTGGTGGCGACCCGCTCCTCTTCCCCAGCGATCCAGTCGCAATAAACATCGATACTTTCGTAGTTACGGCTATGGCCGCCAGTTGTTTCGTTCGCCGAGCCGGTGAAGGCAATCGTCCTGCCGGACGAGAGATCAAAGATACCGAATTTCTCGTGAAATATGCCGGGTTCGTCCAAATGCTCGGGAAAGGCAAACTTGAGTTCGAGCCTATCATTGGCAATAAGCCATGCGAAGACGCGTGCACGGATGGCAGTATCGTTGGGTGACAGCGCCAGCTCGGCAATCTCTTCAAGGATACGATCGACCACGATCGAGCGATAGGCCGCACGCTCTTGCTCGTCTTCAAGCTCCGTCAGGGTGCGCCTGTCAGATTCCGATATCATCGGCGACGAAATCAGACGGATCGTCAGCATCTTCAGCGCCGCCCGAGGAAGTCCATCGATCCAGGAAAGCAGAGCAGTGCTTGAGAAGTATCCAGCCGCTCGGCGGTAAAGGGCGGCCTCCCGAATACAAGGCGCAAAAAAGTCATCGGCAAGGCTATCTCGGCCGCTGCGATAGTGACTTTTAGGACGAAAGCCCGAATGTCCAGTTGCTCTATTCATTTAAAATCCAATGCCGTGTCATTCCTCGAGCAACCACCGTAGCAAGTCCTCGCGATTTTGCCTCTCGGCGGACTGACGGCTTTCCGCCATGATAACGTCCAACGAATCCATTTCCACAGGATCAGGCGCTGCCGGCGCTTGGTCGCTATCAAAAATCGCACTAAGCCGATCTGGTTCAGGCCATCCCGTTAAAAACGGGCTCGCGGCGCAAATCTCGTCCCGCATCACTGATCCAATGCCGCGGTCCCAAGAGAGGATGCCAGTCGAAGACATTTCGCTTGTCATCTGCCTGACCAGATCTCTGGCACGATCCGTAGCACAATGGGTTCGCTGCCAGCCCGAATACCCGGTGTCTACGGCGTTTAAGACGCCAAGGGCAATCAGGATCGCCAAAACCGACACGGCCGCATGGCTATCGATCCGACGCCCTGCAATGCGGTTGACAGCCATCCAGTTCAGCGTCCCTACGTTGCTCGCTTCGATACAGGCGGCAAGAATGCGATGCAGTTGTGGTCTGACGTAGGCATCCTGACGCGGTGTGTCCGCGAGTTCAAACCGGCCTTCGTGCCTCGCGACTTCCCGCCAATGCGCGCGCTCCGAGCCGGAGATTGGCCAGACGTCGATGTCCGCAACGGCAAGGAGGGAGCGATAATTTTCCGGGGCACCATTGTGCCGGCCCCACTTGGCAAGCGCAAACTCCCCTTCGGGCGACCAAAGCGGGAAGACATCTCGTCTCTCGCCAGCCCGGCGCCCGAGGGCAAACAGGCGCAACTGGTTGTTCTCCAAAAGGTAAGGAGGAGGATCGGCGAGGAGATGTTCCGGTGATGGCAACTGATGGCGAAGGCCGTAAACGCCCGGCAGGAACCGCAAAAAAATTTGAGGGTTTAGAAGCAAAGTTGGCCCGATGCTATTGGGTGAACGGCCTGGCGGAAGAACCTCAGGTGCATTTTGATAAAGCGTCAAAAGACGCTCTGGGCCACGTCGTTCGAGTGCAGCGGCAAGTGCTGCGACACACGTGGCACCATCGTCATCAGCAAATATGTCCTCATATTTGGGCGGCGCTTCGCGAAAAAAGTCTCCGCGATCATCTGAAATAGGGAGCTCGCCTCCAGCTCCAATTGCAAACCAGACCTGATCAAACGTTTCGATGAAGAGGTGCGGCGCCGCTTGCATGACGATATCGGCGTCACGCGCAGAGCAGGGATCGAACGGACAAAGCTGGTGGTACAGTTCAATTAAACTCTCTGCGGGAAGAGGTTGCGCCGCCGCCGCCAGCAGTCGGTGCAGACCAAGGGCTCGACGCATCCTTGGCCCCGGTTTCGACTTGAGCACGTAGCCTTGGTCAAGCTCGAGGCCGAGCTCGACCCGCAGCCCGGCTTCCACATGAGCTTCGCCGTCCCCTCCGTATTCGGAGATGGAGCGCGGCAGAGGCAGATGAGCGAGTGCCCTGAATTGATCGGCAGCCGCCATCGCGAGCTCGGCATCAGCCGGTGCGCCGATCCAACCGTGGGTGGCCCGTGTCGCTATGCTTGAAAGCCACATCCGAGGTTGCGTTGCAATCAGCTCGAGCGAAAGCTGAAGAGTGCCATCCAGGTCGCGCAAGGCAGAGTCTACCGTTTTATCTGAAACCCATCCACGCCCCTCGCTGAGCTTCAACCAAGCGGATGGAGATGCGGAGGCGACGAAATCGGCAAGTGGAACAAGGCGCATGCGAACCCGCATGCGTGTCAAAGCGCGTTTTTCGATCTGCCTGATACGCTCGCGCGTCACGCCATAGTCAGACCCGATCTCCTCTAACGTTTCGCGCGCGTTTGACGCTAGACCGAATCTGCGCTCGATGACCAATCGGTCTCGGGCATTGCATTGCCCGAGCAACCAATCAAGGCTTTCCTCAAGCGTCTCGAACGTCGGGATCGTGTCAGCCGAGGCATGCTCGTCTTGCCGCATGTCGCCAAACAAAGCTTCGCAGGCCTGCGCAATGTGCTCTTGCGCCACGCCGCGCTCTGCCAGCACTCTTCGTGTTACAAGCTTTACGAGAGAAGACATTTCACGAATTGACGTTCTGCCTATGTTTGGCCGCGTCCGCATACTATCGAGGAAGGTGTCGAGGTTTAGAACAACGTCAGCGAAGCGAATGGTCTGAAGGTCGGGAGCGGTCAGAGTCCGCTGCAGGCGGACAGAAAGCAACTCACCTTCGATGGCCTTGGCCAACGTTAGGTCGCCAATATCATCAACCATCTGCGTCCGGTTAAGACCGTATTGCGAAGGGGCAAGCAATTCAGAGTGAACGGGCGTAACGTTGCCTACCATTTCACCATCTGATCAGTTTGGTGACGACACGGATTGACTGCGGATTCTGTGACATAGTCTGAAAGATTGTCACCACGGCTGACCGGTGCGCTTACACCGGCGAACGAACAACGCGTTAATGCTCCCGTCATAGACTGATGCTGAAGTTTCATGCCGCGTCGCGCTCACCGGTCTTCTGGGCGTCCAGAAAGCGACTATAGAGGCGAGCGATCTCGAAGATCCTCGCCGGTCTGCTTTTGGTACGATCGGTCGAGTTACTTTCCACAATATTTCCAGCGAAACTATGTAGCAGGGCTACAGTGACTGCGTCTGCAGACACCGGATTGAGGGCGTATTCACCGCTTTCGATCGACATCAGGTACTTATTGAAAGCCTCTATCCTGCAGGTGGAAGTCTCTGGGGTCAGCGCTTCCTCTCCAACGGCGTCCTTGAGCTTTGCTACCGAATTGAGACCTAGCTGCACCGCCGTATCGAAAGCTTGGCCGGCGTTCACCGACAAATCGGAGCTCGGGAAGGTCGGACGAAGCTGCGCGACGAAATCATGAATATCGACGAAATCGCCGACATTCTCCTGCATACGGGCAGCGTTGGCAGCCAGCAGCCGAGTGATCGCGGCATCACCGGAGCGGGTCAGATGCCCCAGCGCCTCAAGCAAGCCCTTTTCAGCTTCACCAGGCCCTCCACCTTCGGGCTTGTAGCCTATGTCATGCTCAATTTCGTTCCACACATGCGCCATCATCGAACATACTTGGATTTCGCAACTGGTGCCGCGCAGATTTTCGTAATTGCCGATCAAATCCTCATTCCTAAGAAACACCTGGCAGTGGGTCGCACGGTAGAACTGATAGCTGTTCACGGCGAGCTTGTCCTTTTTGTCGACAAAGACATCGCCGCCGGATTCTCCTTCGAACAACTTGCAAATTTCTTCCGTTACCCTTTGCTCATCCTCGGGCCTGTAAGTGGCGATGCGGACCCCGGCAAAATCGCCAACGCCAGCAAACACATCATCAACGGTTGCATAATTTTTATCTTGGCGCCGAGAGAATCGTTTTAGTTTTCCCTCGAAACTCCGGACCGTCTTGGTTCTAAACGTCACCTGCGCGCGGATCGCATTGTCTTCGACTATGCTGGTTCGACAAATATCCGAGACTCGGGCCGCGAGCTTCAGGTAACGATCTCGCTCCCGATCGTATCGAGCGACTGCAGCGCTTATAACTTTCTCTGAAATCGGCATGTCATAGCTCCCCGACTCAAAGTATCTCGCGCATTCAGATTAGTCGAGAGCGGGAATCTGATATTAGTAACAATCTGTGGATGCTAAATGTCCATAGCAGCGATCGTACGCTGAGTATGGCGCTTTTAAATTAAAAGCGGCTACTGCAAACTAGCGCTAACTTGCCCGTTACCCGAAAAGCGATTGAATTTTGGGATGCCTGATCTATTGGTCGCCAAGCGGCTGAAACCGGCGAACGCCTTCAGATTTAACCTCCCAGACCCAGACCTGATACTTCGGCTCCCCGCCCCCATTCTTTGGTTCGGACGTCTTGCTCTTCGGCTGACGAGCCTCATCGTTCATATCGAGCGTAGTTTTCCCATAAGGGTATGAGTAGGGTTGGCTCAGGTGAATCTCTGACGGGAACGAGCCCGTTGGATATTTTTGGAAGTAAGGGTGCAGCTTTGCGGTGTACTTCCCATCGATCTCGTTTATTGCAACACTCGTTCGATGAATGCGGTCGAAGATTGGACCTTCTGCTCCTTTGGCATTTTGCCAATAATAGCGTACACCTTCAAATACCTCTCTCATTCGTTTACGTTTGCCGGCCAGTACAAAAAAAGCCTCAGCATTTTCAGCGTGAGCAACCATCTCGAGTCGGATTAAATCCCAAACGAGCGCCTCAGCCCTCACTCCAGCATCGTTAAGCCATTTTGACTCGACCAGAGCGCGGACTTTGGGAAACTTCTCGATTGCGGCAAAATCTACACAAGGCTTCGCACCAGGACCGTCTTTCGCGACGCTTAGAGTCGGGTGAGGATGTTCGGCCGACACGCCACACTTGAAGCGGTAGGCCAGAACTTGTGAAATGGGCGTGCTGATGTATCGCTCGTTGAACAATCGTAAGCCCACGGTGAAGGCCGTCTTGCGATGACGGCCTTCTGACTGCCAGTCCTAGTGGTAACACTAGGAGTAGTCATATGACGAAGCATGCAATTGAGGTGATCACCTCCGTAGAGCGCCGTCGGCGCTGGTCACGCGAAGATAAAGAGCGGCTCGTCGCTGCGTGCTTTGAGCCAGACGCGGTCATCTCGGAGATTGCCCGCGCGGCCGGGATCCATGTCAGCCAGTTGTTCCGTTGGCGCAAAGAGCTTTGTCGGATCGAGGAGCCAAGATCTGACACTGCGGC
>NZ_KB906078.1:0-320427 GCF_000381165.1 Agrobacterium sp. 10MFCol1.1 | reverse complement strand
CGACGGGCGACCAATTGCCTTGTGTCTGATCGAGGCAGCGCCGGTAGCCTCAATACGACCAATCAGTCTCTGAACATGCCGGGCGCTGATTGCCAGCACATGCGCCGCTGCGACGATGGTCATGCGGCCATCAACGACCTTCGACAAAACCTCGATCCGCTGCAAATCGCGCTCGCTCATCATGATCAATCCCATCCGCAATCTCCCCGGTATCATTCAGGTCCGGGGAGTGTGACATTCCAACTTTGCAGAAACAGGACACTTTAACTTTGCGGCTACATACGATAATCGCATAAGATAGATTATGGAACTTTTCTGGTTTAAATGTCTTGCGTTTTCAGTCCAAATGACCCTTTAGCAACCTTCAGAACTCGTTTTGAACCTTATCTGGTTGTTGCGTTATCGCACTGGGTCGAAGCGTAACGCATCCTTTCGCTCTAAACAAAACACCACTCAATTTCCGCCTCACATTATTTCCTCAAGCGATACTGATGGAGCATGTTCTCATGGATTGGTGTCGCGTCTCGAAACCAAATGCGTTTCATCATACATGGACTGAAAAGTCTCATAAAGGTGCTGCGTCGCTCTTGCTGCCGAGTATGCCTTGTCAGTCGATAAGCAGGCTATGATCTTCAACCACATCTACATTGTACGGTTGATCAGTATTGAGCTTGCTGACGTCAATCGGCGCGGCGCACGTCGCCGTTTCCTTCAACAGCCAAAATGGCAACAGCAAAACCCATATCTATGACCCAGAACGCCAAGGCGGTCCGCTATTAGAAGAGCCGGTAAGGCGGCGTGACGACGCAACCATCTCTGAGAAGACGGCGTCACCCTCGCCCGTTTCTCGACCTTCCACCAGGTGACGTCAGACCCGGGCCCTTCGCGGCGAGATACACGATTGTGAACCCTAAGGCGTTTTCCAGGTCTTCAACAGCATTTCCACGAATTTCTCCGCGGCGGGAGATAAGGCGCTGCTTCTTCTTTGCACGATACCGATGGTTCGGGAGACCACGGGATTAACGATCGGCCGCGTAACGAGGAAAGGATGGTCATCCTGTGGGGTAGCCAGTCGCGGCAACACGGAAATCCCCAACCCAGCCTCCACCAGGCCAAGCGACGTGTTGAGATGGGTCACCTCGTAGAACCAGTTCAGCTTTAGATTGTGCCGCGCGAGTGCGCCATCCAGAAGCGTTCTATTGCCGCTGGAGCGATCGACGACAACCAGCGGGTAAGGCTCCAGTTGATTCCATTGGATCGTTTCGAAAGCCGCCAGAGGATGGTCTTTCCGCATCGCCAGCACAAATGGGTCATCGATAAGAGGTTCGAATGCCAGGTCTGGATCAGAATTACCCATGAGGTTTATCCCGAACTCCACCTCGCCCCGCGCAACCGCCTGCAGCCCCTCGTTTGCCGTAAGATCTCTGATACGCAGCCTAATATGCGGATATTGCTTGCTAAATGTTTTGATCACGGTGGGTAGAAAATAAAACGCTGCGGTTGGAACGCAGGCCATCGTGATGAGGCCGCGCCGATGTGCACCATCTTTCATCGCAAAAAGCGATCCGTCGAACTCCTCCAGCATGCGCCGGACAAGCGGCATTACCTCCTGACCCATCGCTGTCGGGGCAACGTGGCGTGTGGTCCTTTCCAGGAGTGGCGCGCCAATGGCCTGTTCCAGTTTCTGGATGCGCCGGGTAAGCGCCGGTTGCGAAATATGCAACGCGTCGGCAGCCCTATGAAAACTTTCAAGCTCAACTACTGCTTGAAATGCTCTTAGATCCAGAATTTCGCAATTGATGCTCATATCGCAATAATACCTCCGAACATTGCATTTAACAGATTAGATTCTTTTGCTCATATTGCAACAACAAGGCGGATTGATCCACCAAATGCAAGATTGAGGCGATAAATGAACGACCTGCTTAAGATACCCTGTGTGCTGATGCGCGGCGGAACATCTCGTGGACCGTTCTTCCTGGCGTCTGACCTTCCGCGTAATCGAGCGGAACGGGATGCGGCACTTTTGTCCATCATGGGTTCCGGTCATCCGCTGCAGATAGACGGGATAGGAGGCGGCAATCCGGTCACCTCGAAAGTGGCGATCATAGGTCCTTCCACCGTCGAAGGCGCAGACATCGACTATCTCTTCGCTCAGGTTCGTACCGACAGGCAGTATGTCGACTATTCGCCCAATTGCGGAAATATGCTGGCCGCGGTCGGTCCCTTTGCGATCGAAGCGGGACTTGTGGAGGCTCGGGGAAGCGATACCGTGGTTCGCATCCACAACGTGAACACCGGAAAATTGATCGAGGCAAAGGTGCCGACGCGTGGTCGCGAAGTAATTTATCTCGGAGACGCATCCATCGACGGCGTTCCGGGTCTGGCTGCACCGATCGCCCTGACTTTCGTGGATGCGGCGGGTGCGAAAACCGGAAAACTGTTGCCCACCGGAAACCCTGTCGACACGGTTGAGGGAATAGATGTGACAGCGATAGACTGCGCAATTCCGATGGTCCTCATGCGTGCGGGAGACCTCGGCGTCACGGGATATGAAGATCCGCAAACGCTGACTTCCAATAGCGATCTCATCGAACGATTGACCCGCATACGCATTCAGGCAGGCAAATTGATGGGGATGGGGAATGTAACGGATATGGTCATACCAAAACCCGTGATCGTAGCGCCGGCCCGCAAGGGAGGCACTCTGTCTGTCCGGTACTTCATGCCCAATGAGTGCCACCCTGCCCTGGCAACGACCGGCGCCGTTGGCATAGCAACCGCAGCGATCACGGAAGGCTCCGTGGCATTTGAACAAGCGGGAAATCGATCTGTTCCGACCCAGATCTGCATCGAGCATCCCGCCGGTCGGCTGGACGTGCAACTTGAGATGCGGAACGGAGCAATAACAGCCGGGCTTGTGAGAACGGCCCGCAGACTTTTCGAAGGCTTTGCCTTCGCCAAGCCAAACGCTGCGATTGAAGACGCAGCCTAGACAAAGCCATACTGGCTCAAAACATAGCAAAACTGGGAGGAGACCCTCATGCGTAAATACTTGCTTGCAACAGCGGCGCTCTGTGCGCTGGCAGCGTCGGCAAATGCAGAATCCGTCAGAATGAGTGTTGGTTCGTACAACCTCAACAACCTGCCTTTTCCGGTGGCGGCCAGCCTCGGCTTCTACAAGGACGAGGGCCTTGAGGTGACGACCGAAAACTTTGCCCAAGGCGGTTCGAAAGTCCTGCAGGCGCTCGTCGCAGGGTCCACGGATGTAGCCGTCGGTTTCTACGATCACACGATCCAGATGCAGTCCCAGAACAAGCACGTGGTTGGCTTCGTCCAGCTTGCCCGCAATTCCGGGCTGGTTCTCGCAGGAAAGAACGATACAGACTTCGATCCGGCAAAACCTGAAACCATCAAGGGCAAAAAGGTCGGGATCACCTCGCCCGGGTCTTCGTCCGATTTCTTCATTCGTTATTACATGAAGCAGCACAATCTGAGCGACAACGACATCGCCATCATCGGCGTTGGCTCCGGCGCTGCTGCTGTTGCCGCTCTGCAGCAGGGCAAGATTGACCTCTTGGTCAATTACGATCCGGCTGCGACGATCGTGGTTGAGCGTGGTCTTGGCAAGATCTTGATCGATGCCCGCAGCGATCAGGGCGCCAAGGATGTCTATGGCGGGATATACCCCACCTCCGTCTTGTATGCGACGCAGGAATACATCGATGCACATCCCGAGGTGATCCAGAAGGTTACCAATGCCACGGTAAAGGCGCTGCATTGGATGAAGGAGCATTCGGCCGAGGAAATCGTTGCAAAGCTTCCTGATGATTTCGTGTCCGGCGACAAGCAGACCTACATCAAGGCCGTCGAAGCCGCCAAGGCGATCTTCTCCGAAGATGGAACCTTCAACCAGGCCGATCTGGAAACCCCGTTGGCGGTTTTGAAAAGCTTCAACGACGCGGTCGCGAAGGCCACGATCGATCTCAACACGACCTACACCAACAAGTTCGTCGAGGCTGCGGCTTCGAAGGGCGTAAACTGAGGGTCTTCAATGTCTTTGCCAATTAGAAAGTTAGAACCCGTGGCGGAACTCAATCTTCAGCCAATGGTGGCAATCGAGAACGTAACAATGGCCTTCGGCGCGTTCGTTGCGGTCCAGGATGTGAACCTGAAAGTTGGAGATGGTGAGTTTCTCTCGATTGTCGGCCCAACCGGATGCGGAAAGTCCACCATTCTCAATGCCATCGCGGGTTTGCTGAAACCGGCGCAGGGAAAGGTCTCCATCGATGGTTCGGCCGTGCAGGGCGTGCAGAACAACATCGGATATCTCTTCCAGCAGGATGCGCTGCTTCCCTGGAAAACGGCCTATCAGAATGTCGAGCTTGGCCTGCTGTTCCGCGGCGTATCCGAACATGAGCGCCGTACCAAGGTTCTGGCCTGGCTGGAAAAAGTTGGCCTGAAGGGGTTTGAAGAGCGCTTTCCGCATCAACTTTCAGGCGGACAGCGCAAACGTGTCCAGATGGCGCAGGCGCTTATCACCGAGCCGAAGGTCATCCTGATGGACGAGCCGTTCTCCGCACTCGACATTCACACGCGCCACCTCATGCAGAATGAACTCCTGAGATTGTGGCAAGAGGATCGCCGTGCAGTGGTCATGATCACGCACGATCTCGAAGAGGCGATTGCACTCGGGGACCGGGTTGTCGTCCTTGCCGCCGGCCCCAAGAGCCGGGTTATCGAGAGCTTCCCGGTTGATCTGGAACGGCCCCGCAACGTGGCCGAAATCAAGCTCGATCCGAAATTCATGACCCTATATCGCGATATATGGGCGTCTTTGCGCGGCGAAGTGGAGAAAAGCTATGCAAGCCGTTAATGTTCGCATCATCCAGATCGTGCTTCTGGTCGTGCTCCTGGGTGGGTGGCAACTCGGGGTAAGCTCCGGGGCGATCGACCGCTTCTTCTTCCCGGCACCCATCGACATCGTCAAGCAGGTCATCACCTGGGTTGCCGATGCCGGCTTTTACAAACATGTCGGTATCACCTTGAGTGAAACGGTTCTCGGTTACCTCATCGGTACAGGTCTCGGCGTCGGCGCCGGTGTCTGGCTGGGCCTCAGTCCCTTCGTGGCCCGTGTGTTGGACCCGTTCATCAAGGCCGTGAATGCCATCCCGCGTGTGGTCCTCGCGCCAATTTTCGTCCTTTGGCTGGGGCTTGGCCTTTGGTCAAAGGTCGCTCTTGCGGTCACCCTCGTCTTCTTCGTGACGTTCTTCAACGCCATGCAAGGTGTTCGCGAAGTAAACCCCGTCGTGCTTTCCAACACGCGCATTCTCGGTGCAAAGCGCTCTGATCTCTTGCGTCATGTTTATTTTCCGGCGGCAGCCAGCTGGATTCTGTCGTCGCTGCGCACGTCCGTCGGATTTGCGGTGGTTGGCGCGATCATCGGCGAATATCTCGGGTCTTCCGCAGGCCTCGGTTACCTGATCGCCCGTTCGGAAGGTAACTTCGACGCGGTCGGCGTTTTCGCCGGTATCATCATTCTCGCCATTTTTGTTCTCGTCATCGATCTCATTCTCGATGTCGCCGAGAGAAAGCTAATCACCTGGAGGCCGAACGCGGGCGAAGAACGGCCTGCTTGAGGTTTCGACCCAGTCTCACATCAAGCGGGGCGGCCAATTGGTCGCCCCGTTTTTGTTCTACTGACGTCATCAGGCCGATCTCTCGGCTATCGGACGCCGACAGACCTGCTCACGGACAATATGCAAAAAGATGGTGGATCCCCTACCCTGTAAAACAGGAATAATTCACTTTTTCGTTGGAACCAAATTCCCATTCACACATTTTAGGGGACCGTTACCTTCAGGACCTTGCATGAAAGATAATGATCTCCTCCGGCAGGATGCCCAAGACGCTGGAGAGCGTCTAGTATCTGGCCACGCTTCTGAAGATCCGTTTGCGGCAGCCTTCAAGGCCACCCGCATGCCCATGATCATCACAAATCCACTCCTCAACGACAATCCAATCATCTTCTGCAATGCTGCTTTCAGCAGATTGACGGGCTATTCCGCCGAAGAGCTGGTTGGTCAAAATTGTCGTCTGCTCCAGGGTCCAGACACGGATCCTGGCTCAGTTACGAAGCTGCGTGAGGCAATCGCAGCCGAGCAGGATTTGGCGATCGACATCCTTAATTATCGCAAGGACGGATCAGAGTTTTGGAATGCTCTCTTCGTAAGTCCTGTTCGCGATGCTTCCGGAACCGTCATCTATTTTTTCGCCTCGCAACTCGACTTCACCGATATCAAGAGCAAGGAAGCCGAACTCGCTCGCGCCCGCCACATCGCGGAGGGAGAGGTGGCGCTGCGAACGGCGGATTTGACTGAGGCATTGCGGGCAAAAACAACCCTCGTCCACGAAGTTGATCATCGCGTAAAAAACAACCTCCTGACGATCGCCTCAATCGTGAAGCTTCAGGCGCGGATGACTGATAACGATGTTGTGGAGCGGACATTGATGTCTGTGCTGAACAGGGTCGAAGCACTCAGCACCGTCCAGCGCAAGCTTCTGAACGATGAAGATGTAGGGCATTTCGATGTCGCGGATTTTGCCAATACATTGATGCTCGACAAGATCGGCGCCTTGAAGCGAACCGACATCAACCTCACCACCGATCTTCACGAGGTTGTGGTTCCGGCGACAAAGGCCTCCCCCCTTGCCTTGATCATCAACGAACTCATCGGCGACGCCATTCGCAGAGGATTGAAGGACCGTGGCGGGCAATTGCACCTGGAGGTCAAGCGCCTCAACGGCCACTTCCTTGTCAGGGTTGCCGATACCGTCACGCCGGGCGAAGTGGACAAGGAAGAAGCAGCCTTTAGCAAGAAGATGCTGGAAGCGTGCGTAAAACAATTGCGTGCTACGATAGTTCGGACGGTTGAAGGTTGCCTCTCGGATGTTCGTGTCACGCTTTCTGTAAAAGACTGAAAGGATCTCCTGTGAAAATCTTGATCGTAGAGGACGAAGCTCTGCTGGCGATGGAACTTGAAAGCGAAGTGGAGGATGCCGGACACGAGATTGTGGGGATCGCTGCCGACAGCAAGGAAGCTATCGAGCTTGCCAACAAGGCACTGCCGCAATTCGCATTTGTAGACATTCAATTGCTGGATGGTCCAACGGGCATAGAAGTCGGCCGATATCTTTCCTCGAGCTCTATCCCCTATGTTTTTGTTTCGGGTAACCTGAAGAGAATACCTGAGGACTTTGCAGGCGCACTTGGAGCAATCGAGAAACCCTACACGATGAACGGTTTGCAAAATGCCTTGCAGTTCATTGAAGGCATCGTTATTGGCGCAGAGCGCTCCGCTACCCCTCCTCCCAGCCTTGTTGTTTCGCCCAAACTGCTTGCCGCCTTGTCGGCTTGACCAACGCCGCCCCTGTGCGGATAAGGATTGACCTTGAATTCACCGTCGGAACGCATTGACGCAGTTCGAAACTCTGGGCTGCTTGATGTCCAGAGCCCACCCGAATTCCAGGATATTATCGAGGTCGTCAAAACCGGCCTGAAATGCCCAGTAGCTTTGATCTCCATTCTGGACGAGCACCGGCAGGTTTTCATCGCTCATGTCGGGTTGCCACCCAAATGGGCTGAAGCGGCGGAAACGCCACTCACTCATTCATTCTGTCAGCATGTGGTTCGCGACAGACAGCCTTTGATCATCGGGGATGCGACGGTTCATGATCTCGTTAGAAATAATCTGGCCATAACCGATCTGGGCGTGATCTCCTACATGGGAGTGCCTGTAACCCTCCCTGATGGCATGGTGATCGGCGCGCTCGCAGCAATCGATGGCGAACCACGCACATGGACGGAAAGCGAGCTGCAGTTACTGAACCAGATCGGAAGGGTCGCCTCGAACCAGATTGCGACCTTCCTTTCCGAGCAACGCTGGGGTGCGCTTTTCCAGCAATTGGAGGAAGGCATCGTCGTAGGCTCGGTGATCCGTGACGTCGACGGAACGATTGTCGATTGGCGGTACGAGACGGTCAATCCCGCATGGAGCACTCTTCTTGGATTGCCAGGCGATGATGTGCCTGGTCGAACCATGCGCGAACTCTTTCCAGAATTCGAGAATGAGTGGGTTTCCGATGTGGTGGAGGCCGTCGAGACCCAACAAAGCAAGCGTTTCACCCGCAAGATCGGATCGATGGACCGGTGGTTTGACGGCTATGTTCAAGCCACTGGTGAAGATACGTTCGTCATCATGTTCGTTGAAGTCACTGACCGTATGCAAGCCCAGGAGGCTTTACGCGACAGCGAAACGAAGCTTCGCCTGATCGTCGAAGGCGCCAAAGACTATATCATCATGACGATCGATGAAGACCAGCGCATTACAAGCTGGTTTGGTGGAGCGCAGGAGACATTTGGCTGGTCGGAAGCCGAGATGCTCGGACGGCCGTTTGAGTCGATTTTTACTGAGGAGGACCGGGCAGCCGGCGTTCCTGCGGCTGAAGTGAGCAGAGCCACGTCCGAAGGGGTTGCACCCGACCGCCGATGGCACCTCGCTGCAGACGGCTCCAGCATCTTTCTGGACGGCACGATCCGGCCGATGGCCAACCATTCGTCGCCCAAGGTCCCGGGTTATATCAAGGTCGCACGCAACGCCACAGCTCAAAAACTGTCGGAGGACAGGCAGCTTGCATTCCTGGAACTCGGCGAAAAGATCCGCGAGCTGGATACTGTTGCGGAAGTGGCATTTGCCGCCGCCGAGATTTTGGCACGGAGTCTGAGAGGCGCGACGCGGGCGGGCTACGGCATCGTTGACCCTATCGCCGAGACGGTGCAGATGCTTCCCGACTGGTGTGCGGAGGGAATGTTCACCGTCGCGGGGCTCCATCATTTCAGAAATTACGGATCCTACATCCACGATTTGAAGCGCGGCGAGACGGTCATCATACCCGATGTGGCGACAGATCCGAGAACCTCCGCTTCAGCCGAGCTTCTACACTCATTAGGCATCTCCGTCCTCGTGAATGTGCCAATCATCGAAAGAGGCGCATTCGCGGGGGTCATGTTCGTACACTACGACAAGCCGCATGAATTCTCGTCCGAGGAGCGTGATTTTGTGCGTGCGATAGCGGACCGCACGCGTGAGGCGATCTCCAGGATTCGGGCCGAGCAGGAACAGCAGGTTCTCAATCACGAGATCAGCCACCGCCTCAAAAACACGATGGCCATGGTTCAGGCGATTGCGACACAGACGCTTCGCCCCGTCACCGACAGAGCCCCTGTCGAAGCCTTCACGAGCAGATTGCGCGCGCTTTCCAATGCGCATGAGGTTCTCCTGAACCAGGACTGGTCGTCGGCGCGCATGGTGGCAGTGATCGATTCCGTGCTTCGCCAACTTTCTCTTCCCGAGCGATACCGCATATCGGGCACCGACATGGAAATCGGGCCCAGGACTGCACTATCGCTGGCTCTCCTGATGCACGAGCTTGGCACAAACGCCTTGAAATATGGAGCCTGGTCTTCTGATGCCGGAACCGTCGTTATTTCATGGACGATAGAAGATGCAGGCGGCGAGAACGCGCTTGTTCTGGAATGGAAGGAGCAGGACGGCCCGCCGGTGACGGCTCCATCGGGTAAAGGTTTCGGATCGAAGCTCATCCAGCTTGGTCTGATGGGTACAGGCGGTGTCGAGGTAAATTTTGATCCTGACGGCCTGCGGGTAACGATGCAGGGACTGGTTTCCCATTTGAGACAGTCATGATGACCGTGACCTCGAATGCTGCCGATGTGGCAACAATACTCGTCGTCGAGGATGAGCCGCTGCTACGCCTTGCCGCCGTGGATCTGGTTGAAACCGCAGGATACACAGCGCTTGCTGCGGCAGATGCTACGGAGGCGGTTAATATCCTTGAGGCACGCGCAGACATTCGGATCGTCTTCACTGATATCGATATGCCACGCGGCGTCGACGGCCTGCAACTGGCAGCCATTATTCGTGACAGGTGGCCCCCTATTAAAGTTATCCTGGTTTCCGGCCATCTCGAAGATCCCGGTCATATGATCGCGGCTGATACGGCTTTCTTTACGAAACCTTACTGCGAAGAGCAGATCGTGGAGACGATAAGACAGATGATGCGGTAGCCGAGAATTTTTGCGGCTACCGGCATTCACCGCTCCGCTTGAAATTTGGAGATGGTGACAGAGTCGGATAAGGCTTGGCAGTCGATCTGCCGACTGATTGCCGCTGGTCCCTGAGGTTGGAATTGACGGATAAATTACCTGCTGAACTTGATGGTTTGCATCGCAATACCTTTGAATATTTCTGGTCCGGGAGCCATCCGGAGAGTGGCCTACCGCGGGATCGTATGCGATCCGATGGTCTTGCGATCCATGAGATCGCGTCGGTCTCCGGGATCGGGTTTGGTTTTCTTTCGCTCATCGTTGGTGTCCGCCGCTCTTGGATAACCGAACAGGAAGCCATCGCCCGGGCGAGCCGGATGTTGAGATCGCTGGCAAGTGTGAAGCGTTTTCATGGCGCCTTCCCTCACTTCATCGATGCGTCCAGCGGAAGAACGATACCCTTCGCGAAATTCGACGACGGCGGAGATCTCGTTGAAACCGCTCTTCTGGTTCAGGCGCTGATCTGCGTCAGACAGTTTTTTGGCGCGCAGACATCCTCCGAAATCGATTTACGCCGGTCCATAAATGAAATCGTCGAGACGGTGGAATGGGGCTGGTTTACCAGGGGAAAGCCCGGGCCGCTGTTCTGGCATTGGAGCCGTCGGTATGCATGGGCGAAAAACTTGCCGATTGTGGGCTGGAACGAGGCCCTCGTCTGTTATGTGCTCGCGGCGGGTTCAACGACGCATGCAATCAGCGCCGAGTCTTATCATTCCGGATGGGCAAGCGATGGTGAAATCCGGAACGGATCGATGTATCTCGGTGTTAGGCTGCCGCTTGGCCAGCCGTATGGAGGACCGCTTTTCCTGTCGCACTATTCCTTCTGCACACTCGATCCGCGCGGTCTCGGCGATGTTTATTGTCACGACTATCTCGAGCAGGTTCACGCGCATTGCATGATCAATTACCGCTACTGCCGCACGCGCTACCCAAGTGAGGCCGGGTGGGGTCTGTCTGCGTGTGATGGGCCAAAGGGCTATGTCGTAAATTCTCCGACCGACGATGACGGCATCATTGCGACAACGGCAGCCCTCTCGAGCATGCCCTTCTTTTCTCATCGCTCACGCGAGGCGGCGTTGCGTTTTCTGCAATGGAACAATGGTGCACTCATCGGCCGCTTTGGCCTCATAGATTCATTCCAGCCCTCAACCGGCTGGGTGTCCGGAACGCATCTTGCGATCAATCAAGGGCCTGTTGTTGCGATGATGGAAAACTATCGCAGCGGCCTGATCTGGGATTTATTCATGAACGCGCCGGAGGTGAAAAACGGCTTGGCCAAACTGGGCTTCCATCAGGACAGGTCTTTCGAAAAGTCGAGCCTGCAGGAAGGACGGACCGACCCCTGAGAACCGGAGTTTGAGTACCGCAAATGCATCCTTGAAGACAACGCCGGAAGGCCTTGGCAATTCCTTGGCAAGGCCTTCGGCGCGCAGGATATGCTGGGGTAAAGTCGTGGTCATCGTCTCAAAACTGCGGGAGTTTTGATGTTCGATAAACGGCGTGCTGTCATTCGGCTGGTTTCGAAGACGCGCTTTCGATATAGGCGATAAGATTATCCAGTTCTTCCGGTTTGCTGATGCCCGCCAAGGCCATCTTGTTTCCGGGGATTTTCTTCTTGGGAGCGCTGAGAAAGTCTCGCAGTTCCTCCGGTGTCCACGCCAGCCCTTCCCCGCCTGCTTTTTTCATCGCATTCGAGTAATTATAGTCCGGATCGCCGCCCGCAGTCCGACCGATGATCCCGTTAAGCTGCGGGCCGACCTTGTTTTTCGCGCCCTCGCCGATGGCGTGACAGGCGGAACAGCGCTTGAAGGCCGCCTCCCCCTTGGCAACATCGCCCTCTGAAAAAGCGGGAATGGTGCTTGCTGCCAGCATTGCCGCCGTGATGATCATTCTCTTGCGCATCGTGTCATCCTTGTTCTGCCGTATGAACGCGCCCGCCTGCGAATGCAGGCGGGCGGCTTGTTCTCAATTCAGGTCGTGCCCCAAGCGGGCGTACCCTTCTTGTAGGGAACGCAGGTCTCAAAGCCGCCGGGGATTTCGTCGTAAACAAGAACCTCGGTGGCGCCGATCTTCGAGGTGAAGAAACCGAGCAGCGTCAGCTGCTTGACGAGTGTGAAGGGATGCGGTGCGGTCGGTGTCTGTTCCGCCCGGGCCTGTTTGTCCAGCGCAGAAATCAGCATCTGCCGCTCCTGCGACGTCAGCTCGAGAAACGCCTTCTTGTATTCCGTCCGGCTGCGGTTTTCGATGTCAGCCATCGCGGAGAGGAAGAGTTTCCGCTGTTCGCCCGTGTAACAATCGGCCGCATAGACTGCCATGAATGCGCCAACGGCAGCGTCCTTCGCACCCGGGGTGGATGTGCGAGGGATAATCGTTTCAGCCACCTCGTCCAGAAGCCGGATTTCCTCCGGGCTGAACACGTGGACGTCGCCGGCGAGCTTGGCGGCGTTTTCCGCCGCAGTGACCACGTCAGCGCCGATCAACGGAAGACCGGAGGCAATGGCTATCAGTTTCAGCAGTTCACGTCTGTTCATCACAGGTTCCCCTTCTTGCGTTCGGAAACGGCAAATTCGGCGGCACGCGCCGTCAGCGCCATGTAGGTGAGCGACGGGTTGACGCAGGAGGCCGAAGTCATGCAGGCACCGTCAGTGACAAAGACGTTCGGCGCATCCCAGACCTGGTTGTTGCCATTGAGCACGGAAGTTTTGGGGTCGCGTCCCATGCGAGCCGTACCCATTTCATGGATGCCCATGCCCGGCGCATAGCTGCCCCTCGACGGTTTGACGTTCTTGATGCCGACCGCTTCGAACATCTCGACTGCGTCATTGACCATGTCTTCGCGCATATCGAGTTCGTTCTGCTTCATCTCGACATTCATCGACAGGACCGGCAGGCCCCATTTGTCCTTCTTGTCGTGGTCCAGCTTCACGCGGTTCTCGTGATAAGGCAGCATTTCACCGAAGGCAGTCATGCCGATAGTCCAGGCGCCCGGCTGGGTCAGCGCTTCCTTGTAGTCGGCTCCGATGTTGAGTTCGGCGATTTCCCGTTCCCAGCGCGAACGGCTGGCGGATCCCTGATAACCGAAACCGCGCAGATAGTTCCGCTTGTCGTCGCCGGTGTTGCGGAAACGGGGAATATAGAATCCCGCCGGGCGGCGGCCCTTGAAATAAAACTCTTCGAAACCGTCCACCTCGCCGGTGGCGCCCATGCGGAAATGGTGATCCATCACATTGTGGCCGAGTTCGCCCGAGCTGCTGCCGAGCCCTCCCTCCCACACGTCGGTGGCCGAGTTCATCAGAACCCAGGTCGAGTTGAGCGTCGAAGCGTTGAGGAAGATCACATCGGCGGTGTATTCATAGGTCAGGTTCGTTTCGGCATCGATGATCTCGACACCGCGAGCCTTCTTCTTGTCCTTGTCGTAGAGGATTTCCTTGACGATGGAGAAAGGCCGGAGCGTAAGATTTCCGGTGGCGACTGCCGCCGGCAGGGTCGATGACTGCGTGCTGAAATAGCCGCCGAAAGGACAGCCCAACCGGCACTTGTTGCGGAACTGGCAGCGCGTGCGCTCCTGATCGGGAAGTTCCTGGGTGATGTTGGCGCAGCGCGAATTGATGAGGTGGCGCGTACCTTTAAAGGCGGTTTTCAACCGGCGGGCCACATCCTCTTCAACGCAATTCAGCGGAATAGGCGGCAGGAATTCACCATCAGGAAGAATGTCCAGCCCCTCGCGGCTGCCGGAAATGCCGGCGAAACGCTCGACATAATCATACCAGGGAGCAATGTCCTGATAACGGATCGGCCAGTCAACGGCGATCCCCTCTTTGGCATTGGCCTCGAAATCGGTCTGCGACCAGCGGTAGGTCTGGCGTCCCCACAGCAGCGAACGGCCGCCGACGTGATAACCACGGAACCAGTCGAAACGCTTTTCTTCGACATAGGGCGTTTCCTGCTCATCGGCCCACATGCCGAGCGTGGCCTCTTCCAGCAGATAGTCGCGGCTGAGCACCGGATACTTCGCCTTCATCTCCTGCGTGGCGCGGTTGCGATGGGGATAGTCCCAGGCTTCCTTGTCGGCATTCTGATAGTCGGTAATGTGCTCGATGTTTCTGCCGCGCTCCAGCAGCAGTACCTTCAGGCCTTTTTCCGTGAGTTCCTTTGCAGCCCAGCCTCCACTTATGCCTGAACCGACAACAATCGCATCATAATGATTGTCCGCCATGATAACTCCTCCGATTGGTACTTGGGTAAAAAGTCGACGAGACAATGCGCTCCCCGTCGCAACGCGGCGGAAACTTCATCATGCGTCTGTCGAACCTTATGCGCCCCGGCGAAACCGGCCGCCGAGGTGCGGTTCTGGTTTTACTGGCAGTGTTTACTGAATGGTCGGCAAGTGCTCGCTCAGGAACGCGTTGCCCTTGGTCACGACCGCTTCGGCATCGAGCGGAAGGTCGTGTTCAAGGATGAACCATTGTGCGCCGGCATTTTTGGCCGCCGGCAGGATCGTCTTCCAGTCGAGAACGCCGGTGCCAATCGTTGCAAAGCCGCGCTCGTTTTCGGCCGTGCCGGCCGGTGCATTGTCCTTGGCGTGGATTGCAAAAACCCGGCCCTTCAGAGTGCCGAGGAACTCAGCCGGATCATTGCCGCTGCGCGCCACCCAGGCGACGTCGAGTTCGCTCTGCAGTTTCGGGCCTGCGGCATCGAGCAGCAGTTCAAGCGCCGTCTTGCCGTCGAACTTGACCATTTCAAAATCATGGTTGTGATAGGCCATGGAGAGGCCAGCCGCGGAAAGCTTGTCGGCATATCCGCCAAGTTCCTTGCCGAAGGCTGTCCAGCCAGCGGCGTCCTTGGGGCGGTCTTCGGGCTTGAGGAACGGCACGGTCACGACCGGATTGCCGACAGCCTTCTGCTCGGTGATGACATCGTCGAGATTGCCGCGAAGCTTGTCGATCGGCACATGCGAGGAAATGACCTTGATCTTGTGCTTTTCCAGAAGCGCGTTCAGCTCGCTGGCGCTGACCTTCTGCATATCCACCGTTTCCACGGCGGAAACGCCCGCGCGGTTGAGGATGGCAAGCTGCTCCTCAAGCGTTCCGGCGTTGCGCAGTGTGTACATCTGCGCGGCAATCGGCAGCGTCTTGCTGTCATCGGCAAAAACCGGATTTGCGATACCGGCCGCCAGTCCGACGACGAATGCCATCTTTGCGAATTTTGACTTGAACGTTTTCAAACGCGTGACTCCCTTTCCGTTTGATCAATATGACGACACGCCTGCCCGTGATCTTCCGAACAATTAGTCGGGTAATGCTGGGCACAACCTCCGATGCCCTGCGTCGTCAGTCCCCGATATCCAGTGATCTATATGTCGATCTCTACCCAGGACGAGGTCAGGCTGGACCGCACGGCCGCATCGATGAATGCGAGACCCGCAAGGCCGTCCTCTATGCCGGGATAAATCACATCCCCGGCGGCTGCTTTTCCCTCCCTTTTTGCGATGATTGCGTCTGCGGCTTCACGGTAGATCGTCGCAAAACCCTCGAGATATCCCTCCGGATGCCCTGATGGCACACGGCTGACGCGGTTGGCGGCAGCGCCTGCGCCCGCGCCATTGCGCGTAATCAGCCGCTTGGGCTCGCCGTAAGGTGTGAACCACAGCTCGTCCGGCACGCGGTGGTGCCATTCAAGGCCGCCCTTATCGCCATAGACCCTGAGCGACAGGGCGTTTTCATTGCCGACAGCGATCTGGCTTGCCCAGAGCATGCCCTTCGCGCCGCTTTCGTAACGCAGCAGAATATTGGCGCTGTCATCCAGCTGCCTGCCCGGAACGAAGGAAGTGAGATCTGCGTAGAGGCTCGCGGGAATTTCACCGGTCACGAAGGCGGCGGCGTTGAAAGCGTGGGTGCCGATGTCGCCGATTGCCCCGCCCGCGCCAGAGCGGCTCGGATCGGTGCGCCATTCCGCTCCCTTTGCGCCGGTCTTTTCGACCGCTTCGGTCAGCCAGTCCTGCGCATATTCGGCCTGGACATGGCGCAGCTTGCCGATGGCACCGTTGGCCACCATCTCCCGCATCTGCCGCAACATGGCATAGCCGGTGTAATTATGCGTGAGGATGAACAGCCTGTCGGATGCCCTCACGATATTCGCCAGCTCCTTGGCCTCCTCCAGCGTCGCGGTGACGGGCTTGTCGCAGATGACATGGATGCCAGATTCGAGAAAGACCTTGGACGGGGCGAAATGCAGGTGATTGGGAGTGACGATGGCGACCGCCTCGAGACCGTCTTCACGACCGGCCTCGGCCGACGCCATCTCCTCAAACGAAGCGTAGGACCGCTCGGGCGCTATGCCTAGCAGGGTTGCCGAAGCGCTGGCGCGTGCCGGGTCGGAGGAAAGCGCACCGGCGACCAATTCGTAACGGTCGTCGAGCCGCGCGGCGATACGATGCACCGCGCCGATAAAGGCACCCTGACCGCCACCCACCATGCCGAGACGAATGCGGCGGCTATTAAATCTTGCTGTTGCGGAGGACATGTCTATCCCTTTCAAAGCCCGAGAAGGCGACGGTTGGCGGCATCATCGACGCCGCTTTTGGCGAAATCGTCGAAAGCCCGCTCAGTCACGCGGATGATGTGATTTTCAATGAAGCCGGCACCTTCACGCGCCCCGTCCTCCGGGTGTTTCAGCGCGCATTCCCATTCCAGCACGGCCCATCCTTCGAAGTCGTATTGGGTGAGCTTGGAAAACACCGCGCCGAAATCGACATGCCCGTCGCCGAGTGAGCGAAAGCGCCCCGGCCGGTCGACCCAGCCTTGATAACCGCCATAGACGCCCGACCGGCCGGTCGGATTAAACTCGGCATCCTTGACGTGGAAGGCCCGGATGCGCTCGTGGTAGATATCGATGAAATCAAGATAATCCATCGCCTGAAGCACGAAGTGCGAGGGATCATAAAGGATGTTGGCGCGGGAATGATTGCCGGTGGCTTCGAGAAAACGCTCGAAGGTAATGCCGTCATGCAGGTCTTCGCCGGGATGCAACTCGTAGCACAGATCGACGCCATTCTCCTCGAATGTATCGAGAATCGGCGTCCAGCGCTTGCCGAGTTCAGCAAAGGCCATTTCAACAAGACCTGCGGGGCGCTGCGGCCAGGGATAAATGAAAGGCCACGCCAGCGCGCCGGAAAAACTCGCATGGCTCTTGAGGCCCAGATGCTGCGAGGCTTTCGCCGCGCACTTCAGCTGGTTGACCGCCCATTCCTGACGCGCCTGCGGTTTGCCGCGCAGTTCGGCGGGCGCAAAACCGTCGAACATCTCGTCATAGGCAGGATGAACAGCGACGAGCTGGCCCTGAATATGGGTTGAAAGCTCGGTGATCTCAACGCCTGTCTCGGCCAGACGTCCCTTGATATCATCGCAATAAGCCTTGGAAGCGGCAGCTTTCTCAAGATCGAAGAGCTTGGGATCGGTCGGCACCTGAATGCCCTTGTACCCAAGGGAAGCCGCCCATTGGCCGAGATTGTCGAGCGTGTCGAAGGGTGCCTTGTCCCCGACAAATTGCGCGAGGAAAATCGCCGGGCCTTTGATCGTCTTCATGTCCTTACACTCCTTGCATTCACAGTCTGGCCGCTACCGGTGCGGCGAACGGCAGGGCGCGACCGAGCCGCGCACCACCAGTTCCGTATCCAGCACGATGGTTTCGGCCGTGCGTTTGCCATTAAGCCGGTCGACCATCAGCGCCATGGCCTTGCGGCCCATTTCCTGCCGGGGCTGGCGCACTGTCGTTAGCGGTGGTTCGAAGGCATTAGCGAAAATTATATCGTCGAAGCCAATGACCGAGACATCGGTCGGCACGGACAGCCCGCGCCCGCGCAGCTCGCTGATCGCGCCAATCGCCATCTGGTCGCTCGAGGCGAAGATGGCGGTGAAGGAAATGCCGTTTTCGAGAAGTCCGGCAATCGCCTGTCTACCGGCTTCGATGCTGTAATCGCCTGTCACGACGAGTTCATCCGCGTAACCGATACCCGCTTCCTCAAGCGCGTCGCGGTAGCCCTCGAAACGCTCCTGTGCCAGACTTTCCGGAAAAGGTCCGGCGAGATGTGCGATCTTCGTGTGCCCTGCTTCGATCAGATGATTCACGGCGTTTTTGGACGCGGCGCGGTTATCGACCTTGACGGTGGGCAGCGCGATGCCTGGCACGGTTTCCGAAGCGATGACGATCGGCGGCAGCGCGTCACCCTGACCGAGAAGCTCTGAAGGAAACTGGCCGGTCATCAGGATGAGGCCGTCAGCATGTTTCTGCCTGACCATGTCGATATGTGTCGCCACGCGGTTTTCGTCGTTACGGGCGTCTCCCATGAGCACTTTGAAGCCCGCCTCCCCCGCCGCTTCCTCCACGCCCTTGTAGATCTCGAGATAAAACGGGTTGCCGATATCGCGAACGAGAAGAATGACAGTGTTGTTGGATTGACGCCTGAAGCTTGCGGCCTGGGCGTTGGGAACAAAGTTCGCCTGCCTGACGGCATCGAAAACCTTCTTCCTCGTTTCCGGGCGGACTTTGTCGGGTTGTTGCAGCGCCCGTGACACGGTCGCGATCGAAACGCCCGCGAGAGCCGCAACTTCCCTGATATTCGAACCTTGGTCTTTGCTCATCTGTCACACACGCAACTGCTTTTGGCGGCCATAAAGCAGCATCAGCGCAAGTAACGTGACACCGAATATGATCTGCCGGGCCCATACATCGAGGTTGAGCGTTATCAGTACGCTTTGCAGAATGGTGAGCGCAACTGCCCCGGCCATGGTTCCGATATATCCGCCCGCACCACCGGCAAGCGAAGTGCCGCCGATGACAACAGCGATGATCGATGGGAGGACATATTGGTCGCCGACAGAAATGAAGGAGGTGCCGGTATAACCGATCACGCAGACGCCAGTCAGACCGGCAAACAGGCCGGACAGGCCGTAAAGCAGCGTGCGGATCAAAGACACAGGCAATCCGACCAGCGTCGCCGCCCGCTCATTGGAGCCGATGGCGTAAATGGAGAAGCCGAAGGCCGTGCGGCGCAGCACGAACAGCATGATCGCGGCAATGCCAAGCCAGACGAAGAGGACGCCGGGAATACCGAAAACGAGAGGCCGGTTGATGAAACCCGCCAGAAGCGGCGCCGCCGCACCTGATGGAACGCCCTGCGAATAGACCACAAGCCCGCCCTGGATCACCGCTGTCATGCCGAGTGTCATGACCAGCGGGGGAATGCGCACGAAGGTGATGCCGAGGCCATTGATGATGCCGATCAGGAAGGGAATGCCACCTGCGACCAATATGGCGAGCGGTATTCCGACATTCTGTCCGTTCATCATGTTACCGGCAAGGACCGCGCCGAGCGAGATCATCGCGCCGACGGACAGATCGATGCCTTCGCGTCCGCCGAGGATCACAAGATTTTGGCCCGCCGCGACGATACCGAGAATGGCCGCGATCGTCAGCAGCCGCACGATCTGCGACCCCTGTGCGAAGCCGGGCGACAACAGTTCGCCGACCAGCAGCAGGAACACTGACGCGCCAATCGCAATGGTCAGCGGATCGGTGATGATGGATTTGATTTTCAAACCGGAATTTATCATCTCAACGCCTCGTCACCAGAACGCCGCCGGCAAGTGCCGTCAGCACGATCAACCCCTGCACCAATGTCTGGTACTCGAAGGGCAAGCCCGCAAAGAAAATCACATTGCCGATCATGCCCAGCACCAGCGCGCCGGCGATCGATCCTGTCGAGCTGCCGAAGCCGCCGGAAAGTGCTGTGCCGCCAAGAACGACCGCCGAAATGGAGGAGAGCGCCAGGCTTGCACCGAGCAAGGGGTCGCCGGAGGCGGTCTCGCCCGTCAGGCACAGCGCTGCGAGCGCCGAAAACAGACCGGAAATCATGTAGGCGCCAATGCGAATGCCGGAGAGGCGCAGGCCCGTCTGGAAAGCGCCCGTGCGATTGCCGCCCACGGCCAACAAATGCACGTGAAACGGAATGCGCGACACAACGAGCGTAAAGGCAATACCAGCCAACAGCATCCACAGCACGAAAGGTAAACCGATGAAACTACCGGAATAGGTCTGCCAATAGGCTTCCGGCACGGGAAGACCGGCCTGCGGCAGAACCCAGATCGCCAGACCGGCAAAGATGATGCCCGTCGCGAATGTGGTGACGATGGGCTGGAAACGCAGGCCGGATATGAACAGGCCGTTGACCAGCCCACAGATCAGTCCAACCGCAACTCCCGCTCCCATACCTGCAACGACGGCACCTGCCGTTCCGCCAAGTGCAGCGATGACGCTGACGGTAACGACATTGGCGAGCGCTACGATGCTTCCGACCGACAGATCTATATCCCCCGCCAGAATGACATAGGTCTGACCGATGGCGACCAGGATCAGGGGAAGAAATGTCGTCAGGTTCGACTGCAATACGGCCGGCTGCACGAAAGACGGCTGCAGAAAAGTGTTGACGCCGATGAGAACGGCCAGAACCACAAGAGTTATGATCCAGGGTTGCTTGCGCACAAAACCGAGGGAATTCATGCGGCGTCTCCATAGGCGGCGCGGGTCATGTTGACGGATGTCATGTCGGCTCCGGTCAGCTCCGCAGAAATGCGTCCGCCGTTGAACACGAGAATGCGGTCGGCATATTCGAGGATTTCCGCATCTTCCGAGGAATAGAGAAGAATAGTCGCGCCCGCGTCAGCCTGCTGGCGCATCAGCGCGAAGAGATCGGCCTTGGCGCCAAGATCGATACCCTTGGTCGGATCATCGAGCAGCAGCAGTTTCGGCGCGGTGGCAAGCCAGCGGGAAATGAAGATTTTCTGCTGGTTGCCGCCTGAGAGCGTGCCGATAGGCATATCCATGCCGGCAAACTTCGTCTTCATGTCGTCCGCGACCTTCTGCACTCGCGGCTTCAGCGTCGCGGGCCGGACCAGTCTCATCTTTTCGCGCACCATCAGAGCTGCAACAAGATTTTCGAAGATCGACCGGCCCTGAAGCGAGGCATCACGCCCGCGGTCGCCCGACACATAGGCAAAACCGTTATGAACCGCCTGCGAAGGCTTGCCGATGGCGACATCACGGCCCTCGAACTGGATTTGCCCGGCGGCAAAGGGGCTTGCGCCGAACAGGCCCTTCAGCAAGGCCGACTGGCCCTGCCCCTGCAATCCCGCCAAACCGACGATTTCACCCGGATAGGCTTCAAGACTGACACCGCGAATACCCTCGCCCGCAACGTCCGTCACCTTCAGGCTGGGCGCTGCACCTGCGCGTCCCTGCTGGCGGGCAGGCGCGGCGCGGACATCGCCGACCATGTCATGTACCACGGCCTCGCGGGTGGTAGCGGCGGTGTCGAGTTCCGAAATGGTCGCACCGTTACGCATGACGGTGATGCGGTCGCAGACAGCAAAAACCTCATCGAGCCGGTGGGAAATCATGATGGTGGAGATACCGTCCGTCTTCTTGGCTCTAAGTATCTCAAAAAAACGCTCGGACTGGCGGCCATCAAGTGCCGCCGTTGCCTCATCCATGATCATGAGGCTGGCATTCTGGGCGAAAACTTTCAGGATTTCGACGAGCTGGCGCTGATCGGGCGGCAGATTGCCGACGATCGCATCCGGCTCCAGACCGGTGCCGGCAACACCGTCAAACAGCGCGATCAGCCTGCGCGCCTCGGCTTTCAGGGCCTTGCTGTCGACAAAAACGGCGCGCTTCGGTTCGCGACCGAGAAAAATATTGTCTGCGACGGAAAGCTGCGGAATGAGGCTTAGCTCCTGATAAAACAGCGCAATGCCGGCATTTTCGGCGTCACGCGGGCTTTTGAAGCGCACGTTTTCGCCGTTGAACCGGATGGTGCCGCTGGTCGGCGCGACCGCACCTGCAACGATCTTGCAGAGCGTGCTCTTGCCGCAACCATTTGCGCCCAGCAGCGCGTGAATTTCACCGCGACCAACGGTCAGCCTGCCGTCGGAAAGCGCACGCACGGCGCCAAAATTCTTCTGTATGCCGGCCGCTTCCAGAGCGTTCGCCATCGCATGTCCCCGAATTTTACTTGTCATTGTGCTTCGTCACTGGCGGACGCGCGCAATACGCGGTCCACATTCGAATTTCAGGTTTCGGGCTGGCGTTTGCGGCCAGCCCGAGACTGATCTTACTTGAAGAACTCGCCAGCCTGTTCCGGTGTCACGGTTGCCGTGACGGACCAATAGCCCGGCTTACCTTCGGCGGACTTGATGTTGTCCGCGAGGTTGTCGTTGCTGACGAAGGGGATCGGAATATAGATGGCGTTGCCGTAGGTACCGCCGAAAATGCCGTCCTTGAATTCCTTGCCCTGCAGCTTCAGAACCGCAACGTTGAGCGCGCTGGCCATGACACCCGGAGGATTGACGGAGGCGCCGGAGTTGAACTTTTCCTTCTCCCAGCGCGTCATGAAGTCCTTGCGGATTTCACCTGTCGCGGCGATGTCCTTGGTCTTGCCGGCGGCTTCGATTGCGCGCCATGCGCCATCGGCCATGCCGTCCTGCACCCACACACCGCTGATATCGGGATAGGTGGCGAGAAGGTTCTGCATCGCCTGCTGGCCCTGCGCCTGATCCCAGCTCGCATTGGCTTCGTTCAGCACCTTGATATCAGGATATTTCTTGAACACTTCGCGGTAGCCGGCGACGCGGGCTTCGTTGGCGGGATTGCCGGCGATACCGTTGATCGAGACGACGCTTCCCTTGCCCTTCAGCGAATCCGCAAGCCACTGTGCGGACTGTGCCGCCCAGGCCTTCTGGTCGATGCCGACATAGATCGCGTCCTTAGAAGACACTTCCGCGTCGGTTGCGATGACGAGAATGTTGCGTGCCTTCGCCTGAGCGAAGATCGGATCAAAGGCAGTCGGGCTGCCGGGATTGATGAGGATCGCATCAACGCCCTGGTTCATGAAATTGCGGATATGGCCGATCTGCCCCTGCACATCGACATTACCGCTCTGAACGACGACTTCGACCTTCACGCCCTTTTCGCCCCATGCCTTTGCGGCAGCCTGGGCTTCCTCGATCATCTGCGTGCGCCACTCGCTGCCGACGAAAGAATTGGAAAGACCGATCTTGAAGCTCTGTTCCTGAGCATGCACGGACGTGCCCGCCGCCAGCACCATAGCGGCAGCAGCCATCAAATGTTTAAACATGAAAATTTGCTCCTCCAAGCACGGTTTTTAACCGATGAAACCGTTTACATGAGGGAATGTAACCGGTTTCATAAATGAGTCAACCCAGCTGGGATTTTTTATGCTCTCGTTGCCACAACGAATTGCCGAGCCTTGGCGGAGAGATGGGACGGCAATTTAAGGAGGAACAGCGGCACCATACTGGCGTGGATTGCAGGGCTGATAACGCCCCAATTTTGTTCATGTGCGGGCGGACAGCTTGAGGCTCCGCTACTTCAACAAGAACAAGCTGCTGGCGTGTGTCTATAGACCGGTTGGCGTGAGACTAATTGCCCCCATCCACCATCTTGGTACGGGCCAAAGCATCCGCGAGATCGTTCCCGGCTATACCGGAATGTCCCTTGCACCACGCTATCTCGGCGTTCGGATTACAAAGGAGCAAACGATCCACATTCTGCCACAGACCGCCATCTGGTATCTGTCGTTTGCGTTTTCGCGAATCTGGATTGATGCGCTTCCACCCGTTGCTCCGCCAGATTTCGCGCCAGCGATGGCAACCTTCCATCACGTGAGCGGAGTCTGTCCAGAGCTTGGCTGGCCGGCCTGGAGCCTGTGCATCGAGCCACAAAAGTGCATTCATGACCGCCATGACTTCAAACGAATTGTTCGTAAGTCCGATTTCCGTTCCTCGCGCAGCATGGATCTGCCGCTCGGTTTCAAACACGATGAATGCCCAGCTTCCCGATAATGCAACGGGGTCGTATGAACCATCCGCGTAGATGACGAGTGGAGCAGTCATGTAGCTCATTTCCTTGCGTCAAAGGCGTTTGGAAAGACTGACAGCGCTTTCGGGTGTTTTCTGTAGATAGCTTGTACAATCATCTTATTCGAGTCAGATTCACGTCCAGGGATGAAACATGATCTTCAAACGCATCGTCGCAGGAATAGTCGATCTCATCTTGCTCATCAGTGTGGCGTTTGCACCGACATTCATCGCCGCAGAGTGGCTACCGCAATATATGGACGCTCCAGCGGGGCAACCGCCGACACCTCTGATGGGCGTAACGCTTTTATGGCTGGCATCCGTGTTGTTTTGCTATTTCCCGGCCTTCGAAAGCAGCGCCTTCATGGCAACTCCCGGAAAACTGCTAATGCGATTAAAGGTCGTCCGGCGCACCGGCGAAAGACTGACTTTTACGCAAGCGCTCTATCGCATGGTCTTCGGCCCGCTCGCAATATGGTTTCTGCCCTGGTACCGCGACCATTTCTCGGGTGGTGCTATTGTGAAGGACCGCTGAGTTTGTGGTTGTGTGATTTCACACTCGGCCCCTCACCTTTCCCGTTTCCCATTACCAGTCCCGTTTCAAGGACGGCGGCAGGTCAGGATGAAACGACGGTAGACGAAAGTTCGCAGCCTGTTGCGCAGGTTGGTGTTTTTCCGCTGCGCTCTCGCAATCGGGGCATGTGAGTGCAGTTCGATGCCGGTAAAGCCGGCGGCGATCAGGAGCGGCGTCAGCATCTGCGGGCGCAACCCCTGCCCGAACGGAAGCGCCTTCATGATTGCGGCATGATGGCTGCTTTGGGCGCCATCGTAATTCTTGTCGGCCCCCACCGAAAGATCGATGAGCCGGATCAAAAGGCTGGCAAGACGCCCTGCCGGTTTTGGCGTTGCCCAGTCACCATCGAAAAACAGGAGCCGACCGCCCGGACGAAGCAGCCTGAACCACTCGCGGAAGGTCTCCTCAGGCTGCGTCAGTGTCCAGACCAGATGCCTGCAAATGATCGCATCATAGGACGCATCCGGCTCCATGGTGTTTTCGGCATCCGCCATCACGAAACGTAGCCTTGGTTTTCCCGCATGTTTGGCGCGCGCTACGGATAACATCGCTTCTGAAAAGTCGAGTGCCGTGACCTCGTGGCCGAGATCATGAATAAGCCGCGTCACCTCGCCGGTGCCACAGGCCAGTTCAAGGATATGTTTCGGCTCAGGTCCCACCAGGTCGCGGATCGGCTTCTGCCATGCATTGGCCTCGGCGCCGGCTGCTATCTTGTGTCCAAAGGCCAGATCGAAAGTCTCTGATCTTTTCGACCAATAATCGCGGATTTCCTCCTTGAGATCGAAGTTGCCGCCATCCATGGTCTATTCCTTTGACTACTCAAATCGCATCCGCTGCGGCGAATGACAGCTTGCTTCACAATGTGATGCCAAGTTAGCCCATGCGACATCACTGGAAAATCACAAGTCTGTTTGCCAAGATGTAAACCGCGATAAAACTATTTATTTCAACATATAAGCGCAGTTTCCTGATGTGATTTATAACTCTCCTGATGCCTCCCGGCGCCTTTGCTCGAGCTCTTCGCTATACCGCCTCAGCGTATGGCTTTCCGTCAGCAGGCCCACGGGTCGGTTTTCGATCTTGTCGTTGACGACAACCAGAGCTTCGCTTTCGGTAGCATCGAAGGCTGCCGCCGCCTGACGTGCGTTCATCGCCGGCAGCAGCACGTCGTTCTTGTAATTGAGGTAGGTCTCGAGGCTGATCTTCGAGGGATCGCGATCCATCGGATCGGCGTAGATTTCCGGCACGAGGACCATGCCGGCATAACGCCCGTCATCATGTGTCATGATAACCCGCTGCGTCGAGCCTAGCGGAAACTTCTCCTTGAACGCGGGAAGACCCATGCTGACATTGGCCTTGCGAATATCGGCGCGCATCATCTTGCCCACCGTCAGGTCGCGGATCCAGCCGATATCGTGGGCGCTGCGAATGCTTTCGCCCCGCAGGTGAAAACGCCAGGTGGCGAAGGAGTAACCGAAGGTGGTGCGTACCACGAGCGATGTCGTGATGACGGCCGCGAGCACCAAAGCCGTGATCTGGAAGTCTCCGGTCAGTTCCAGCGCCAGAAACGTCATCGTCAGAGGACCGCCGATAATGGCGGCGGCAAAAGCACTCATGCCGACCACGGCGTAGACCACGGGTGCTGTCGAGCCATAGCCGATATAGGGTGCGCAGAGTGCGAAAATCTTGCCGACCAGCGACCCCATGAACAGCGAGGCAAAAAACAGACCGCCGCGGAAATTCGAGCCGATGGAAATCGCGCTCGCCGCAGCCTTCAGCAGGAAAAGCCCGGCCAGCCCGTATATCGTCAGATCGGCATCGATGTTGAGATGGAGCGCACCGTGGCCGCTCGACAGGACCTGCGGTGAAATCAGCGCAAGTGCGCCCACCGCCACGCCACCGATTGTTGGACGCAGCCAGCCGGGAATGGCGCTTTTGCGGGCCGTTTCCTCGATAAGGGAGACCGTCTGCATCAGCACGATGCCGATAAACGCACATACCACGCCGAGAAAGATGGCCGGTACATAATCCGGCGGCGTCACACGGCTGGCATCATAGATATCGATGGACAGGCCATGTCCGCCGATAAGCCCTGCCACGATGCTGGCCACCAGCGCCGAGACAATGAGCGGCGCGAGTGTCACGACGGTATAGGTGCCGATGATGAGTTCTATGGCATAGAATGCCCCGGTCAGAGGCGCGTTGAAGGCAGCGGCAATGGCACCAGCAGCACCACAGCCGACGAGGATGCGCATGTCTCCTCGTCTCAGCTTCAGCTTGATACCGATCTTGGAGGCCACACCGCTGGCGATCTGCGTATAGCCTGCCTCAAGCCCGACAGATGCGCCGAAACCGTTTGAGACGATGTTCTGCACGCAGACGATGATGCTGTCCGTCAGCGAAAGGCGTCCGCCATGCAGCGCATTTGCCTCGATAGGGTCGACCATCGGCTTTTTGCGGGTTTTCGAAAGAATGAAGAGGATCAGGCCGAGTACGATGCCGCCAATGACCGGCCCGGCAAGCACGATCCAGCCGGAGAGTTCACTGCTGCTCAGCCGCTCGACACCGAAGACCAGCACATGAAGGGCCGTACTCAATCCGCCAATCAGCGCCACCAGAAGGCCGGCCGCTATGCCGATGAGGACGGCGAGAGCCACCAGCCCCAGCTCGCCGCGCCGGAACATCGCCCGCAGGCGACTGGAGCGCAGATTGTCGAAGAAGCTCGCCATACTGGGTGCACGGAAAGGCCGGGTCGACATGCTGTTCCTTTTCAGGCGGTATTAGGGCGCTTCAATCTCAAGTTCGACTTCGAAACGCATCTGGTCGTAAGCCGGTTCAACATGATCAGGCGTTTCGCGCATCACCGTGTCATAATCGAGCGGAATGTGCATATGGGTCAAGATCGCCCTTTTGGGTGCAAATCTATCGATCCAGCCGAGCGCCTGTTCGAGCGAGAGATGGCTGGGGTGATAGCGGTGCTGCAGCGCATCGATGACGAGGACGTCGAGACCGGCAAGCTTGGGCACGCTTTCGACCGGAAAATCGCTGACATCGGTGCAATAGGCGACATTGCCAATCCGGAAGCCGAGCGAGTGCACGTCACCATGCTGCTGCATGTGCACGTTGAAAGGTATCGACCCGCCTGCCCCGTCGATGATCAGGGTCGCGTCGATATCGGCGATGATCCGCGGCTCGACGATCGGCGGATAACTGCTGCCCGGAGGCGTTTCCAGGCAATAGGCAAAACCATCCCAGATGCGCGCCATGGTGACTGGATCGGCATAGATCGGAATGCGGCTCTGCTGAATGGCGAAATAGATGCGCAGATCGTCAATACCGTGCAAATGGTCGGCATGGGCATGAGTGTATAGAACCGCATCGACTGCCTCCACTTTGGCGGCAATCATCTGCTCGCGAAAATCAGGCCCAGTGTCGATGACGACGGTGGTCTTACCGCCATCAGGCCCGATCTGCTCCACCATGAAGGCCGCACGAGTACGCCGATTCCTGGGGTTTTCAGGATCGCAGGCGCCCCAGTCGCCGTTGATGCGCGGTACGCCGGGAGACGACGAACATCCGAGAACCGTAAAGCGGCGACGGTAGATTGCCACGCCTACACCCTTGTCATCTTCGAAAAGCAGCGGAAAGCATTCTCGGTGGTGATTTCGGCCATGCGCTCGAACGAGATGCCATGTACCTCGGCCAGCACTTCTGCCGTGTTTACTACATAAGAAGGCTCATTGCGCTTGCCGCGCCAACGCTTGGGCGCGAGATAAGGCGCATCCGTTTCCACCAAGAGACGGTTGAGCGGCACGGTGGCTGCAATATCGCGGATATCCTGCGATTTCGGGAACGTCAGAATGCCGGAAAAGGATACGTAACCGCCAAGTTCGACGCCGGTTTTGGCGAGATCGGGACCTGCGGAAAAGCAGTGCAGAATAAAGGGAAAAGCACCCTTGTCGCTTTCTTCACGCAGAATCGCAGCCATGTCCTCATCAGCGCTGCGGCTGTGGATGACGAGCGGAAGCTTGGTTCTCCGCGCCGCCTCGATGTGGCGAACGAGGCCGGTCTTCTGGTCTTCCGGCTTTTGCGTGTCGTAGAAATAATCCAGCCCCGCCTCGCCGATCGCCACGATCTTGTCGTGGCTCTCGGCAAGCCGCACAAGCTCGTCGGCCGAAATGTCGAGTTCTTCGTCGGCATTGTTCGGATGCGTGCCGACCGAGCAGAAAACCGACGGATATTTTTCCGCAATCTTCAGAAGCTCGGGCAGACGGCGCACCCGGGTCGAGATCGTCACCATCTGGGCAACGCCGGAAGCATGGGCGCGGGCGATGATATCGTCGCGCTCAGCCTCGAAATCGGGAAAATCCAGATGGCAATGCGTATCGATCAGCATGGTCGTCGCCTTCACGCTTCCGGTGCGACGTAACGCGGGAAGACCGGCTTCGGTGCCTCAAGCGGCGTTCCCGGAACCAGACGTCCGGCTTCGCCGAGTGCGGCAAAATCCCGTTTGTCGGCAGGGGCAGCGACGAGATCGAGCAGCTTCTCGCAGGATCCCGGCATGAAGGGCTGCAACAGAATGCCGATCTGGCGGACGACTTCCGCCGTCACGTAAAGCACGGTGCCCATGCGTTCTGGGTCGGTCTTCTTCAGAGCCCACGGCTCCTGCGACGCGAAATAGCGGTCGGTTTCCGAAACGACGGCGATGATGGCCGCAAGCGCGCGATGGATGAGCTGCTTGCCCATCTCCTCACGGCAGAGTGCCAGAAGCCCGTCGGCGGAGGCGAGCATCGCCTTGTCTTCATCGGTCAACGGCCCGGGCGTCGGGATCTGTCCGTCACAATTCTTGACGATCATCGACAGCGAACGGCTGGCCAGATTGCCGATGCCATTGGCAAGATCTGCGTTGATGCGGGTGGCGATGCCCTCTTCGCTATAGCTGCCGTCCTGGCCGAAGGAGACTTCGCGCATGAAGAAATAGCGGACCTGATCGAGACCGAAATGGTTGACCAGATTGACCGGATCGACGACGTTGCCGAGCGACTTAGACATCTTCTCGCCCTTGTTGAGCAGGAAGCCGTGCGCATAAACCCGCTTGGGCAGCGGCAGCTTGGCGCTCATCAGGAAAGCCGGCCAATAGACCGCGTGGAAGCGAATGATGTCCTTGCCGATGATATGCACGTCGGCCGGCCAATATTTTGCGCGCGGACCGTTCTTGTCTTCGATGTAACCCGTAGCGGTAATGTAGTTGGTCAACGCATCGACCCAGACATACATGACGTGCTTCGGGTCATCAGGAACCTTGATGCCCCAGTCGAATGTCGTGCGGGAAATCGACAGGTCCTTGAGGCCGGATTTGACGAAGGAGATGATCTCGTTGCGACGCTCAGCGGGACCGATGAAATCCGGGTTCTCCTCGTAGAGCTTCAGCAGCTTGTCCTGATATTCCGAGAGCTTGAAGAAATAGCTCTCCTCCTCGACCCATTCGACGGGCGTGCCCTGCGGCCCATAGCGAACGCCGTCGGCGCGCACTTCCGTCTCGTCCTCGCCGTAATAGGCCTCGTCGCGCACGGAATACCAGCCGGCGTAGCTGTCCTTGTAGATGTCGCCGCTGTCGGCCATCAGGTTCCAGATATTGCGCGAGGTCTCATGGTGACGTTCTTCCGTGGTGCGGATGAAATCGTCGTTCGAGGCGTTGAGCAGCTTGCCCATCTCGCGGAACTGGTCGGAATTGCGCTGCGCCAGCTCTTCCGGCGAAATGCCTTCCGCCCGCGCTGTCTGCTGCATCTTCTGGCCGTGTTCGTCGGTGCCGGTCAGGAAGAAAACATCCATTCCGTCCAGGCGCTGAAAGCGTGCCATGGCATCCGTCGCAATCAGTTCGTAGGCATGGCCGATATGCGGCTTGCCGTTAGGATAGGAGATTGCGGTGGTGATGTAGAAGGGTGTCTTGTCTGTCATGACGGTCTATCGACTTTACAGGCTGTTTTTTGGATAGACCGCTCTTAAACGATTGTTCGCAACAGCGAAAGCAAAAGCGTACGTTCCGTACGATCTCTTGGGTCTCACACGCCGCGAACATCTTCCAGAATGGAAAGCACCATCTGCTTCTTGTCGAGATTATAGGCCTGCGCCACGGTAATGCGTTCCGAAAGCGTCGACGAAAGGCGCGCATGTTTCTCTGCCGCCGCGATATCACCGGCCATCGCCGCCGCTCTCGCTCGCGCCATCAACTCCTCCGTCACGTGCTCCATGAAGAAGCCGAGAACAATATCGCCGTCCTTCTGTGCCAGAACTTCGGCAAGCTTGTGCATCTGCTTGCGTGCACCGGGCCCTTCGGCCGTCATGACGGAGGCGAGCGCCTCCACAATGTCGGAGCCGCCGTAATTCATCAGTTTTAACGCCTGCGCGACGCTGCCCTTGGAGGCGGAAAGCAGCGCATCCCGCTTTTCGCCAGCCGGGCTGATACCGAGATGATCGAGCGACTTCACCATATCCGCATCCGAAAGCGGCAGCAGCCGGAGCGGCATGCAGCGCGAGCGGATGGTCGGCAGCAATTTGCCCGGCGCATGCGACAAAACGAGGAACATCGCCCGCTTTGGCGGCTCTTCCAGTATTTTCAGAATGGCGTTTGCGGCATTGCGGTTTAGATCGTCAGCCGGATCGATGATGACGATACGCCAATTGCCTGTGCCCGAGGTCTGCGAGAAGAAGTGCCCTGCCCGCCGCACCTCATCCACCGTGATGGCGGATTTCACGCGGCCGGTCTTTTCATCCGCCGGGCGGGTCAGATGCAGCAGATTATGCGACGCACCCGACGTTATCTGCCGGCTGACAAGCGATTCCGTATCGGGATCGGCCAGGAAATCCGGTGCTGTGGCTGGATCGGGATGGGTAAGTACGTGGTTGGCGAAACGGAAAGCGAGTGTTGCCTTACCAATGCCTTCAGGGCCTTCGATCAGGATCGCATGGTGGCCCTTGCCGGAGCGATAGGACTGCGCAAGAAACGCCTCCGCTTCGCCATGGCCGAAAAGCTTCGTGTTCTGCTGCGGCGCAATTGCGCCGTCGAGAACGCCCTGAACCTCACTCATGCGCCGTCCCCGCCGCAGTCTCCAGCCGCTCGAGCAAAGGCTCGACAAATGACATGACGTCTTCCGTCACCTTTTCTTCCGGCTGATCGGCATTGACGATCCGACAACGACGCGGCTCGGCAAGCGCAATATCCAGATAGGCTTCACGCCGCTTCTCGTGGGTCTCGATTTCCTCTTTTTCGAAACGGTCCGGTGCGGCACCCTCATCCGCACGCTTTCTGGCCCGGGCAAGGCCCTTTTCGGCGGCGATATCGAAGATCAACGTCAGTTCCGGTACGACGCCATCAATAGCAACGCGTTGCAGCGTCTCGATGAAATCCGGCTCCAGATTGCCGGTCGTACCCTGATAGACACGTGAGGAATCAAGAAACCGGTCACAAAGCACGATTGCGCCACGTTCTAGTGCCGGGCGAATGACCTCCTCGACATGGTCGTTGCGCGCTGCCGCAAACAGGATTGCCTCCATGCGCACGCCGAAGGATTCGGCAGCACCCGACAGCAGAACATGGCGAACGGCCTCTGCCCCCGGCGAACCGCCCGGCTCACGGGTTACGATCACATCGAAACCACGGTCGCGAAGCGCCTCGGCAAGCGTGCGAATCTGCGTCGACTTGCCAGCGCCTTCGCCGCCCTCGAAGCTGATGAACAATCCGGTCTTTTCGGCCAATGTCACGTCCTGTGAGGAATTCTCAGAAATATCGAAATGCCTGTTTACAGCATCGAACCGAAAAGTGTGAAGCGCTTTTCAGAAAATCCGGTGTCTGAACAAAAGCATAGGGAAAGTTGCGGCTTGCGGGATAGGCATCAGAGCCAGAACAGCAGCAATTCCTTGAGCGCCCCGGCTGCATTCTGCGTCAACGTGCCCTTGCCGACTGCCGTTCTCGTGTAAAGCGGCACTTCCCGCAAAAGTCTTTCGCCCGAAAAAACCTTGAGTGTGCCGACATTCGCACCAGTGTCGAGCGGCGCATTGAGCGGCCAGCGATAGACGATCCGCCCGGAAATACGCTCGGGATTATTGACCGGTACCAGCACGCTGACATCTTCCCGGGGCGACAGGTCTATATGCGAGACATCGCCACCGTAGACGCTGACTGAACCGACGGCTTCGTCCTTTGCAAAAAGATGGCGTTTTTCGAAGGCCGTCAGCCCCCAGTCAACCACCCGGCGTGCTTCGTCCTGCCGCGTCTTGTCGTCGGCGATGCCGCCAAGCGCCAGATAGACCCGGCGCCCTTCCCGCTCTGCCGAAACGACTGCCGCGAAACCGCTGCCTTCCGCAAAACCAAGCCCGAGACCGTCTATGCCGTTACCCAGCAGCGAGTTCTTGTTGCGCTGGAAAATCCGGTTCCATTCGAAATCCGGCTTGGTGAAAAGCCCATAGCGATCGGGATAGGTATCGCGCAGATGCTGGGCGAGAAGCACCATATCCTTCGCGGTCGTCTGGTTGCCCGGATCGGGAAGACCCGTCGAATTGGCAAAGACACTGCGGTTCATGCCGAGTTCGCCGGCTCTCACCGTCATGCGCTTGGCGAAACCGGAGTCGGACCCTGCCATGCCTTCGGCGACAATGATGCAGCCATCATTGGCGTTCTGCACGATAATTCCCGTCAGAAGATCGTTGACGCTGACGGAAGATTTCAGCGCTGCAAACATGGTCGAGGTCCGCGACGGCGCACCACCCGTGCGCCAGGCATATTCAGAAACGGGATAAGCTGTCTCGGGCGTTACCTGCCCTTTGGCCAGCGCATCCAGCATCACCTCAACAGTCATCAGCTTGGCAAGCGAAGCGGGCGGAAAGGATTGATTTTCATTCTGGGAAAGCAGCACCGTGCCGGTTTCGGCATCGATCATATAGGCCTGTTCGGCCTTGGCGATGAAAGGTGCTGTTTGCGTTTGCGCTTGCGCCGGACCGTTACCGAAAAACGCAAATGCGAGCGCTGCCGCGACCGGGAGAAAAGAACGATGAATGGCCTTGTGCATGAAACCGCCCAGCTTTCCCTGCCGCAACCCGCCGCTCGCGACGAAAACGCAAGTCAGCCATAAACTCTTCAACCCGTCAGCGCGTCTTCGCCTGCTGACGCTTCACGTGGGCAAGTATGGAATCCTCGTTAAGCGCTCCGCGATCGACGAGCACGCTGTCGAACGCACGTGAGGTTCTCGAAACCGCAGAGGATTCCTCGGAATAAGCCGCTGCATATTTGGACGACGGCGTTGGCACGCGCAGATAGTTGCCGCCAGGTGCTGCCGGCTCACGCGTGAAATTGCCTTCCGGGCGTTCCGCCAGGAACGGACCGATTTCCGGCAGGATTGCAAATTGTTCGAAGGCCGGTGCGGGGCCGTTGACCAGCGGCATGGCCTGGAGCGCTGCATTCTTTTTGGTGCCAACCAGCGCCGTCTGCGTCGAAGCACCGTAATTCGGGTTTGATGTCGGGGCCGGCACGAAATTCGGCGAAGCCGAAGCCACCATGACACCAGTCGCGATCTGCCCTTCCGGCGCAACACCCGGAGAACGAGAGCCCTTCGGAACATAGGACGCCATCAGATAAGGCATGTCGTGCCCATCAAGCGGCGCGCGGCCTGCATATTGCACCCGCACATTCGCCGTTCCAGTGCCCTTCATGTCGAGAAGATCTGCGGTCTTGCTGGAAACATCGATCAGGCGACCTTCATGGAAGGGTCCGCGATCGTTGACGCGCACCAGAACCGATGCACCGTTTTCCATATTGGTGATACGCGCATAGCTCGGCAGGGGAAATGTCGGATGCGCAGCGGAAAGATGTTCCTTGTCATAGACCTCGCCATTTGCCGTCAGGCGGCCGTGGAAGGCGGAACCATACCAGGAGGCAAGGCCGGTCTTGTTGTAACCCGGCTCTTCCTTCGGAAAATAACGTCGGCCCTTGACGGTATAGGCATTGCCGAGAAGCTCGCGCCCGCCGCCCTTGGGAATATTCTGACCGTCGGCCACGCGCGGGCTGGCTTTGACGCCATATTCCGATTCGGAGAAATATTCCTTGCTGCGCTTCTGCTTCGGTTTGGTCTCAGAGGTGGTGGAACACGAGGCTGTCGCGGCGCAAAGCACGGAAATTGCAAGCCACTTCACGCCCGATCTGGCGTTGATGCCGAGTTTCTTGACCGTAGATTTCAAATCGTCTGCCCCACGCTGCTTGCAGGCTCGAAGAACCGCACCCTCATTTGCCTCGATGCATGCCCCTGCCATCGAAGCACCTAACAGTCGCTTAATCTTGTGCATAACGTGGCAAAAATGCGAACGACTTCTGCAAATTCGATAAAATTGTAATGAACGTGGTTAACGATTTATGTCTTTTCCGCAGCGCGGGAAGCCCGACGCGCCTGTAAACGCGCGGTCTCGAGATGTCTCCTGCTCAAGGAACAAACGAAGCCCGACCGCGTTTTCCCCTCGCAAACACACGAGCTTCCGCCGGTTTTCGGCTGAGTGAGGGAACATGATCAAGTCAATAAAAACCGCCGGCCTGGCACTCGGCATCGCGTTGGTGTCCATTGCCGCGCCTATTCACGCAAGTGCGCAGGACATGGAGCTGCGGATCGGCCCAGACGGCGTTCGCCCGGTTATACGTGATCGCGACCGCGACATGGACCGACGAGGACCTCCGCGCATGCGTGGCTGCGGCGAACGCGAAGCCCGCGCCGCCGCCCGCGAGGCAGGCCTGCGCGACCCCGAAATCGTGCGCGTCACCCCCGGTCGCGTCGTCGTCCAGGGCTTCACCCGCCGAGGACCGGAGCGCATCACATTCGCGAATGAACGCGGCTGTCCTGAACTCTAATACACTAATCAACGGAACCCGCCGACAGGCGGGTTTCTTCATTTCGGTGATACAAGAAATTTCCAAGCTAAAGTACACCGCGTCGCTAACGCTGCCGGTCCTGTTGATTTCAAACTGTCTGTTTGGAATTTTATGGCAGATGGGGTGTCTGCCACGTTTAAGCACCTACCGCGTTGAAATCGTCCATGCGAAGAATATTGCGATGCAATCGAGCGCCTAGTGAAAGATGTTGACCCGTAAGAAAATGCTGATTTAATATATTACTTATATTTGAGGTAATTATTATGTCAGCACTTAGATTTTTGGTTTCATTGTATATTGTTGTCTATCACATGCTGGTGGTTTCACCGTGGGATTTGCGGGTGGTCTCTCCAATTTTCCACAAAGGCTGGATCGGAACCGACTTCTTTATAATCTCGTCGGGTTTCATCATAGCAATCGCATATAAAGAAAAACTCCAATCGAAAAAACTTTCTCCCCGTGATTTCATGAGGGGTCGATTACTTCGCTTGTGGCCACCACACGCAATAATCATGATGCTTTTTCTATGTTACTTTCTGCTCACAAAGGCGGCTGGATTTACAACTAACGACCCTTCATTTTTTGCGCCCTCCGCATTCGTGTCGCAACTATTCCTGACTAATAGTTTTATTTTTACGGATCAGGCTTGGAACGTACCCACGTGGACGCTGTCTGCACTCTTAGTCTGCTACGCGATCTATGCCTTTTCCATTCCCTATTTCCCAAAGGTTGGCAGTCCGCACCATATCTTGGTGGGAGCTACTTTTTGGTTGTCTGCAGCAGCGATCGTCGTTTTTGTTTTATTAGGAAAGTCGATTGCGCACTTACATGAGGACTTGGCTCTTGTTCGCGCCATACCGCTTTTTTTCTACGGGGCGATATTAGGCCATTTTTCACTGGCGATTGGATCGCAGCACATTAAAAATCGAGGCACGCGCGCCATTTTCTTGGTAATCTTTGCGTTAATCGTCGCGCATTCATCGTCAGGAGCCATAGCAGACACTATCATCTTGCTGCTGACGTCGGGGCTAGTGTTACTATGTTCTGATCTACGCAGCGGGAGGCTCATGCATGCCCTCGGGCGTCTATCTTTCGCAATCTATTTGCTGCACGTTCCGATGATCTACGTCTATTTCCCAATCATCAGAAGAATTGCTGGTCTAGATAGGACGGATGGCGCGTACATAACGCTTTGGCTGACTTTCCCCCTGATAGTCGTTGCCGCAGCTTATGTCTTTGAGAGATTTGTCGAGCGACCTTTGGCCAAGCGTCTCAAGCCGGCGGCGCAGGAGCATCGGACAATAAGTGCCACCGCTTAGGTCACACGTAGAGATACCGATCGACAACGGGTGGAACTGTGACAATATCGCGAAATGAGCATGCCATCTCAGACCGCAAGCAGTCCCTTCGGCGGCAATCCCTCAGTGATAAGCACGCGCTGGACGATAAGAGGATCTTGGTCGCAGGGTTTGGAACCTGCTGCGACGGGAGGCGCGCAAGGGCCAATGAGAACATATGCGACACGAAAGTGGCAGATGGGGTGGGATTCGAACCCACGGTACGCTCTCACGCACGCCGGTTTTCAAGACCGGTTCCTTAAACCACTCGGACACCCATCCATCGGTGGTGAGGCTTTATAGCGTTTTGAAAAAGGCCGTCAATCCCGATGGCGCACGCGCGCACAGCCTCTTCGCATCCGTCAGCAACTCATTGTCCTTGTGTCGTTGCAGGCGGCAGCAGAGACCCCTCGCCCGAAGGAAGTGCCGGACTTTGCTGAGGCGAGTGGAATAGCGCCAGACTTAGCACGATTGCCACAAGCACCAATAAAAGCGCCACGAAGAAGATTCCGGATTTATCCATGCGTCTGCTCATGTCCAGTTATGTTAGGCGCGAATATGTGCAATTCGAGGCAATCGAAGAATAAAACGACCTCCTGTCAAGTTGCCTGACAGATTTGGACAGTTGATCTTCCTAAATTCCTCCTGCTTGAGCAAATTTTATGCGTAGGCGTACTGTTTGGGACGGAAGTGGCCTATCGCGTCAGTAATATTGTCATTTATATAGCCGCATCGCTCCCGGGCATTGCCCAACTTTCCCCGAGCGATCAACCTGCCCCGCCCGTTTGCGGGGCTTTTTTCTTTTATACTACCGAAAAACTGCGACCGGCGGATAAAGGCTGGGTGTGCGTTACCTGCTTTATGGTTTAGACACCGATGCTCGGTCCGCCATCGCCGTGCCGAAAACCGCCCCGGAAAATATCCTCGAAAAGGTTCAGCAGCGCCGGCGGTAACGTGTCGGAAAACTCCATAATGATCTCGTTGGCGCGATTGTAGCAATAGATGGCGCAAAGCGTCAGCACCAGCAGCACGATCCACGGCCAGATTGGCTTGCGCCTAGGCGGCGCCCCATTGGGTTGTTGCGGTACAGTCATCCCGGTACCTTCCGTTTAGGCCTTGACGCGCGGTTCGCCTCCCGGCGCATAGGCGGTTTTTTGCAGGAAACGGAATATGTTACCGCACTGACCGCAGCGGATCATGAATTCCGTTGGATCGACCGAGGCACGCTCGGTGCGGAATCCACGCGGCATTTCATCAACGCGAAAATCAAGGTTACGGCGGTCTTTCTCATCCGATTCCGACACCTCGGCAAAACCCTGATGACCGCATTTGGAACATTCGAGTTTCCGGGAATATCTGTCGCGCGCTGCCATATGCCGTCCTTTGCTTGCACCCTATCAGGTAGCAGCGGCAAAACAGCATTTCAATGGCGATCGCCGCAGGTTAAAGCTTTGCCCGTCTGTTTTCAGTGTGGAAAACGCGTCCAGTGGCAAGAACAAGTCGGAAGCTCATGCACAACGAAGCCCCCCTGCTTTCATCCTCCCTGATACGGCGCGCAATCATCATTGCCGTCATTATTATATGCTTTGTTGCTGCCCTCAATATCGGCGTTAAATGGTACGGCGAGCGGATCCTTCAGGCGGGCCACACGACAGCAACCGACGCGGTGGAGATCACAATCGGCAATGACCGGCTGAAACTTGCGAAAAACACGCTGCGTGTACCTTCCGACCGCCATGATGGAGAGCGAGAGCGGGCCGATCTTTATCTCACCTGGCCGGATCTCAAGGGATATGAAGACTCCAATCGCGCTGTTTTCGATGATCCGGCGCAGGCAGCAGGGCTTATTTTCATCCAGCTATCGCAAAGCACGATGTCTGAGGACATGTCCGGCCGTTTCGGGCCGATCTATGCCCGGTTGACGGACGGAGAGCCTGTGCCGCTGAAACACGGCCTCACACTGCACCGCCTGCGTGCCGACGCAGGTTACGGCAAGGAAGTCATATTGACCGGGCAGCGCGTAGGCGAAAGCGACTATGTCGTGCGCTGCCTTCTGCCGCAAACCCAGCAGGCGTCGACGGGCAGCGACTGCCAGAGGGACATCCACGCCGGCCAGGACCTCAGCCTGTTCTACCGATTCTCCGCAACCTTGCTCCCGCAATGGAAAGAACTCGACGCAGGCGTGAAACGCTACATCGAGCAGCGCCTCGTAAAAGACTGAAATCCGTGAAAAGGCGTGAGACAGATTGCGCCCGAAAAGTCGCATTTTATGGAGCGTGGATACCTTTCATAAACCACTTGGTAACGCCATCCCGATAAAGTTTCTTCCCGGAGCACTCGGGCGGGGCGCGTCCGAGCGGAACAGAAATATGCGATTGAAGAGTTCAGCAGTGTTGAAAAGTCTATTTGGGGCAGATTCGCGCAAAGCGGGTGCGACGTCTTTGGTAAGGTTCGTTGCGTTGACCCTTGCTGCGGCGTTCATAACCGCAACATCCGTTGGCACCGCACAGGCGGACCCGAAATATGCGGGCATCGTCATTGATGCCAAGACCGGCAAGGTTCTCTATGGCGAGGATCCGGATGGCCTGCGCTATCCTGCCTCGCTGACGAAGATGATGACGCTTTATCTTACGTTTGAGGCGCTCAATTCCGGGCGCATTTCGCTCGATTCCAAGGTGCCGGTTTCGGCCAACGCCGCCAAGGAGCCTCCTTCCAAGCTCGGCGTGCGCGCCGGTGGCAGCATCACGGTCGAGCAGGCAATTCTTGCGCTCGTCACCCGTTCCGCCAACGACATGGCCACCGCACTCGGTGAATATATCGGCGGCTCCGAAGACCGTTTTGCCAGAATGATGACCGCCAAGGCCCGTGCGCTCGGCATGACCCGCACGACCTATCGTAACGCCAACGGCCTGCCAAACACGGCGCAGATGACGACGGCGCGTGACCAGGCCCGCCTTGGCATCGCCCTTCGCCAGCATTTCCCGCAATATTACGGCTACTTCTCCACGCGCACCTTCAATTTCGGCAAGCAGGTCATCGGCAACCACAATCGTCTCGTGGGAACCGTTCGCGGCGTAGATGGCATCAAGACCGGTTATACCCGTGCTGCCGGAAGCAATCTTGCAACATCGGCGCAGCTAGACGGTCGCTCCATCGTCGCCGTCGTTCTTGGCGGCCGCTCGAGCGCTGCCCGTGACGCCACCATGCGCAAGCTTGTTGCAACCTACCTGCCGCAGGCTTCTCGCAGCGGCAACAGCAACCTGATTGCGCAGACGAGATCGGCACCTGTCGAAGAGCCAGTCGCTGTGGCTGTTGCTGCTCCACCTGTGGCAGTCGCGGCTCCGTCCGCAGCTGTCGCTGCGACAGATTCCGGCCTGCCGCATGCCGGCCCCGTACCGCAGACCCGTTACGAGGACGCGCCGGTTACTGCCTTTGCAGGCTCCTCTTCCAATGCGGCCGTAAAGGCCATGGAAGCCGCCACCTGGCAGAAGGGCAAGGATCCTATTTCTCAGGTAGCCGTCGCGCCTGACCGCAAGTTGATTACCAACTCGACCAAGGTGGACAATATCGTCACCGCGTCCACGCCGGCATCTGTACCCTCCACCCCTTCCGTTTCGGCAAAGGCTGAAGCTCCGCAGGGCGGCTGGGTGATCCAGATTGGCGCATCGCCGGATGAAAACTCGGCACGTGGCCTGTTGCAGAATGCGCAGGAAAAAGGCGGCGCCGCCCTTCGGTCCGCAAAACCCTTCACGGTGGCCTTCAGCAGAGAAGGCTCCCAGGTATACCGCGCCCGCTTCGGCGGCTTCGACGGCCAGGCCGCCGCGGTAAATGCATGCAATGCATTGAAAAAGAAAGGCGTCAGCTGCTGGGCGTCACTCCAGTAATCGACGTTCGCGCAGGCGGTGTCTTATTTGTTGAAACATCGCCTGTCTCCTCGAATTGTGTAATGTGTAGCGAGGCTTTCCAAGATGGCAGTTAACGAGAACTATTCGGACATTGCGTCTGGCAACGGGCAAGGCAGTCTGTCGGTTCTGCATCCCATTCACGAGGCGGCAATGCGTATTGCCGATCTCGGTCTTAACCGCTCCAAGGCAAAGACGCGTGATCTCGTCAGCCTGCTTCTGTCGCACGGCGCCCGCGCCTGGCGTGCCAATCAGCCGGAAGCCAATATCCACCTTCATGTCGGCCGCCGCTGCGGGCGTGCACCGGTCCATATCCGGATCCGCTGACAAACCGAACATAACCGGACGAGACAAAGAAAAACCCCGCGGAGCCTGTGCACCGCGGGGTTTTTGTTGATTGACAATGAAGAAACGAGGCGGCTTACGCCTCGCTCTCCGGTGCCTCTGGCGTATCCGGCAGAGTGTCTGCCACATCTTCGCTATTGCCGTTTTCCGCCTCTTCGTCGCCCTCAGGCTCGTTGATACGTTCCACGGAAACCACCTTCTCATCCTTGGCGGTGGAGAAGATCGTCACGCCCTTGGTGGCGCGGCTTGCGATACGGATGCCGTTTACCGGCACACGGATCAGCTGGCCGCCATCGGAAACCAGCATGATCTGGTCGCCTTCGTCCACCGGGAAGGCCGCAACGAGTTCGCCGATTTCCGTCGTCTTCGAGGTATCGGTGGCGCGGATGCCCTTGCCGCCACGACCCGATGTGCGGAAGTCGTAAGACGAAGAACGCTTGCCGTAGCCTTTTTCAGAGACGGTCAGCACGAATTCTTCGCGTGCCTTCAGTTCCTGATAACGCTCTTCGCTGAGTTCGCCTTCTTCCGCGACTTCCTCGCCAACCAGTGCGATATCTTCCTCATCGACCCCGGCGGCACGCCGCTCGGTGGCCGAACGCTTGAGGTAGGCCGCACGCTCCCACGGTTCAGCTTCCACATGGCCCACAATGGTCATGGAGATAATGCGGTCGCCATCCGCCATGTTGATACCGCGCACGCCAACCGAGTTGCGGCCGGCGAAGACGCGGACATCGTCGACGGGGAAGCGGATGCACTGGCCGAGTGCCGTCGTCAGCAATACGTCATCCTGGTCGGTACAGGTTTCGACGGAGAGGATTTCATCGCCCTCCTCGTCCAGCTTCATGGCGATCTTGCCGTTGCGGTTGACCTGCACGAAATCGCCGAGCTTGTTGCGGCGAACCGTGCCGCGCGTCGTCGAGAACATCACATCGAGCGTTTCCCAGGTCGTTTCGTCCTCGGGCAACGGCATGATGGTGGTGATGCGCTCGCCTGGTTCCAGCGGCAGCATGTTGATGAGGGCCTTGCCCTTCGACTGCGGCGTACCGATCGGAAGGCGCCAGACCTTTTCCTTGTACACGATGCCGCGCGAGGAGAAGAACAGCACCGGCGTATGGGTATTGGCGACAAAGAGACGGTTGACGAAATCTTCGTCGCGCGTCGCCATGCCGGAACGGCCCTTGCCACCGCGACGCTGTGCCCGGTAGGTGGTCAGCGGCACGCGCTTGATGTAGCCGAGATGCGAAACGGTGACGACCATATCTTCGCGGGAGATGAGGTCTTCATCATCCATGTCAGGACCGCCTTCAACGATCTCGGACCGGCGTGGCGTGCCGAACTCGTCGCGGATGGCAATAAGCTCATCCTTGACGATCTGCATGATGCGCAGCCGTGAAGACAGGATTTCGAGATATTCGCTGATTTCCGCACCGATCTTGTTCAGCTCGTCGCCGATTTCGTCGCGGCCAAGCGCCGTCAGGCGGGCAAGGCGCAATTCGAGAATGGCGCGTGCCTGCTCTTCGGAGAGATTGTAGGTGCCGTCTTCATTGATGCGGTGGCGCGGATCGTCGATGAGACGGATCAGGCTTTCCACATCCTGCGCCGGCCAGCGCCGCGTCATCAGCTCCTCACGGGCCGAAGCCGGATCGGGAGCATGACGAATGACGCGGATGACTTCGTCGATATTGGCAACCGAGATCGCCAGACCGACCAACACATGCGCGCGGTCGCGCGCTTTGCGCAGCAGATACTTGGTGCGGCGGCTGACGACATCCTCACGGAAGGACACGAAGGCGCGCAGCATGTCCAGCAACGTCATCTGTTCAGGCTTGCCGCCGTTCAGCGCCACCATGTTGCAGCCGAAGGAGGTCTGCAGCGGCGTGTAGCGATAGATCTGGTTCAGGATGACTTCGGCATTGGCGTCGCGCTTCAACTCGACGACGACGCGATAACCCTGGCGGTCGGACTCGTCGCGCAGATCGGAAATACCCTCGATGCGCTTTTCCTTGACCAGTTCGGCCATCTTCTCGATCATCGTCGCCTTGTTCACCTGATAGGGAACCTCGGTGATGATAATCTGCTCGCGGTCGCCGCGCATCGGCTCGATGGTCGCACGGCCGCGCATGATGACCGATCCGCGACCCGTCTCATAGGCTGAGCGAATGCCGGAACGGCCCATGATGAGCGCGCCGGTCGGGAAGTCCGGGCCGGGAATGATCTGCATCAGTTCAAGCAGCTCAATCGCCGGATTGTCGATGAGGGCGATACAGCCGTCGATGACTTCGGAAAGATTGTGCGGCGGAATATTTGTCGCCATGCCGACGGCGATGCCACCTGCACCGTTGACCAGAAGGTTCGGGAATTTCGCGGGAATGACGACCGGCTCATGCAAGGTGCCGTCATAGTTGTCGCGGAAATCCACCGTTTCCTTGTCGAGATCGTCGAGAAGCGAATGCGCTGCCTTTTCGAGACGGCACTCGGTGTAACGTTCGGCCGCCGGCGGATCGCCGTCGATGGAGCCGAAGTTGCCCTGTCCGTCGATCAGCGGCAGGCGCAGAGACCAGTCCTGCGCCATACGCGCCAGCGCATCGTAAATCGCCGCATTGCCGTGCGGATGGAATTTACCCATCACGTCACCGGTGACGCGGGCGCATTTGACGTATTTCTTGTTCCAGTCGATGCCGAGTTCGGACATGCCGTAAAGAATACGGCGATGAACCGGCTTCAGACCGTCACGGACATCGGGAAGCGCGCGGGAAACGATAACGCTCATGGCGTAATCGAGATAGGACCGCTGCATTTCCTCAATGATGGAAATCGGTTCAATGCCTGGCGGAAGTTTTCCGCCGCCGGGGGGGCTCTGGTCAGTCAAAACGGATCACATTCTCTGTTAAGAATCGGATGGATTTTTATAGCGGAAACAGCCACGTTAAGCCAATTTCCCGGCGAGTTTTGAACAGTCTTTTGCGTCATTTGCAAGACATACCCCGCTTTTCGCCATTTAGGTTGGCAAAAGCGACGCCGCTCCCTTTCAAAGCGAGTACGACTTGCGTAGGCTTCGGCCTAAAAACAGAACAGGCGGGGAAAGAATGGCCAGCAGCGAAACGCTCATCAACGCGCTTACAACACTTCTGGTCACGCTCGATCCGCCCGGTCTCGCGCCCGTATTTCTCGCACTCACGGTTGGAATGACGCGCGACCAGCGCGCCCAGGTGGCCCTGCGTGGTTCGATCATCGCCTTCGGCATTCTCGCCATCTTCGCCCTGTTCGGTCTCACCATCCTCAACCTTCTCGGCATTTCGCTGGGTGCCTTCCGCATCGCCGGTGGTCTGCTGCTGTTCTGGATTTCCTTCGAGATGATTTTCGAGAAACGCCAGGAGCGCAAGGAAAAGACCTCGGAGATTGCCATCACCAAGGACCATCTGCACAATCTGGCGGTCTTTCCGCTCGCCTTGCCGTTGATCGCCGGGCCTGGCGCCATTTCCGCGACCGTGCTCCTGGCGGGAACGATGAAGACGACGCTCGAAATGGTCGTGCTTATTCTCATCCTCGCCTTCGCCATGGCCCTCGTCTACGCCACCCTGATCGTCTCGGAACGCATGGACCGTTTTCTCGGCAATACCGGCCGCGCGATCCTGACAAGGCTGCTCGGCGTCCTTCTTGCCGCGCTTTCCGTGCAGTTCGTAGTGGACGGAATAAAATCGGCCTTCGCATTCTGACGACCATCGGTTCACAACAAAATGCCGCAACCGGCCGGATTTGCGAAAAATCCGCCCTTTGAATCCGGCTCCTGCCTCGGTTAAAAGACGCGCATCTTTTTTCCGCACCAGAAAGCTCTCTCCATGCGATCCACGCTGCGCCGCCTCATCCCGGATGCCGCTCCCGTCAGTAACCGGGAAAGGCTGCGCGCTGCGGCGGGCGCCTTCGTCGGCATTTCGCTGACCGGACTTCTGGGCAGCCTTGCTTTCCGCTTAGACCCTAGCCTGCCCGCCATGATCGCGCCGATGGGCGCCTCGGCGGTGCTTTTATTCGCCGTGCCATCCAGCCCCCTTGCGCAGCCCTGGTCGATCCTCTGCGGCAACATCGTGTCGGCTTTCGTGGGCGTGACGGTGGCTCTACTCGTTCCGGATATTTTCCTTGCCAGCGCGCTTGCCATAAGCCTTGCCATTGCTGCCATGATGGCGCTGCGCTGCCTGCACCCGCCCAGCGGCGCGGTGGCGCTGACGGCCGTTCTCGGCGGTCCCGCCGTGCATGGTCTCGGCTATGGCTTTATTCTCTGGCCGGTCGCCGGAAACTCGCTCATCCTTCTCATCCTCGCGCTCGTTTATAACAATGCCACCGGCCGCGCCTATCCGCACGGCCTGAGGTTGGGAAAGGCCAGCCACGGCACGGCAGACCCGACTCCGATACAGAAAATCGGCTTTTCCTCAGCCGATCTGGACGAGGTGCTGAAGGAATATGACGAGGTTCTCGATATTGATCGCTATGTGCTGGAGATGATTTTGCGCAAGACGGAATTGCGCTCCTGGCGCCGCCGCGCCCTCCATCTCGATTGCGCCAGCGTCATGTCGCGCGATGTGGTCGGCGTCGCCCCGGATGATAGTCTGCGCCACGCCCATTCACTGATGCGCAACCGCCATTTCAAGGCTCTGCCCGTGACCAACGACAGGGCCGAAATCCTTGGCATCGTCACTCAGACGGATTTTCTTGAAAAGGCTAGCTGGAGAAACGGCCGCCCTTCCATCGGTTTCCTGCAGCGCCTGCGCCTTATTCTCTCAGGCACAAGCGCACCCAACGATACCGTCAAGGATATCATGACATCGCCTGTTAGAACCGTGCAGCCGGAAACGGCGATCGAGGAAGCAATCATCCGCTTTGCGGAGGAAGGCCTGCATTACCTGCCGGTGATCGACGCCAACGGCAAAATGGTGGGTATTCTTTCGCAGTCCGATGTCATGGTTGCGATGCTGGCGGACAAAGCCGCGGCATAGGTCGTCGCGACCTTGAAGCGGGCAACCGGTTCGACCGGCCCCCGCCCCGTCAATCACGGTCCCGATCAGAACGGGATATCGTCGTCCATGTCACTGGAGAAGCCGCCGGAAGGCTGGCTGCCGCCACGCGAGGCACCGCCGCGGGCCGCCGGCTGCTGGTCGTAACCGCCACCGTAGTTACCGCCGCCGCTGCCATAATCTCCACCGCCGATGTCGCCACCGCTGCGGCTGCCGCCGCCACCTTCGCCGCGACCGTCGAGCATCGTCAGCGTGGAGTTGAAGCCCTGCAGTACCACTTCGGTTGAGTAACGGTCGTTACCGGTCTGGTCCTGCCACTTGCGCGTCTGCAGCTGGCCTTCGATATAGAGCTTGGCGCCCTTTTTCACATATTGTTCGACAACCTTGCACAGGCCTTCGTTGAAAACGACGACCGTGTGCCATTCTGTCTTTTCCTTGCGCTCGCCGCTGTTGCGGTCCCGCCACGTCTCTGAGGTGGCGATGCGCAGATTGGCGATCGGACGGCCGTCCTGCGTCCGGCGAATTTCGGGATCGGCGCCAACGTTCCCAATCAGAATTACCTTGTTTACGCTACCAGCCATCTCGTCATCCTGTCCGCCAGCCATCGTGACCGGCAATTGCATTTCAAAAAATCCCGCACACAATAACCATCGCCGCCCGCAAAGGGCACCGCAACGGGGAACAATCCACAGCGAATAATCCCGACTTTCTCAGAGAGTATATTCGCACTTGCAATTTGTTCCTTTTTTGTTCTATTAAATCACGAAATTCGAGTCAAGTGAGCCGAAAAGCCATCGATCGATAGGGAATAAACCTCGACACGTCCGGTTGCGTCACTACATAAGGACGCGCCGCCATCAGGCCTGTTAATTTTGTCCGAGCTTTATCATGAGTGAACTGAAGACGATTTCCATCCGTGGTGCCCGTGAGCATAACCTCAAGGGTATCGATCTGGATCTACCGCGCAATAAGCTGATCGTCATGACCGGGCTCTCCGGCTCGGGCAAGTCGTCGCTCGCCTTCGACACAATCTATGCCGAGGGCCAGCGCCGTTATGTCGAGAGCCTCTCGGCCTATGCGCGCCAGTTCCTCGAAATGATGCAGAAGCCGGATGTAGACCGCATCGAGGGGCTTTCTCCGGCGATTTCCATCGAGCAGAAAACCACCTCGAAGAACCCGCGCTCCACGGTCGGCACGGTCACGGAAATCTACGACTATATGCGCTTGCTGTTTGCGCGTGTTGGTGTGCCCTACTCGCCGGCGACGGGCCTGCCGATCGAAAGCCAGACGGTCAGCCAGATGGTCGACCGTATCCTTGCCTTCGAGGAAGGCACGCGCCTTTATATTCTCGCGCCGATCGTGCGCGGCCGCAAAGGCGAATATAAAAAGGAACTCGCCGAGCTGATGAAGAAGGGCTTCCAGCGCGTCAAGGTGGATGGCCAGTTCTACGAAATCGCTGACGTTCCCGTCCTCGACAAGAAGTACAAACACGATATCGATGTGGTGGTGGACCGCGCCGTCGTGCGCCCGGATATGGCAGCACGCCTTGCCGACAGTCTCGAGACCTGCCTCAAGCTTGCCGACGGGTTGGCAGTGGCCGAATTTGCCGACAAGCCCCTGCCGCCGGAAGAAACCTCGGCTGGCGGCTCCGCAAACAAATCGCTCAATGAGACCCACGAGCGTATGCTGTTTTCGGAAAAATTCGCCTGCCCGGTCTCCGGCTTCACCATCCCGGAAATCGAGCCCCGGCTTTTCTCCTTCAACAATCCCTTCGGCGCCTGCCCCACCTGTGACGGTCTCGGCTCGCAGCAGAAGGTGGACGAAAACCTGATCGTGCCCGAACCTGCACGCACCCTGCGGGATGGCGCGATCGCCCCCTGGGCCAAATCGTCTTCCCCCTATTACAACCAGACGCTGGAGGCGCTGGGCAAGGCCTTCGGTTTCAAGCTGTCGAGCAAATGGACGGACCTTTCTAAAGAGGCGCAGCACGCCATTCTTCAGGGCACTGACGACAAGATCGAGTTCAACTATCAGGACGGCGCGCGCTCCTACAAGACGGTGAAGAATTTCGAAGGCATCGTTCCCAATCTGGAGCGTCGCTGGAAAGAGACCGACAGCGCCTGGGCGCGCGAGGAAATCGAGCGTTATATGTCGGCAGCCCCCTGCCCGGCCTGCGCCGGCTATCGCCTGAAGCCGGAAGCGCTCGCCGTCAAGATCAACAGGATGCACATCGGCGAAGTCACCCAGATGTCGATCCGTATGGCACGCGACTGGTTCGAGACGCTGCCGGAAAATCTGAACGCCAAACAGAACGAGATCGCGGTTCGCATCCTCAAGGAAATCCGCGAACGTCTGCGATTCCTCAACGATGTCGGGCTGGATTATCTCAGCCTGTCACGCAATTCCGGCACGCTTTCCGGCGGAGAAAGCCAGCGCATCCGGCTTGCTTCGCAGATCGGCTCCGGCCTCACCGGCGTTCTCTATGTTCTGGATGAGCCGTCCATCGGCCTGCATCAGCGTGACAATGCCCGTCTGCTCGATACGCTGAAACATCTGCGTGATATCGGCAATACGGTGATTGTGGTCGAACACGACGAGGATGCCATTCTGACGGCGGATTACGTTGTCGATATCGGCCCCGCCGCCGGCATTCACGGCGGTCAGGTCATCGCCGAAGGCACGCCGCAGGAGGTGATGGCCAATCCGAAATCGCTGACCGGCAAATATCTATCCGGCGAACTTGGCGTCGCCGTGCCGGCAGAACGCCGCAAGCCGAAAAAGGGCCGCGAAATCAAGGTTTTTGGCGCACGCGGCAACAACCTGAAGAATGTGACTGCGGCCGTTCCCCTTGGCGTTTTCACCGCCGTTACCGGCGTGTCGGGTGGTGGCAAATCCACCTTCCTGATCGAGACGCTCTATAAGTCGGCAGCACGCCGGGTGATGGGCGCGCGCGAAATTCCGGCCGAGCATGACCGCATCGATGGTTTCGAATTCATCGACAAGGTGATCGATATCGACCAGTCGCCAATCGGCCGCACGCCACGATCAAACCCCGCCACCTACACCGGCGCATTCACGCCGATCCGTGACTGGTTCGCCGGTCTGCCGGAGGCGAAGGCGCGCGGTTATGCACCTGGCCGTTTCTCCTTCAACGTCAAGGGCGGCCGCTGCGAAGCCTGCCAGGGCGACGGCGTCATCAAGATCGAGATGCACTTCCTGCCTGATGTCTATGTCACCTGCGACGTCTGCCACGGGAAACGTTATAATCGCGAGACGCTGGATGTGACCTTCAAGGGCAAGTCCATTGCCGACGTGCTTGATATGACGGTGGAAGAAGGCGTTGAATTCTTCGCCGCCGTTCCGGCCGTGCGTGACAAGCTGCAAGCGTTGTTCGATGTCGGTCTCGGTTACATCAAGGTCGGCCAGCAGGCCAATACGCTCTCCGGCGGCGAGGCGCAGCGCGTCAAGCTCGCCAAGGAACTGTCGAAACGCTCCACCGGCCGCACGCTTTACATCCTTGATGAGCCGACGACGGGTCTCCATTTCCACGACGTCAACAAGCTTTTGGAAATGCTGCAGGCGCTGGTGGATCAGGGCAATTCCGTCGTGGTAATCGAGCACAATCTCGAAGTCATCAAGACGGCCGACTGGATCATCGATATTGGCCCCGAAGGCGGCACGGGCGGCGGCGAAGTGGTGGCAACCGGAACGCCGGAAGACATCGTCAAGAACGAGCGCTCCTATACCGGCCATTTCCTGAAGGAACTTCTGGAACGCCGGCCAGCCGGAAAACGCGAGGCTGCGGAGTAATCCGCACCTTTCGCAGCAAGGGTACGTAAGGCCGATAGCCCGAGGAGGAACAGTATATGTCGACATCAGGCACGATCCGCACCGGTATCGGCGGCTGGACTTTCGAGCCGTGGGAAGGCACGTTTTATCCGGAAAAACTGCCGAAGAAACGCCAGCTGGAACATGCTAGCCGGCAATTGACGGCGATCGAGGTGAACGGCACCTATTATAGCAGCCAGAAACCCGAGACCTTCGCCAAATGGGCGGCGGACGTGCCTGAGGATTTCGTTTTCTCCCTGAAGGCAAGCCGCTTCGTCACCAACCGCAAGGTGCTGGCCGAGGCGGGTGAATCCATGACGAAGTTCCTGACGCAGGGACTGACGGAGCTCGGCCACCATCTCGGCCCGATTCTCTGGCAATTCGCGCCGACTAAAAAATTCGACGCCGAGGATTTCGGGGCGTTTCTGGCATTGCTGCCCGAAAAACAGGACGGCATTAGCCTTCGCCACGTGGTCGAAGTGCGAAACCCGACATTTCAGGTGCCGGAATTCATCGATCTTCTCGCCAAACACAAGGTCGCGGTCGTCTGCGCCGACCATCACGATTATCCGATGCTGCCTGACGTAACTGCCGATTTCGTCTATTGCCGCCTGCAAAAGGGCGAAGACGATATCGAGACCTGTTATCCGAAGGCCGAGATTGACCATTGGGCAAAACGGGTCAAGACCTATGCGGCGGGCGGTGTTCCGGATGACCTGCCGCTGATCGCTCCCGATAGAAAAGTCGATAAGACCCCTCGCGATGTCTTCGCTTTCTTCATCACCGGCGGCAAGGTCAATGCACCAAACGGCGCACAGGTATTGCAGAAATTGATCTGACTGGCTCAGCCAGCCATTTCTTTCGCCGGGTTGAAATCGACTGCCGCGAACGCCGCCTCGATCACCTCGGTTCCAGCGCCCGGCCGTGTGGCGTCGCTTGAAAGGATTTGCCGGAAACGGCGCGCGCCGGGCATGCCCTGAAACAGGCCGACCATGTGGCGGGTAACGTGGTTGAGGCGCCCGCCGGCGGCGATGTAGTCGGCGGCGTAGGCTATCATCGCATCACGCAGCCCCATCCAGTCAGCTTGCCGGGCCTCTTCGCCATAAATGCGATGGTCGACATCGGCAAGGATGGACGTATTGTGATAGGCCGCACGGCCAAGCATCACGCCGTCCATATGGTGCAGATGGAGGCTTGCCTGATCGAGATCGGAGATACCGCCGTTGATGCCGATGAAGATGTCAGGATTTTCCCGCTTCATGCGATAGACGAGATCATAATCGAGCGGCGGCACCTCACGGTTTTCCTTCGGCGAAAGCCCTTGCAGCCAAGCCTTGCGCGCATGGATCCAGACCGCATCCGCGCCCGCCGCCACAACCCGCGAAAGAAAATCCGGCAGCACGGCTTCCGGCTCCTGATCGTCCACGCCGATGCGGCATTTGACCGTGACCGGCACCTTCGCAACAGCCTTCATTGCCGCCACGCATTGCGCGACAATCTCTGGCTCGCGCATCAGACATGCGCCGAAAGTGCCGGATTGCACCCGGTCCGAAGGACAGCCGACATTAAGGTTGATCTCGTCATAGCCATAATCGCCGGCGATCCGCACCGCCTCCGAAAGCTTGACCGGATCCGACCCACCGAGTTGCAATGCGACCGGATGTTCCTGAGTGTGATAGTTGAGCAACCTGTCGCGCTGGCCATGGATGATGGCGTCGGCAACGATCATTTCCGTATAAAGCAGCGCACGCTTCGACAATTGCCGGTGCAGAAATCTGCACCTCGTATCGGTCCAGTCGATCATCGGGGCCACGGCAAAGATGCGAGACCCTGATGTCACCGCTTTTTTGTAGAAATTCAACTATTTACGCTCGCTTACTAGGGTAAAATTCTGTGATAGTTTTTCATCGAGCAGCACCAATGTTCATGACTCTTGGTCACTATCACGGCAAGAAGATAATAGACGTCTCGATTGATTATACCGCGCAGATCCTTTGAAAAAAAGGCAAGCGTGTAGTTTTTAACAAAGCGAAGAAATTCGACCAGAACCCTAACGCTGAAGCATATACGGTTTATCTAGAGCGAAATCGATGAGGCTGGTGGGCTTGAACGGTTGAATTCGGATCGCTTAACACTATCCGATGCGAGCGATCGCTAGGTCAAAAATTGTGGGCGATGGTGCCGCTCGTGACGAGCCTCAGCTCGTTCTGGGAACAATTCCCAAGGTCGCGCATTAGTGGTCGTAGACGGCACTAAACACGTACCAATACGCCAAGCAGCGCGGGCGTCGTCCAATTCTTAATGGAGATTACTTTTCGGGCTCATAGAGTCGGACCGAAGTTCGGTTCCGAAATGAGAAATTATATAATCGCCTGACCAGTATTCTCTGATCGACGTAATATTAATTTTTGTGGGGCGCGGATGAGTTTTGGTTCGAAATTTTTGAAAAGTTTGTTTCAAAGTTCTCGTGAGGCGGAGCTTGAAAAATCATGGCCGACTGATTTTTACTCAACTGTTCCACATCGCTATTCCGTAAATCTTCACAGGTACAAAAAGATAGAGTATCAGCTCGATCCCAAAGCATTGTCGAGCGGCTTTACTCACAATGAAGAGCATCATAAACGTGACATGAACCGCTTCTTCACGTTTTGCCTCATATATGATCAAATTAAAAAAGAAAATATATCGGGTGATATCGCTGAACTTGGAGTATATAAGGGAAACACATCTTATATATTGGCGAATTTCGCAAGGGCGCTGGGGCGTACTGCATATCTGTTTGATACGTTCGAAGGCTTCGATCCGAAAGATATCCAGGGCATTGATTCATCGATCCCTTTGCAGTTTTCCGATACCAGTCTTGAAAAGGTGCGGGAATTTGTTGGCGAGGACAATGTCGTCTACGTAAAAGGGTATTTTCCAGAGTCGGCTACGCAAATTCCGGACAACCTAACGTTTTCCGTCGTTCATCTTGATTGCGACCTTTACAATCCGATGATGAGTGCGCTGAACTATTTCTACCCAAGAATGGTCGAAGGTGGGTTTATCGTTGTCCATGATTATTCGAGCTTGCACTGGGATGGCGCCGAGAATGCAGCTGACGAGTTCTTTTCAGACAAGCCTGAATGCTTGATACCATTAGCGGACAGCGGCGGCAGTGCGATAGTGCGAAAGGCACGGGCATCTTCCGATAAATTCAACAATTGGCGAATTAAGCGACTTCATGATTTGTCGGTAGGATCCTGGGTTCCCCCCCGAGTTTTAAAAACTTATTTGAAAGACGGATGGGCTGAAGTTGAAGACTGGGGTGTCTGGGGCCTGGGCGATCGCCATACGATGTCCTTGATAATTCCATTCGTACCGGAAACAGCCATTAGACTGATATTTGATGTCGATGCTCTCTTACTTGGCAGACAGATAGAGCAGACTGTTGCCGTTCTGGTCGATGGTACCAATATTGCCGAGTGGAAATTTACATCCAAAAATAAACGTGGCGATCGGGAATTGATCATTCCTTTACACTTGCTGCGAAGGGACCAGAATGATGAATCTCCCCCGACTATCTTCTTCGAATTTAGACCCGAGTTTTTTACATCTCCACATTCCCTGAAGCCATCAAGTGAGGATACGCGTCCGCTTGGACTTGCGATTCACAAATTGAAGATAGAGGTTGAGTAGAGAAACTGGCCATTGCCCCATTTCGAGAAGGTCTCGGGTCTTTTTTTTGCCGCTGGCTTTTCTGACGGGGTACGCTACCGACCAAGCGATGATCAACGATTGAGTTTTCCGAGGATCGTCTTGCAAACTCGCACATATATCAGGGCGGAGAACTCGGCCTCTGAACGATCGTCTGGTCGCTGGCGGTACCCACCTGCTCCTGCCGCAAAAGAAGATTAAGTTCGGTCGGCCAGCCGGGAATTCGTCTGACAAGGAGGTCGGGCGCGAATATGTGATTGTCTTTGTGTTTCGGCTACCAGGTGGTGACGGGAAGGGAACTAAGCCCGCAACTGCGCATTGTCTAAATGGTAATCAACAAACCGGAGGAATCCCATGAAAACACTTGCGGACATTTTCGAGCACACATTGCAGGACGTCTACTACGCGGAGAACGCCATAACGAAAGCGTTGCCCAAAGTCGCGAAGGCAGCCAAAAGTGCCGAACTAAAGAAGGCCGCCGAAGATCACCTTGCAGAGACCAGGGATCAGATCAAGAAGCTTGACCAGGTCTTTAAATCCATTGGCAAGAAAGCCTCCGGGGAAAAGTGCGACGCCATTGAGGGCTTGATCAAGGAGGCCGAAGGTCTCATGGAGGAGGCAGAAGGAACTGCGCTCGACGCTGGCCTCTTGGCGGCCTGCCAGGCAGTCGAGCACTACGAGATCGCTCGCTACGGTTCGCTCCGCGAATGGGCGAAGGATCTCGGCCACGATGAAGCCCACAAAATTCTGAGCGAAATCCTCGACCAGGAGAAAGCGACGAACAACAAGCTGACTAACCTTGCGGTGACGGCCATCAATAAGACGTCCGCCGCCAAGAAAGCTGCGTAACTCGCGTTTGCGAAGGTCTCCCCAATTTGGGAGACCTTACTTTTTTGAACACTTAAAACGCGAGCCCTACCCCTCCTTCAAGTCTCATCTTGAGCCCACCTTACTGCAGCCTCGACGCGAGCCTAAATTTCACACCTCGTAACCGCCGAATCGAGAGACCTGTAAGAGCTGCTATTTTCACTGAGCAAATTCGATCATCGGGTGCCAAGGCTAAGATTTTTTCGCCGTTTGCAAGCGCTTGTCTATACCGGAACTACCTCTTTACGGCTGCGGTCATTTTGAACTGGAAATCGCCCAGGAATCGGGGGACAAGACTTGCAGTTCTAAAAAAGACGACAGGAAATCCCATGGCCGCCACCGTCATTCCAGTTCCAGAACCCGTTCTTCTGCCCGTAGAGGGCACAAACGAGATGTTCCCCGTGCGGCGGGTCTATTGTGTCGGCCGCAATTATGCCGATCACGCCATCGAGATGGGCCACGATCCTTCAAGGGAACCGCCGTTTTATTTCCAGAAAAATCCGGACAACCTTCTGCCTGCGGGTCAGGATTTCCCCTACCCTTCGCTGTCGTCGAACGTGCATTACGAAGTCGAATGCGTCGTGGTGTTGAAAAGCGGCGGTGCGGATATTCTGGCAGGCGATGCGCTGGGCCACGTCTGGGGTTACGCGGTTGGCATCGATATGACACGCCGCGACCTTCAGGATGGTTTGAAGAAGATGGGACGCTCGTGGGAGGGCGCAAAAGCGTTCGAATATTCCGCGCCGGTCTCCGCCATCGTTCCCGCAGACAAGATCGGCCATCCGTCGACCGGTGCGATCTGGCTCAATGTCAATGGTGAGCGCAAGCAGACAGGCGATCTGGCGCAGATGATCTGGAAAGTGCCGGAAGTGATTGCCGAGCTTTCCAAGCTGTTCACGCTTGCCGCTGGCGATGTCATCATGACCGGCACGCCCGCGGGCGTCGGCCCTATCGTGCGCGGCGATCGGATCGAGTGTGGTGTAGACGGTGTCGGCACTCTGTCCGTAACGGTCGCCTGATCGCTATCGGCGCATAATCCAAAGGGAGAGAACCGCCATGCCGCTTTATCGCCTCGCAGATCGGGTGCCGCAGACCCCCGCCACGGATCGCTACTGGGTCGCACCCGATGCGAATGTCATTGGCTCGGTGATACTTGCCGAGGATGTCGGCATCTGGTTCGGCGCGACGCTGCGCGGCGATAATGATCCAATCAGCATCGGTCGCGGCACCAATATTCAGGACGGCGTGATGGTGCACAGCGATCTCGGTTTTGCCGCCACGATCGGCGAAATGTGCACTATCGGCCACCACGCCATCATCCACGGCTGCACCATCGGCGACAATTCGCTCGTCGGCATGGGCGCAACGATCCTGAACGGCGCAAAGATCGGCCGCAACTGCCTGGTCGGCGCCAATGCGCTGGTGACGGAGGGCAAGGAGTTTCCCGACAATTCCCTGATCGTCGGATCGCCGGCGCGTGCCGTCCGAACGCTGGATGACGAGGCCGTCGCCAGCATCCGCCGCTCGGCGGAAAATTACATCGAAAACTGGAAGCGTTTTTCGAAGGATCTGGAAGTCATCGAAGAATGACGGATGGCGGGCAAGAACGCCCGCTGTCGCCAAACGGAGTTACCCCGCGCAGGCGGCACACAGACCACGAATTTCGATAGTGGTCTTTTCCGCTTTGAACCTGCTGTCCTTGACCCAGCGCTCGAGGCGATGGTCGATCTCGTGATCGTGGAACTCGTTCACCTGGCCGCAGGATTCGCAAATGGCAAAGGCGACGGTGCCATGGTGATGCGAGCAGCATTCGGCTTGCGTATGGGTGCAGGCAACAAAGGCGTTGAGACTTTCAAGCCGGTGCACGAGACCATATTCCACCAGCTTTTCCAACGCCCGGTAGACCTGCAGCGGCGCGCGAAAACCATCGTCGCGCAGCTTGTCGAGGATCACATAGGCGCTGAGCGGCGCATGCGCATTCGACAGGGCATTCATGACCAGCGACTGGTTTTTGGTAAGGTTCTGCGCATTCATGACTTGCCTCCTTCATCTGCGGAGCGGGAAAAACCCGGTGCCGGCAACAGGCTTACAACGAACAGGATCACGGCGGCAACCACGATGGACGGCCCTGATGGCGTGTCGTAACTCAGCGATCCGAACAGGCCGCCAACGACGGCAACCGCTCCGATCAGAGACGCGACCACAGCCATCACCTCAGGCGTGGAAGAAAAACGTCTGGCTGTCGCCGCCGGTATGATGAGCAGCGATGTGATCAACATGATGCCGACCACCTTCATGGCGATGGCAATCACCAGCGCCATCAACAGCGTGAAGATGAGCTTGGCGCGTTCCGGGTTCAACCCCTCGGCCTCGGCCAACTCGGTATTGACTGTGGAGGCCAGCAGAGATCGCCACAGGAACACCATGGAAACCAGCACCACCAGCCCGCCGCCCCAGATCAGCGCGATATCGCTGCGGGTAACGGCCAGAATATCCCCGAACAGGAAGGAGACGAGATCGATGCGCACCCAGCTCATGAAGGCAACAATGACGAGGCCGATCGCCAGCGCCGAATGAGAGAGTATGCCGAGGAGCGCATCGGCGGAAAGCGCCTGCCGCCGTTGCAGAAAAATCAGCAGGATCGAAACCGCCGAGGCTACAAGAAAGACGCTGACGATGAGGTTGATCTGCAACAGCAGCGACAGCGCAACGCCAAGCAGTGCCGAATGGGCCATCGTATCGCCGAAATAGGCCATGCGCCGCCACACAACGAAGCAGCCAAGAGGCCCGGCGGTGAGCGCAACACCGATGCCGGCGATCATGGCGCGAACGAAGAAATCGTCAAACATGCCGCTCTCCCTGCTGGTGGCTTGAAGTGGCGTGTCCGTCATGCTCGTGGCCGCAGCCGCAGTCCCCGTGGTCATGATTATGGTCGTGATGCTGCTCATGCGCATGATGATGGCCATCATCGGGGTGGCAATGTTCGGTCACCGAACCATCCGCGTGCTGCACCCGGCCATCGGGCAGATGGGTGTGGTCGTGATGGTGGCTGTAAACGGCAAGCGCCTTGGCGGCCGACCCACCGAAAAGTCGCATATATTCCGGGCTCTGGCTCACCGCCTGCGGCGTTCCCCGGCAGCAGACATGACCGTTCAGGCATATTACGGTATCGGTTTCCGCCATGACCACATGCAGGTCATGCGAGATTAACAGAATTCCGCAATTGTTTGAATTCCTGATATTTTTTATCAAATCATAAAGCGCGATCTCCCCGGAGAAATCAACGCCCTGCACGGGCTCATCGAGAACCAGCAGATCGGGCTTGCGCGCAATGGCGCGGGCAAGAAGCGCCCGCTGGAACTCTCCGCCAGAAAGATGCTGCACCTCCGCGTCTGCCAGATGCGCGATACCCGTGGCGTTCAGCGCGGCGTCGATTTCGCGCGCGGGAAGCGGCCCGGTCAGCGTCATCAACCGGCGCACAGACAGCGGCATGGTCCAGTCGACCGAAAGCTTCTGCGGCACATACCCGACCCTCAGACCGGCAATGCGCGATACCGCGCCCTCGCTCGGCTTCAAGACACCGATCGCCATTTTCGCGCTGGTTGATTTGCCCGAACCGTTCGGCCCGATCAACGTGACGATCTCACCCTTGCTGACGGAAAACTCCACGCCGCGCACGAGCCAGCGACCGTTGCGCTGCACGCCGGCATTGGAAAGTGACACCAGTATCTCTTTGCCCTCATGGGCGGAATGAAGCATGGGATTGTCCGATCGGCGATGTTGCTTACCGCTATCGCATACGTTATAGAGTTACGCAATAAATGTAATAACATAACTATACTTCTTCAAGTGGAGTGCATTTCATGAGATCGTTCGTGATCCCGCTCATGGCATCGGTAGCAATAGCGGCGGCCGCCTCCGGCGCCACCGCCGCCCCAAATGTCGTGGTCTCGATCAAGCCTGTCCATTCCCTCGTCGCGGCAATCATGCGTGGCGTGGGCGAACCGCAACTCATTGTAGACGGCGCAGCCTCACCGCATACCTATAATCTGCGGCCTTCCAATGCCCGCACGCTGGAAAAGGCCGATCTGGTCTTCTGGGTCGGGCCTGGACTGGAGGCATTTCTGCAGAAGCCGCTGGAGGCGTTGACCAGCAAGGCAACAGTGGTCGAACTGGAAGATGCCAAGGGGCTGGCAAAGCTTCCCTTCCGCGAAGGCGGCCCTTTCGAGGCGCATGACGATGGCGAAGAGGCCCATGGAGAACATGCCGGCCATGCGGACAGCGAAGACGCTCATGCTCATGATCATGCGCACGATGACGGCGACCATGAACACGGCGCGTACGACACTCATCTGTGGCTCGATCCGGCCAACGCCAAGGCCATGGCCCAGACGATAGAAACCGCGCTGATTGCCGCCGATGCCGGCAATGCGGAAACCTATCAGGCCAATACGAAAAAACTGATCGACGATCTCGATGCGCTCGACAGCGAAATTGCGGAAACGGTCAAGCCTGTGAAGGACAAGCCTTTCATCGTCTTCCACGATGCCTATCAATATTTCGAGCATCGCTATGGCGTAAAAACGGCGGGATCTATCACCGTCAGCCCCGAAACCCTGCCCGGTGCCGATCGCGTCAGGGAGATGCAGGAAAAGGTTCGCCAACTTGGCGCGACCTGCGTTTTTGCCGAACCGCAATTCGAGCCGAAACTGATCTCCGTCATAACCGAAGGCACGGCGGCAAAGTCTGCGACGCTCGATCCCGAAGCGGCCACGCTTGAACCGGGTCCCGATCTATACTTCAAGATGATGCGCGGCATCGCCGGCTCGCTGAAGGATTGCCTGTCCTGATCCGGACAGGCGTTCCTTCTATCAAGGCTTCGGCGCCATTGAGGACCAGACCGGGCGGCTGATGCTTTGCAGCGTTTCTGGCGGCGCACCGTTGATGCGTGCCAGCAGAGCCTTGGCAAGCTCCCTGCCCGCAAGCTTGATGTCCTCGTTGACTGTGTGGATTTGCGGCTGGATCCAGTTCAGGAATTCGGCGGATTGTTTCGACACGATATCGATATCCTTGCCGATCCTGACACCGGCTGCCTCAAACCCCGCCACAAGCGCAATCGTGCTGCTGCCGCTGATGGAGACAATGCCGTCAGGGCGATCGTCTGATTGCATCAGGCGCTTGCCGAAATCGCGGATCTTGTCGAGCGGCGTCTCGATGGTGATGGCATCCAACGGGAATTCGGAAACGCCGAAATCCCTGATACCGCGGGTGAACCCCTTGCGGGCGTGGTCGTGGAACGCAAACCGCGATGGCGGCACGATGATGGCGATCCTCTTTCGCCCACATTGCGCCAGCCGCTCTACGGCCTCATAGGCATAAGCCTCGTTATCGAAATCGTGATAGGCGTGCTCAATGCCCATGTCGGACCGCCCATGGGTAACGAAGGGCATTTTGCGCTCCGTCATAAAACGGACGCGCGGATCGTTCGGCTCGATTTTAGAGATAATCACCCCGTCCGCCGAACCGGTTTCGAGAATGTAGCGGATCGGCACCATGGAATCCTTGGCGTGGGTATGAGGGGTAACGACGAGGTGATATTGCGTCGTCGCAAGAACCTCGGTGATGCCGAATACCATCTGGCTGGTGAAGCCCATCAATTCCTCGTCGACGCTCAGCACCAGCGCGATCACATTGGTCTTGCCGGTGCGAAGGCGCACACCAGCTCGGTTCGGCTGGTAACCGATCTGCTGGGCAATCAGCCGCACGCGCTCCTTGGTTTCTGCGCCGATGTCAGGCGCATCCTTAAGCGCGCGTGACACGGTGGTGATGCCAAGACCCGTCATGTAGGCGATGGTCTTCAAGGTCGGGCGCTCGCCCGTTGTCGCTTTCGCTTCGTCCCTGCCGGAATTACCAGTATCGTTCATGTCATTTCGCCACGCTTTGCAGAACAATAATCATAGATAGCTTTTTGTTTCTTGCAAAGGCAAACGTCGCCGGTCGTCGTCACACCCGATCCGATCTTCGGGCCTTTGGCTATAACGATGTAGGGCGTGAAAAATATCGAACAGACTTATTCCGGATTACCGGCCTTAAGCGCTCGCGAAACTTCCGCTCAAGAGAGAAACAATGCCAAGAAACTAGATTAATTAGTATCAATAATTAATTGATATTTATAAACAAAGGTCAATAGATATCAAGGCATCCGTACCCGTGGTTTTCCAATAGTACCAACGGGCATTTTTCGCGCATGAAGTTTCACTCCGAAGACATGACGGAACGATTGTTTTACGGTAACGTTGCCGGAGGGAGGAGATTGCCGAGCTGAGCGAGCTGGATAACGGCTGGCTGGCGGGCATGCATCTTCCCCAGATTCCGACACAAGCCTGCGTCATAATGGCCAGCTTATCCTATTTGAATTCGTCCATGCAGGGTCCCATCATGATTTCTTCCTCCACGCCCGAAACCGTCATCGATCTGGCCGGGCTCTGGCGCCTGACCTCGGTGGAAGGAGACTACACGACCGACCTTACCGTGCCGGGAGACGTTCACAGCGCACTCAAAAACGCGGGCATCATTCCAGACCCCTATCATGGTGCCAATGAAAATGCGGTGCAATGGGTCGCGCATCGGGACTGGATCATAGAGCGGACCTTCATCCTCGATGACGCTGATGCCAGCTGGTATCTCGATATCGATTATCTCGATACCGTCGCGATCGTCTTCGTCAACGATGTCCCGGTCTTGAGTTCGGACAATTGCTTCCGACGTTACCGTCCCGATGTGTCTCGCGCCGTGCGGCCCGGTGAAAACACCATTCGTATCCATTTCCACTCCAACATCGCAGCCGGGGCGGAACGGCAGGCGCGGCAACCTTTTTACATTCCCTATCATGAGGGCAACTCGCCGATTGCCAACGGCAACATGTTGCGCAAGCCACAGTGCCATTTCGGCTGGGACTGGAATATCGCGATTGCTCCGCTCGGCCTTTACGGCAAAATCCTGCTGAAGCGCCTCGATACGGCACGGGTCGAACACGTCGTCACCTCACAACATCATGTCGAGGGCGGCGTCGAGCTGCATGTGGCAATCACGCTGTTTGCCGAAGGTCCGGCCAGCCTTCCGCTCTACCTTTCCCTCAACGATGAAAGGCTGCGGCTTGATTGCGGCGTGGGTGCGGGTGAGACGGTGGTGCGCCACGTTTTCTTCGTGGAAGACCCCGCGCTCTGGTGGCCGGCGGGCAGCGGGGAACAGACGCTCTACACGTTGGCGGTGGAGTTGCCGGATGAAACCGTCACCCGCAGGATCGGCTTCAGGACCATTGAACTTCTGACGGACAAGGATGAGGCCGGTAGCCGATTTGCCTTCCGCATCAACGGCCGAGAAATCTTCTGCCGTGGCGCGAACTGGATTCCATCCGATGCGCTTTATTCGCTGACCAGCCGCGAAAAAACCGAAGACCTTCTATGTTCGGCCGTCGAGGCCAATATGAACACGATCCGCGTCTGGGGCGGCGGGTTTTACGAGGAAGACTGGTTCTACGATCTCTGTGACCGTCTCGGTCTTCTGGTCTGGCAGGATTTCATGTTCGCCTGCAACCTTTACCCCTGCAGCGAAGACTTTCTCGACAATGTCGAACACGAGGTCGACTATCAGGTAAAACGCCTGTCCTCCCATCCGTCCATCGCGCTCTGGTGCGGCGACAACGAATTGGTGGGTGCCCTCACCTGGTTCGAGGAGCCCCGCAACAACCGCGACCGTTATCTCGTGGCTTACGACCGCCTCAACCGCACCATCGAAAAGGCGCTGAAAAAAGCCGCCCCCGAAGCACTCTGGTGGCCCTCCAGCCCGGCTTCAGGCTACCTCGATTATGGTGATGCCTGGCATGCGGATGGTTCCGGCGACATGCATTACTGGTCCGTCTGGCACGAAAACAAATCGTTCGACAATTACCGCTCGGTCAAGCCGCGCTTCTGCTCCGAATTCGGTTTTCAGTCCTACACTTCCATGCCTGTCATCCGCACCTATGCGGAAGAGAAAGACATGAACATCGCCTCCCCGGTGATCGAACTGCACCAGAAGAATGTCGGCGGCAATGAGCGCATCGCTGGCACCATGTTCCGCTATTTCCGCTTTCCGAAGGATTTCGAAAATTTCGTGTATCTGAGCCAGGTACAGCAGGCGCTGGCCATCCGAACCGCGGTCGACTACTGGCGCTCGCTGAAACCCCATTGCATGGGAACGCTCTACTGGCAGCTCAACGATACTTGGCCGGTTGCCTCATGGTCGAGCCTGGATTACGGCGGCGGCTGGAAGGCGCTGCACTATGCTGCCCGCCGTTTCTTCCAACCGGTCTCGGTTTCCGCCATTCCCTCGGAAGACGGACGCCGATTAAGTTTCTCCATGGTCAACGACACCGCGGAAGATGTCGAGATCGACATGAATATTGTCGCCCTCACGATGGAGGGTAACCGCGTGCCGCTGAAATCTGCCAACGGCACGTGCGGTACGGACAAGGCGGCGACGCTGACCGAAATCGACATGGACAGCCTGCCTGATGGCTCCATTCTTGCCTGGAACTTCATAGCATCCAACGGCATGACAGGCGAAGGCCATCATGTGCGCGACACCTACAAGTCTCTGGAGCTCCAGCCCGCTGGGCTGACGTTCTCCACCGCCACATTGAAAAACGGCCAGCTCGAAATCGATGTCACCGCAGCCGGTCTTGCCCTCTTCGTCATGCTGGAGGCCGATCAGCCCGGGCGTTATTCCGACAATCTGTTCGATCTCGCAGCGGGCGAAACACGCCGGATCATCTTCACCCCGAAGGCGGGCAGCGGGCAGCCGCAGTTCCGTATCTTCGATCTTTATACCTGCCAATCCTCGCATTGAAACCACGCGGCGAAAGGCTTAACCATCCTTAGCGGAACGGCAGGCAACGTTGCGCCTGCCCTCATCTTTCAAAGGTTTGCCGGCTTCTCCGGCAACCATTCATCAGCAAGTGGAGGAAGACCCATGGTTTGGCAACCGGCCGAAAACCGATATACATCCATGAAATACAATCATTGCGGAAAGACTGGCCTGAAGCTGCCGGCGATCTCTCTCGGGCTGTGGCACAATTTCGGCAACGACACACCGCACCAGACCAAACAGGCCATTTGCCGCCGCGCCTTTGACCTCGGTATTACCCATTTCGATTTGGCCAATAATTACGGCCCACCACCCGGCAGCGCCGAAACTGCCTTCGGCGAAATTCTGAAGACGGATTTTAGAGGCTACCGCGATGAAATGATCATCTCGTCCAAGGCGGGCTATAACATGTGGCCCGGTCCCTACGGTGAATGGGGCAGCCGCAAATATCTGATATCGTCCTGCGACCAGAGCCTGAAGCGCATGGGGCTGGACTACGTCGATATCTTCTACTCCCACCGTTTCGATCCCAACACGCCGCTTGAGGAAACCTGCGGCGCACTGGACCAGATCGTGCGCTCGGGCAAGGCGCTCTATGTCGGCATCTCGTCATACAACTCGAAACGCACCCGTGAGGCCGCCGCGATCCTGAAAGATCTCGGCACGCCCTGCATCATCCACCAGCCGAGCTACTCCATGATCAATCGCTGGATCGAGGAAGACGGTCTGGTCGATACGCTGGAAGATCTTGGCATTGGCTCCATCGTCTTTTCGCCGCTGGCGCAGGGCATGCTGACGACGAAATATCTGGGTGGCGTTCCTGATGGCAGCCGTGCATCGCAGAGCAAGTCACTCAACCCCGCCTTCCTCAACGAGCGCAATGTCGAAAACATCCGCGCGCTCAATCGCATTGCCGAGCGGCGTGGCCAAACGCTCGCGCAGATGGCAATCGCCTGGGTGCTGCGCGGTTGTCGCATCACGTCGGCGCTCATCGGTGCGGGCCGTGTCGAACAGGTCGAGGATTGCGTGAAGGCACTCGACAATGCCGATTTCTCCACAGAGGAGCTTGCGGAAATCGACGGTTACGCGAAGGACGCGGATATCAACCTCTGGGCAAAATCCGCTGAACGCGTTTAATACTTGAAACAGGCTGCCCGGTTTCCAACGGGCAGCCTGATCGACGCAAAAGCTGGACTGAAATCTCCAACAGAAAGATTAACGTCCCCGTCTAACCATTAACAACCATTACATAAATGTAATTTTAAATTCAGTTTCCGTTCATTCGTTTATTCGTAAGTTCTCCTTATCGAAACACGAGAGGAAACATTCATGAAAAAGTTCGTCACCATTCTTCTGGCTGCAACTGTTCTTGCTGCTCCAATGGCCCAGGCACAAAGCCGCCACGACGATCGTCATCGCGGTGTAACCGTCGAGCGTCACACGACCACCAAAAAGGTCATCGTCAAGAAGCACCGTTGGGATCGCGGTCAGCGCCTCTCGCCAGCAGAGCGTCGTCATTTCGTCGACCGCCGCGACTATCGCCGTTACCGCCTGGCAGAGCCGCGTCGCGACCAGCGCTGGGTACGCGTCGACAACCAGTTCCTGCTCATCAACGCCGTCACCGGCCTGATCGTCGGCCTTTCTGCGGCACGCTGAGTAAATCGACGGATGATATGAAAAAGGCCCGCTTGCGCGGGCCTTTTGTCGTTTATCGTTATAGCCGATCAGAAAATGTCGGCGCCGCTGCCCCACGGGCCATGCGGCTTGTCGACACCGTCGGTGCGTTCGAAGCCATGCGCCCCGAAGAAATCGCGCTGCGCCTGAATAAGGTTTGCGCTGCCGCGGGCGCGACGATAGGCGTCGAAATAACCAAGCGCGGAAGCGAGTGCCGAAACCGGCAGACCGGAGAGAACCGCGTAGGAAACGACACGGCGCAGGGCGGCGTCGGTGTCCTTGACGATGCCGGAGAAGGCAGGCGTCACGATGAGGTTGGCCACATGCGGATCCTTGGTGAAGGCCGAGGTGATCTCATCGAGGAATTCTGAGCGGATGATGCAGCCGGCGCGCCAGATGCGGGCGATCGTCGGCATCGGCAGGTTCCAGTTGAACTCCTTCGATGCGGCCGACATGACGGCAAAGCCCTGTGCGTAAGCACCGACCTTGGCGGCCAGAAGCGCGCTTTCCAGATCGGCGATAAAGGCCTTTTTGTCAGCCGGTGCAGCTGCAACGGTCGGCAGGCCGAAGATCTTCTCGGCAGCTTCGCGCTCGTCCTTCTGCGACGACAGGATACGGGCAGCCACGGCGGCCTCAATGGCAGTTGCGGCGACGCCCATGTTCTGCGCCTCGATAACCGACCACTTGCCTGTGCCCTTCTGGCCGGCCTTGTCGAGGATCAGATCGACCATCGGCTTGCCGGTGATCGGATCGGCAGCGCGCAGAACCTTCTCGGTGATTTCGATCAGGTAGGAGTTGAGACGGCCCTTGTTCCATTCACCGAATACATCGGCGATTTCAGACGCACTCATCTTCAGGCCATCACGCAGGATGCCGTAGATTTCGGCGATCATCTGCATGTCGGCATATTCGATGCCGTTATGGATCGTCTTGACGAAATGACCGGCACCGTCGTTGCCGAGCCATGCCACGCACGGATCGTCATTATACTTGGCGGAAATGGAGGTCAGAACCTTCTCGACGCGCTTCCAGCTATCTTCGGTACCGCCGACCATGATCGACGGTCCGTGACGCGCACCTTCTTCACCGCCGGAAACGCCCATGCCGATAAAGGTCAGGCCGCTATCCTTCAGATTGTCGAAACGGCGGATCGTATCGCGGAAATTCGCATTGCCGGCGTCGATCATGATGTCGCCGTTCGAGAGATGCGGCTTCAGAATTTCCATCTGCTGGTCAACTGGATCGCCGGCCTTGATCATGATGATGATCGGGCGCGGAGGACGAATGGCGGCGACGAATTCCTCGATGGTTTCGCAAGGGATCAACTGCCCCTGCAAGTCCCCAGCCTCGGCGTAGAATTTTTTCGTCGCTTCAGGGGTTCGGTTGAATACGGCAATCTTGTTGCCCTTTTCCGCGATGTTCAACGCCAGGTTCGAGCCCATGACGCCGAGACCGATCAAACCGATTTCTGCCTGTTCCACGGATGTGCCTCCATCTTGCTTTTAGGTGGTCGTGTTGTGGCACTGTAATGAACAAACGGCAAGGCTAGGGGCGACTGAAACGATTAAATTTTGATGACGCAAATCAGCTTTGCATATTTGCGACAGGTCGGGGGAAGGTCGTAACCAATGCGCCCCCACTATGAAGGTCGTGGGCGGTCGTCGCCATCGTCCAGCGCCCGCCAGGCAGCGCCGTCCATATCCTCATATTGCCCTGATCGCACCGACCAGAGGAAGGCGAATAGCCCGAGCGCTCCGAGAAACAGGGCGACGGGGATGAGATAGATCAACATATTCATGCCGGTTGCGCCCCCTCGCCCGCAAATCCGGTCGGCACGCTCTGTTGCGCAGAAACGGCTTCAGCCGTTCCGGCAAGACGCAGCGCATTTGCAACAACGATGAGCGACGATGTCGACATGGCGATGGCCGCGATCATCGGCGTCGCATAACCGGCAATCGCAATCGGCACGGCAATGACATTGTAGCCGATGGCAAGCGCGAAGTTCTGCCGGATAAGCCGTCCGGCCCGCCGCGATGTCTCGATGGCGACAGGAACGGCATCCAGATTCTCGTGCATGAACACGAAGTCGGCGGCTTGCCGGCCGATATCGGCGGCGGTTGCCGGTGCCATGGAAACATGTGCTGCAGCCAGCGCCGGCGCATCATTGATACCGTCGCCCACCATCAGAACCTTGCGTCCCTCGCCTGCCAGTGCCCCACAGCGCCCCGCCTTGTCTTTCGGCGACAGGTCCGCGTTCCATTTCGCAATGCCCAGACGCTGCGCCATGGCCTTCACGGCCGGCACCCGGTCCCCGGACACGATTTCCAGCACCAGTCCTTGTACAGAAAGGCTGCGCAGTGCCTGTACGGCGCCAGGACGCGGATTGTCCTCGAAACCGAAACTCGCCAGATACCCGCCGTCAAGCGAAAGCACCACTTCCGATCGCGCGTCGCCGTTTTCCATTTGCGATTCATCCGGGCAGGCAAAACGGCGGTTGCCAAGCCGGTAGGTTCCCGCCGGCGTGAGAGCCTCAACACCGGAACCGGGAATTTCACGCACCGCTTCGTAGACCGGTAAAATTCCGCCATAGGCTGCATGCAGGGCTTTGGACAGCGGATGGCGTGAATGGGCGGCAAGGCCAGCCGCAATCGCCATCGTGGCGGGGTTCACATCGCCGGTTTCCACCAGTCGCGGCTTCCCGACCGTCAAGGTACCTGTCTTGTCGAACAGAACGGTGTCGATTTCGGCCAGTCGCTCCATCGCCGAGCCTTCCTTGACCATGATGCCATGCCGAAAGAGCCGGCCTGCCGCCACAACCTGCACCACCGGAACAGCAAGGCCAAGCGCACATGGGCAGGTGATGATGAGAACCGCAATCGCGATCAGCATCGCCTGCTTCCAGTCACCGCCCAAAACGCCCCAACCGAGAAAGGTCATGAGAGCAAGAAGATGTACGACGGGCGAATAATAGCTCGCGGCACGGTCGGCAATCCGCCGATAGCGCGCCCGCCCCCCTTCCGCCGCCTCCATCAGCCCGATCACTTCCGACAGAAACGAATCCTTTGCCGATGCGGTCACCCGCGCGGCGAGCGAACCGGTGAGATTGAGCGTGCCTGCCTGAAGCAGATCACCCGCCTCCACCCGACGCGGCGCGCTTTCGCCGTTGACAATGGACACGTCGAGATCGCTGCTTCCGCTAATGACCATCGCATCCACCGCCACGCGGTCACCGGCAGCAATCGCAATCGTCATGCCGGGTAGCACATCGCCAAGCGGGCGATATTCCCGCGTTCCGTCCTCACCGACAACGGTTGCGCCGCGTGGTGAAAGCCGGGCCAGGCCCGCAATGGCCGAGCGCGCCCTGTCACGCATGATATGGTCAAGCGTGCGGCCGATCAGCAGGAAGAACAGCAGCGACACGGTCGCGTCAAACCACGCATGTTCGCCATGATGAATCGTCTCCCACAGCGAGATTGCGTAGGATAGCGTGATGGCGAGCGCGATCGGCACATCCATATTGGTGCGCCCGTGCTTCAGCGCATTCCAGGCCGACTGATAGAAGAACCGGCCGCCATAGATCAGCGCCGGCGCGGCGATCATCGCCGAAATCCAGTGGAACATGTCACGCGTCGCTGCATCGGCCCCGGACCAGACGGACACGGACAGCAGCATGATATTGGCGGAAGCAAAGCCGCAGAGCGCCACCGCCCTGATCAGTTGCGAGCGCAACACGTCCGAAGCATCCTGTCCGCTCGCGAAAAGATGCGTCCGGTATCCGGTTGCAAGGATTGCGCGGGCAAGTTCGGCGGGATCTGTCCTGATGCCATCGACATCCTCTTTCCAGACAATCGCCACCCGTTTGGAGGACAGGTTCACGCGCGCCTGCTCCACCTGGCGGAGACGGCGCAGCGCCGTTTCGATGGTGGTGATGCAGGCGCCGCAATAAACGCCGGGCACGCTGAGATCTGTCTGGCGCAGCCCCTGCCCCAGATCGCGGCTTGCCAGCATCAGCTCCTCTGATGATGGTGGGTTGACCGGTTCGCCGAGTTGAAGCGACCCTTCCGTCCCCGGTGCACAGCAGCTCATTGACGCCCCCTGATCACCGCGATCCGCGTGCCTTCATGCACGATGATCCTGCCGTCTTTTACGGCAGTGACCTCGACGATCCATTGGCCGGGCAGCATGTCATGCGGGCCGGTGAAGACCCCGGTAGACACCGGGATCAGCTCCATGTCGAAATTCTGGTGCTCGCCGACCGGCCGGCGAAAACGCGCCGTTACGGTATCCGTATCCACAGGGCCGGTATCTGGATGAAACACCTCGTAGCGCACGGTCTTTTCATTCACCACCAGCCTGCCCTTGATACCGGTCGCGGCCCTTGCCTTGGCGGCCTCGGCCTTGGCGTTGAACTGCTGGCTGGCAACATAGGTATTGGGCACCACCAGCCCGCTCCAGCTGGTGACAGCGTTCCAGGCCATCACCATGTTGACGGTGATGACGATGCCGAAAAACATCACCATAACACCCAGCATATGCCAGCCGGTGAAAATGAAACCGGACGTCTGGCGATTGGTCGTTGTCATTTTTTCACTCCCGGAGCGTTGAAGACGGCGTCGTAACGGGCCGTCTCATGGCCGCCCGTATCGCTGACGATGAATTCGAAATTTTCAGCAGCCCGCGCGACGTGACTGCCCGGCAGGGTGACGAACACCTTCAGCGTTGTCGCCTCGTCCGGTTCCACCATCACCTCGAAGCTGCGAGAGGCTGCATCCGGCACGCCGTTTAACTTCATCACCGCACTTGGAATGCCCTCTATCGTCAGGCTCATTAGGCGCGGTTGCGGCACCATGTTGAGGATGCGAACGGTATAACCGTTGCGGATGGACCCGTTCGATTCCAGCACATATTGCGGGTTGCGGTCGTGCAGCACGTTAAGAGCCAGCCGCTCGCGCGTCACCAGAGCCAACAGCAAGCCGATGCCGACTGCAGCCCATATTGCTGTGTAAAGAAGCGTGCGCGGGCGAAAGACGATGCGCCAGTCGAAATGGCGAATGCTGTTTTTGAACCCGCCGTCCTCGTTGCGCACATTCGCAGGCCGGATTGCGTGCTGGCCGTTGCCGGTCGCAAGCGCCATGTTGGACTGGTATTCGGACAGCGTCGCATAGGCGATCAGCCCGCGTGGCTTACCAATCTTGTCCATCACCCCATCGCAGGCATCGATACAGAGCGCGCAGGTGATACATTCCAGCTGCTGCCCGTCCCTGATGTCGATGCCCATGGGACAGACTGCGACACAAGCATTGCAATCGACGCAATCGCCGACGCTCTCCCCTGTGGCCGCAGCCTTTTTGGCGTGCCTCGTGCGAGGTTCACCGCGCCAGTCATTATAGGTCACGACCAGCGAGTTCTCATCCAGCATCGCCGCCTGAATGCGCGGCCAGGGACACATATAGGTACAGACCTGCTCCCGCATCAGCCCGCCGAAAACATAGGTCGTGGCGGTGAGTATCGCGACGGTCGTATAGGCGATCATCGGTGCCTGCCCCGTCAAGAACTCCCTCGCCAGCGTCGGTGCATCGGCAAAATAGAAGATCCATGCGCCGCCGGTCAGAACGCCGATCACCAGCCAGATTGCGTGTTTCATCACCCGCTTGCGCAGCTTGCCGAACGTGAAAGGTACTGCATCGAGCTTCATGCGGGCATTCCTGTCGCCCTCGATCGCCCGCTCGACGACCAGAAACAGGTCCACCCAGACGGTCTGCGGACAGGTATAACCACACCACGCGCGTCCCACGGCGGAGGTTATGAGAAACAACCCCAGACCCGCCATGACCAGCAATCCCGCGACGAAAAAGAACTCCTGCGGCCAGATTTCGATGAAGAAGAAATAAAAGCGCCGGTTGGCAATATCGATCAGCACCGCCTGGTCGGGCGCATAGGGACCGCGATCCCAGCGCAGAAACGGCGTCAGATAATAAATGCCGAGCGTGACCAGCATAACCAGCCACTTGAACCGCCGGAACCGGCCCTCCGCGCGCTTCGGGAAAATTTTCTTGCGCGCTTCATAAAGGGGTTTACGCGTTTTTGCGGAATTGACAGCCTCCGCTTCCAGCCTTTCGACGGGCTGTTGCGGGCGGTCCTGTCCGACGGGATAGATGTTCATGATTGCAGTCCGTTTTTATCTCCTTGCTTTCTCCCATCTCACCCGCGAAACATCCTTGACTTACATCAAGCGCGGACAAAGTGGCGCAGCCTGCGGCCTGCATTAAAACAGGGAGGATGAGATGCCAGTCATGCAGTCAAAAATAATTCATCTGTCGGTGGAAAAACCATGGAGCCATGTCTTTGATTTCGCCTCCGACCCGCAAAACATGCCGCACTGGGCCGCCGGTCTAGCAGGCGGCCTTAAACCAGACGGCGAGGACTGGATCGCCGATGGCGGCCCGTTGGGTGAGGTCCGCGTCAATTTCGCGCCCTTAAACGAATTCGGCGTGATAGACCACGTCGTGACATTGCCGGATGGCATGAAGGTGTATAACGCGCTGCGGGTAACACCGAATGGCAGCGGTGCCGAAGTCAGCTTTACCCTGCTTCGCCTGCCGGACATGACGGACGAGGATTTCGAACGGGATGCGGAGATGGTCCGGGTCGATCTGGAGAAACTGAAGTCGCTGCTCGAAACGGATTGAAGGATAAAACGATGACCACGAATACGAATGACCGGCGCATCGACTATGTCGAATTCAACGTCGCCGATATCGAGCGCAGCAAGGAATTTTACGGCGGCGCTTTCGGCTGGTCCTTTAGGGATTACGGCCCGCAATATTGCGAGTTTTCCGATGGCCGGCTGACCGGCGGTTTCACCACCACGGCACCTGTGTCAGCCAAGGGTGGACCGCTTGTCATTCTTTACGCCGCCGATATCGAGAATGCGCACCGGCGTGTCGAGGCAGCCGGTGGGCAGATCAGCGTCGCCATATTCACCTTTCCCGGCGGACGCCGTTTTCATTTCACCGATCCGGATGGATACGAACTGGCCGTCTGGTCTGATCGATAAGAAAAAGGGCCGCATCGAGCGGCCCTTTCCATTTGTTGACTGTTACGTTCACTCGCCACCGCCCAGCGAGTGCACGAAGATCGCAAGCTGCTTGACCGTGGTATCACCAAGCCGTTCACCCCAGGCGGGCATGACCCCGTGTTTTGGCGACCGTATCTGCGCAACGATCCCCTGCTCGCCACTGGCCTTCAGCCAGATCGCGTCGGCCAGGTTGGGCGCGCCGAACTCGCGGTTGCCCTTGGCGTTCTCACCGTGGCACGAGGCGCAATTGTCGGCGAAAATCTGTTTACCGGGTTCTACGAGCGCCGGGTTGGAAGGCGTTCCTGTCAGGCTGACCACATAGGCGGCGACCTCGCGGATTTCCTCGGACTTGAGGATATCGCCGAAGGCCGGCATTTCCGACAGGCGCGTATCGGGATCGTCGGCAAAACGAATGCCGTGCTTTACCGTCGTATAGATATCCTCGACGCTGCCTCCCCACATCCAGTCATCGTCGTTGAGGTTGGGGTATCCCTGCCCGCCTTCCGCACCCGAACCGTGACACTGGATGCAATTGACCTTGAAGGCGGCAGCACCGCCGGAAAGGGCAAATTGCCTTAGCGTCGGATCGGCCTCAATCTCGGCGAGCGAGGAACTGGCGATTCTGTCGGAATAGACGCTCTGCGCCTGTTTGGCGTCCGCCATATCGGCGGCGATCTCGGAACGGCTGCTCCAGCCGAGCAACCCTTGCGTTGCGCCATTGATCAGCGGCCATGCCGGATAGGCGATGGTGTAGCCGATGGCCCAGAGGATCGTGAAGTAGAAGGTCCAGACCCACCAGCGCGGCATCGGATTGTTAAGCTCGCGAATACCGTCCCATTCATGGCCGGTGGTTTCGACGCCGCTGATGTCATCAATGTGTTTTTCGGACATATCCTAGTCCTCCTTAAGCGGAATGCTGGCGGCGTCGTCCGCAGCTTTTTTCGATCCGGGACGAAGGGTGAAAACGACGACGCCGGCGAAGAACAGGGTCATGGCAAGCAGGCCCCAGCTATCGGCGAAGTGGCGCATGGCCGTGTAGGTTTCCATCGTGTCGCCTCCTCACCGATATCCGGCGGCATCGTCATAGGTCGAGAAATCGACCAGCGTGCCGAGCATCTGCAGATAGGCAACCAGCGCATCCATTTCGGTAAGCTTGGCTGGATCGCCATCGAAATCGCCGACTTTCGCTTTCGGGTAACGCGCCAGAAGCTCGGTCGTATCGGCGTTCGGATCGGCCTGCGCGTGAAGATCAGCCGCTGATTTCTCGATCATCTCGTCGCTATAGGGCACGCCAACGGCGCGGTTAGCCTTCAGCTCCATCGAGATATCCGTAATCTTCAACGGCGTGGTTTTGAGTAACGCGTAGGACGGCATGATCGACTCCGGCACGACGGAGCGCGGATCGGCCAGATGCTGCACGTGCCATTCATTCGAATAGCGGTCGCCCACGCGTGCGAGGTCCGGCCCCGTGCGCTTGGAACCCCACTGGAACGGGTGGTCGTACATGGATTCCGCCGCCAGGCTGTAATGCCCGTAACGCTCCACCTCGTCGCGGAACGGCCGGATCATCTGGCTGTGGCAGACATAACATCCCTCTCGGATGTAGATGTTGCGCCCGGCCAGTTCGAGCGGCGAGTAGGGCCGCATGCCCTCCACCTTCTCGATGGTGTTTTCGAGATAGAAAAGCGGCGCGATTTCCACGATACCGCCGATTGAGACGACGAGCAGCGAACCGACCAGAAGCAGAGTGGCGTTGCGTTCGATGACGCCGTGTTTGTCGAGTATGGACATCGGCCTCTCCTTATTCAGCGGGCTGCAGCGAAGGTGCGGCGTCATTGCGGACGCCCTCCTCGCGTTGATGACCGAGGATGGTCATCGTGACGTTGTAGGCCATGATCAGCGCGCCACTGAGGAACATCAGGCCACCCAGCGCACGCATCACGTAATAGGGGAACAGCGCTGCGACCGATTCCGCGAAGGAATAGACGAGGAAACCCTGCGTATCGTATTCGCGCCACATCAAGGCCTGCTGGATGCCGGCCACCCACATCACGGCGGCGTAGATGACGATGCCGATCGTGGCGAGCCAGAAGTGCCAGTTGACCAGTTGCAGGCTGTAGAGACGATCCCTGCCCCACAGTTTCGGCGTCAGATAATATATGGCACCGAAGGTGATCATGCCGTTCCAGCCGAGAGCGCCGGAATGCACATGGCCGATGGTCCAGTCGGTATAGTGGCTGAGCGAGTTGACGGCCTTGATCGACATCATCGGACCCTCGAAGGTCGCCATGCCGTAGAAGGCCACCGCCATTACCATCATACGCACGATGGGATCGGTGCGGATCTTGTCCCATGCGCCCGAAAGCGTCATCAGGCCGTTGATCATGCCGCCCCAGGACGGCATCCACAGCATGATCGAGAACACCATGCCGAGCGTCTGCGCCCAGTCCGGCAACGCCGTATAGTGCAGATGGTGCGGACCGGCCCAGATATACATGAAGATCAAAGCCCAGAAGTGGATGATCGACAGGCGGTAGGAATAGACCGGGCGGTTCACCTGCTTGGGAATGAAATAATACATCATGCCGAGGAAGCCGGCGGTGAGGAAAAAGCCGACGGCGTTATGGCCGTACCACCATTGCGTCAGCGCATCCTGCACGCCCGAGAAAGCGGAGTAGCTCTTGACGCCGAGGAACGACACCGGAATGGCGAGGTTGTTGACGATATGCAGCATGGCGATCGTCACGATGAAGCTCAGATAGAACCAGTTTGCCACATAGATATGCGGCTCCTTGCGCGTGAGGATCGTGCCGAGAAATGCAAGGAGATAGGCGACCCAGACGATCGTCAGCCAGATATCGACATACCATTCCGGCTCGGCATATTCGCGGCCCTGCGTGATACCAAGCAGATAGCCAGTGGCAGCCATGACGATGAAGAGGTTGTAGCCCCAAAATACGAACCAGCCCAGATTGCCGCCGAACAGGCGCGAGCGACAGGTTCTCTGCACCACGTAAAATGACGTGGCAATCAGCGCATTTCCCCCGAAAGCGAAGATCACCGCGGAGGTGTGCAGCGGCCGCATCCGGCCGAAATTGAAATAGGGCGCGATGTTGAGATCGGGAAAGGCAAGCTGAAGCGCCACCACGACCCCGACCAGAAACCCGACCACGCCCCAGAACACGGTAGCGACGACGCCGTATTTCACGACCTCATCGAAATATTCGGATTTCAGCCGGGCGCGCGCGGCCTGATCGACAGGCGCGAAAGAAACACGGCGCAGCAGAAGCACCGTGCTGACCAGAAGCGTAAAGAACAGCATCCACATATGGGCGGCGAAAAGACTGTCGTGAGCGAAAGCAGCCCCGAGCAGCGCGAGAAAAGCCCCAAGGGCCACGATCGCGGTTTCTAACGTGTAATTCATTGTTGGTTTCCCCCAACGTGCAAGCAGACCGACGAAAGGCTTGGCGCGCGCTTTACGAAGCGGAAACGGGCCTTTGCATCGGTTGGAGCATTGCCACCGGCGTGGGGAAGCCACCTTGATCCAGATCAAGAAAGAGAAGCTGTCGCAGCACCGGCAAAACCGAGCCGGGATTTGGCGATAAGAAGTACGTAGAAACTGAAAGAACGGACGCCGACGCGCGACACCGGCTTTATAGGGCTTGCGTCAGCCCTTCATTTTCAGCGGCAGCCCGGCTGCGACGAAATAGACTTCATCGACGATGGCCGCGACGCGCTGGTGTAACCTTCCGGCGTGATCGCGGAATTCGCGCGCCATGCGGTTTTCCGGCACAATGCCAAGGCCGACCTCGTTAGAGACGAGAATCAGTTTCGCCTTGGTGGACGCGATTGCCGCTGCCAGCGTGGCGAACGCCGTCTCGATATCGGCGTTCTCCATCATCAGATTGGTGAGCCACAATGTCAGGCAGTCGATCAGGATGACATTGTCCGGCGCATCCAGCCGTGCGAGCACGGCAGCGATATCAACGGGCGCCTCGTGTGTCGTCCACTCCTCGCCGCGCCGGGCCCGATGATGGTCGATGCGATCGCGCATCTCGTCATCCCATGCCCGGCCGGTGGCCAGATAATGCAGGCGCCCGTCGGCTTTGCCCGCAAGGTCCTCGGCAAAACGGGACTTGCCGGAGCGCGCGCCGCCTAGAATGAAAACGGAGCGGTTTTTATCTGTCATAAAGAACCTGGAAGAAAAGAAAAAGACGGACCGGCATCATTGCGGTGTCGCAAGCCAGAGACAGCCGTACATGAAGGGAACGATTCGTAGAAAAAGGCGTCCCCCGGTTACTCACGCCGGACTGCCGATGATACCGGGTCGGAGACGACAAAACCTGTCCGCACGATGCGGGACATTGACAGCCTTGGCAACTCCGGATGCCGGAAACACCGGTCCTGACAAAAAGCTAGGTGCGAACGGTCATTCTGTCAATCGGCGCGCGGTGTCTACGAAAAATCAAGCGGAACCGGTACGCAAAACCTTGACCCGGAACCGGCAGACCTTTCCGTCCGCGACGGGATTGATAAAGCCACTTGGTTACCGGAACGTTAGCAGAAAACGAAATGACGAAGCTGCAACGCGGCGGGAGAATGTTTGCCCATGGAGGCCACTGCCATTGCCTTGCCATGGCCTTCAAATCAATATGGCCGCGAAGATTCGCAAACAGCAAGGTGACCTGCCCGTGATGACCGTCATGGACTATATCTCGATCGTCGTTTTTATCGTGTTATGGGCCACCTATACCCACCTCACGACGGGAACGACGCTGTTTTCGCGAACCAGCCTCAATCAGGCGATGGCGGAGCGTCGACGCGACTGGATTTACAATTCTCTCAAGCGCGACTTGAAGATGATCGACACGCAGATCATGGCGGGTTTGCAGAATGGTACCGCTTTTTTCGCGTCTACCTCGATCTTTGCCATCGGCGGCTGCTTTGCTCTTCTGGGGGCGACAGATCGGGTCGAAACCGTGTTTCGCGACCTGCCCTTCGTGCAGTATGCCGGGCGCACGGCCTTTGAACTGAAGGTCATGGGGCTAACCTGCCTTTTCGGCTACTCGTTTTTCAAGTTCGGCTGGTCCTACCGCCTGTTCAATTATTGCACGATCCTGTTCGGTGCCATACCCATGGTCCATGATGTCAACGCGGATCGCGACGCTGCCGAGCGTGCCGCTGAAAACGTCATAAAGATGAACATCATCGCTGCTAAGAACTTCAATGATGGGCTGCGGACGATCTTCCTGTCGATCGGTTATCTCGGCTGGTTCATCAGCCCCTATGTCTTCATCGCAAGCACGGTCATCATCATAGTGGCGCTGTTGCGCCGCCAGTTCTTCTCCGAGGCACGCCGCGCCATCATGGACAGGCCCGGGCCTTGAAATAGCCTTACTTCACGGGCCAAGCCCTTGAGTAGACAACGGCTTCAGACAGCTGAAACAGCGGGAATTATGGAAACAGAAACAGCTGCAATCGACACCCGCCGCAAAGGCCGCATGGGCGGTCTCGATACACTGCGCGGGCTGGCGCTCATCGCCATGGCGTCTTATCACTTCACGTGGAATCTGGAGTATTTCGGCTATCTGGAGCCGGGTACGGCAACCACCGGCCTGTGGAAGCTTTATGCGCGCGCCATTGCAAGCTCGTTCCTGTTCCTCGCCGGTTTCAGCCTGTTTCTCGCCCATGGCAAAGCCATAAACTGGCCGTCCTTCGGCAAGCGTTTTGCAATGGTGGCGGGCTCGGCGCTGCTCATCACCATCGCTACCTATGTCGCCTTTCCGGATAGCTTCATCTTTTTCGGAATCCTGCACAACATAGCCGCTGCAAGCATTGTCGGGCTGCTGTTCCTGCGGGCACCCCCGCTGGTGACGCTGCTTTTCGCGGCTCTTGCCTTTGCGCTGCCGCAATACGTCCAGTCGGATTTTTTCAACAGCAAATGGCTGGCATGGGTCGGTTTCTCCACCATGCCGCCGCGCTCGAACGATTATGTGCCGCTCTTGCCGTGGCTTGCGCCCTTTCTTGCCGGACTTGCGGTTTCGCAATTCGTCACACCGCGCAGCTGGCTGGACCGTTTTCGCAACCCAAGCTCTCCCCGCAATCTGATAGCAACAGCGGGCCGTCACAGCCTTGCCTTTTACCTCATTCATCAGCCGGCGCTGATTGGCCTCGTCTACGCGGTATCACTTGTGGCACCGCCTCCTCCTGTCGACCAGGTGGAGCTTTACAAATCGAGCTGTGAAAAAAGCTGCGTCCAGCAGGCTAACGGCCAGGAATTGTGCCAACGTTTCTGCGGCTGCACGCTTGAAAAGCTGCAGGCAGAAAGCCTGTTTGACATCATGATGGAAGGCAAGCTCAGCGCCGAGCAGCAGACGAAGGTCAGCGACGTGGCGCAACAGTGCACGGTTGAGGCGCAATAAAGGACGACACACGTCAATCCACGCTCTGCGTCATCCTCGGGCTTGACTCGAGGATCTATCCACGTCGCGTAAAATCAAAAGCATGACGAAGTGAGAGGTTTTCCTCTCCGCGGGAAATCCAGGGCCATCACGTCAAGCGCAACGGCGGGAAACCTGCATCAGGTCCCTACGCCGATTTCGGCAAGGCGCGTGAGGCAGGCCTCTTCGACATTGTCGAGTTCAGCCAGCGTCTCTTCGATGTCCTTGCGCTTTTGCCTGAGATCGGCGCGCTTCTCATCGACCTTCTTCATCAGAAGCACAAGCTGGCCTGATTCGCCCGGCGGCTCCTTGTAGACGTGAATGATCTCACGAATTTCTGCGATCGTGAAACCGATACGGCGGCCGCGCAGGATTTCCTGAATGAGACGCCGATCCGCAGACCTGAAAAGCCTCGTACGCCCGCGTCGCTCAGGGTGAATGAGGCCCTCATCCTCGTAGAATCGCAAGGTGCGGGTGGAAACACCGAATTCGCGCGTCAGTTCGGTTATGCTATAATACTTGTCCAAGGGCCTATCCGATTCATAACCGGACAATTATTATTTGACCTTCACGTAAAAGTCAATTTTCCTGCCGCTTTCGCCTGTTCGGGCCTATCCCGAAATACCGTACCACCAGGTAGCGATGCCCAGAAACGAAAAAAAGCCGACAATGTCCGTTACCGCCGTCACGAAGACAGCAGAGGAAACGGCGGGGTCTGCCCCGAACCTGTCGAGAACCAGCGGAATGAGAATACCTGCCAGCGCCGCCGCCAGCATGTTGAGACACATGGCGGCAGCAATGATGCCGCCGATATGGACATCCTGGAACCACACGCCTGCAACGATGCCGATGGCACAGCCGAACAACAACCCGTTCAGGATGCCAACGCCCGCTTCACGCCTGATAATGCGGGCAGCGTTGTGAATATCTAGGCTTTTGGTAGCCAGCGCCCGCACGGACACGGTCATGGTCTGCGATCCGGCATTGCCGCCCATGCCGGCAACCGTCGGCATCAAAATCGCCAGCGCAATGATCTGCTGGATCGTCGCATCGAAAAGGCTGATGACGGAGGCAGACAGAAAGGCGGTAAGGAGGTTGACCGCAAGCCACGGCACACGCGAGCGCGAGGTGCTGGTGATGCTGTCAGACAGTTCTTCGTCGCCCACACCGCCAAGGCGCAGCAAATCCTCTTCGGCTTCTTCCTGAATGACGTCGACTACGTCATCGATGGTGAGCACGCCAACCAGACGGCCGTTATTGTCCACCACGGCGGCGGATAGAAGGTCGTATTGTTCGAAAAGCTGCGCCGCTTCTTCCTGGTCCATTTCGGCCGGAATGGAGTGGTTGGTCTCGTGCATGATCGTTTCGATCTTCACCTGACGCTTGGCGCGCAGCACCTTGTCGAGATCGAGAGCGCCGACAAGCTTGAACGTGGGGTCGATGACGAAGATCTGCGTGAAGGAATCCGGTAACTCCTCCTCCTCACGCAGATAATCAATGGTCTGTCCCACGGTCCAGAACGGCGGCACGGCAACGAATTCCGTCTGCATGCGACGGCCGGCAGAGCTTTCCGGATAATCCAGCGCCCGCATCAGCCGCACCCGTTCGGTGAACGGGAGTTGCGAGAGGATGTCCTCGCGGTCCTCGTCGTCGAGATCCTCGAGAATGTAGACGGCGTCGTCCGAATCCAGTTCGCCGATACCGGCAGCGATCTGCTCATTCGACATCTGGTCGACGATATCGAGACGGATGCCTTCATCCACCTCGGTCAGCGCCGTCATGTCAAAATCGGAACCCAGCAACCGCACGAGCGCGTGGCGCTGCTCCGGCATGATCGACTCCAGCACGTCGCCGAGTTCAGACTCATGCAGCCGCGCCACATTCTTGCGCAGGAAAAGCAGATCGCGGTCGGCAATCGCCGCCCCCACCATCGCCAGAAAGTCGGATCGGACAGAGCCGTCCTCGGCGTAGATATCGGAGGGTGCCTCTGTCGGTTTCAACTCTTCGGGCGCGAGAAGATCGTCGTCACGGTCTGTCATCTGGCGTCCCCTTCTTTAAATGCCGCAGTGCACGAATTTGCAGGCAGAATGGCGTTAAAAAGTATATTGTCAACAACCGGATAGGTGAAAAACAACGGGCTTCGGAACTGCGACGAAAATGGCATGGAGCGCCCTTTCGCAAGACCATGATCGAAGAGCGCAGCACTCCATGATCATGCAGCCGCAGACACTGCACCTCAATCCGCACAACGTCCGGAAAGCCCTTGCCGTTCCGTCGGAACCGATAAGATAGAGATTGACATATGTCGTCCATAGACGATTCTGAAAGAGCTTTTTTATATATGATTGGCCGTTGCCAAACGGTAAGTATCCCTGGGCGGCCAGGAAAATTTCAGGAAAATCACGACAATGAGCAAGACAGATTTCATCGGCAAGGCTTCCGCCGCCGCAGGTGGCTGGGGCGCGCTTAAAAGCGTTGGCAAACGGCTGATGGAATCCGGCGCGCCGATTTCCGGCGCACGCACGCTGCTGAAGGCAAACCAGCCGGATGGATTCGATTGCCCGGGCTGCGCATGGGGCGATCCGGAGCATGGCTCTTCCTTCGAATTCTGCGAAAACGGCGTCAAGGCGGTCGCTTGGGAAGCGACGGAAGCCCGGGTGCCGCCGGATTTTTTCGCCACCCGCACCGTCTCCGAACTGCGCCGCTGGTCTGACTACGATCTGGAAAAGCAGGGCCGCCTCACCCACCCGATGCGTTACGACCGGGCGAGCGACAAATATCTGCCGGTCTCCTGGGACGACGCCTTTGCCGAAATCGGCGGCGTTCTCAATAGCCTCGACAGTCCGGACCGGGCGGAATTCTACACATCCGGCCGCGCCTCCAACGAGGCAGCCTTCATCTATCAATTGATGGTTCGGCTTTACGGCACGAACAATTTTCCCGACTGCTCCAACATGTGCCACGAGGCAAGCGGTGTCGGCCTGAAAGCCTCGATCGGCGTCGGCAAGGGCACGGTGCTCCTGGAAGACTTCGAGCAGGCAGACGCGATCTTCGTAATTGGCCAAAATCCCGGCACGAACCACCCGCGCATGCTGGGCGACCTGCGCCGGGCAGCGCTTCGCGGCGCGAAAATCGTCGTCCTCAATCCAATCAAGGAAAAGGGGCTGGAGCGCTTCGCCGATCCGCAGGACAAGATCGAGATGATCACCGGCGGCAACACCAAGATCGCCACGAATTATTACCAGCCCCGGCAAGGCGGCGACATGGCGGTGGTGCGCGGCATGAGCAAGGCGATCTTTGCAGCCGACGACGCCGCAAGGACTGCCGGAGAATCTGCCATCATCGATTACGACTTCATCGGCGAACATGCGGTCGAGTTCGAGGCTTATCGTGATGCCGTCGAGGCGACCAGTTGGGAAAGCATTCTCGACCAGTCCGGCCTCACCCGCGCAGAAATCGAAGAAGCCGCCCGCATCTACATGAATGCCGGCTCCGTCATCGCCACCTGGGCCATGGGCGTCACCCAGCATCGCCACTCCGTCATCATGGTTCGCGAAATCACCAACTTCATGTTGCTGCGCGGCAATATCGGCCGCCCCGGTGCCGGTCTTTGCCCGGTACGCGGCCATTCCAACGTTCAGGGTGACCGCACGGTCGGTATCGATGAAAAAGCGCCGCCGGCGCTGCTAGATGCACTGGAAAAAGAACTCGGCGTCGCCATGCCGCGCAAACCCGGCCACAACACCGTCGAAGCAGTAGCCGCCATGCTGGATGGCAAGGCGCAAACCTTCATCGCGCTCGGCGGCAACTTCATGCGGGCAACGCCCGACAGTCCGCTGATCGTCAAGGCTTTTGAAAATCAGAAACTGACGGTCAATATCGCCACCAAGCTCAACCATTCGCATCTGGTGCCGGGCGAAATCTCCTTCGTGCTGCCCTGCCTTGGCCGAACGGAAATCGACCGTAATTCTGCCGGCAAGCCGCAGATCGTCACGGTCGAGGATTCCATGAGCATGGTGCATGGTTCCGGCGGCATCAATCCGCCAGTCTCGGAAGAACTACGCTCCGAAGTCGCCATCGTTGCCGGCATTGCGCAAGCGACCCTTGGCAATGCGCAGGTCGACTGGAAAGCGCTTGCCGAGGATTACGATCTCATCCGAGACATGATCGAGCGGGTCATCCCCGGTTTCGACAATTTCAACGAACGCGTCCGCGTGCCGCGCGGTTTTCGCCTGCGCAATACGGCCTCCGAACGGGAATGGAACACGCCGGCAAAAAAGGCCGTCTTTTATAGCGGCCCGCTTCCCGAACAGACCGAGCATCAGCAGGCGCTCACGGGCGACAATCTTTTCGTTCTGCAGACATTCCGCAGCCACGACCAATACAACACCACGATTTACGGCATGGACGACCGTTATCGCGGCGTTTATGGCGAACGCCAGGTCATCTTCATGAATCCTGCGGATATGGAGGCGCTGGGCGCCCACTCCCGCCAGCGCGTCGATGTCATCGGCGAATATGGCGATGGCGTGGAGCGGATCGCCCAAAATTTCCGGTTGGTCCCCTACAATATTCCGCGCGGCAGTGTCGGCGGATATTATCCCGAACTGAACGTGCTGGTGCCGCTGTCAAGCTATGGCGAAGGCAGCTTCACGCCAACGTCGAAATCGGTACTCGTCTCCTTCCGCCTGCTTGCCGGTTCCGCCTCTTGAACAGGATGGCTTGATGGGTGAGGAACAATCTGCAGCGGCTTTCATGGCAGCGGTGGAGCAGGTCGTGCAAGGATCGTCGCAGGCGCTTTCGGCCACGGGCGCGGCAATTCTTCTGGCCATCAATATGGATATCGCTACCGACAGCCGCAGCATCGCCAATCGGCTGGGACTTGCGCATGCCCTCGTCCTGCGCGAAATCTCCACCCTGTCACCGCGCTTTGTGCGGGTGGCGAAACGCGACGCCCGCACCCAGCGCAGTTGGCTGGAGGTCACAGCGGAAGGACAGGCGCTCGCCGTGCTATCCCCTCAAACCTGAAACGAACGGAGCATTCCTTGGCAATCAGGCCGATCCTGCCCTACCCCCATGCCGGTCTTTCAGAGATTTGCGCGCCGGTCACTGTTTTTGACGACCACCTGCAAAATCTGGTCACGGACCTGATCGACACCATGCGCGCCGCCCCCGGCGTCGGCATCACCGCGGTTCACATCGGTGTAAAACAGCGCGTCTTCGTGCTTGAGCTGACACCGGGAACCGTGTTGACATACATCAATCCCGAAATCGTCAGTCACTCCGCGCAGACCATGCGGCATGTGGAAGGCAGCGTCTCAATGCCGGGCTTCACCGAAGAGGTGGAACGTCCATCTGAGGTCGAGGTGAGGTTTCAGGACGTAACGGGCGTGGAACATCGAGAAAGCGCCAAGGGATTTCACGCCATCTGCATCCAGCACGAGATCGACCAGCTGGATGGTGTGTTCTGGCTGAAGCGCCTGTCGAAGCTGAAACGCGACCGGCTTGTGAAAAAATGGGAAAAATCCCGAAAGCCATGACGATCAGCTAGCGATCGAAAGAGCAAAGTCCGCGTCGCCCTTCAAAGTGTTGCTGACGGTGCAGATATCTTCGGCCGCATGGGCAATTGCGGCGCGCGTCGCCTCATCGAAACTCCCGGCAATCTCCATCCTGATATCGAAACGGATGATGCGATAGGGCTCCTGCGCGGATTTCTCACCGGAAACGTCAACGAGCACGCTCTCGAAGCCGTCCAGCAACCCCATGCGGCTCGCCGCAATCCGGGCGCTGAGCGCCAGGCATGCCGCAAGCGACGAATAAAGGAGGTCGATCGGATTGAAGCCCGGTTCAGAGACACCCGTAACAATTTCCAGGGCGCCGCCGGTCACTGTCGAAATCAGTGGGCGACCAAGCCGCCCGACCTTGGCGGTGGCGCCAACCGGCCTCAACTTCACCTTTCCACCATCTATCATTCAAATATTCCTAATTTAATCGCGTGCAACCAATCGCATGGAACCAAAACCTGTCTGGCGCTTTTTACTCACACAACGGTGAACGACCGTTGAACCTTTATTATACAGGGAGCTGGGACCTATGGTTACATCTACGCTCGTCAGCATTCTGATCACCTTCCTGGTGATCGTGCTCGTCTTGTGGCTCATCGCACGACTGCCCGTCGGCGGCGGCGCGAAACAGATCGCGCAAGTCATCGTCATCATCATCGGCATTATTTCGCTGCTGAAATATCTCGCCGTCTTCTGATATCCCGGTAGCGTGCGAACAGAAAAAGGCGGCGAAAGCCGCCTCTTTTTTGCGCCATTTTTCATGACACTCGATAGCTATTGGCGCGGCTCGAACTGGTAGGTTTTTTTGAGAGTGATATCGCGAACGCTGCCGAGACCAAGAAACGGCGTATTTTCAGCATCGAAAATCGCCCTGCCCTTCGCCACGATCCAGCGGATAGAACCATCAGGCAGATGCACCTTGTAGCGCTGGTCGAAAAACACGCCGGTAGTGATGCTTTCGAAAATTGCCCGCGCCACCTGATCGCGCATTTCCACATCTATTCTTTCGAGAATATCCTCAATCGACACACCTCGCGATGCCACCGCTTCGGAAAAGCCATGACACTCCGCGGTGACGGTGTCCATGATCAACCTATTGTCGGAAATGCTCCACATATAATAGCCGAGCGCATTGTCTGAATCCGCCTTGTCCCCCTGCACGAAAACCTCCAGACCTTTTTTTCTGACAAACGCTAACATCAGACCTCTAATATTCCACCCCTTGTTTTGAGGGGGTATTTAACCGGCTACTACAACGTGTATCGATATCCACCGAAATTTATTGACGAATGATCAGTGGGCCGGTTTTGAAAGCACGATAATTTCAGGGAAACCGTCGCAAAGCCAACCGCTTGCACCTACATGAGCAAGTAATGAAATTTCGAAGGAGGCTCATATGCTGCGAACCGCTCTTACTTTTGGATTGCTGTCGGTAACTGTTTTTCTCGCCGGGTGCCAGACATGGGAAAGTCCTTATCGCGGAAGCGGATGGCGGATGGATCAAGTCATGGATGGCGATCCTTACCGGGTCGGTGACGGTAATCATCAGGACAACGGCACGGCTTCGAATATCATTCGGCGCTGACGCAGCTCCAGCAAAATTGCATAACGGTTTCACGTGCCAAAATACGTGGAACCAGAGATCACGAGCGCGTCCAATGGTTTGTTTAAACCGGACGCGCTTCAGCTCATCTAAAGCAATTGACGGATTTCATCGACGTCAAATATTTCAAATTTTTTGGGAGAATGCAGCGCCAAACAATTGGCAGAAAAAGAAAAAACCCGCCGAAGCGGGTTTCTTTGGTGCGGTCGAGAAGACTCGAACTTCCACGGGTTGCCCCACAGCGACCTCAACGCTGCGCGTCTACCAATTCCGCCACGACCGCATCGTGGTAGGCGTCGACTTGCGCCGACGGGGGTGCATGTAGCAAAAGGATTTTGGGTGCACAAGAGCGTCGTGACAGTTTTTTGAAATTAAAAATCGGCACGGCCCACCCTATATGCAGGAAGCCCGGAAATGCTGGGGTTGCAGCCTTCTCATCATTTTGCGAGAAGGCTGTGGAAAGGACTTTTTCATGCTCACACGCACGGATATCGAGACAAATATGCTGCCCGTTCCCGGCTCGCCGCCTGTTCGCTGGCGAATCTCGGAAGGTCTCGTGCCTTACGAACTGGCTATAGAAGAGATGGAACGCGAAGTTGCCGCCATAGCCAATGGCGAGGCCGACGAAGTCGTGTGGCTTCTGGAGCACCCGCCACTCTACACGGCAGGCACCAGTGCCGATGTTGCCGACCTCATCGAGCCGGAGCGTTTTCCGGTCTTCGCCACCGGTCGCGGTGGCGAATATACCTATCACGGGCCGGGACAGCGCGTCGTTTACGTCATGCTCGACCTGAAACGCCGGCGCCAGGATGTCCGCGCCTATGTCGCCGCGCTGGAGAATGTCATCATCCGCACGCTCGACAAGATGAATGTCCGTGGCGAACGGCGCGAAGACCGGGTTGGTGTCTGGGTCAGGCGTCCGGAAAAACCCCTGCTTCCCGATGGTAGCATGGCAGAGGACAAGATCGCCGCGCTCGGCATCCGGTTGCGCAAATGGGTGAGCTTTCACGGGCTGTCGATCAATGTAGATCCCGACCTCGCGCATTTTTCCGGCATCGTTCCCTGCGGCATCAGCGCCTATGGCGTGACCAGCCTTGTCGATCTTGGATTGCCGGTTATGATCGGCGATGTCGATGTTCTGCTGCGAGAAGCCTTTGAGGAGGTCTTTGGCCCGGCAGTGCCCGAAGCCGGCTCCGGCGGCTGAAACCCGCCGCAACTTTTTTATCGCCTGCCAGTGCATGCAATATCGATCACCACAAGAGGAGGAACGACCATGTTCACAACGTCAGCCTATGCCTGCGATGACGGTTCTTCACCGATGAAGCTCGCGACCATCAAGCGTCGCGATCCCGGCCCGCGCGATGTCGAAATCGAAATCGAGTTCTGTGGCGTCTGCCACTCCGATATCCATACGGCCCGCAGCGAATGGCCGGGTTCTCTCTACCCCTGCGTCCCCGGCCACGAAATCATCGGCCGCGTCGGTCGGGTGGGCGCGCAGGTCACGAAATTCAAGGTGGGTGACCGCGTCGGCGTCGGCTGTATCGTCGACAGCTGCCGTGAATGCGCAAGCTGCGCCGAAGGGCTGGAGCAATATTGCGAAAACGGCATGACCGGCACCTATAACTCGCCTGACAAGGCCATGGGCGGCGGCGCACATACGCTTGGTGGTTATTCTGCCCATGTGGTCGTCGATGATCGCTATGTGCTGCGGATCCCCGACGGGCTCGATCCAGCAGCCGCAGCACCCCTGCTCTGCGCCGGCATAACCACCTATTCGCCGCTGCGGCACTGGAATGCAGGTCCCGGCAAGCGCATCGGCGTCGTCGGTCTCGGTGGCCTCGGCCATATGGCAGTCAAGATCGCCAATGCCATGGGCGCTACGGTCGTGATGATCACCACCTCCCCCAGCAAGGCAGAAGACGCGAAAAAGCTCGGTGCCCATGAGGTGATCGTTTCACGCGATGCCGACCAGATGAAGAAAGCGGCTTCCAGCCTCGATCTTATCATCGACGCGGTTGCCGCCGACCACGACATCAACGCCTATCTTGCGTTGCTGAAGCGGGATGGCGCACTGGTGCAGGTCGGAGCGCCTGAGAAGCCGCTATCGGTGCACGCATTCAGCCTCATCCCCGGCCGCAAGACCTTCGCCGGCTCGATGATTGGCGGCATTCCCGAAACCCAGGAAATGCTGGATTTCTGCGCCGAAAAAGGCATCGCCGCCGAAATCGAGATGATCAATATCGATCAGATCAATGAGGCTTATGAACGCATGATAAAAAGCGATGTGCGTTATCGCTTCGTCATTGATATGAAGAGCCTGCCACGCCAGAAGGCCGCCTGACCTCGTCGAGGGGGAGCGCCCTCTGACGCTCCCGTTTCCTCGTCAGACCTTTTGGTTGAAAGCGCAGCCCTACCCATGACCAGCCAGACCGGTTTGAACGATGTCGCCAAGGGCATGATGATCATGGCGGGCTGCATGTTCGTGCTGCCCGTCATGGATGCCATCGCCAAATACATGGCGGTGAGCGGCGGAATGTCACCGGCGCAGGTCACCTTCTACCGCTTCTTTTTCCAGCTTGTGTGCACCCTGCCCCTGCTGCTGCTGGTCTCACCCAAAGCGCTGTTCAGCGCCAGACGACCGTGGATGAACTGCCTGCGCGGCGTGCTGCATGCCAGTGCCAGCCTGATATTCTTCGCCGCCGTCAAATACATGCCACTCGCCGATGTCTTTGCCATCTATTTCGTCGAGCCATTCATGCTGACGATGATGTCGGCCCTCTTCCTCGGCGACAGGGTCGGCTGGAAACGCTGGACAGCGATTGCGGTGGGTTTCGGCGGCGCTCTGATCGTCATTCAGCCGAGTTTTGAGATTTTCGGCTGGACATCGCTCCTGCCGGTCGCCTGCGCATTTCTCTACACGCTCTACCTGTTCCTTAACCGCGCTATCGGCGATGCCGACAGTCCGCTTGTCATGCAGACCATGTCCGGCATTGCCGGCACGGTGTTCATGGCGGCAGCCCTTCTGGTCGGCGACGCCTACGGTGACAAGGATTTCGCGATCTTGCTTCCGCAATCCGGCTTCACCCTCACCCTGCTCATCGTGTTAGGGTCGATATCCGGCTATATGCATCTCCTGATCGTCAGGGCCTTCAGGCTGGCGCCGCTGTCGCTTCTGGCACCATTCCAGTATTTCGAGATCATCTCGGCGACGGTTCTCGGTTATGCGCTGTTTTCGGATTTTCCGACGCCATCGAAATGGCTCGGCATCCTCATCATCGTCGCATCCGGCCTTTTCATCATCTGGCGCGAGCGTGTGCAGACGGAAGCGAACCCGCCGCTCGACGGACAATGACACCCAGAACGCTTTCAGGCGCCCGAGGGCTGCGGTCCTTCGTCGTGATGGTCCTGCGCCTCCACAAGGCTACCGAGCAGCCACAGCGAAACCTCGGCGGCCTCTCCGGCGGATTTGAAGCGGTATGAGCCGCTATATTTCGGCGTATCGAAAAACGTAACGACGAAACCGTCACCGCTTTCCAGACTTTCGACCCTTATCCGCTCGGGATCGATCATCAGGCACACATAATGGGATCCCATATTGCGCATGAAGCCGGCCTTGTTGTCGTGCAGCCGCACGAAGGCTGCGCCGCCATCCACCGTCATATGCAGGCTTCTGATCGCCTCGGTGGGAAACGCGCGGGCAAAATCCATGATCGCCTGCCCCACATCGTGGTTATTGTCCTCATCCGTTGCCCGTGTCATGCGCCAGGCATAAACAGCGAAGACCGCAAGCAGCACGAAAACGATTATCCAGACCGCCATATTCATGCGGGAAGGCTCCCTCAGCACCGAAACATCGCGATTCGCGAATCGAAACGATGCGAACCCGGCTCAAGCTCTTAAACACCGAGGCTTGCGTGAAGTGTGGCTCTCCGGCCTCGACGCGAAAATTGCTCCGATCTGTCTGCGCGATGTGCAGGTCGAGCAATCAGAAACGCTTGAGGAAAGACGCCTTTGCCAGCAGCCATTGCCGGCGAAGCTGCGACAGTTGCACTTCGCCTTCAAACACGCCCGCTCCCGCCTTTCTGGCAGCGGCGATGACCGGGCCGGACAAGGCAACGGGAAGATAGGCCGCAAAGACATTCCGGGACATCTTGGCGCGTCTCGCCTTCTCGATGTGATCAAGCGCGTGCGTTGCAAAAATCTCGATGGCGATGCCGATGCGTTGTTTGTCGTCGCCTTCCAGAAACGTCTCGCGATCAAGCCCAGCAGCCGCGAGCATATCCGCAGGGATATAGACCTGCCCACGACGACGGTGCAGCGGCATCAGCATTAGAATGCCGGCCATGGCCTGCGCAACCCCCGCATGTCCCGCAGCTTCCGCACTTGCTGGAGTGTCTTCCGGCGAAAGCACAAGGCTCGCCAGCTGGATCAGTGCCGAGGCGGTCTCCCCCGCATAGCCTTCGAGCGCGTTACGATCCACGAACAGATCGTCATAAAGATCGAAGATGCGCGCCTCGATCATATTGGCAAGAACCGGTCGCGGCAGGCGATGTTGCTCGATCGCCAACGAAAGAGCGGCAGCAACGGGGTGAGACTGGCTGTCCCCATGCGCATTGCCATCAAGGAGATCGCGCCACCATTGCATACGAACTTCGCCAGGCAGCGCCTCGCGCACGGAATCGCGGATTCGGGCAATTTCGGCATTGAAGGCGTAAAGCGCGGCAAGCGCTGCGCGCTTGTCGGCCGGAGACAGAAGGCACGCGAGATAGCGGTCGCGATCGGTGTCGCGCAGCGTCGCGAGGCAGACGTCTAGATTCTCTGTGGGTGCCATGTTTCCCCGCGCGAAACGTCCTGTCAGCCTTCGACGGCAATCAGCGCCGCAGCCACGGCGCGCGATTCCGAAAGCATGATATTATAGGTGCGAACGGCAGCACCCGTGCTCATCGGATCGACCGAAATGCCCGCTTGCCTGAAGGCTTCGCGCAATTCCTTCGGCAAGACCCGCATGCCATCACCCGTGCCGATCAAAAGCACCTCGATATCCTGCGCATCAGCCAGAACCTTGTCGAAATGCTCAAGCGTCAATTCTTTCACATCAACCGGGCTCCAGCCGTGAATGCCGGAAGGCAACAACAGGAGAGAGCCGCGGTGCGACATGTCGGCGAAACGGAAACCGCCATTGCCATAGGCATCGATGGGCGCCCGGCCGGGAAAATGGGCCGGGCGTATTTCAATCCCGCCGGCCATCAGACGGCAGGCTTGCCGCCGATGGCATTGCCGGACTTCTCATCCTTCTCATCTTCCGCATCCTTGCTGTCGGGACGCAGCTTGAAGGCGATCAGCACCGGAGCCGCGATATAGACCGAGGAGAAAACGCCGATACCGACGCCGAACAACATGGCGAAGGTGAAGGAACGGATGACCTCGCCACCGAACAGATACAGTGCCAGCAGTGCCAGAAGCACGGTCAGACCGGTAAGGATCGTGCGCGAAAGGGTCTGGTTCAGCGATACGTCGATGATCATCGAAAGTGGCATCCTCTTGTATCGCCGGAGGTTTTCACGGACACGGTCGTAGATGACCACCGTATCGTTCAGCGAATAACCGATGATCGTCAGGATCGCCGCGATACTGGTCAGATTGAACTCTATACCCAGGAAGACGAACAGGCCGATGGTGAAGACCACGTCGTGCACCATCGAGATGACCGCACCCAGTGCAAACTGCCACTCGAAGCGAACCCAGATGTAGATCATGATCGCCGCCATGGCGAGCACAACGCCAATCGTGGAGGTCACGGTCAGGTCACCGGACACGGCCGGACCAACGACTTCCACGCGACGGAAATCATACTTGTCCTGCAACTCGCCGCGCACCAGGGTGATTGCCGACTGCTCGGCATTTTCGCCGCCGTCCTGCGCCTGAATGCGGATGAGAACGTCCTGCGGCGTGCCGAAATTCTGTGCCTGGATTTCACCGAGGTTCAGCTGGTTCAGACGCTCGCGAATATCTGCGAGATCGGCCTCACCCTGCTTGGCGCGCACTTCGATAACCGAGCCGCCCTGGAAATCGATGCCGAGGTTCAGGCCCTTGGCGACGAAGCCGCCGACGCAGGCGAGCATGATCACACCGGTGATCATGAAAACCACACGGCGATAACGCATGAACGGAATGTCGCGACCGTCGAACATGGCGGTGCGTACACCCTTCGGCAGATGTTTCGGACGGCTGCGGCGAACCCAGTAGCCAAACATCCAGGCCGTCAGCGTATAGGCCGTGAAGACGGTGGTGATGATACCGACCGCAAGCGTGACGGCAAAGCCCTTGACCGGACCCGTACCCATGTAGAACAGCACGCTTGCAACGATCAGCGTCGTCAGGTTGGCGTCGATAATGGTCGCAAAGGCGCGTGTGAAACCATTATCCAGTGACTGGATCAGCGGTTTTCCGCTCTTCACCTCTTCGCGTATTCGCTCGTAGATCAGAACGTTGGAGTCCACCGCCATACCGATCGTCAAGACGATACCCGCAATACCGGGCAAGGTGAGCGTAGATCCGATCACACTGAGGACGGCGATCAGCATGACCACGTTGACAATGAGGGCGATGTTCGCAAGCAGGCCGAAGAAGCCATAAAAGACGAACATGAAGATGAGGACGCCGACAGCACCGATGGCGCTCGCCGTGAGGCCGGCGGTGATAGAGTCGTTACCAAGGCTCGGACCGACGGTGCGTTCCTCAACCACGGTCAACGTGGCCGGAAGTGCGCCCGCACGCAACAGGACTGCAAGGTCGTTGGCGCCCTGAACCGAGAAACTGCCGGAAATCTGTCCCGAACCGCCGATGATCGGCTCACGGATGACAGGTGCGGAAATGACCTGATTGTCGAGCACGATGGCGAAAGGCTTGCCGACATTCTGCTGCGTCGCCTGCGCAAAGCGCTGCGCACCGCGGCTGTCGAAACGGAAGGTGACGACGGGTTCGTTGGTCTGCTGGTTGAAGCTTGCCTGCGCATCGACGAGGTTGTCGCCGGAAACGAGCGCGCGGCGTTCCACCAGATAGGGAACCGGCGGATCGTCCTGCGAATAAAGAACCTCTGAGGTCGCGGGCGGACGGCCATTCATCGCTTCCTGCACCGGCATGGTGGTATCGACCATGCGGAAGGACAGCTTTGCCGTCTGGTTGAGAAGCGATTTCAGGCGCTGCGGATCCTGGAGGCCCGGCACCTGTACGATGATGCGGTCGGAACCCTGACGCTGGATGAGAGGTTCGGTGGTGCCGACTTCGTCAACACGGCGGCGCACGACCTCGATGGACTGCGACACGGCCGAGGACAGGCGATAATCCACGCCTTCATCGGTCAGGTTGAGCCGCAGCAGATTGTCGCCGCCGTCGTTCATCGTCACTTCTGTGATGGAACCGCCGACCAGCGTTCCGGCGGACACCGGCTGCGTCAGGTCGCGAAGCGCGGTTTTCGCCGCTTCATACTGAGCGGGATCGCTGATGCGAACCTGGATCTGCTGGCCGTTGCCCGTAAGCCCCGAATAGCGGATGTTGGCGTCGCGAAGCTGCGTGCGCACGTCACCCACGATCGTTTCAAGCCGTTCCTTGACGATGTCGGAACGCTCGATCTTGAGCATGATGTGGGAGCCGCCCTGAAGGTCGAGACCGAGCGTTACCTTGTTGTCCTTGTACCAGGCAGGCATGCCCTCCAGCTGTTTGTCCGAAAACAGGTTGGGAGATGCGATGAAGACGCTTGCCAGCACAAGCAACCAGATAAAGACTGTTTTCCAACGGGAAAAATGAAGCATTTCGATCTCGGTCAGGGTTGGGGTTGCGCGACGCGCAACCCGTCAAATTCGGAAGCGGACGTTCAATTATCCGGCAGGATCAGGAAGCGGCTTCCGTCTTGACCACTTCGCCCTTCACGCGCACTTCGGCAATGTAAGCACGAGCGGCACGGATTTTCACGCCTTCGGCGATTTCGACTTCGAGTTCATTGTCGTCGATGACCTTGGTCACCTTGCCAACGATGCCGCCACCAAGAACGACCTGATCGCCACGGCGAATATTGGTCAACGTTTCCTGACGCTTCTTCATCTGCGCGCGCTGCGGGCGAATGAGGAAAAAGTACCAGACCACCATAAGCGGTGCAAACAGGAAAAGCATCTCAAGGCCGGAACCGAATGCAGACGCGCCGCCCGCCGTGTCCTGGGCAAAAGCTTGACTAATGAACATATAAAACTCCTCAACGATTACAGCACGACCTCGTATGCCGCCCCAGCTTTCAAGCCGCCGGAATATAGTGGGGAACGCCGGGAATGCAACAGATGCAGAAGCCACGCCGTACCGATTCCGGACCTCTTAACCTTTATGGGCCTGAAACGCCATGCTAGGCCGGGTTGAAAACATCGTTATGAACATCGGATAAGCGGAAGAAACACCATGATTCGAGAAGAGACGGCCACCCTGCTTCTTGCCGAACTGCGCCGGCTTAACGTCGCCATGGAACGGTTGGCAGGCCCGGCACCTGCCGTGAACGACTGGAATGCGGCGGATTGCTTTGTCTGGACGCCGGTCAATTCCTTTCTGCAGCCGGTTTCACGTCCGAACCGCATTGCGCTGAAACTCATTCGCGGCGTCGATCATGTGCGCGATATCCTGCACGAGAACACGCTGCGTTTTGCCGATGGTTTTCCCGCCAACAACGTGCTGCTCTGGGGCGCACGCGGCATGGGCAAATCCTCGCTGGTCAAGGCCGTTCACGAAGATGTGCGCGCCGCAAGCGGCGTTCCGTTGAAGCTGGTCGAGGTGCATCGCGAAGATATCCACACCCTGCCCGCCTTGCTGGATATATTGAAAGCTTCCGGCGAACGCGTCATCGTCTTCTGCGACGACCTCTCCTTCGATCACGACGACACGGCCTACAAGTCGCTGAAGGCAGCACTCGATGGCGGCATAGAGGGGCGTCCGGACAATGTGCTGTTCTATGCCACGTCCAACCGCCGTCATCTTCTGCCGCGCCACATGATGGAGAACGAGCAATCGACCGCCATCAACCCTTCGGAAGCTGTTGAGGAAAAGGTCTCGCTCTCGGACCGCTTCGGCCTGTGGCTCGGCTTCCACAAATGCGGCCAGGAAGACTATCTGACAATGATTGACAGCTATGCCGAACATTTCGATCTCGGCCTTGATCGCGAAACCCTGCATCACGAGGCGCTGGAATGGGCGACCACGCGCGGCGGCCGCTCCGGTCGCGTCGCCTGGCAATATATTCAGGATGCCGCCGGGCGCCTGAGAAAATCGATCGACAGATAACGCCACCGTGACATCTGGCGGGAGCCGGTGTCGTTGCGGCTATAGGCGTTGTCGTATTCCCGACCGCCACATCGCCCGCCAAATGATTTGCTGCACATATCCGGCGTAATGCCGGGTATCTGCGGCGGGCGGTGATCAAGAGGCAGGCGACGTTTGTCCAGATGCGCCGATTGTTCTTCTTTCCATCCCTTCGCCGATTGAGATTCCACGCGAGCCGCATACGGGTCCGCGCATGAGTTTTGACGATATCATGTCCGCGGAGGAGCGGGCCGATATTGGTGTTCAACCCAAGGAGGAGATGGATATGAGCAAAAACAGAGGCGTCGTCTATTTGCGCCCCGGCCAGGTCGAGGTCCGCGACATCGATGATCCGAAGCTGGAGGCGCCGGATGGCCGCCGTATCGAGCACGGTGTCATTCTCAAGGTTATTTCCACGAATATCTGCGGTTCGGACCAGCATATGGTGCGCGGCCGCACCTCGGCGATGCCCGGCCTCGTCCTTGGCCATGAGATCACCGGCGAAGTCATTGAAAAAGGCGTCGACGTCGAGATGCTTGATATCGGCGATATCGTCTCGGTGCCGTTCAACGTCGCCTGCGGTCGCTGCCGCTGCTGCAAGTCGCAGGACACCGGCGTGTGCCTGACGGTGAACCCCGCCCGTGCCGGCGGCGCCTACGGTTATGTCGATATGGGCGGCTGGATCGGCGGACAGGCCAGATACGTGACCATTCCCTATGCCGACTTCAACCTTCTGAAATTTCCCGACCGCGACAGGGCAATGTCCAAGATCCGCGACCTCACCATGCTCTCGGACATCCTGCCGACCGGCTTTCACGGCGCGGTCAAGGCCGGCGTCGGTGTCGGCTCCACGGTCTATGTCGCGGGCGCCGGTCCGGTCGGTCTGGCGGCTGCCGCGTCTGCCCGTATTCTCGGTGCCGCCGTCGTCATGATCGGTGATTTCAACAAGGATCGCCTTGCGCACGCCGCCAAGGTCGGCTTCGAGCCCGTCGATCTTTCCAAGGGTGACCGGCTGGGCGACATGATTGCCGAGATCGTCGGCACCAACGAGGTCGACAGCGCCATCGATGCCGTCGGTTTCGAAGCGCGTGGCCATTCGGGCGGCGAACAGCCGGCCATCGTTCTCAACCAGATGATGGAAATTACCCGTGCCGCCGGCTCGATCGGCATTCCCGGCCTTTACGTCACCGAAGATCCAGGTGCGGTCGATGCCGCTGCAAAACAGGGCAGCCTGTCGCTTCGCTTCGGCCTCGGTTGGGCCAAGGCACAATCTTTCCATACCGGCCAGACGCCGGTGCTGAAATACAATCGCCAGCTCATGCAGTCGATCCTGCACGACCGCCTGCCCATTGCCGACATCGTCAACGCCAAGATCATCGCACTCGACGACGCCGTACAGGGATATGAAAGCTTCGACCAGGGTGCCGCAACCAAGTTCGTGCTCGATCCGCACGGCGATCTGCTGAAGTCAGCCTGATAACTGCGGCTTAAGACCCGCGAGATGGGAAACGCCCGCGATAGAATATTGTCGCGGGCGTTTTTGCCCGCATCCACATTGTCACCATCAGGTGAAATCATGGATCAACTTCAAGCATCGCCTCCAGCTCGGAGGTGGCCAATGGTGAGAGATAGGGTCGAAACAGGCTGGACACCTGCCGAAGTCCCCAGTCCAGTTGCTGCGGCCCGAATTCGGTGACCCCTTCCTGAAGGTTGAGATAAGCCGCCCAATAGGTCGAGACGATCCAGAGATTGGTAAGCAGGGCCGCCCGCTCAGTTTCTGGAATCTCTGCAAGCCCTGCCCTCTCCATCCGGCTGACGATATCATCAACGGCAAATCGCATTGCCGCGCTTATGCCGCGAACCGGCTCCACCAGCGCAGGCGCGGAGGAAAGAAGGCCGACAAAATCGCGAAACAGAAAGCGGTAGTTCCACACCAGCGAAAACCAGAGCCGCAGAAAGCCAGCATACGTCGATGCGGCAACTTCGTCCTCTTCGTCGATCTTTGCGACAACCGCCAGTGCGTCGGTCTCGAACAGGGCAAACAGCGCCAGCACCAATGCCTCCTTGGTGCGGAAATGATAATAAAGATTACCCTCGTTGATATTCACTGCCCTTGCGATCTCGGCTGTGGTTACGTGATCAGGCCCCCTCTCGTTAAATAGTTGGAGTGCGGCAGCGATTATTCTCTGTCGTGTGGGGGAAGGACGCCCCGTCGATCGTCCGGCCTCGCTTTTCTTCATTGATATCGGACCCCGCTATTGAAACCTAAGGTGCACACCTTAAATGAATAAAATAAGGTACACACCTTAACAAATAAATTTGAGTGTTCAACGCGAATAAAGGACCTGTCCATGCCCGGAACCGACCTTCGCACCCCGCTCCCGGATACATCCGCTGCGGCACCCGTATCGAAATTCGCCACAGCACGTTTGGCCCTCTCACTCATCCGCAACCCGCTGAACGCATTGCCACCGGAGATTTTCAACGAACCGGCGGTGTTTATCCGTGTCGGCGGTACGATGCGCGTCCATCTTGCCGATCCTGTCCTTATTCATGAGGCCCTCGTCAAGAACGCCCATCTGCTCGGCAAGGGTGAGGACGTGCGCCGCGCGCTTGGCCCCGCTCTCGGACAGGGCCTTCTGACCGCCGATGGCGATCACTGGAAATGGCAACGGCAATCCGTTGCCGCCGCCTTCCGGCACGAAAAGCTGCTGGAACTGCTGCCCATCATGATCGAGGCGGCGGAGCGAACCGGCAGGCGCTGGCGCGCATCTCCTTTCGGTGACATCGATATCGGCCATGAAATGATGCGGACCACCTTCGACATCATCGTTGAGACCATGATGTCCGGCGGCCACGGGATCGATATCGGGCGCGTGGAGCAAAGCATCACCGACTATCTGAAACCGACAGGCTGGACCTTCGCGCTCGCCATGCTGGGCGCACCGGAATGGCTCCCTCACCCCGGTCGGCGCAAGGCCCGGGCCGCTGTCGGTTATCTGCGCTCCAGCCTGTCGACGGTGATTGCGGACCGGCGGCAGAACCCCGTCGAGAGAAACGATCTGGTGTCCATGCTGCTTGAGGCGAAGGACCCCGAGACGGGACGCATGATGAGCGACGAGGAAATCATCGACAATCTGCTCACCTTCATCACCGCCGGTCACGAAACGACCGCGCTCGGTCTGGCATGGACGTTCAATCTGCTGTCGCAACACAGCGACGTGGAGCGGAAAGTCGTCGAGGAAATCGCAGCCGTCACGGGTGGAAATCCCGTCGCCGCAGAGCACATCGCCCAACTGACCTATACCAGACAGGTATTTTCCGAGGCGATGCGGCTTTACCCACCTGCCCCGGTGGTCACCCGCACGGCGTTGCAGGATTTCAAGCTCGGCGACCATGATATTCCTGCCGGAACCGTTCTTTATGTGCCGATCTACGCTGTCCACCGGCACACGGCGCTGTGGGACGAACCGGAACGTTTCGACCCTTCCCGCTTCGAGCCGGAAAAGACCAAGGCGCGCCACCGTTACGCCTATATGCCCTTCGGTGCAGGTCCGCGTGTCTGCATCGGCAACGCATTTGCGATGATGGAGGCCGTGTCGATCCTGGCGGTGCTGTTGCAGAACGTCCATCTCGAAAACAGATCGGCAAGTCCGGCGGAGCCACTGATGAGGGTGACGTTGCGGCCGCAAAGCCGCTTGATGATGCGTATCACCGACCGCAAAAACAAATCGCCCGCGGCGTGAACCACCGCGGGCGACTATTAATCCGGGAAAACACCCGTCACCGGGCAGTGACGATCAAAGATCGACGTCGAGGATTGCCATGGAGAAGTTGTACGAGCGGTCGCCGTCCTCGTCATCGATGTAGACAACGCCAAGGAACTCTTCGCCAAGATACACTTCGGCGGAATCGTCCTTACGGGGACGCGCCTTCACAACCATCTTTTCATTGAAGGTGCGCTTGAAATAGGCGTCGAGTTTTTTGATTTCGTCGGCTTTCACCACTATTCTCCTGTGCGGTTCGGGTTGCGCCGCTTTTGGCATGGGACAAAGGCGAAAGTAAAGTGAAAGCGGCACATCGCAATGTCTTTCACAGGCCATGTCGTTCACGCGGAGCCTTCCACACGGACGATTGAGAGAATATCGGACCCGTCAGATATCGGCTCCGATGACCTGATCCATCAGGCGCGAGGGTTCGGAACACCCTGCCTCTCCCACCACGCGCGCCGGCACACCGGCAACGGTGGTCTTCGGCGGGACCGGCTTCAAAACCACAGAACCGGCGGCGATGCGCGAGCAACTACCGATCTCGATATTACCGAGGATTTTCGCGCCCGCTCCGATCATCACGCCATTGGCGATCTTCGGATGACGGTCCGCCCCCTCCTTGCCGGTGCCGCCAAGCGTCACGCCATGCAGGATGGAAACGTTGTCGCCGATAACGGCCGTCTCGCCGACCACAAGCCCGGTGGCATGATCGAGGAAGATACCCTTGCCGATGCGTGCTGCCGGATTGATATCCGTCTGGAAAATGCTGGACGAGCGGCTTTGCAGATAAAGCGCCAGATCCCTGCGGCCCTTTTGCAGCAGCCAATGGGCAAGGCGATGCGTCTGGATGGCCTGAAACCCCTTGAAATAAAGGAGCGGCTCCATGAAGCGCGTGCAGGCCGGATCGCGATCGTAAACCGCCTGGATATCGACGCGCAGCACGCTGCCCCATTCGGGCCAGTCATCCAGCATGTCCTGAAAGGTCTGGCGCAGAAGAACGGCCTGCATATCGGGATGATCGAGGAGTTCACAGATGCGATAAATCACGCATTCTTCCAGAGACCGGTGATTGAGGATCGTCGAATAAAGGAAAGCCGAAAGCAGCGGGTCCTGCGCCACGGCGCTTCGCGCTTCATGCAGCAGGCTGCCCCAGATCGGATCGACGATCGCCAGCTGTTCCGGCTGACGGGCCTCGGTACGTGCGACCATGAATGGTCTCCTCGTTTGCAGTAGTCGTTCTTTATACAGAAAAAGACGTGCATAAGAAATGGGATTCGAATGACGACTTTAAAGGCGGCAAGGCTTCAGTTTTTCTTCATGCAGCATGAAAAACCGTTTCTTGCCGCCACCCATCAAAGGCTGCGGTAAAATTCCAGAACCGCCGCCTTGAACACCCGGTCGCCAACGGCCAGCATGTGGTCACGGCCGGGAATGTCGATAGCGCGCGCATGCGGCATGATCGCCGCAAGTTCGGCACCCGATCCGGCGATATCGTCATTGGTTCCGACCGCGATCAGCGTCGGTGCATCGATCTTTGCGGCCTGTTCGCGGCTGACGAGGACACGCGACGTCTCGATACAGGCTGCAAGCGCCAGCCGGTCGCTTTTCGTCTGGTCGGCAAAGGCGCGGAACATACGGCCGCGCTCATGCGTGACGACATCGAGCGAGGGGGCCAGCAGCGCTTCGGCGATCGGATCCCAGTCGCCCACACCTTCCACCATGCCGATGCCAAGTCCGCCGAAAACCAGTGAGCGGACACGCTCCGGATGTGCCATCGCCAGAAAGGCCGAAATGCGTGCGCCCATGGAATAGCCCATCACATGAGCCTCCGCGATGCCGAGATGATTAAGCAGCGCCACCGCATCGCCGGCCATGACGGGCGGATAATAGGCTTGCGGATCATGCGGCTTGTCGCTTGCGCCATGGCCGCGATTGTCGATGGCAATCACCCGGTAACCGGCGTCACCAAGCGTTTTCAGCCAGCCTGGATGCACCCAGTTGACGTTGGCGCTGGAGGCAAAGCCGTGAATCAACAGAACCGGATCGCCCGCCGGGTCACCTTCATCGAAATAGGCAAGGCGAAGGCCGTCATGGGAAAAATCGGAAAATTGCGGCATGTTGAGATTCATCAAGGACATCCTTTTTGCCGGACCATATGGCAGGAAATCGCAATTTTGAACATGTTTTCCTGACGATTTTTATGGAGATGCAATGCGTTTGAGGCTACATATCCGCAGCAATAAGCCCATGCTCGATGACGACCTGCGGCTTAACCACGATATTGCATTTGGAGACGAACATGGCCGGGCATTCCATTCCCCACTTCCAGAACGATGGCGGACACAGCGTGATCGAGATCGGCGTCAAGGAATTCATGTGCACCGGCGCTTCGGTGCCTTTCGATCATCCCCACATCTTCATCGACATGGGCGACGACAACGAGAAGGTCTGTTCCTATTGCTCCACCCTTTACCGCTACAATCCGTCGCTGAAGGCCGAGCAGACCAATCCTCCAGGCTGCGTCTTCCATGTGAAGGCCGCCTGACCTTCCACCTTTCCTGATCGGGGCGCGACATGCCCATCAAATCCGTAGCCATCGTCGGTGCCGGCATCGCCGGTCTCACCGCAGCGCTTTCTTTTGCCCGCCAGGGCATCAGCTCTGACATCGTTGAACAGGCCGGCGAACTGACGGAAGTCGGTGCGGGCCTGCAAGTATCGCCCAATGCCGCCCGCATCCTTGCCGAACTCGGCGTGATGGCTGAGATAGAGGCGCGTTGGACCGAGCCGGTGAGTGTCGATCTGGCCGATGGCAAATCGCTTGCCACGTTGCTGTCCTTACCCGTGGGTGCGACGGCCCGCACACGCTGGGGCGCACCTTATGGCGTGCTGCATCGCTCGACGTTGCAAAACGCGCTTCTCAATGCGGTAACGCGCAATCCGCTCTGCCGCCTGCATCTTGGCAAACGTATCGAAAACGCGACGACAGACGTCATCGCTGCAACCACGTTCCGCGATCACGACCTGATCGTCGGCGCAGACGGTGTCTGGTCCGCGGCCCGTTTCGCTGTCCCCTCCGCCCCCACTGCCACCTTCTCCGGCAATATTGCCTGGCGCTTCACGGTCGCGGCAAAAGATGTGCCGTCAGCCATCAACAAAAGCGCCGTCACCGCCTATCTCGGTTCGGGTGGCCATATCGTCGCCTACCCGCTGAAGGAAGTCGGCGGCTTCAACATTGTGGCCATCGCACTCGGCGCCGATCCCGGCGCAACATGGCGGGCGGAATCGAGCGGCCAACAGAAAGCCATGCTGCTTGCGCAGTTTCGCGGGTGGAGCCCGGATATCGTTCGGCTGCTGGCATCGTCGGAAAATCCGACCTTCTGGCCACTTTATCAGGCCGGTCCCGGACGCTGGCACAATGGTCGCGATACGGTGCTGATCGGCGACGCTGCCCACGCGATGATGCCCTTTGCGGCACAGGGGGGGGCGATGGCCATCGAGGATGCATTTGAACTGGCGGGCACATTGACCGGAACATCCCTGCCCGTACCACAGGCCCTTGCCGCCTTCGAAGCCCTGCGTCTGCCGCGCATAGAAAAGGCCCGCAAGCGGGCCTCTCTCAATCGTTTCGCCTATCACGCCACAGGCCCGGTTCGGCTTGCCCGGGACTTCGTCTTCTCGACACGTCCGAGGGAAGCCTTCCTGAAGGACTTCGACTGGCTATACGGCTACCGCGCCAAAGGCTGAGGTTAGACCGCGGCTGCCGCAGCAAACCCGGCCTCGAGATCCTTCTTGAGGTCGGCGATATCTTCAAGCCCTATCTGCAGACGGATGACCGGACCTTCCGACGGGCCTTTGGCAATCGTCCTGTCGACAAGCGACACCGATACGGCAAGCGATTCGTAACCACCCCAGGAATAGCCGAGCCCGAAGAAGGTCAGCGCATTCAGGAATGCCGCCGCAGTCTGCTTGTATTTGCCCTCTTCGGCCTTCAGCACGAAGGAAAATACGCCGCTCGCGCCCTTGAAATCGCGCTTCCAGAGTTCATGCCCGGCAAAGCTCGGCAGGGCCGGATGCAGAACGCTCACGACGTCGTCGCGGCTTTCCAGCCAGGTGGCGATGTCGAGGGCGCTTTTCTGGTGGTGCGCAAGCCGAATGCCCATGGAGCGCATGCCGCGCAGTATCTGATAGGCGTCATCAGGCGTCACGCAGATGCCAAGATTGGTGTTCGCTTGATAAAGCGTCTTCCAGTGCTTTTCATTGGCGGAAACAAAGCCCATCAGGACATCGGAATGACCTGACGGATATTTGGTGGCGGCATGGATGGAAACATCGACACCGAAATCGAGCGGCTTGAAATAAAGCGGTGTCGCCCAGGTATTGTCCATCGTCACGACGCAATCGTGCCTGTGGGCGATCTCGGTGATCAGCCGAACGTCCTGAATCTCGAAGGTATTGGAACCCGGCGCTTCGAGATGCACCAGCTTGGTATTCGGGCGGATCAGCGCTTCGATACCCGTCCCGATGGCCGGGTCGTAATACTCCACCTCCACACCAAGCTTCTTCAGCATCGTGTTGCAGAAGCGGCGTGTGGGAAAATAAACCGAATCGACGATCAGCGCATGATCGCCGGCGCCAAGATAGGCGAGGAACGGCACGGTGATCGCCGCAAGGCCCGATGGCACGAGAATGGTTCCGAAAGAACCCTCCAGCTCGTTGACGAGATTGCATAGCGCATCGGTCGTCGGCGTGCCGTGGGTGCCATAGGTGTATTTCTGGTTTTCGGTCGAAAGCGTCTCGGCATCGGGGAAAAGCACGGTAGAACCGCGCACGATGGGCGGATTGACGAAACCGAAACAGTCGGCGGGATCGTTGCCGCCATGGGTCAGGCGCGTATTCATACCTGCGGTGGAAAGCAGGTCATTGGTCTTGGTCATTTCAGATCAGCTTTCGAAGGGATATTGACGCGAGCGACAATGCGGAGAGCCGGAGGCAAGGTCAAGTCCCGCAGAACATTCGTAGATGGGAGGATTGATCCACCCGGTAACAGCATACAAGAAGTATACAAAAATCGTGCAAGTGTATTTTTCCGCAAAAATATGCTTATATTTTCACCCTTTGCACACTTCCCGACCAAAATTTGGAAAATTCCGTTTTATAGGCACAATTATTGTCAGCATGTCTTGACCCCGCTGCCAATTACGATTGTGATAGAAAAAGCGGATCGAAAAGATCTGCTGAAGGGGGGAGCTGGGGCAAAAACAATATGCCGGTCCTCTTCCGATTGACGATAACAAACAAAGGTTGGGAAAAATGAAAAAGGCAATTCTGTCGGCCGTTATCGGCGCAGCAGTTTTGGGAGGAGCCTCGGTCGCTTCGGCTGCGACGCTTCAGGACGTGAAGTCGAAAGGTTTCGTCACCTGCGGCGTGAGCGCTGGCATTCCGGGATTTTCCAATCCCGATGACAAGGGCGAATGGTCCGGCATCGACGTGGACTATTGCCGCGGTATTGCCACTGCGGTTTTCGGCGATCCTACGAAGGCTAAATTTGTCGCTCTTTCGAGCAAGGACCGTTTTCCGGCTCTCCAGTCTGGCGAGGTCGACGTTCTGACCCGTAACACCACCTGGACGATCAGCCGCGACACATCGCTCGGCTTCAACTTCCGTACCGTCAACTATTATGACGGCCAGGGCTTCATCGCCAAGAAGGGCCTCAACGTGAAGTCCGCGCTTGAGCTTTCCGGCGCCGCCGTCTGCGTTCAGACCGGCACGACCACCGAGCTCAACCTTGCCGACTACTTCAAGACCAACAACCTGCAGTACAACCCGGTTGTTTTCGAAAAGGAATCCGATGCGACTTCGGCTTATGATTCCGGCCGTTGCGACGTTTACACCACCGACCAGTCCGGTCTGTACGCTATCCGTCTCAAGCTAAAGAACCCCGATGACAACATCGTTCTGCCTGAAGTGATCTCCAAGGAGCCGCTTGGACCGGCCGTTCGCCAGGGCGACGACCAGTGGTTCGACATCGTCACGTGGGTTCACTACGCGATGGTCAACGCCGAAGAGCTGGGCATCACGTCGAAAAACGTCGACGAGCAGAAGAACAGCGCCAACCCTGATATCAAGCGTCTGCTTGGTACTGAAGAAGGCACCAAGATCGGTACCGATCTCGGCGTGACGAACGACTGGGCCTATAACATCGTCAAGAAGGTCGGCAACTACGGCGAAGTCTTCGACCGTAACGTTGGCGCCGGCTCGCCGCTGAAGATCGAGCGTGGCCAGAACGCGCTTTGGACCAAGGGCGGCCTGCAATACGCACCGCCGGTTCGTTGATCGGCACTATCGTTGGCTAAGGACTGAAGGGAGGCTGGGCAATGCCCGGCCTCCACTTGAAATTATAGAATAAGCTCGCAAAGAGCATATAAAAGGGAAAGGTGCCTATGGCAGGCAACGCGGTCAGTTCGCAACGATCGCGCGCGCAAAGCGCGTCGTCACTCATTTACGATCCACGCATACGCGGAATTTTTTATCAGGTTCTGACAGTCGTCATCCTGACCGCCTTCGTCTGGATCATCGTGACGAATACGATCACAAATCTTCAACGGTCAAACATTTCGTCCGGCTTCGGCTTCCTCAATGGAAGAGCCGGCTTCGATATCGGCCAGTCGCTGATCGCTTACACCAGCGATGCGACCTATGGCCGGGCATTGCTCGTTGGTATTCTCAACACAATTCAGGTCGCATTTTTCGGCATCATCGCCGCGTCGATCATCGGTTTCATCGTCGGTATCGCCCGGCTGTCCAACAACTGGCTAATCTCGAAGCTGGCGCAGGCCTATGTGGAAATCTTCCGCAACATCCCGCCCCTGCTCGTCATCTTCTTCTGGTACAAGGGCGTCATATCCGTTCTGCCGCAGGCCCGCGATTCGCTCCAGCTTCCGCTTGGAACCTACCTCAACAATCGCGGCTTCTTCTTTCCAAAGCCTCTCTGGGGCGAAGGGACGTGGCTGATACCGCTCGCTTTTGTGGTCGCCATCGTCATCAGCGTCTTCATTTATCGCTGGGCGAAGGCCAGGCAGGAAAGAACCGGCGAGCAGTTCCGCACCGGCATCACCGCAACACTTCTCATCATCGGCCTTCCGGCTGCGACATTCCTCGCGCTCGGCTCACCCCTGACATTCGATTACCCGATTGCCGGGCGGTTCAACCTTGCGGGCGGTTCGGTCGTCGCACCTGAATTCATGTCGCTGTTTCTGGCGCTCTCCTTCTACACCGCTTCCTTTATCGCCGAGATCGTTCGCGGCGGCATCAAGGCCGTGGCAAAAGGGCAGACCGAGGCAGCGGAGGCATTGGGTCTTCGCGCCAGCACGACGACACGTCTGATCGTCGTTCCTCAGGCGATGCGCATCATCATCCCGCCGCTGACAAGCCAGTATCTCAACCTGACCAAGAACTCGTCGCTTGCGGTCGCGGTCGGTTTCGCCGACATCGTCTCCGTTGGCGGCACGATCCTGAACCAGACGGGACAGGCGGTCGAAGTTGTCGCTATCTGGCTCGTTCTCTATCTCTCGCTGTCCATTCTCACGGCCGTGGTCATGAACTGGTTGAACGCGAAAATGGCCCTGGTGGAGAGATAATAGATGACGATCAGCAATCACGCGTTCGTGCGCCACACCATTGAAGAAGCCAAACCCGCGCCTTCAAGCGCGGTTGGTATCAGCCATTGGCTGCGCACTAAACTTTTCGCCACGCCGAAGGACACCGTCCTTACGGTTCTTGCCATCGCGTTCCTCGCCTATCTTTTGCCACCAATCTTCAAGTGGCTGTTCGTAGACGCGGTATGGACCGGTACGGATCGCATCGCCTGCCTCACCGCCTCCCAGGGCGGTGCGCTGGCCGATGGCCAGTCCGGCGCATGCTGGGCCTTCGTTTCGGCGAAGTTCGGCCAGATCATGTTCGGCCGTTACCCGATCGATGAACGCTGGCGTCCTATCCTTGTGATGGTCATGTTCACCATCCTCCTGGTGCCAATGCTCATTCCGAAAGCGCCGTTCAAGCGGCTCAATGCGCTGGCGCTTTTCATCATCCTGCCAGTCATTGCGTTTTTCCTCCTCATCGGCGGCGTCTTCGGCCTGCCGGTGGTGGAAACGCAGCTCTGGGGCGGCCTGATGGTTACCCTGATCCTGTCTTTCTTCGGAATTGCAGTGTCCCTGCCCTTCGGCATTCTTCTGGCGCTTGGCCGCCGGTCGAACCTGCCGGTAATCAAAATGCTGTGCGTGCTTTTCATCGAAGTTATCAGAGGTATTCCTCTGATCACCGTCCTGTTCTTCGCCAGCATCATGTTGCCGCTGTTCCTTCCCGACGGCTGGACCTTCGACAAGTTCCTGCGCGCTCTGGTCGGCGTGTCGCTCTTCTCGTCCGCCTATATGGCGGAGGTGATCCGTGGCGGCTTGCAGGCCATCCCGAAGGGGCAATATGAAGGGGCAGACTCGCTCGGCCTGAACTATTGGCAGAAAACCCGGCTGATCGTGCTGCCGCAGGCGCTGAAGCTCGTCATTCCGGGCATCGTCAACACTTTCATCGGTCTTTTCAAGGACACGTCGCTGGTCTCGATCATCGGCATGTTCGACCTGCTTGGCATTGTCACACTCAACCAATCGGATGCGAACTGGGCGACACCTGTCACCGCAATGACGGGCTATATTTTCGCCGGGTTCATATTCTGGATATTCTGCTTCGGCATGTCGCGTTATTCGCTGTTCATGGAACGGCACCTCGACACCGGGCATAAACGATAAGGGACGCTCAAAATGGCAGAAACCCAAACAAAAAAACTGGCCGTTTCGACAACGGACGTGGCAATCGAACTCGTCGGCATGAACAAGTGGTATGGCGACTTCCACGTCCTGCGCGACATCAACCTGAAGGTGATGAAGGGCGAGCGCATCGTCATCGCCGGCCCTTCGGGATCGGGCAAATCGACCATGATCCGCTGCATCAACCGGCTGGAAGAACATCAGTCGGGCACGATCAACGTCGACGGTATCGAACTCACCAACGACCTGAAGAAGATCGATGAGGTGCGTCGTGAAGTCGGTATGGTGTTCCAGCACTTCAACCTCTTCCCGCACCTGACCATTCTCGAGAACTGCACGCTGGCGCCGATCTGGGTTCGCAAGATGCCCAAGAAGGAAGCCGAAGAAGTGGCGATGCACTATCTGAAGCGCGTCAAGATCCCCGAACAGGCGCATAAATACCCTGGCCAGCTCTCCGGCGGTCAGCAGCAGCGCGTGGCGATCGCCCGCTCGCTGTGCATGAAGCCGAAGATCATGCTGTTCGACGAGCCGACCTCGGCGCTTGACCCGGAAATGGTCAAGGAAGTGCTTGATACCATGGTCAGCCTTGCCGAAGACGGCATGACGATGCTGTGCGTGACCCACGAAATGGGCTTTGCCCGCCAGGTCGCAAACCGCGTCATCTTCATGGACCAGGGCCAGATCGTCGAACAGAATTCGCCCGCCGAATTCTTCGACAATCCCCAGCACGAGCGCACAAGGCTGTTCCTCAGCCAGATCCTGCACTGAGACACTGCAATCAGCTAGCATCACGAAACGGGGCCATTTCGGCCCCGTTTTCATTTGACGACAGCCTCTCCACGCTCGACCTCATCCATGGGCTTGTCCTAAATATCTAAGTCAACAAAATCGAGCGGTTGAAGATCTCGGCAAAAACCCAAGGGTGACGCCGAAATGTTTGGTAAGGTTCGCCATTCATTTTGATGGCTTCTTTCGCACCATAAGCCCCGTTGAGTGAATCACCGGCCCCTGCAAATCGTCGTTTCACATCGTTCTTCATCCGCGAGAAGCACTGAAACTGCCAAGCCGACCTCGGTTTAACCATTTGTTACGAAACGGAAATCCTTGTTTTCCAAGGGTTCTGACAGCCAATGTCATTTTTTTGTCAAATCATGCATTTTTCCGCTTGCGGACCACGGGGAGCCTGACTATAAGGGCGCCACACCACAAGCGCACGCGCCCTTCGTCTATCGGTTAGGACGTCAGATTTTCATTCTGAAAAGAGGGGTTCGACTCCCCTAGGGCGTGCCACTTGCCTTCGTGTTTCCCCCTTCGAAAATATAAAGCAGCTTCGCAGATAGCGAATTCGTAACGCGTGATCGATGCGCCGGAACCGATTCCAGGGCGATACGTTAGAGTGCCGTCCCCCCGATGGAAGGCAAGCCGGATGAATCGCCAGCGGGCAAATCGACCGGCTTGCCTTTCCCCTTCCAGCCAAACAGTGTCGGTTCTTTCTGGCGGGCAGCAGATGCCAGCTAAGGGTTGGAAAACCACGCCCCGAGGCCTTCGACGAGTCATGAAGGCATTGCCGGCGCGCAGTGATAGCGGCGAAATTTCAAGGCCTTGGCCAGTCCCAGCGCAGTTTTCCACAGCCGGTCCGGCCTCCATAAAAAAACTCGTCACGAAGCGGAAAAAATCAATTTTTCCGCTTGCGGAGCAACGGGAGCCTGACTATAAGGGCGCCACACCACAAGCGCACGCGCCCTTCGTCTATCGGTTAGGACGTCAGATTTTCATTCTGAAAAGAGGGGTTCGACTCCCCTAGGGCGTGCCACTTGCTTCTCCTTGAAAATCAGTATTATGCGTTCAAATCTTCACGTGATGTGTGAGATAGAGAATGCATGCCGTTTCCGGCCGTCCTTCAGCTTTTCCCGTAAAATCAAGTCTCGATCTGTGCCGACTGTCAGGGCGCGAAAGCCGCGTCCAGAACACGCAGCTGCACACGCCTCTGGCCCTGCCAGAGATCGGCACCCACGGTGCCTGCCACGTGGATGGACCTGCCACGCGCATTCAGCAGCATCTGCCCCAGAGGGGCCTCTGCGGCGCGGAATGCGATGCCATCCAGCCGTGAACCATCCATGGCCTCCAGCGTGATCTTGACGTGTGAGGTGCCGACCAGACGCACATCGCGCAGCCGGTGGGCAGGCACGGCAAAAATGGGCTGAGAATGGCCGGAGCCATAAGGACCTGCCTGTTCCAGCTGATCGACAAGCTGCAGGGTCGCGCCAGACGCGCCGATTGCGCCGTCGATCTTCAGCACGCTGCTTTCCACCAGCTCGCTCACCGTCTTTGCGGCGGCTTCCTCGAAGAAGGTCCGGAGTTTGCCGAGATTGGCGCGTTCCACCGTCAGGCCCGCGGCCATGGCGTGACCGCCACCCTTGACCAACAGGCCGGCATCCACAGCGGCGCGGACCATTCTGCCCATATCGAAACCATTGATCGAGCGGCCGGAGCCTGTGCCCTTGCCAGAGGGATCGAAAGCGATGGCAAAGGCCGGGCGGCGGAAACGGTCCTTGAGGCGTGAGGCGAGCAGTCCGACGATGCCAGGATGCCAGTTTTCCCGTGCGGTAACGATGACGCCAGCGCCAGACCCGTCGCCATACTCATAAAGCGCTTCCGCTTCGGCTTCCGCCAGCATCACGGCTTCCATCGCCTGTCGCTCGCGGTTCAGCTCATCCAGCTTTTCGGCAATCACGTCCGCCTGTGACGAGTCGTCGAGTGTAAGCAGACGGCTACCCAGTGCGGCATCGCCAATACGGCCACCGGCATTGATGCGTGGACCGATCAGGAAACCGAAATGATACGGTGTCACCGGCCCACCCAACCCCGCCTTCCTGAACAGCGCCGCCAGCCCGGCGTTGTTCATATGGCGCGCGGCAATCAACCCCTTCACGACATAGGCGCGGTTCAGCCCCTTCAAGGGCACCACGTCGCATACGGTTGCGAGTGCGACTATATCCAGCAGCGCCAGCAGATCGATCGTGAACGCCTGTCTGTTGCGCCTGTCCTTCAACAGCCTGAGGGTGGCGACCAGAACCAGGAACACCACGCCTGCGGCGCAGAGATGCCCCTGCCCCGAAAGATCGTCTTCGCGGTTGGGATTGACCAGCGCCACCGCCGGCGGCAGTTCCGAACCGACCTGGTGGTGATCGATCACCACCACATCTGTTCCCGCATCCTTTGCGGCATTCAGAGATTCATGGCTGGTGGAGCCGCAATCGACCGTCAAGATCAGGGTCGCGCCATTGGCGGCAAGCTGCTGCATCGCCGCCGGGTTCGGCCCATAACCCTCGAAAATACGATCTGGAATATAGATTTTCGGCGTCAGCCCGAAATGCGCGAGAAAACGATACATCAGCGCGGAAGACGCGGCGCCATCAACGTCATAATCGCCGAAGATCGCCACCTTCTCACCGGTCTCGATGGCGCGGACCAGCCTTTCGGCAGCCTTTTCGCAATCTGTCAGCATATGCGGGTCGGGCATCAATGAGCGAATGGTCGGATCGAGGAAAGCGAGAGCCTCATCCACACCCACCCCTCGCCCGGCCAGCACCCGGGCAATCAGTTCGGGAATGGCATGGATCTGGGACATGGCCAGCGCACGGTTCTGTGCGGCCTGATCCAGCCGCGAAACCCAACGTTGCTCTGTCGCCGACCGCTCCACGCTTAGAAATGCGCGGACCACGGTATCGGCCGGCTCCATCATTGCCATCCTGTCCATCGTCCTGTCATGCGAATGCGTATCCGCGCCTTGTCATGACAACGGGCTAAATGGCGATGGCGCCTTTTTCAAGCAAAAACGCCCGTATGAGGTTTCACACCGAGAAAATCGAGAAAAATGGGCTGACGATCGATACCGCGCCGACCAGCAGCAACAGGGAAAACACCGCAAGTGAACACCAATTGCGCTCACATTCAGCAATATCGAATTCCATGCCTCGAATATTGTCGTTGGCATTGTGAGGCCGCGCCCGATGATGGGCGGCCAGAACGCTTTCGCGCTTACTGTCCTTGAAAAGGATAATCGATGTCACAGCCACGCCTCCCTCGCTTGGTAACATGATTAACCATAGAGCCGAATCGCGTTGTTTTCCAGCGGTTCTGAGGCGATCCCCTCAAATTTTATGGCGGCTTATCCGGTGGTCGCCAAAACGGGTTTCGGGAGAAAAAAGATCGCGCCTCCATGTGGTGGCGCGGCCCTCAAATTCAGAAAAATCGTAAAGCGTCTCAGGTACGCTCGATGCGGATGACCTGCGGTTCGCTGACCAGATATTTCTCGTTCTTGATCGCCTTGACGGCCTTGCGGATCGCATCTTCCATCGTCGCGTGGGTCACGAGGATAATCGTCTGCGGCGCGCCTTCCACATGCACGCGCTGGCGCTGCACGATGGATTCCAGCGAAATGTTGTTATCCGCCATGCGGGTAGCGATGGAAGCGAAGACGCCCGCCTGGTCCTTCACCGTCAGCCGGATGAAATAGCCGCCTTCATGGCTCTTCATCTTGGCGCGACGATAATCGGTCAGCGACTTCGCCGGACGGCCGAGCACCGGAACCTGCTGGGCACCGGGACGGCTCTTGGCGATATCGGCGATGTCACCGAGCACGGCAGAGGCCGTGGCATTGCCGCCCGCACCTGGGCCAACCATCAGAAGCTCGCCAAGAATATCGGACTCGATCGCCACCGCATTGGTGACGCCATCAACCTGCGCGATAACGGAATCGAGCGGCACCATGGTCGGATGCACCCGCTGCTCGATACCGGATTCGGTCACCTGCGCCACGCCGAGAAGCTTGATGCGATAACCGAGCTCGGCGGCCGCCTGAATGTCCTCGCTGGAGATGTTGGTGATGCCTTCGAGATAGATGTCGTCGGCCGAAATCTTGTTGCCGAAGGCAAGCGTCGTCAGAATGGCAAGCTTGTGGGCGGTATCGTTACCCTCGATATCGAAGGCGGGATCGGCTTCGGCATAACCCAGCCGCTGCGCTTCTTTCAAACAGACCTCGAACGACAGCCCTTCCTTCTCCATCTTGGTCAGGATGTAGTTGCAGGTGCCGTTCATGATACCGTAGATGCGCGACACATTGTTGCCGGTGAGAGATTCACGCAGCGCCTTGATGACGGGAATACCGCCGGCCACAGCCGCTTCGAAATTGAGAAGCGCACCCTTGTCTTCGGCAATCGTCGCCAGCTCGACGCCGTGCTTGGCAAGCAGCGCCTTGTTGGCTGTCACTACATGGAGACCGCGCGAAAGTGCTGCGCGCACAGCTTTTTCCGCCTGGCCGGAAGCACCGCCGACCAGTTCCACCAACACGTCGATATCGGCTTCGTTTGCAAGCTGCTCCGGCGTATCGAACCAGGTAATACCCTTGAGATCGATGCCGCGGTCACGCGAACGGTCGCGCGCGCTCACTGCAATAATCTCAATCGCGCGTCCGCAGGTAATCGCAAGTTCGTTGCTTCTCTGCTGGAGGATGCGCACGAGCGAAGCGCCGACAGTGCCGAGCCCCGCTATGCCGATTCTCAATGAATCTGCCATGGGTATGTTCCTGATTTGCTGGTGATGGTGACGGCCGGGACCCGGCCGCCTTCGGTTGCCCTTATCTGTGGGCATTGAGCGAAACGACATTGTGCATCGTTTCGTCAGCACTCGACAGGAAACGCTTCAGATTGCGCGCTGCCTGACGAATTCGATGCTCGTTTTCAACGAGCGCGAGGCGGACGTAATCATCGCCCATTTCGCCGAAGCCGATGCCGGGAGCAACGGCAATGTCTGCCTTCTCGACCAGAAGCTTGGAAAACTCCAGGCTGCCGAGATGGCGGAACTTTTCCGGGATCTTCGCCCAGGCGAACATCGTCGCCGCCGGCGGTGGAACTTCGAAGCCCGCCTTGCCGAACGTATCGACCATGACGTCGCGACGGCGGCGATAAACGCTGCGTACCTCCGCGATGTCGGAGCCGTCGCCGTTCAGCGCGTGCGTCGCCGCAACCTGGATCGGCGTGAAGGCACCGTAATCGAGATAGGACTTCACGCGGGTCAGAGCCGCGATCAGCCGCTCGTTGCCAACGGCAAAGCCCATGCGCCAGCCCGGCATGGAGAAGGTCTTCGACATGGAGGTGAATTCCACCGCAACGTCGATTGCACCGGGAACTTCGAGAACCGAAGGCGGCGGATTGTTGTCGTCGAAATAGATTTCCGAATAGGCAAGGTCGGAAAGCACGATGATTTCGTGCTTCTTCGCAAATGCGATCACGTCCTTGTAGAAATCGAGCGAGGCAACGTGCGCCGTCGGGTTCGACGGATAGTTGACGATCAGCGCCAGCGGCTTCGGAATGGAGTGGCGCACCGCCCGCTCCAGAGGCCCGAAGAAGCTCTCGTCCGGCTCCACATTCATGGAACGGATAACGCCGCCCGCCATCAGGAAGCCGAAAGCGTGGATCGGATAGGTGGGGTTCGGACACAGGATGACGTCACCAGGCGCGGTGATGGCCTGCGCCATATTGGCGAAACCTTCCTTGGAACCAAGGGTCGCGACGACCTGCGTATCGGGGTTCAGCTTCACGCCGAAACGGCGGGCATAATAACCAGCCTGCGCGCGGCGAAGGCCGGGAATGCCCTTGGACGAGGAATAGCGATGGGTGCGAGGGTCCTGAACGACTTCGCACAGCTTGTCGACGATCGCCTTGGGGGTCGGAAGGTCGGGATTGCCCATGCCGAGATCGATGATATCGGCCCCGGCCGCTCGCGCGCTCGCTTTCAAACGGTTGACCTGTTCGAAGACGTATTGCGGCAGACGCCGGACCTTATGAAACTCTTCCATCACTTTCCTCATGGAAATGGACCGGTTCTGCCGGCCCATAACGAAGTTCGTTCTTGTTGTTAAACGCCGCCGACACGAACCGATCCGGCGGGCGCTATTCATTGTACCGCAAAGCACAAGAAAACCTACAGCGGTTTTCTCGGTCCACGCGGCATCGCGATCATCCGCCTTGTGGCTCCGGCGCGGCCTTTTCAGACCAAAGGCAAGGCGAATTGCGCAATGTAATCAGGAAACCTGCATAACGCCAGATTCTTGGAAATTGCAAGGCAGACCATGCTCAAGAACGGCCATTCCGGCCGTTCAGTCGCGCTCGCCCTTCACAATTGCCGCGCGGATGACGGAAAGCACCCGCTCCGGCTTGATATCGGTGCAGATGAGCTGGCTCGGATGCCCGTCCCAGTCGCCCGGCGGAAAGGCGCGGCCATCCGGCTTCTGAATGGTCTGGCCATCGGCAAGCCCGCCGCAGACGACGCGTATAGGGCCGCTGCGGGTCTCGAACAGTTCGGGCGCAACAAGGTAAACGCAGGCGCAGCTGTCATGCACCACCATGCCATCGCCGGTGCGTGTCTTGTAGAAATCGATGTAGAATTGCGACAGATCGGAAAGTAGCTGCACCGGCTTGCCGCCCGCCTCTGCCATCTCGGCCATGAAGGCGCTGGTCATCACCGTTTTCGTCGTCACGTCCAGGCCGACGACGACCACGCGCCAGGGCGCGGTGAAGACGAGATCGGCCGCTTCCGGATCGCCGTGAATATTGGCCTCAGCCGCCGGCGACACATTGCCGTTGATATCGAAGGCGCCGCCCATGACGATCACCTGCTTCACCAATGCCGCAAAATCCGGCTCTTCGCGCAGCGCCAAGGCCAGATTGGTCATGCGACCAACAGCGATCAGCGTCACCTCGCCGGGATTGGCCTTGACCGTCTCGATAATAAAGCGATGCGCGGGACGCGGATCGAGCGGCAGATCGATGGTCTCTGGAATATCGATATCGCCGAGACCGTTTTCGCCATGGATGAAAGTCGGCCAGTGGCCTTCCTTGCGGGCCGGATCGAAGGTCACGCCCGCACCTTTCGCTACCGGCGCCGTCATCTGCCATTCCCGTTTCAGGAAGAGCGCATTGCGGGTGGTGATATCGATGGGCGCGTTGCCGAAGACGGTGGTGACGCCGATCAGATCGATATCGGGGTGACGGTGCAGGAAAAGAAGCGCCATGGCATCATCTACACCGGGGTCCGTATCGAATATCACTTTATGCATAATGCCCTCATCCTGATGTCTCGTCATCGCCGCGTCTGGCGGTGCGCCACGGAAACATACCCATAAGCGGCAACACCGCAATCCCCCTGCCCGTCCCGGATCGGAGAGAAAAATATTGCGTGGCGATCTTTTCGGTGAAAGAAGAGGCCCTCTCCCTTAAGCCCGCCTGGACATGCCAAGTGCAAGACATCGCTCTCAACGTTTTCCTCGTTCTTTTCTGCGTCGCCATCTTTGCCGGATTTATCGATTCCATCGCCGGCGGCGGCGGTCTCATCACCATCCCGGCCATGCTGATCATGGGAATTCCGCCGCTCGATACGCTCGGCACCAACAAGCTGCAATCGCAGTTCGGCTCGGCGTCGGCCACCATTGCCTATGCCCGCCGCGGCCATGTCAATCTGAGGGAGCAATTGCCGATGGCGATCATGGCGATGATCGGCGGCGGGCTCGGCGCTTTCACCGCCGCCTTCGTGCCGTCAGACCTCCTGCGCACCATCATGCCCTTTCTGCTGATCGCGATTGCCCTGTATTTCGCCTTCAAGCCGCAGCTCAGCGATATCGACAGCCATCGCCGCATCACGCCTTTCGTGTTCGGCCTCACCGCCGCACCGCTCGTGGGTTTCTATGATGGCGTTTTCGGCCCCGGCGCGGGTTCCTTCTACATGCTTGCCTTCGTGGGGCTTGCCGGCTTCGGCATGCTGAAGGCAACCGCCCATACCAAGCTTCTGAACCTGGGTTCGAACTTCGGCGGCTTTGTTGTTTTTGCGGCTGGAGGCGCGGTTCTCTGGAAGCTTGGCATCGCCATGGGCATCGGCCAGTTCGTCGGCGCGCAGATCGGATCGCGGTTTGCGATGAAAAACGGCGCGAAGATCATCCGCCCGCTTTTGGTTCTTTCCTGTCTGGCAATGGCGACGAAGCTTCTTGCGGATGCTTCATCCGCATGGTCAATCGCCACGATCTGGGAAACCATCTTCCCGAAATGACAGGAAAAGGACACGGCTCGACGCTTGCGTTCGAACCGTGAATTTATGCCGTGGCGCGACGGCGCCTGCGATCGGCGATTTCGCGGATGACCACCATTGCGCCAACCAGCTTGTAGTTGGAGGAATAGCAGGGCGACATTTCCAGCGATTTTACGATCGTATGGCCGTCATGATCTTCGGCATAGGTGTATTTCGACGTACCGCCCTTGAAGCAATTGTCGAGCCTCTCCCGCAGATCGTTCTGAAAACGGTGTACTCCGACAAGCTCGGCGATATGACATCCCAAAGGCCCTTCCGGCGTATTGCGCGGAAAAGCATCGATCCCGTTGGAGAATGATACCCGATAACCGGGAGAAACGACGACCACCGGCTCGTCGAGGTCGTTCAGCATATCCTCATCGAGAATGAGATGGCGGTGATGCCACTCCAGGATGTCCTCGTCCTCGTCGCCGATCACCTTTGCCTTGAGCGGCATGCCGACATAGCGGTCAACCAGCGTTCTCAAAAGATCGGAATTGCGCTGCACGCAGCCGAGATCTTCCGCCTCGTGATTAAGGAGGTCGATGGCGAAACGGAATTGCTCACGAATGTCCTCGGAACTGCCGGTCTTACGCCCGATGACCCGATCAAGCAGCAGCTCCAGTTCACGCTCCAGCACTGCGATCTTGTCGGCCTCGTTCTTACCAACCGCTGATTGCAGTTCCGTATAACGCAGCCAGAACAGCTCAATCAAATCTTTCAACCCAACTCTCCCTGAACGGGCAAACAGCCCGCTCCCAATCCGAATGGATAGACACTTATCCCCTCATTGTAGCGTCTGTGCATTAAAAAATGACGTAACGACACGCAGGACCGCCGCAGGGATTAATCTCTAAAATATCATAGCTACTGCTATTTTTTCAATTTCGATAATCCATGAACGAAAAATAAGGTTCCACTAATAAGTAAAAATACTTAAAAACGCAATTTTACGACCGAATTCTGTAAAAAATCACTAGAAATTCGGCCGCGCTGCAAATAATCAGATCTGGTGTTTAACGTCCCAACGGTCGTGATACCACAGCCATTGTTCGGGATATTCGCGGACCCAGCTTTCCACCTTGTCATTCAAAAGCTGCGCCGTCGCCTGAATATCGACATTTCCTTTTTCATCGCGCGGAATTTCAACCCTCGGCTCTATTTCCAGCCGGTAGCGGTTATCAGGCAGACGCACGCAGCGGGCGGGATAGACATCGCAATTGAATTGCCGCACCAGCTTGGCAAGAAGCGGGTTGGTGCGCACCTCATGGCCGAAGAACTTCGTCGTCAAGCCTTTGCCGAACTTCTGGTCAACGAGCACGCCGACACCGCCGCCCCTTTCCAGCTGCCGCGCAAGCGCGAAGGAAGAGCCGGCATGCGACGGCACGAGATTGCCCATGCGTTCCTTGCGGAACTTGAACACCTTGTCGGCCACGAAAGGATTATTCGGCGGCCGGAACAGCACCGTCACATCCAGACCGAAGGCAGAACTGGCCACCGGCAACAATTCGAAATTGCCGCTATGGGCAGTAAATACGATGAAGGGCCGCGGGTTATCGCGAAGCTCGATAAACGTCGAAATACCCTCGACCCGGATACGGCCCGGCTCGCTATTTTCCGGATCGAAATCGAACAGCCTGTCGAGAAAGACATATTCCGCCGCAAGCCGCCCCATGCTGCCCCAGCTGTCCATTGCGATGGTAAGCCGCTCCTCTTCGGATTTCTCCGGAAAGGCGCGCGCCAGATTGTAGAGCATCAGCTTGTGGCGGCCGGTTTTCGGCCCCACGAAGCGCGCCAGCCTGTCGGCAGCGCGAATTCCCGCGTCAGCTGGAAATATCTTCAGCAGATTGAGAAGGCCGAAGGCAAACGTCGCAATCAGCCATTGCCGGAAATGGTCCAGCTTCAGGACGATCCGCGTAATGAACAGTTTCAAGGCGTCAATCCATCCGCAGAACGATTTTGCCGAATACCTGGCGCGTTTCCATGCGCTCCAGCGCCCGGTCGATATCCTCGAAGGTGACTTCCGTGTCGATGACAGGATGAACGATGCCGCGCGCCATCTTCTGCATGGCGTTGGCCATGTTTTCCATGCGGCAACCGAAGGAGCCGAGCAGCTTCAGCTGCTGCTGGAACAGCATCATCAGGTTGATATCGGTCGATACGCCTGAGGTTGAGCCGCAGGTGACGAGACGGCCGCCACGCTTCAGCGAGAACATCGATCCCGCCCAGGTGTCTTTGCCGACATGCTCGAACACCACGTCTACACCCTTCTTTTTCGTCAGCTTGCGCACGACGCCTTCGAAACGGTCGGTCCGGTAGTTGATGACGTGATCGGCACCCAGAGCCTTCGCCCGTTCGATCTTGTCGTCGGAGCCGACCGTGGTGATGACGGTGCAGCCCATCTTCTTGGCCAGCTGGATCGCCGCCGTGCCGATACCGGAACCGCCGGCATGCACGAGGATCGTTTCGCCCGATTCCAGCTTGGCATTGTCAAACAGCATGTGTTCGACCGTGCCGAAGGTCACAGGCGCCAGAGCCGCGCCGATGGCATCGACGCCATGCGGCGCCGGAACGAGCTGGCGGGCGGGAATATTGATCTTTTCCTGCGCAAAGCCGTCGAGATGGAAACCGTGCACGCCCTGAACATGTTCACAAAGATTGTCACGGCCTTCACGGCACGGCTTGCAGATCCCGCAGGTGCGCGCGCCGTAGATCGCGACGAGCTGGCCAGGCAGCACATTCGAAACGCCCGGGCCAATGGCCTCCACTACGCCGGAAGCCTCAGCACCGATCGTCAGCGGCATCTTGCGCTTGGCAAAAGCCATGCCGCGCCAGCCCCAGACGTCGATGTGGTTCAGCGCCACGGCCTTGACGCGCAGCGTCACCTCGCCCGGACCTGGTGCATCGGGTTCAGGCAGGTCCACTTTTTCGAGCTTCCGGTCGTCCACGAGTTGAAGAGCGCGCATGTTTTTAGTCCTTCGCCCGGAGGCGTCTATCTCAAGAGTAATTCCAGCAAAACTCTGTAACGGTTTTGCGGTCGGAATGTGTAGTCACACCAGCGAGAGCGTTCCCGGGCTTCGTTCAGGCCGGAAACGCCCCTGTATTCTGGCGGAACCGGTTAAGCCGGTTCACGCGTCATGACAAGGCTGGCATTCTGCCCGCCGAACCCGAAGGAGTTGGAAAGCACGGCATTGACCGTCGCGTCCCGCTTCACATTCGGCACCACATCGAGCGAAATGGTCGGATCAGGGTTGTTGTAGTTGATCGTCGGCGGCAGGGTGCCGGTCAGCATGGTCTGTAACGAGAACACCGCCTCAACCGCGCCGGCCGCCGTCAGCGTATGGCCGATCATCGACTTGTTGGATGACAGCGGAATGTCTTTCAGGCCTTCGCCGAAGACGGCAAGCATCGAGCCATATTCCATCTTGTCGTTTTCCGGCGTCGAGGTGCCGTGGGCGTTGATGTAGCCGATATCGCTTTCAGCAACACCCGCATCCGCAAGTGCGGCGCGGATCGTCGCGATCGCCGGGCCGCCATCTGGCGAGGAACGCGTGCGGTGGAAGCTGTCCGCCTTTTCACCGGCGCCCTTGATGATGCCGAGAACCTTCGCCCCGCGCGCAATCGCCGATTCCAGCGATTCCAGCACCAGCGTTGCCGCACCTTCGGCGATCACGAAACCGTCGCGGTCCTTGCTGAACGGCTTGGATGCCTTTTCCGGCGGCTCATTCTGGGTCGACAGCGCCGAAAGAAGCGAAAAGCGGATCAGCGCTTCGGCGCTGACCGAACCGTCTGTCGCAACCGTCAGCGCGCGCTCGGTGCGGCCCTGGCGGATAGCCTCGACACCAAGCTGGATTGCGGTCGCGCCGGATGCACAGGCCGTCGAGAGCGTGACCGGCAGGCCGCGTGTACCAAAGCGGTCCGAAAGACGCTCCGAAATCGCGCCGAAAAGAGCCGCTTCCTGAAACGCCGGGTCCGGACGTTGACGGAAAGCCGTCAGGAACCGTTCATAGGCATCACCCGGCTGGGCGGCCGGCGGAGACCGGTCGGCAAGCTCGAAACGCGCGCTCCATTCCGGCTCGATCGGTGGTGCAGCCAGAAACAGCGGGCCATCGAAATCGCCCGAGATGCCGGCCTGCGCCAAAGCCTCAATGGTTGTCTCGCGTGCAAAGGCATAAGAGCGCTCGACGGAATTCGGAACCGGGATGTCGATGAAATCGACGGTGCCGCTGATCCTTGTGGAAAGCCCCTCCGTCGGGAAGCGGGTAATCTTGTGGATGCCCGACTTGCCCGCAGTCAGAGCCGCCCAGTTATCGGCAAGACCCTGCCCAAGCGAGGTGATAATGCCCATACCGGTGACTGCAACGATCGGGCGACCGAGATGATCCTTGAAGTTGGAAGTCATGGTCTTTTCTCCTCACACGTCACGGGACAGAACGGCGACACCTTCGCCGCGCACATGGCCGACGGTGGTGACGACCGCTTCGCTGGCCGCCTCGCCCATGGGCTTTTCCGCGGCGCCATCGAAAGTAGGAACCTTCGCGCCGCTTTCAAGCGTCAGGGCAGCAAGCGCCAGCCCAAGCGGGAACTGTGCTTCAAGTCCATGGCCGGTGATACCGCCGAAACCGCGAATGACGGCCTGCGGCAAAGCTTTTTCGAGAATATTCTTTTCACGCTGCGTCACGGCGTCGTAACCGCTCGCACCGGAAAACACGACGGTCGCAGCACTGTCCTTTGCAGGGGCAAGCAGCCGTTCCATGCGCTTTTCCATCTTGCCGTCATCACGGCTACCACGATCGCCCTCGATGGCGTCGATGCGGGCATAGATCCGTGCGCCGCGTTCACTGGCGTGCTTGCGCGATTCCAGCACCAGGAAGGCTCCCAGCGAACCGGAAATCATGCCGCCGCCGTCCTGGCCGCCACGCGACCAAAGAGGCTGCCAATCGCCCTGCGCATGCGCGCCGATCGCTTCAAACAGCAGGATCATGTCCGGGCGCTCGGCCGAGAAGGCGCCGCCCACCAGGGCGTGGCTGGATTCGCCGGAACGGATACGGTGAAACGCAGTCTCGACGGCGGAAATGCCGGCTGCTTCCTCGCCCATGAAGGTACGGGAGGACCCTGTGACCTTATGCACGATGGAAATGTTACCGGCCATCAGATTGGAAAGCTGGGCGAGAAACAGGGTCGGACGCAATTCCGTCGTCAGCTTCTCGTTGAGCAGCACTTCGCGGTCGTTGCGTTTCAGCGCCTCATCGACAATCAGCGTATCGACATTGATGTCGCGCTCGCCACCGCCGGCAGCCACGATCATGTCCATGGTAGCGCAGGCTTCCGGGTTTTCCTTCAGCCCTGCATCATCAAGCGCGAGGCCGGCGGCAAAAACGCCGAGACGCTGCCAGTTTTCCATCTGGCGCTGGTCGCCGCGCTTGGCAATCTGCGTGGACCAGTCGATCTCCGGCATGGGATGAACCGGATAGGGTTTGAACTTTTCGGTCTCGATCACCGTTGCCGGCGCCGCAGTTCCCGAAAGAAGCGCAAGATGCGCCTGGCTGCCGACGCCGTGACAGGTCACGATGCCGACCCCGGTTATCACCACATCATTGTCAGATTTCATCGTCTGTCATCCTTTGCAGCCTGACCCATTGAAGCGGTCACGGCTATCCAACAGCGGTCGCAAACGACCACTCCATGCGTTGCGGAATAAAGCGCGCGATGCGGATTGGCAATGGTGAAGGCCCGATCCGCCAGCACAAGCCCACGATTTTCGTGAATCAAAACCGGGTCTAGGGTAAAAATGCCGTCTCCCGGCATCAGCGGAAGCGCTTATTTTTGCGCATCCGCGGCAATCGCCGCCATCAGGCCGACTTCCTCGGCCCGCTTCCTGACGATAGGCGCGAGCGGAATTTCGCTGAAAGGCATTGTCCTGAGCTTCAGCTGCGCATCGCAGACCTTCTTGCCTTCGCAAGTGATCTTCGCCTTGGTGACTGCAAAACCCGAACCGTCATGTTCCAGCACCGCCTCGATATCGAGAACCGCGCCCGGCTCCACGAAGGTGCGCATCTTGGCACCGTCAACCGACATCAGGAAGGGCATGGCGGAAAAATCGCTGAACGCCAGAACCATCATGCCGGAAGCCTGCGCCATGGTCTCGATCAGAAGCACGCCCGGAACCAGCGGCATGCCGGGGAAATGTCCCTCGAAAACCGGGCTTTTGTCGGGAACGACAGACCGCGCCTTCAATGTGCGCGTCGCCATATCCACGGCTTCGACCTTGTCGATCATCTGAAAATATTCAAGCAGCATCCGTCCGGCCCGTTTCTGGTCGGTTACGACCCGTCCCTGAAGGTCAGGTCCAGAAAAAGAAATGCCCGCTCGAAGCGGGCATTATCGCCTCAGCCCTTGGCTGCGCGCAATTCGTCGATCTTGGCACAGAGGTTCTTCAGCACGAAATATTCTTCGGTGGTAACCTTGCCTTCGTTGACTTCCTGCGTCCACTGCTCGAGCGGGATCTTGATACCGAATTCCTTGTCGATGGCGAAAACGATATCCAGAAAGTCGAGGCTGTCGATGCCCAGATCGTCGATCGTGTGGCTTTCCGGCGTAATGGTTTCGCGGTCGATTTCGCTGGTTTCGGCGATAATGTCGGCAACCTTGTCGAATGTAGCTGTCACGCCCATAATCCTTATTGTCGTTCGTATTAAATATCCTGTCTGACGCACCACATAGGCAAGTCGCACAAAAAAGCCAATGGTTTCGTTACGTAACTTTGAAATTTGCCTTAAAACTGTTGCCTAAACAGCAACCGAATGACGGCCGCGTCCGCTGCCGAGATAGGCGTCGAAGGTTGCCGCAATATGACGGACAAAGGGTTTTCCCGCCTCCGTCACGGCAAAAACATCGCCATCCATCCGCACCACACCGTCCCTGTCGCCGCCAGCGAAAAGCTGCGCCTCCATGCTGATGGAATGGCTGGCCCTGCCGAAACGCCGCTTCAAATCGCCCAGATCGAGCGAAAAATCGCACATCAGCCGCTCGATGACATAGGAGCGCAGGTGATCCTCGTCAGACAATTCTATTCCCTTTAGAACCGCGAAACCACCCTCGCCCACCATCCGCTGATATTCCCCCGTCGCCACCATGTTCTGCACGTAGCCCTGGGGCAACCGGCCGATCGCGGATGCACCAAGCCCGATCAGGGCATCGGCCGTGTCAGTGGTGTAGCCCTGAAAATTCCGCCGCAGCTCCCCCGTCTCGACCGCCCGGCTCAGAGTGTCGGCGGGCTTGGCGAAGTGATCGATCCCGATTGCCCTGTAACCCGCCTTGCTGAGCATCTCCGCCGCCATCGTCATCTGGCGGTAGCGCTCGGCAATATCTGGCAATGCCTGCTCAGGGATCAGCGACTGGTGTTTTTTCATCCACGGAACATGCGCATAACCGAACAGCGCGATCCGGTCGGGGTCGAGTGAGATGATCTGGTCAACCGTCTGTTGCAATGTCTCGCAGGTCTGGAACGGCAGGCCATAGAGAATGTCGCAATTGACCGAGTGAACGCCCCTTGCCCGCACGGCATCTACCACCGATTCCGTCTGCTCGAAGGTCTGAATCCGGTTGATGGTTTTTTGCACTTTGTCATCAAAGTCCTGCACACCGAGGCTCGCGCGCGTCATGCCGATGACGGCAAGCGCGTCATAGCGACTTTCGTCAAGATCGTTCGGGTCCATTTCCACGCTGATTTCGGGCGCCAGACCAAAGGTGAAATGGCGTCTTAGACAGTCCATCAGGCCCACCATGTCTTCAGGCCTCAGCATAGTGGGAGAACCGCCGCCAAAATGCACCGCGCTGACCACTGCATCGGGGGAAACAAGCGAGCCGACGGCTTCTATCTCCCGCCTAAGTGCCTCAAGATAAACGGCAATCGGCTCGTATTTCAGCGTGTGCTTGGTGTGGCAGGCACAGAACCAGCACAGCCGGTCGCAATAGGGAATATGCAGGTAAAGCGATATCCGGTTCCGGTGGCCAAGCTCGCCGAGCCAGCGGCGATAGGTGCCATTATCGATTCCCTCGTGAAAGTGCGGCGCGGTAGGATAGCTTGTGTAACGCGGCACGGCGCCCGAATATTTGCGAAGAAGTTCGGTATTCATCCCCGGATTTGCCTTTTATCAAGAAAATGTCGATTTCCTCCCCTTCAGTAACGGCTGCGACAGTTTGCAACTTTGACTTCAATCAAATTGCACCTTAAGTTCTTGCTAAAGTAGACGCGGGGGCGACGACTACACGGCGCAAGCCTTCGAAAAGACCGGATTTTACACCTGCGGTCGCATTCGTCCCTTAAAGCCAGCATCGGAAAAGGCTGATGGACACGCTACAGAAGACCATCCACAATTCGGAATATCCCGTCGTATGCCGCTCCTGCGAGGCGCGTCACGGTGGTCTTTGCAGCACGTTGACGCCGCAGCAGCTCTGCGACCTCAACCGTCATTCCAGCCGTAAGAAGCTGGAAGCGGGCAACGAGTTGCTTGCCCAGGGGGAGCTCGTCAGCTCCTACGGCAACATTCTCAACGGCGTGGTGAAGCTCTCGAAGATGATGTCGGATGGCCGCCAGCAGATCGTCGGCCTGCAATTTGCACCGGATTTTCTCGGCCGCCCGTTCATGGCGGAAAGCAAGATGACGGCGGAAGCCGCAACCGATGTGGAAATCTGCCTGTTCCCGCGCCGCATCGTCGACCGCATGGTTTCCGAAGTGCCGGATATGGAACGTAAGCTTCACAGCCAGTCTCTGAAGGAACTGGATGAGGCGCGCGACTGGATGCTGACACTTGGCCGAAAATCGGCACAGGAAAAGGTTGCCAGCTTCCTTTATATGATCGCCACGCATATCGATCCGGAAAAGGACGATAAATCAACGTTCGACCTGCCGCTATCGCGCGCAGATATAGCCGATTTCCTTGGTCTCACCATCGAAACAGTTAGCCGGCAAATGACTAAGCTGCGCAAGGAAGGCACTATCAGCATCGAGAACAACCGTCATATTACAGTGCCGGACCTCGATATGCTCAGCGAAGCCGCCGGAAACGACTGACCGGCGTTTTTCAACTTTTCATCGTCCCTGCGGCGCTGACGTTCCGATGTTGATGTACGGCGCCCGCGCCTGCGCGGGTGCGAGCGCAAAACCGGCAAGAACCAGCAAAGCAGCGATGCATCTCATGATATTTCACCCTGTCTACCGCTTTTTCAGCGGCCTGTTTGTTATGACCGCATCATAAGCGGCAAAGCGCATCCATCCGCTTAACATCTTCAGTAAGCATATGGTTCAAAGGCAGGGTAAATAAGGGGTTATGAGAGCGGCTTGGTACAGAATGAAGCACAAGGATTGCCGTTATCCTCGGCCTTGTGCCGAGCGAATCCCGAGATCCACAGGTTGTCGATTCTCGGTAAAGGCCCGAGAACGACGAACGGAAGAACCTTACTGCGTAACAGGCGTCGCAACCGGCTTCTGGTTTTCGCCAAGCGCCCGCAATTCCGCGACTCGGCGTTTGTATTCAGCTTCCGAAATCTGGCCGTTGCGGCGTGCAGCACCCAGGCGCGACAGGTTCGATTCCATTTTGGACGCTTCATCATCCCCCATCTGGCTGCCGGCAGCCGTAATAGGCGCTGAAAAGCTTGGATAGGTGCCGGTATCGCGTCTCTGGCTCACCACATTGTCGCTGACGGGGCGCGGGCCGACGATTTGGGCTTGCGGGTGGGGCATATGGGCCGGTGCGACGATCGGTGCCGGGGTCTTGCAGGCGGCAAGTACTGTAACGAGCATGGCGCCGGAAAGCGAAAGAAGGGCGATCCTTCCAGCGTTTTCCGCAAATCTTCCCCATGTACCCATGTGCTTGCCCATCGTCATGTTCCGCCTGTAAGGATATCGCCGATATCGAATTCGACTGCGGTTCGGCTCTTCGTGGCCTCCCCTTGCTGGTGGAACTTGTATTCGTTTTCATGCAGAATGTGCAAACACAAATTTGGTGGAGGACAGCGCATGGCAGGTGTTGACGGCGGGGCAGAGAAAAAGGGTGGCAAAACGCCCGGTTTCGACGCCACATCCGCCGAGGCTTACCTGATCCGCGACCCGGAAGCCTTTGCGGTCAACATCGCCCGCGCGCTGGAAAACCTCGGCAAAGCCGCGTCCGAATGGCTGGCACCCCGCGAACGCGGTGAAATTCCGCAGACCAGCGCCGATCCGATGACCGACCTCGTCAAGACGCTGTCCGACGTCGCCGAATATTGGATGGCTGAACCGAAGCGCTCACTCGAAGCCCAGACCCATCTGCTTTCCAGCTATTTCGATCTGTGGACAAAATCGGTGGCACAGTTTTCGGAAGATGCCGATTCCCGCTCGGAAAAGGCCGCGGAGACCGGCCCGGCAGAGCGAAAGAACAGGCGTTTTGCCGACGCGGACTGGCAGGCCAATCCGTTTTTCGATTTTCTCCTCAAAGCCTATCAGACTACCGTCGGTTTTGCCGACCGGATGGTTATGGAAGCCGAAGGGCTGGACGAGCACACCCGCACCAAGGCGTTGTTTTACATGCGCCAGATGACGGAAGCCCTCTCGCCGGCCAACTTCGTCTTCACCAATCCGCAGGTCTTCCGCGAGACGGTCGCGTCCAGCGGGGCCAATCTCGTCAAGGGCATGGCACAGCTTGCCGAAGATGTCGCGGCCGGCCACGGCCATCTGAAACTGCGCCAGACCGATTACAGCAAATTCGTCATCGGCCAGAACATCGCCATCACATCAGGCAAGGTGGTTGCCAAAAGCCCGCTCTGCGAGATCATCCATTACGCGCCCACGACGAAAAAGGCCCTCAAACGGCCGCTGCTCATCGTGCCGCCATGGATCAACAAATTTTATATCCTCGATCTCAACCCACAGAAATCCTTCGTTAAATGGTGTCTCGATCAGGGTCACAGCGTGTTCATGGTCTCGTGGATCAACCCGGACGCCAGGCTGGCCGACAAGGGCTGGGAGGACTATATCCGCGAAGGTATCGATTTCGCCCTCGACACGATTGAGGAGCAAACCGACGAAAAAGAGATCAACGCCATCGGCTATTGCGTCGGCGGCACGCTTTTGTCTTCGGCTCTGGCATTGCATGCGCAGGAAGGCAATGAGCGCATTCGCAGCGCCACACTTCTCGCCGCCCAGACGGATTTCATCCATGCGGGCGACCTCAAGGTCTTCATCGACGAAGGCCAGCTCGCCGCGCTCGACAGGCACATGCAGGCCGTCGGTTATCTCGATGGCTCGATCATGGCCACAGTCTTCAACATGCTGCGCGCCTCCGATCTTATCTGGCCCTATATGGTCGATAATTATCTGCGCGGCACGGAACCCCTGCCCTTCGATCTCCTCTACTGGAATTCCGATTCGACCCGGGTGACCGCTGCCTGCCATTCCTTCTATCTGCGCAATTGTTATCTCGACAACAATCTCGCCCGCGGGCTGATGCGCGTGGCGGACAAGCGGATCAACCTCGGCGACATAAAAATCCCCGTCTATGATCTCGCAACCCGCGACGACCATATCGCGCCAGCGAAATCGGTCTTCACGGGGGCGGCACTGTTCGGCGGCCCCGTGGAATTCGTGCTCGGCGCTTCCGGCCACATAGCCGGTGTGGTCAATCCGCCGCAATCCGAAAAATACCAATATTGGACAGGCGCATCACCATCCGGAGACTTCGATGCCTGGCAGGCCGCAGCCACGGCCCACAAGGGATCATGGTGGGTGCACTGGCAAAACTGGATCGAAAGCCAGAATGGCGAAAAGGTAAAGGCAAGGGCGCCGGGAGACGGCAACCGACCAGTGCTCGGCGATGCCCCCGGAACCTACGTCCTGTCCTGACCAGCCCCCACCTCTCATCTTTCAGGCCACATGCTCTTCACGCCCCCACTCGTTCCCGCCACGCTGATCGCCCGCTACAAGCGTTTCCTCTTCGACGCTGTTCTGGAGGACGGCACGGCGATTACAGGCTCCTGCCCCAATACCGGCTCCATGCGCGGATTGACCACGCCCGGCTCGCGTATCTGGCTGTCCGAGCATGACAGCCCAACCCGCAAGTACCGGCATATGCTGGAAATGGTCGAGGCCGATGGCACCGTGGTCGGCATCAATACCGGCATGCCGAACCGGCTGGCGGAAGAAGCGATCTTCAATGGCCGCATCCCGCAGCTTGCCGGCTATTCGACGATCCGGCGCGAGCAGAAATACGGCCGCAATTCCCGCATCGATTTCCTGCTTTCCGAAATTGGGCGGCCGGATGCCTATGTGGAAGTAAAAAACGTGCATTTCATGCGCGAAAAAGGTCTGGCCGAATTCCCTGATACCGCCACCAAACGCGGCGCCAAACATCTGGAGGAGCTGGGCGACGCAGCAGAGGCCGGTCACCGCGCGGTGATGCTCTATCTCATTCAGCGCAACGATTGCGACCAGATGCGCATCTGCGATGATCTGGATCCGGTCTATGCGCTGGCGTTTCAGCGGGCCATGTCGCGCGGCGTGGAGGCCTATGCGGTGAAATGCGACGTTTCCCCGGCACAAATTTCAGTCACGGGAACGGTTAAGATGGACGAATGGCGTCCGGCTGTTTTATGAACAGGGACGTAAAGAGACAGAAAGCACTATGATGGTCACCTATATCGACGCAGCCTCCGCCCCCCTCAAGAATACCGGCGTCATCCGCCTTTATACCCCTGAGGATTTCGACGGGATGCGCAAGGCGTGCCAGCTGACGGCGCGTTGCCTCGACGAACTGGCGGCAATCGTCAAGCCGGGTGTGACGACTGACGCCATCGACCGTTTCGTCTTCGAGTTCGGCGCCGACCATGGCGCTTTGCCGGCAACACTGAATTACCGCGGTTATACCAAGTCCGTCTGCACCTCTATCAACCATGTGGTCTGCCACGGCATTCCGGACGCAAAGCCGCTGCGCGAAGGCGAAATCGTCAATATCGACGTGACCTATATTCTGGACGGCTGGCACGGCGATTCGAGCCGCATGTATCCGGTTGGCACGATCAAGCGTGCAGCTGAACGTCTGATGGAAGTGACCTATGAATGCCTGATGCTCGGCATCGCGGCAGTGAAACCGGGTGTGCGCACCGGCGCGATCGGCGCGGCTATTCAGGCCTATGCCGAGGCGGAACGCTGCTCGGTGGTGCGTGATTTCTGCGGCCACGGCGTTGGACGCCTGTTCCACGACACCCCCAATATCCTGCACTACGGCCGCCCGGACGAAGGCCCGGAGATTCGCGAGGGCATGATCTTCACCATCGAACCGATGATCAACCTCGGCAAGCCGCATGTGAAGGTACTCTCCGATGGCTGGACGGCAGTAACGCGCGACCGCTCCCTTTCCGCGCAATACGAACATGCGGTCGGCGTAACCGCGACCGGTTGCGAAATCTTCACACTGTCGCCGGGCGGCTTTGACCGTCCGGGCCTGCCGCCACTCGCATAAGGCCAGACCGCCATGGCAAAACGCCCTGCCCCGCCTTCCGCCGATCTTCCATCGACCTCCGGCTTTCAGGCGGGAAACGGCGATCTGTTCGACGGAACGGATGAGCGCGGCTTCTTTGCCGAACCGCGAAGTGCGGTGAAGAAGACCTCGGAACACCCCGCAGCCGTTGCGGAGCCGGAAGCGGAGATCGCACACTATCACGGCCATCGGGACAGGCTGCGGGCGCGTTATCGCGACGGCGGCGATACCGCCCTTGCCGATTACGAACTGCTGGAGCTTCTGCTTTTCCGGCTGATACCGAGGCGTGATACCAAACCCATCGCCAAGGCGTTGATCGCCCGCTTTGGTACCCTTGGCGGGGTGCTCGGCGCGCCGCTGCCGCTGTTGCAGGAGGTGAAGGGCGTGGGTGAGGCCGTGGCGCTCGATCTGAAGCTCGTCGCCTCCGTTTCCCAGCGCATGCTGAAGGGCGAAATCCGCAACAAGCAGATTCTCGGCTCCTGGTCTTCGGTCATCGACTATTGCCATGCCGCCATGGCCCATGAAACCCGCGAACAATTCCGCATCCTGTTCCTCGACAAGCGCAACGTCCTGATCGCCGACGAGGTGCAGGGTCAGGGAACCGTGGACCACACGCCGGTTTACCCGCGCGAAGTGGTGCGCCGCGCCCTCGAACTTTCCTCTACGGCTTTGATTTTAATACATAATCATCCGAGTGGAGACCCTACCCCCTCGCGTGCCGATATCGAGATGACCAAAACCATCATCGATACGGCAAAGCCGCTGGGGATAGCGGTGCACGACCACATCATCATCGGCAAAGACGGCCACGCCAGCTTCAAAGGGCTTCGGCTGATCTGAAATCCATGGGTATTAACGCGAAGGGCTTTCCCGGCCTGCAACCCATAAGAGCGACATCAATACAAAATTAACACCTATAAATTAGCATTTCCGAAAATAAGAATAAAGGCATCTGACTTTGGTGCCTGAAGAAACGGGGGTGCTTTATGCGTAATGGAGTGCATTTCCTTCGTGATCGATCCGGCTCGTCCGCTGTCGAGTTCGCTATCGTCGCGCCGATTTTCTTTCTCGTCCTGCTGACAATGATTGCCTACGGTATCTACCTGATGGCCGCCTATTCTGTGCAGCAGATCGCCGCCGACGCGGCAAGGACGGCAGTTGCCGGACTGAATACGACCGAGCGCCAGCAGCTGGCCCGTGATTTCGTCACCAAAAGTGACCTCAGCTACGCCTTCATGGACAAGAAGCGTTTCACGGTCAACGTCGCCACCGATCCCGCCAATGCCAACCAGTTCACGGTCAAGGTGGAATATGACGCCCGTGATCTGCCGATCTGGAGCCTCTACAGCTACACCCTGCCCGAGCCGGTCATCCGGCGGTTTTCCACAATCCGGATCGGAGGAGCATGACATGCAAAATATCTCTTCTTTGCTTCCCCGTTTCCTGAAGGATAGCACAGGCAACATCGCCATCTCGGCCGGGCTTACCGCACCGCTTTTCATCGGCATATTGGCGCTTGGCGTCGATTATGGCTATCTGACCCTGCAGAAGCGGCAATTGCAGCAGACCGCCGATCTTGCGGCCATATCAGCGGCGGCCAATGCCGCTGATCCCGAAAAGGCGGTCCAGCAATATTTCGCCCTCAACGGCATGAATCTCGGGGTCAAGACACCGAATGGCCTCTTGACCGTGGACGGTCTTCAACCTTTCGACCCCTTGAACGAATTTGCCAAGAGCAACGGTTATGCCGAAGTCGTCAAAGGTCACTATGAGCCGGACGCGACCCTGCCTGTCGGCCAGCGTTTCGTCGAAAATGCACTTCCCACCAATGCGATGAAAGTGAATATCGTCGAAAAGGGCCAGATATTCTTTGCCTCCGCCTTCACAACGCCGCCCAAGATTTCCGCGGCCGGAACGGCCTCATCCCAAAAGATCGCGGCATTTTCGGTGGGCTCGCGACTGGCGAGCCTCGATGAAGGCATTTTGAACAGCCTACTCGGCGGCCTGCTCGGCACCACGGTCTCGCTCAAGGTTATGGATTACCAGGCGCTTGTGGCTGCAGATGTCAACGCGCTGCATGTCGTCGAAGCGCTGGCTGTCGATCTCAACCTGACAGCCGGCACCTACAAGGATGTCCTGAAGACGGAAATCACCTACGGCAAATTCCTGGACGCGCTGACGAAGACCACCGGCCTGCAGCCGGCTGTGGCCAACATTCTGAAGACGCTGGCAAAAACCGCTAACAAGAGCAACATCAAGCTCAAGCTTGAAGAAATCCTCAATCTCGGCCCGTTCTCGGACAAGCTGATCGGTAGCGGCGAAAACCTCAAGGTCACCGCAGGCGTCTTCGATCTTCTCAACGCCGCTGCCGTGGCAGGCAATGGCGGCAACCAGCTGGCGCTCAACCTCAACGCCAATCTTCTCGGTCTCGCCTCGGTCAAGACGACGCTCGCCATCGGTGAGCCACCCGTCGAAACGCCGTCGCTTGCCGTCGGCGGCCAGGGCACGGTGGTGCGCACCGCACAAACCCGTCTGGCGGTCAGTGTCGTGGTTGACGGGCTTCAGGCGATTGCCGGTCTGAAGGTCAACATTCCGCTCTATGTGGAAGTCGCCCATGCCGAAGCGCGGCTCGCCGACATTCGCTGCACGGGCGGCGGACAGGGTACGGTCGATGTCGAAGTCGTTCCCGGCGTCGCAGAAATCGCGCTTGGCAATGTCGATACCACGGCCTTTGCCAATTTCGGCAAGGATCCGCGCGTCACCAAGACCGCGATCGTGGATTCGGCCCTGCTTGCCATCAATGGCAGCGCCCTCATCAATGCCACGAACATGACGAAGACCAAGCTGACCTTCACCCAGTCGGATATCACCCAGGCCAAGATCAAGAGTGTTTCCACCAAGGATACCGTTACCACTCTTGTCAGTTCACTGCTGAAAAACCTCAATCTGGATATCAGGCTTCTCTTCCTCAACATCGATCTGGGAGGTCTGGCGGGCATCCAGTCAGCGCTTGCCAACACGCTCGCGGCAGTCACGGCGCCCGTGGATCAGCTGCTCTACAACGTGCTGCTGGTACTCGGCGTCAAGATCGGCGAAGCCGATGTGCGCGTCACCGACGTTCGCTGCCAGCAGCCGGCACTCGTCCAGTAATCAGGCCGACAACCATAAAAAAAGCCGCCGGCAGTATCCGGCGGCTTTTTTGTTTTATCTGCCTCTGTCAGGCAGTAGCAATTGCCAGACGCTTCTCGTCCCGGCCGCTCTTCATGCGCTCGGACAGAAGGAAAGCCAGCTCCAGTGCCTGATCGGCGTTGAGACGCGGATCGCAATGGGTGTGGTAACGATCCGACAGCGAATCCGCCGTCACGGCGCGGGCGCCGCCGGTGCACTCGGTCACGTCCTTGCCGGTCATCTCGATGTGGATGCCGCCCGGATGTGTGCCTTCGGCGCGGTGGATCTGGAAGAAGCTTTCGACTTCCGACAGGATGCGCTCGAACGGACGCGTCTTGTAGTGGTTGAGCGTGATGGTGTTGCCATGCATCGGATCGCACGACCAGACGACCTTGCGGCCCTCTTTCTCCACGGCACGGATGAGCTTCGGTAGGCTGTCGGCAACCTTGTCGTGGCCGAAACGGCAGATCAGCGTCAGACGACCTGCCTCGTTTGCAGGGTTCAGCGCGTCGATCAGCTCGATCAGATTATCAGGCGTCAGCGACGGTCCGCACTTCAGGCCGATCGGGTTCTTGATGCCGCGGAAATATTCCACGTGCGCATGGTCGAGCTGACGCGTGCGGTCGCCGATCCAGATCATGTGGCCAGACGTGGCATACCAGTCTCCGGAGGTCGAATCGACGCGGGTTAGCGCCTCTTCGTAACCGAGCAGCAGAGCCTCGTGGCTGGTGAAGAAATCGGTTTCGCGCAGGCTAGGGTTGTTTTCTGCGCTGATGCCGATTGCCTGCATGAAGTTCATGGTCTCGGAAATCCGGTCAGCCAGCTTGCGGTAACGATCCGCCTGCGGGCTGTCCTTGATGAAGCCGAGCATCCACTGGTGAACGTTTTCAAGGTTGGCGTAGCCGCCCATTGCGAAAGCGCGCAGCAGGTTAAGCGTCGCCGCCGACTGGCGGTACGCGTCGAGCTGACGCTCGGGGTTCGGCACGCGCGAGGTCTCATTGAACTCGATGCCGTTGATGATGTCGCCGCGGTAGGACGGCAGCGTCACGCCATCGAGCACTTCCACGTTCGAAGAGCGAGGCTTGGCGAACTGACCGGCAATACGACCGACCTTCACCACCGGCAGCTGCGCACCATAGGTCAGGACGACAGCCATCTGCAGAAAAGCGCGGAAGAAGTCGCGGATATTATCCGCGCCATGCTCGAGGAAGCTTTCGGCGCAATCGCCACCCTGCAACAGAAAGGCGTTGCCGTCTGCCACATTGGCAAGCTGCTTTTTCAGGCGGCGGGCTTCACCGGCAAAAACGAGCGGCGGATAGGTCGCAAGCGTGGCTTCCGTCGCCGCAAGCGCTGCCGCGTCAGGATATTCGGGAACCTGCTGGATCGGTTTCTGCCGCCAACTGCCGGGTGTCCAATTCTGTGCCATGTCCTTACCCTTTTCTCGCCCGCGCATTTGTGCACGACCGCCTCGAAAAATTGAGCGGCTTATAGCTCCAAGCACAGGCTTTGCATAGCCGATGTCAGGGCCATCGGGCCCATTCCGCCCGTTTTGGGCGTTTAACGTGCATAAAAGTCAATTCAAACGATTTAATAAACCCGCCACCACCCGGAAAACAACGGTTTTCAAGTGGTGGCGAGCAAAGCGGAGACGTGATCACGTCGCGCAAGCGACGGCGTTACACGCGCTCGCCGTTCACCACGCGGTAGCTTGGCGAATACATCGTCACCAGTTCCTCGGCCGCTGTCGGATGAACCGCCATGGTGCGATCGAAATCGTCCTTGGTGCATCCGGCCTTCAGCGTGATGCCAAGAAGCTGCGCCATTTCGCCCGCCTCGTGGCCGAGAATATGCGCGCCGACGACCTTACGGTCGGCGGCATTGACGATCAGCTTCATGATCGTCCTTTCCTGACGCCCGGACAGCGTTGCCTTCATCGGACGGAACTGCGCGCGATAGACTTCCAGTTCCGGGTATTTCCTGCCCGCTTCCTCTTCAGAAAGTCCAACCGTGCCGATTTCCGGCTGCGAGAACACCGCAGTGGCAATAAGCTCGTGGTCCGGCTTGGTCGGGTTGTTCTTGTACTCGGTTTCGATGAAGCACATGGCCTCGTGGATCGCCACCGGCGTCAGCTGTACCCGGTCGGTGACGTCGCCCAGTGCGAAGATACCAGGAACGTTCGTGCGCGAATACTCATCGACGATGATTGCGCCGCGCGCATCCACCTTCACACCGGCATTTTCAAGGCCTAGACCATGCGTATTCGGATCGCGACCGAGCGCCAGCATCACCAGGCCGACATGCAGCGAGTTGCCCTGCTTCGTCCGTGCCACAAAGCCGCTCCCACCGTCCTTGCTCACTTCCTGAATGACGTCTTCAAGAATGATACGAATGCCCTTGGCTTCCATCGCTTCATGAAGGCCCTTGCGCATATCGTGATCGAAGCGCGAAAGGATTTCCCTGCCGCGATATATCAGCGTCGTTTCGACACCGAGTCCGTGGAAGATATTGGCGAATTCCACGGCGATGTAACCACCGCCAGCGATCAGGATCGATTTCGGCAGCTCTTCCAGGTCGAAAGCCTCGTTGGAGGAGATCGTCAGCTCGTGGCCGGGCAGCGCCTTGTGTTCGTTCGGCGTACCGCCAACGGCAATCACGATACGCTCGGCCGTGAAGGTCTCACCAGTCTTCGTCAGCTTCACGGTATGCGCATCGACAAGCTCTGCACGGCTGTCGAAAATATCGGCCTTGGCGTTATCCAGACCCTTGCGGTACAGGCCTTCGAGACGGGTAATTTCCCTGTCTTTCGCTTCAATCAGTTTTTTCCAGTCGAAACGACGCTCGCCAACGCTCCAGCCGAAACCTTCGGCATCCTCGAAATGCTCCGGAAATTGCGAGGCATAAACGAACAGCTTCTTCGGCACGCAACCACGGATGACGCAGGTTCCGCCGTAACGGTATTCCTCGGCAATTCCCACACGCTTGCCGAGTGAGGCGGCAACGCGAGCGCTGCGAACGCCGCCCGAGCCGCCACCGATAACGAAAAGATCGTAGTCATAAGCTGTCATAATCAAAACCCCTGATCAAAACCACGTGCCATCGGCCTCAAGGCGGGCTGTGGCGTATTCATGGCACATATAGGTGCTGCGACGCACAAATGAAAAGCCCGACCTTGCGGCCGGGCTTTGAATATTTCTGAACGTGAGCTTTGGGACCCGACGCTCTATCTATTTCACTCAGGGCTTGTGAGCCGGAGCGCCGCCGGTGTTGCCCTGATCGGCCGGAAGCGGCTTCAGATCAGCGCCGGCCACTTTCTGCAATTCGGTCATGCTGGAGGTGTTCAGATCGCGGTTGATGCCCGCGGCCCAGATGTCGGCAGCCTTCATCAGTTCGCGCGTGGCGATCGGGCCGTCCTTCAGAAGCTTCTTGCCGGCTTCGCTGCTGTAGAAGGTTGAGATAGCGTTCAGCTCTTCGACGGAGAAGGCGCGCGCGTAGGTGAGTGCTGCCTCGCGTTCCAGATCGGCGCGGCGCGGCGCAAGCTCAAGTGCCTTGGCGTCGACAGTCGCGGTGATCACGTCCTGCACATTCGGCGATGCCTGAATGAGTTCGGCCTTCAGACGTTCCGCCAGACCCGGCAGGATATCATCGAAACGGTCAGTAACGCCAAGAGAGGCGATCGCCTGCCGTGCGGCGGCTATATGCGCTTCCGAAATTTCCTGAGCGCGTGCGGCAGTACCGAACACGATGCCGGAAATGAGGATCGAAGCAGCGGCAGCTTTGCCCAGTCCCGCTAGTTTGATCATGAAAATCTCGCTCCTGTTATACTGCCTGCATCACGCGGGCGCCTTCAGGACCCGCAATGATGGCAAGCGATGCCAAATTTATGAAAAGTCCGTGCTCGACAACACCGGGGATAGTGTTCAGCTCGCGTGCAAGCGCTTCTGCATCAGGAATACGGCCAAAAGATGCGTCGAGAATGAGGTGTCCACCATCCGTCATGAAGGCGCCGTCGCCCGACGAACGCATCGTCAGGTCGCCCGAGAGGCCGGACCGCGCCGCCAGTTTCTCGATGGCTATCTGTGTCGCCACCTGACCGAACGGATTGATTTCGATGGGAAGCGGAAAAGCGCCAAGCGTCTCCACAACCTTGCTCTGGTCGGCGATGACGATCATGCGGGCGGATGCAGCCGCCACGATCTTTTCGCGCAGAAGCGCACCGCCACCACCCTTGACGAGTCGCAGGCCGTGATCCACTTCGTCCGCGCCATCGATGGTAAGGTCCAGTTCCGGCAATTCATCGAGGGATTTCAGCGGCACACCAAGCTCCACGCAAAGGCGCGCGGTACGCTCGGATGTCGGCACGCCTTCGACCTTCAGGCCTGCAGCAACCTTTTCCGCCAGAAGCCTGACGAATTCCTCAGCCGTAGAGCCCGTGCCGATACCAAGTCGCATCCCGTCTTGCACATGGGACAATGCGGCCTCGGCGGCCTTGATCTTCATCTGGCGGGCATCCATGTGCCTGAAACTCCGGTAGCTTTGTCGTCGCCGTGCTGTTTACACGGGTCGAAAGCCAAACGAAAGCATTTTTGCAGGCAACGAACAGAACGTTGTGGCGCGGTTGCAAAGACAAAGCCGTTTGCCTAGGCTTGGCCACAACGAACGCACCGATATCATCGCCAAAAGCATTCTCTCAAGAGGCCAGTTCCCGTGACATCCCGCCCGCTCTCCCCGCTCGCCATCTTCGACCTCGATGGTACGCTCGTCGACACCGCCGCCGATCTCGTTTCCAGCCTCAACCACACCGTCGCCGCAGCCGGTCTTGTCCCCGTTACTTATGACGACCTGACGCATCTCGTCGGCCAGGGCGCGCGCGTGATGATCAAGCGGGCCTTCGCGCTGCGTCAGGTAGAATTGCCGGAAGCCGAACTGGAGCCGCTATACGAGCGGTTCATTGACCATTATCGCGCGGAAATGCCCGGCGACAGCCGCCCCTACCCCGGTATCGTCAGCGTACTGGATGCGCTTTCGTCAGCTGGCATCACGCTCGCGGTCTGCACCAACAAGACCGAAATCCTTGCGCTCCCGCTGCTCGAAAAACTGGATCTCACCCGATATTTCGCCGCCATCACCTGTGGCGACACCTTCCCCTTCCGCAAGCCTGATGCGCGCCATATTCTCGGCACCATCGAAAAGGCTGGCGGCGACCCGCAGCGCTCGGTCATGGTAGGTGACAGCATCAACGACATTCTCGCCGCCAAAAATGCGGCCGTCCCATCGATCGGCGTCACCTTCGGTTATTCGGATGTGCCGATGGCCGAACTCGAACCAGATGTCGTGATAGATGATTTTGCAACGCTAACGCCAGATCTAGTGGGAAGGCTGCTGACAGAACGCAACGCCGCTGCATAAATCGGAACACTCTCAGGCTCGCCATGGTCGATCGCAATGTCCTTTTCCCTCGCACCGCCGTCGGCATTGTCGCCGTCGGCGATTCTGGCGAGGCCCTGCTTTTGAGGGCAATGCTGGAAAGCCTAGGCGCATCGGTAAGGCTTTATCTCCCCGGCACGCCGGAAGACATTCTGGTCTGCCTGAAACAGCCAGATAACCCGCCGCCCTACCTCATCATCAGCGGTCATGGCGATGAAAACGGCCTAGTCGTCGGCGAGTGCGCCCCGGAGATAACCCGAACAGAACTGAAAGACGGCAGCATGGACGCCGACATTCTCTCTGGTAACATCGACCTGCGGGACACAGTGGTGTTCAGCACCGCCTGCTGCACGGGTTCGCAGGGTTTCGCCAAAGTATTCATCGAAGGTCGAGCACACGCCTACATAGCCTCACACGGCTATCCCGATGGTGCGGCAACGCCGCTTTTCGTTCATCTATTCTTTTACCAACTCCTCATCCGCAAATCATCGCTGGAAGATGCGCTGTTGAGCGCAAACATGCTCGACGGCGATGGCGAACTGGCATTCACGCTTTTTACGGCATCGTCGCTACGATAGTAACTGGCAGTCGCAGAAACAAAAAAAGCGCCGTTTCCGGCGCTTTCTTTTTCTCAATGAGATTTCTATCAAATCGACGCGGCCCGCGCCTTCGTCGTTACCGCAAACGCCTTCTGGACGTAGCTGTCACGGTCGTAGACGTCGTCGAAGAACTGCACCTTGCCGGCCTTGTCCGGCCAGGCAGTAAAATAGGCCACGTAGACCGGTATCTTCACCGGCACCTGCACGGCGCGGTTCTTGCCCGCTGCAATCTGCTCGTTGACCTTTTCGACGCTGGTGCCAAGAACAGCCGCCGCCATGCGGCGCGGGTCGACCAGACGGATACAGCCGTGGCTCAGCGCCCGCATATCGCGGTTGAAGAAGCTCTTGGCAGGCGTATCATGCATGTAAATGGCATGCGCATTCGGGAACAGGATTTTCAGGTCGCCCAGCGCATTGTCGCTGCTTGGCGGCTGACGCACCGAAATGGCGTTGGTCGAGCCGAACCAGTTGACGCTGGTGGAAGAAACCGCACGGCCACCCACCTGTACCTCATAACCCAGACGGTCGAGATAGGACGGATCGCGGCGCAGCTTCGGCAGCATCTCGTTGACGATGATCGACTGCGGAACGCCCCAATAGGGGTTGAATTCGACGGTCTGGATTTCGTCCTGGAAGAAGTAGGTCTGGTTGGCCTTGGAGCCGACCACCACCTTCATGCCGAACTGTTCCTGTCCGTCATTGTGGTAATAGGCCATGAAGGCGGGCTGGTTGATCAAGACATAGCGCTGGCCGAGATCGGCCGGCAGCCAGCGGATCTGCTCCATCGCCACCTGCACCTTGGCAATCCGGGCGTCGTTGCTTTCGCCGACCATGGCACGCACGGTCGCGCGGCCGATGACGCCGTCGGCCTTCAGGCCGTTTTCGCTCTGGAATGCCTTCACCAGATCAACGAGATCAGGCGTATAATCCGGCGTCTGCTGGTAGCCGGAAATGATCGCCGCATGTTCCGCCTTGAAGGCAGGCGAAGCGCGATGTTCGATTGCCTTGACGACGCTCGCCATGTCGCCGCTGCTGTTGCCGGGTTTCAGCACCAGATCGGCGGGAACCTTGACCGTGTTGGCCGCATCACCCTCGCTGCGCAACCGGGCCAGTTCGGCCTTCAGCGCCAGATATTCGGCGTTCGAAGGTTCACGGCTGCGCAGATAGGCTGCGATATCGGGGCTGAGGCCTGCAAGCTTCAGCACGGGCGCAAGGTTCACCGTCTTGCGCTTGAAATCGTGGTAACCGGACAGCCGGTTCGGATCGACACGGCCACGCGTCGTATCCTGCACATAGGCCAGGACCTTGGCGGAAAGCGCAAGCTCGAACTGCATCTGCGCGCGCTGATAGGCGTCGGAGGTCGATACGGAAGCCACTTCCACCGGCGTGCCGGATGCGTTCGCGCCGGCGCTGATGCTGGCGGTTACGTCCTTTGCGGGTACTGAAATGCTGTAGTCGGCCGGATCGAGGCCGCTTTCGCCAACAGTCTCCAAAAACGCCATGACGGCGTTCGCGCGGGCAGTCAGCTCGCCTTCGGAAACCCAGAGCGCCTTGCCGCCGGCACCGTAATAGGCTTCCAGAGCCTTGCCAATTTCGGGGGTGGCGCTGAACTTCACATTGGCAAGACCCTCGCCGAAATTGGCGGTGTTCACAGCGCGTGCGGTATCAGCCTTGTAATCGTAATAACGTGGACCGGAAACACGCGGCAGAGGCTCGGGATCGGATGCATCGGCGCTCGGTCCGACCGTCGGCGGCGAGGTGACGATACCGGCTGGCGGCATTTCACCGCGATCGCGCGCAACCTTGCCAGGCCCGCCACGCAAAAGGTCCATCAGCGTTACCGCGCCGGCGCTGCCGGGAAGAGCGGTGGAAACGGAAAGACCGAGAGCCAGCACCAGCGCTGCCGATGTTTTTCCAGATGTGACTTGCAATTTGATCCTCGTAGCACCCAGCGCCGCCAACGAAGACGGAGCATCCAGTTTCATGCTTGTCTAGCCGATAGACGGCCCGTTGAAAAGAAAACGCCGAAGTCCAGAACGCACCCGAAATGAACCTCATATTACGGCCAAAACCGTAAAAACGTAATTTCCAGAATTGGCGAGAATGGTTAAATTTCTATTTATTTCATTCACTTTGCCGTGGTTGGCCAAGCCGTTCAAAGCCGATGAAACCCCGGTTTTCCGGGCTTTCATCGACGTAGTAAAAATGACACGCCAAGGTCTTTTTCTTAACCGGGCAGGATGAGCGCCAAAATCGCCCTGTCCCAAGGGAAATATCTGCCAGGCATGCCTCGCAACGCTTTCATTGCCAGCGCGATGATTCTATATATCGGCGCGCGCAAGGCGGGCGAAGTGCCGTTTTGGCGGAGGAAAACGAGTAAAAAGGCAAGATTGATGACAGCCACACGGACGGAAACCGATACATTTGGACCCATTGAAGTTCAGGCCGATCGCTATTGGGGCGCGCAGGCGCAGCGCTCGCTCGGCAACTTCAAGATCGGCTGGGAAAAGCAGCCCGCCTCTGTCGTTCGCGCGCTCGGCATCGTCAAGCAGGCCGCCGCCCGTGCGAACATGGCGCTTGCAGGCCTCGACCCCAAGGTAGGCGACGCCATCATCGCAGCTGCACAGGAAGTCATCGACGGCAAACTGACCGAGCATTTCCCGCTGGTCGTCTGGCAGACCGGCTCCGGCACGCAATCCAACATGAATGCCAATGAGGTGATTTCCAACCGCGCAATCGAGATGCTCGGCGGCGAAATGGGCACCAAGAAGCCGGTTCACCCCAACGACCACGTCAATATGAGCCAGTCCTCGAACGACACCTATCCGACGGCGATGCACATCGCCTGCGTGGAAGAAATCGTTCACCACCTGCTGCCGGCCCTCAAGCACCTGCACACGGCGCTGGAAGCCAAGGTCAAGCAGTTCGAAAAGATCATCAAGATCGGCCGCACCCACACGCAGGATGCCACGCCGCTGACGCTCGGCCAGGAGTTTTCCGGTTATGCCGCGCAGGTCGCCTCGGCGATTGCCAATATCGAACTCACCCTGCCCGCACTTTCCAAGCTTGCCCAGGGCGGCACGGCGGTCGGCACGGGCCTGAACGCCCCCGTCGGTTTCGCTGAAAAGGTTGCCGAAGAGATTTCCAAGATCACCGGCCTGCCGTTCGTGACGGCGCCGAACAAGTTCGAAGCGCTTGCCTCGCACGATTCCATGGTGTTCTCGCATGGCGCGATCAATGCCGCAGCAGCAGCCCTGTTCAAGATCGCCAACGACATCCGCTTCCTCGGCTCCGGCCCGCGCGCCGGTCTTGGCGAATTGTCGCTGCCGGAAAATGAACCCGGCTCATCGATCATGCCGGGCAAGGTGAACCCAACGCAGTCGGAAGCGCTGACGCAGGTTTGCGCCCACATCTTCGGCAACAATGCCGCGCTCTCCTTCGCAGGCTCGCAGGGGCACTTCGAACTGAACGTCTACAATCCGATGATGGCCTACAACTTCCTGCAGTCGGTCCAGCTTCTGGGCGATGCCGCCGTCTCCTTCACCGACAACTGCGTCGTCGGCATCGAAGCCCGCGAAGACAACATCAGGAAGGGCGTCGAGAACTCGCTGATGCTCGTCACGGCTCTCAACAGCAAGCTCGGCTACGACATCTGCGCCAAGATCGCCAAGACCGCGCACAAGAACGGCACTACACTGCGCGACGAGGCAGTCGGCGGCGGATACCTCACGAACGAGGAATTCGACCAGTATGTGCGCCCGGAAAACATGATCGGCCCGAAGTAAGCCGGTCGAGATTATCGCTGGAATAGAGAACGGGCCTTCGGGCCCGTTTTTTGTTTGTTCGATTGACGGATGAGCGATGAGACCGTGGTGTAGGGTCAAAGCATTGAGATGTCCCGGTACTGACCACTCTTGGTGTTTTTAAATCGTCCCCGTAAGCTGTTGTTCCGCAGAGAATGCCGAAACCAGATGCACGATTGAGGATGACATCATGATCTGCCGCCGCAGCCTGCTTCTTGGTGGTGCGTTCCTCGCCACGGCCATGAAAGTCCCAAGTCTGCTTGCGCAAGGCGATAGGCAATGGATTTCACTTTGGCCCGGCCCGCCTCCGGGTGGCGGTGGTCCGAACGGCGTCCCGGATATAAGCAAAAAAGGCGCTGTCACCAACATTGCCGTACCGAGCCTGGAGGTTTTCGCTCCCGCAAAGCCAAATGGTTCCGCAATGATCATTGCAGGTGGCGGTGGATATAAACGCATCGAGGAAGGCAAGGAGTCCTATCCCGCCGCACGCTGGCTCGCGGCCAGAGGCATTTATGCTTTTGTCCTCACCTATCGTCTGCCGATTGAAGGATGGGCTGCTGGACCGCTGGCACCGCTTCAGGATGCGCAGCGCGCATTTCGTCTGGTGCGTGCACGCGCTTTGGACCGGCAGATCGATCCGCACAGGATCGGCGCACTTGGTTTTTCTGCGGGTGGGCACTTGATGGGGTTGGCCGCCGCCCGCTCGGCTTTTGCGTCTTACGAAGCAGTCGATGACATCGACAGGCAATCAGCCCGGCCGGATGTTGCGGCCCTGATCTGTCCGGTCATCACGCTTGCAGCGCCCTATGAACATACATCGACCCGGAGGGCACTTATCGGCAGGCACCCGACAGACGAGGCAACACGAGAGTGGTCAGTGGAAAGCCATGTGAGCAAAGATTGCCCTCCGGTCTTCCTCACGCAGGCAGATGACGACCGGATTTCCAATCCCGCCAATAGCCGTATCATGCAGCAGGCGTGCGAGAAGGCGGATGTCGATGTCGAATTTCACCCAATCATTTCTGGCGGCCACGGCTTCGGCATGGGCAAGCCCGGAACCCCCACGCAAGAATGGCCTGGATGGTATGAGGCATGGCTGAGGAAGCACAACCTTCTGGCCTGACGCTTTCTGTGCGCACCCCAATAAAAAAGGGCCGCAAAAGCGGCCCTCTTCATCTCATTCAAACCATCAAACCAGCCGGCTCTGCTCCACCGCCGCTTCAACGAAGCTGGCAAACAGCGGATGCGGGTCGAGCGGGCGGCTCTTGAGTTCCGGGTGGTATTGCACACCGATGAACCAGGGATGGTCAGGATATTCCACCGTTTCCGGCAGCACACCATCAGGAGACATGCCCGAGAAGACGAGGCCGCACTCTTCCAGCCGGTCCTTATAGTCCACATTCACCTCGTAACGGTGGCGGTGGCGCTCGGAAATATCCGTGGAACCGTAGATTTCGGCGATCTTCGTGTCCTTCTTCAGCGCTGCCTTGTAAGCGCCGAGACGCATGGTGCCGCCGAGATCGCCCTTGGTGGAGCGCTTCTCCAGCTCGTTGCCCTTTACCCACTCGGTCATCAGGCCAACGACGGGCTCAGCCGTCGGACCGAATTCGGTGGAGGAGGCATTCTCGATGCCGGCCAGATGACGCGCCGCTTCCACGACTGCCATCTGCATGCCAAAGCAGATCCCGAAATAGGGCACGTTGCGCTCACGGGCGAACTGCGCCGCCATGATCTTGCCTTCCGAACCGCGCTCGCCGAAACCGCCCGGCACCAGAATGCCGTTGACCTTTTCGAGATAGGGCGTCGGATCTTCCTTTTCGAAGACTTCCGACTCGATCCACTCCAGCTTGACCTTGACGCGGTTGGCAAAACCACCGTGATGCAGCGCCTCGATCAGCGACTTGTAGGCGTCCTTGAGGCCGGTATATTTGCCGACGATCGCAATCGTTACCTCGCCTTCCGGCGTGCGGATACGGTTGCAGACCTCTTCCCACTGTTCCAGACGCGGCTTCGGCGCCGGTTCGATACCGAAAGCGGCCAGCACTTCCGAATCGAGACCTTCATTGTGGTAGGCGATCGGAACGTCATAGATGTTGGCAACATCCAGCGCCTGAATGACGGCGGAAGGACGCACGTTGCAGAACAGCGAAAGCTTGCGGCGTTCCGCTTCCGGGATTTCCCGGTCGGCGCGCACCAGCAGAATGTCGGGATGAATGCCAAGCGCCTGCAGTTCCTTCACGGAATGCTGGGTCGGCTTGGTCTTCAATTCGCCGGCCGCCGGAATGTAAGGCATCAGCGTCAGGTGAACATAGATTGCAGTGCCGCGCGGCAGATCGTTGCCGAGCTGGCGGATCGCCTCCATGAACGGCATCGCCTCGATATCACCCACCGTGCCGCCGATTTCGCAGATGACGAAGTCGTAATCGTCATTGCCTTCGGTCACGAAATCCTTGATCTCGTTGGTGACATGCGGAATGACCTGAACGGTCGCGCCGAGATAGTCGCCGCGGCGTTCCTTGTCGATGATGTTCTTGTAGATCCGGCCAGTGGTGATGTTGTCGGTCTTGGTCGCCGAACGCCCCGTAAAGCGTTCATAGTGGCCAAGGTCGAGGTCCGTCTCGGCACCGTCGTCCGTCACAAACACTTCACCGTGCTGTGTCGGGCTCATCGTGCCGGGATCGACGTTCAAATAGGGGTCAAGTTTGCGAAGCCGCACCCGATAACCACGGGATTGCAGCAATGCTCCGAGTGCCGCAGCTGCGATGCCCTTACCGAGAGAGGAGACCACGCCGCCTGTGATGAATACATATCGCGCCATGGGATTCACCGGATACCTTTTTACCTCTGATTCCGCCAGCCCAAATTTCATGCTGTTGCAAATTCGCTGTTGACGAATTGGCAATGGGATGTGGCGAAATGCGAACAAAAGAAAACCGGCAGGCTTTTGGCCTGCCGGAGCGTTAAATCATAACCGGGCTTATTGACCGGTCGGAACTGCGTTCGGATCGGCGGGCTTGGCCGGTGCCGGAGCGGCTTCACCAGCAGTGGCCGGCGCAGGCGCGGTCTGCGCAGGTGCTGCAGCGCCGCTGTTGGTCGGAACGCCATTCTCAGCCGGAGCCGGCGTTGCCGGCGTCTGTGCCGGGCCGAGCGTGTCGAGAATGCCGTTGCCCTGACCCTGCGTGGCCGGAATACGGTTCAGAATATCCGTCGGGCGCGATTCGTACCGGGTCAGAAGACCAAGTCCGAGCGACGTCACGAAGAACAGCGCGGCAAGGATACCCGTCGTGCGGGTCAGCGCATTGGCCGTTCCGCGCGCGGACATGAAGCCCGAACCGCCGCCGATGCCGAGGCCGCCGCCTTCGGAACGCTGGATCAGAACCACGCCGACAAGCGCCAGCACGATCATGAGGTGAATAACAATCAAAACGGTCTGCATGACAATCCATTCCATGCCCCGCGCGGAGCACTACAAAGAAGGTTTCGCGGCTCTTTACATGAGGCGAAGGCTTATTCCAAGCCCCTTTCCCGCCACTGTGGCAGGAAAGCGTGTCTCAAGCCGTCAGTTGCTCGTATGCCGCATAGATGGAAAGGAAGTCGGAGGCTTTCAAGCTCGCGCCGCCGATCAGTGCGCCGTCGACATTCTCGACACCCATCAGTTCCAGCGCATTGGCAGGCTTCACCGAGCCGCCGTAGAGAATCCGCATGGTCTTGCCTTCATCACCAAAGCGCTTGACCAGCTCGTCGCGCATGAAGGCATGAGCCTCGCGCACATCCTGCGTGGTCGGCGTCAGACCCGTGCCGATGGCCCAGACCGGCTCATAAGCGATGACGGTGTTTTCGGCGGTTGCCTCGTCCGGAAGCGATCCGGCGAGCTGGCGCTTGAGGATATCGAGCGTCTGGCCCGCCTTGCGCTCGTCCGCCGTCTCGCCAATGCAGACGATTGCGATAAGATCGGCCTGATGGGCGGCAACGGCCTTGGCACGGACCAGATGATCCGTCTCGGCATGGTCGGTGCGACGCTCGGAGTGGCCGACGATGACATGGGTGCCGAAGCAATCGGCAATCATCTCGGCGGAAATGTCGCCCGTATGCGCGCCGGAAACATTCTGGTGGCAATCCTGTCCGCCAATCATCAGCGGGCTGTCGTCGCAGAGCGCGGTTGCCACATAAAGAAGCGTCGATGGCGGGCAGATCAGCGCATCCACCTTTTCCGAAAGCGCGCCCTTGACGCCCTCAGCCATGGCCTTGATCTGATCGAGCGACGAACGGGTGCCGTTCATCTTCCAGTTTCCGGCTACAAGCGGTCGAACATTCGGCGTCATGCGTATCCCATTCCCTTTGTCTCGGAGAGCCGCTTGCGCGAACACCCCTTACCTCAGCCGCCAGGCGGCCCCTAATCGCGACAGAAACCCTGCCGGAAATCCCGGAATATTTCCTTAAACGCAGCTGATGACAATTGGTACAAAAAAGCAGTCATAAGCTTCAAAACGTCAGTCAATTTGCCGAAATTCGCGCCTGTCGAACCAAAACTGGACCTCATCGGCTCAAAATCCAGTTCAAAACCGCCCGCCAGTCGGTCATGCGCACCGGCGTTCCATGCGTGCCTGTCTCAAAAAGCGTGAAGCGCGCCGGCTCTCCCGCCTTCAGCAAGGTGCGGAAGATGGTCGCCTGGCTCTCGGCGGAATAGACCTTGTCGGCGCTGCCATGGGTGAACCACACCGGCTTTTTGGCTTTCGCAAAGGCGCTCTTCGGAAAATCGGGATCGACCGCGCCGCCAAGGATCGCCATACCCTTGAGATTGCCGACCGTCGCCTTGTCGCGGCTGATGCCGTAGCAGATGAAGCTGCCCATGGAGGCGCAGGCCAACACCACCGGCTTGCCGCCGGATTTGCTAGCAGCATAGGCGATCAGCGCGGAAACGTCGGCAACGCCATTGGCATCGAAGGATCGTACGCTCGGCACATAATAGGTGCCGCCATTGGCGACAGCCAGATTTTTCAGCCGGTTGAAATTGCCGCCGAACGTATAGTCGTTCATGCCAAGCCGCCGGTCGCCGCCGCGCCCGTGAATGAAGATCACGGTGAAGGCCTGCCCGGATGATGGCCCGACGCGGCCCACCTCAAGCGCCCTGCCCTCAACCGCCACGGATTCCATCGCCTGCGCTGTCTTGGGCGCCATATCCACATATTGCCGCTTCACCCGGCGTTCCGGTACCTCGTCGCGGCCGTTGATATCGCGCATCTCCTGATAATCGATCACCTCAGATGCGCCGCCATCGGCCGTGGAAAGCACTGTCTGGCTGGAAAACAGCTCGTCCTTGAACGGCCGCAGCGGCCCGTCCGCCGCCCCGGCACCGCCCGGCATCGCCGCAACAGTCAGGCAGAAAAGAGTACAAAACGTGAAATGAGCTGTGGACATGACTTGGTTAACCGTTCATTCGTGGCTGCGAGACTTGCCATTGCCAGGGCGGCAGCGCAATCCTCCTGTTGCGAAACCCTGACATAGTCGTGGCATAGGGTGCGCCGCGTTAGGCCACACGCCCTGCACGTTTGGCGCTATACTCGCCCCTATTGGCATACTGATTCGCTTGGCGAAATTCTGACGACACGCTTTTTTGAACCTTGGACATGATGGACGATAGCAACGATCTCTTCTCCGGTCTTCCGGTGGCACCAAACAGCGAAACGGAAAAGAACGAGGACACGGCAAAACCCGTGAAGGCCCCGGTGTCCGCAGCCGCGAACGTGAACGTGCAGCCGAAACCAGCAGCCGTTGCGGCCGTTACGACGCCCCCGCCCCCAGCGCCCGTGTCCCCCTCCGGTGACGACTACGGTGCCTCGTCGATCCGCGTGCTCGAAGGGCTGGAACCGGTGCGCATGCGGCCCGGCATGTATATTGGCGGCACCGACGAGAAGGCGCTGCACCACCTCTTTGCCGAAGTCATCGACAACTCCATGGACGAGGCCGTCGCAGGCCACGCCAATTTCATCGAGGTCCATCTCGATACCGAGGGTTTCCTCACCGTCACCGATAACGGACGCGGCATTCCGGTGGAAAACCATCCGCAGGTTCCGGGCAAGTCGACGCTCGAAGTCATCATGACCAAGCTGCATGCCGGCGGCAAGTTCGATGGCAAGGCCTATGAAACCTCCGGCGGCCTGCATGGCGTCGGCGTTTCCGTGGTCAATGCGCTGTCCGATCTTCTGGAAGTGGAAGTCGCCCGTAACCGCAAGCTTTACCGCCAGCGCTTTTCGCGCGGTGCGCCGATCGGCGGTCTCGAAGAACTGGGTGACGTGCACAACCGTCGTGGCACCCGCGTGCGTTTCCATCCGGACCCGCAGATCTTTGGCGATCACGCAAAATTCGAACCGGCCCGTATTTTCCGCATGGCCCGCTCCAAGGCCTATCTCTTCGGCGGCGTCGAAATCCGCTGGAGCTGCGATCCCGGCATGGTGCCCGCCGGCGGCGAAATCCCCGAAAAGGCCGTGTTCCATTTCCCCGGTGGTCTGAAGGACTACCTGGCCGCCACGCTCGGCAAGGAATTCACCGTCACCCGCGAGATTTTCTCCGGCCGCACCGAAAAGACCGGTGGCCACGGCGCGCTGGAATGGGCTGTGACCTGGTATGGCGGCGACACGCAGATCCATTCCTATTGCAACACCATCCCGACGCCTGAAGGCGGTACGCATGAGGCCGGTTTCCGCATCGCGCTCACCAAGGGCCTGAAGAACTATGCGGAGCTGACCCAGAACAAACGAGCCAGGGAAATCACCACCGATGACGTGATGATCTCGGCAGCGGGCATGCTCTCCGTCTTCATCCGCGAGCCGGAATTCGTCGGCCAGACCAAGGACAAGCTCGCGACCGTCGAAGCCCAGCGCATCGTCGAAAACGCGCTACGCGATCCCTTTGACCATTATCTCACCGGCAATCCGGGCGAAGCGGCGAAGCTGCTGGACTGGGTGATCGAGCGCGCCGAAGAACGCCTGCGCCGCCGCAAGGAAAAGGAAGTCAACCGCAAGACGGCGGTGCGCAAGCTGCGCCTGCCCGGTAAGCTGGCGGACTGCTCGCAGAACACGGCTGAGAATGCCGAGCTTTTCATCGTCGAGGGTGACTCGGCTGGCGGCTCGGCCAAGCAGGCGCGCAACCGCGCCAATCAGGCCATCCTGCCGCTGCGCGGCAAGATCCTCAACGTCGGCAGCGCCAGCCGTGAAAAACTCTCCGCCAACCAGCAGATCGCCGATCTCATCCAGGCGCTGGGCTGCGGCACGCGCACCAAGTACCGCGAAGAGGATCTGCGTTACGAACGCATCATCATCATGACGGATGCCGACGTCGATGGCGCTCACATCGCCTCGCTGCTCATCACCTTCTTTTATCAGGAAATGCCGGAACTCATTCGTGGCAACCACCTCTATCTCGCGGTGCCGCCGCTCTACGTCATCCGTCAGGGTGCCAAGAGCGCCTATGCACGCGACGACGCCCACCGCGCCGAATTGATGGAAACCGTCTTCAAGGGCAAGAAGGTCGAAATCGGCCGCTTCAAAGGCCTTGGCGAAATGATGGCGGCACAGTTGAAGGAAACCACCATGGATCCCGAAAAGCGCACCCTGCTGCGCGTCGAGATCGACGACGTGGATTTCGAAGGCACCCGCGAGGCGGTCGACAATCTGATGGGCACCAAGGCGGATGCCCGCTTCCGCTTCATTCAGGAACGCGCTGCCTTCGCGGATAATCTGGATATCTAATCAACCGTCCCGGCCAGCCATGCGCCAACCGGGACGATTTGAGTCATGCCGCCGCCACATCTTCGCGAACGTCCAGAACGCGGTCGATCAAACCCCACTCCAGTGCCTCTTCCACCGTCATGAAACGGTCGCGATCCATTGCCGCTTCAAACTGGTCATAGCTGCGTTTGCAATGCTGGGCATAAAGCCGCGTCATTCGGTGCTTTGTCTGCCTGATTTCTTCAGCATGGATGAGCATATCCGACGCCTGCCCCTGAAACCCGCCGGACGGCTGGTGAATGAGGATGCTGGCGTTGGGCAATGCCGCCCGCGCGCCCGGTTCGCCCGCCATAAGCAGGAACGAGCCCATCGAACGGGCGGTCCCCATGCACAGAGTATGAACCGGCGCGCGGATGTAGCGCATGGTGTCATACATTGCGAGACCGCTGGTCACGACGCCGCCTGGAGAATTGATGTAGAGATGGATCGGCTTTTTCGGGTTTTCCGCCTCCAGAAACAGCAGTTGCGCGCAGACAAGCGCGGAAACAGCGTCGTTGACCTCACCGTTGAGAAAGATGATCCTTTCCCGCAACAGCCGGGAATAGATGTCGAAGGACCTTTCTCCCCTAGCGGATTGTTCAACTACCATAGGGACGAGTTGCATCGCTTCGCGCATCGGCGAACTCCTGTCGTTTGAAAATGTAAGGAAATGTCGTGGATCAGGCGGCGAGCTTGATGGGCGAACGGTTGTGGTTTGCGGCGGCCTTTGTCATCCGACCGGAACCGGTGATGGGCAACTCATGAATGACCCGCAGGCTGGTGCCGCCGCTCGCGTTGGGTGCAATCCTGAAGGTGACGGTGCTTTCCAGAAATGGCGGAACGTCATCCCGCATCCTATAACAGACCTCCTTCCCCGGGGTGATCATAATCGCCTCGGGTTCAGCCAAAGCCTCCTTCGGCAACCAGTTTTCACGGAAGGCCGGAATGCTGATCGCACGCCAGACTTTTTGCGGCGGCTCATCGAGATCATATTCCAGCGCGACAACGGGTTTGGGTGCTGCGGGCAGTTCCCTGTTCATTGATCCATATCCTTCAGCAAGAGCTTCAGTGCTTCAACGCGCTGCGGCCAGTAGGCGCGGTATTTGCCAAGCCACGTCGCAATCCGTGTCAGCCCATCCGGATCGACCTCGTAATTGACAAAACGACCCTGCCGCCGTTCGACGACCAGCCCCGCCCCCCGCAGCACGGCAAGATGCTGCGACATGGCCGGCTGGCTGATATCGATACCCTCACGCAAGGCGGAAGCGTTCTGGGCACCATCCGCGAGCTTTTCGAAAATAGCGCGGCGTGTCGGATCGGCCAGCGCCCGGAAAATATCATTCTCTGTCATGACAACAGATAAGCATAGACTTATGTGATTCACAAGTCCCGCCTCCTGCATTCGCTTCGCAAGGCAGCCTTTTTCTCCCGCACCCTCTTCTGCCGTGAACGCTTTATGTGCTCGCGCGTTTTCACCCGGCCTGATAATCTTCAGGCCGGGAGTGATCAAAACAAGTGACTGCATTTACGGTCTTTATCGCCATGGTGCTGCTGGTCGTCGGACCAGCCCTGTTTGTTGTCATCAGCAAGCAGCGGGAAAAGGCCATTCCCAAACGCCCCTCAACTGCCCTGCCCGTTGCCGAGGATGCGACCGGGCTCGACCGCCACTGGCAGTCAATAAGGAACGGCTGGAACGAGAAAAACGCGCTCTGCCTGCTGCATTCCAATCTGGATGCCTTTGCAGTGCGTATGGCGGCCGCGCGGGCGGCTGGGCGCAGCCTTGATCTGATGTATTACATGTGGAATGCCGACCTGACCGGTCGGCTGATGATGCGCGAGGTCATTGCCGCGGCAGATCGCGGCGTGCGCGTGAGGCTGCTTCTGGACGATCTCGGCGTCTCGATGTCCGACCGCATCTTCCACGCCATCGACAGCCATCCCAATATCGAGCTGCGGCTCTTCAACCCGACCAGGGCGCGGGAAAACATCCTGTATCGAAGCCTGGAACTGGTCCTCCGGTTCCGAAGCGTCAACCGGCGCATGCACAACAAGGCGTGGATTGCCGACGGACGCGCCGCGATCGTTGGCGGCCGTAATATTGGCGACGCCTATTTCGATGCCGCCGAACGGGCCAATTTCCACGATTTCGACATTCTCGGTTTCGGCAGGATCGTTGCGGATGCCACCGAAATCTTCGACGACTACTGGAACAGCGCCGTTTCCGTTCCCGTGCGCTCGCTTCTGGCGCGCAGGCCGAGCAAGCTTGCCAGGTTAAGACGCGAGCTTGCTGCACTGCCGAAAAGCGAGGCTGCCAAACCCTATCTCGAGCGCGTCGAAAACCAATATGGCAGCGGTCATTTCCTGATGTCGGACCGCCTGCACTGGGTCGATGAAGCCGACGTGCTTGCCGACCCGCCGGAAAAAGCAGCGGGAAAACGCCGCAACGGCCACAACTTCCTGATGGAGAGCCTGCTGCCGCTGATGCAGGCGGCAAATGACAGCCTGCACATCACCTCCCCTTATTTCATTCCCGGCAAACAGGGCTTGGACATTTTTGCAAACCTTGCCGAGCGCGGCGTCTCGGTTGCCATCCTCACCAACTCGCTGGCTGCAACAGATGTTGCCGCCGTTCACGCCGGTTACGCACGGTATCGAAAGCCGCTTCTGCTGGGCGGGGTGCGACTGCATGAACTGCGTGCACAGGCGGACCAGCCAAGCTTTACGCTTCGCGGTTCAGGACAGGCGAGCCTCCACACCAAGGCTTTCTCCCGCGACGGCAAGACCGGCTATATTGGCTCGCTCAATTTCGATCCACGCTCCGCGTCTCTCAACACGGAAATGGGCGTCGTTTTCACCTCAGCCCCGCTGGTTGCGCGCATGGACGAGATATTCAGCGAAGAGATCCGCCGCTCAATGAGCTTCGAGCTGGATATAGACAACGGCAATCGCATCGTCTGGATGACCGAAGAACACGGCCAGCCGAAGACATACAGGCGTGAACCGGACGCTGCCATCAGCCGCCGGATCGTCGCGGGCATCATGCGTTTCCTGCCGCTCGAGTCTCAGCTTTGACTTATCGCGGCTTTGATAACGAACAGTCCGGTCAGGCCGCCGGTCTCACGCCAGCCTTGGCCAGCTGTATCTGCACCAGCGTGTCGAGGTTCTGGTTGACGCGGCAATAAAATTCCTCGTCGATGAAGGGCCGCAGCATGAAATCGTTGCCACCCGCCTTCAGGAACCGCGCCGACAAAAGCCGGTTGGTGGAAGAGGAAACGCCGATGATGCGCAACTCGTGCGAACCGCGCACGGTGCGGATGCGCCGTGTCAGTTCGAAACCGTCAATATCGGGCATATTGTAGTCGGTCACCACCAGCCCGATATCGGGATTGGCCTTCAGGATTTCGAGCGCCTTCGCACCGCTATCGGCAAGGCTGACGCGGAAATTATAACGCTTGAGGCGGCTGGAAAGCAGCGCCCGCGCCGTTGGGCTGTCATCCACGATCAGCACATGGTGGCGGTGGTTGGTGAGGAACCGACAGATGGATTCCGTCAGCATGTCCACGGCAAAGATATTGTCTTTCAGAATGTAGTCGACCACATTCTTGGCGATCAGCGTTTCGCGGGTCGCCTCATGGAACGTGCTGGTGAAAACGATGGTCGGGATCGAGAGATCGATCAGATATTCCAGCGCCTCGCCGTTCTCCGCCCCCGGAAGATTGATGTTGGAAATCGCAAGCGTCACGGGTTCGGCCGAGTGTTCGTAGCACGCCTGCAACTCCTCGAAGTTGCGGCACACCTCCACGGAAACGCCCAGCAATTCCTTCAGGCGCATGCTCACCATCTGGGTGAACACATTGGTATCTTCCGCAAGCAAAATGCGGCAATTGGTAAATGGCACACCAGAATATTGCATGCCCGTAATGCCCAGAAAATTCATTTTGTCCCAGTCCCCCGTCGTCTTTCACGGGAAATTAGCAGGCGTATTTTTCAGAATGATTAATAACACTTTTGCCCGAAAACAGTCGGCATACATGCTTACCCAAAAGAAAACACGGCCCCCGAGGGAGGGCCGTGTTTCGAATGCTTCCAGGAAAATCCCTCAGGCGCGCAGCAGCGCGTTTTCAGTATCGAAGGGGCTTTCTTCCACCACCTCGGCATCATAAAGCGTGCCGAGAATGCGGATTTTCAGCTTCGTGCCAATCGTGGCATATTCGGGTTTCAGCATGGCAAGCGCAATCGATTTGCCGATACGCCAGCCAAAGCCGCCGCTCGTCACACGGCCGGCAAGTGCGCCATCTGCGTCGAAGATAGCTTCAGAACCACGGGCATCGACATCCGTATTGCCCGAAACGGTCAGCGTCGAGAATACCGATTTCAAGCCGGCTTCCTTGTATGCCACCAGCGCATCGCGGCCGATGAAGTTTTTCTCCGGACGCAGGAAACGGTCGAGACCGGATTCATAGGCGTTATATTCGACCGAAAGCTCGCGGCCCATGTTGCGATACGACTTTTCAAGCGACATCGACACCATCGCACGAATACCGAATGGCTTGATGCCAAATTCGGCGCCCGCTTCCATCAGCCGGTCGAAGATGTAGTTCTGCATTTCGATAGGATGGTGCAACTCCCAGCCCAGTTCACCGACGAAGTTGACGCGCAGCGCATGCGCCGTCGCCACACCCACTGAGATCTGCTTCGCCGTCAGCCACGGGAAATCCTTGTTCTCGAGGCTGGTACGGGTCAGCTTCTTCAGGAGATCGCGCGACTTCGGACCGGCAAGCACCAGCACGCCGTATTTCTGGGTGATGGGCTGCAGCACGACTGAACCGTCGGTGGGCGCAAGCCGCTGGAGCACGTCATGATCGTGCGCCTCAAGACCACCGGCGGATACAAGATAGAACCGGCCCGGCGCCCATTCATAGACAGTGAACTCCACCTTCACGCCGCCATTCGGCGTCAGAAGGTGCGTAAGCGCAATACGGCCGCGCTTCTTCGGCACGATATTGGCGAGAATGCTGTCCAGCCAGGCGCGCGCGCCGGGACCGGAAACTTCCATCTTGGCGAAGGCCGACATGTCAAGCACGCCGACATTCTCGGTGACGTTCTTCACCTCGTTGCCGACATGTTCGAAATAGTTCGAGCGGCGGAACGACCACTTCTCGACGATACGGCCATCATCCAGTGGCGGCGCATAGTTGTGGCTGGTGATGACATCCGCACCGACGCCGAGGTCCTCTTCGCGCAGCGCATAACCTTCCGGCGCATACCAGTTGGCACGTTCCCAGCCGTAAACGGAACCGAACACGCCGCCAAGCTTCTTCAGACGGTCGTAAACCGGCGTCGTCTTCAGCGGACGGGCAGCGGAACGTTCTTCATCAGGGTAATGCATGGTGAAGACGTTGGCATAGGCTTCCTCATTCTTGGCAATGAGGTAACCTTCCGTGGCATGAGGGCCGAAGCGGCGCGGATCGACACCCATCAGATCGAGTGTAGGCTCACCATCGACGATCCATTCGGCAAGCTGCCAGCCAGCACCACCGGCAGCGGTGATGCCGAACGAGTGGCCTTCATTCAGCCAGAAATTCTTCAGGCCCGGTGCCGGACCGACGATCGGGTTGCCATCAGGCGTATAGGCGATAGCGCCGTTATAGACCTTCTTGATACCGACTTCACCGAAAGCCGGAACACGCACCATCGCCGTTTCGATATGCGGCATAAGCCGGTCGAGTTCCTCCTGGAACAGCTCATATTCGCTATCGTCAGAGGGACCGTCGACATAACAGACCGGAGCGCCGACTTCGTAAGGGCCGAGGATCAGACCGCCGGCCTCCTCGCGCATGTACCAGGCTGAATCCGATTCACGCAGAACGCCCATTTCCGGCAGACCCTGACGGCGGCGCTCCAGAATGGCCGGATGCGGCTCGGTGACGATATACTGGTGCTCAACCGGGATGACCGGAATATTTATGCCGACCATCTCGCCGGTCTTGCGGGCAAAGGAGCCGGTGCAGGAAATGATATGTTCGGCGATGATCTCGCCCTTATCCGTCGTCACCTTCCAGTGACCGTCTTCCAGCTGCTCGATGGCGGTGACGGTGGTGTTGCGATAGATGGTGGCGCCACGGTCTCGCGCGCCCTTCGCCAGCGCCTGCGTCAGGTCGGCGGGCTGGATATAACCATCATCGGGGTGCTGGATGGCGCCCAGCAGGCCGTCCGTCTCGCAAAGCGGCCAGATTTCCTTAACCTGCTCCGGCGTCAGCATGTTGACCCGCACACCGATGGTCTCGGCAATGCCGGCATAATACATATATTCGTCCCAGCGATCCTTGGTGCGGGCGAGACGAATGTTCGAGACCTTGGAGAAACCGACATTCATGCCGGTCTCTTCCTGAAGCTCTTCGTAGAACTTCACCGAATACTTGTGGATCTGGCCGACCGAGTAGCTCATGTTGAACAGCGGCAAAAGACCGGCTGCGTGCCAGGTGGAACCGGATGTCAGTTCCTTGCGCTCGATAAGGACGCTGTCGCTCCAGCCCTTCTTGGCAAGATGATAAAGCGTCGAAACGCCGACGACGCCGCCACCGATCACCACCGCCCGTGCATGTGTCTTCATTTACAGAACCCCTAAAAAGCGCCGGCATTGCCTGTCGTGCTGCCAAATCGATGGGATGGAATATGAAGCCCCCGGCGGCCGTTCAGCCGCCTGATTGCGACATGGCCATAGGGTGCTGCGACAGGGGAGAAAATGCCGTCGCTGGAGGCGGGTTTCAAACCACCGTCGCCTTTTGAAGACGACGGTGGCGCACATATCCTGCGCATTTGCCAGAAACGGAAAAAACATACCGAAGAGAAAAATAGCCAGTCTCATTTCGCAACCACCTGCGAAGATGCACAAATCTTGGCGCGGTCTTTTACGTCCTTGCCAGCGGCAGCTTTTGCCGCGGCGTCCAGCCATGCGGGCGTGCTGTTGCGCATACCGATGGAAACGCTGTTGATGCCTATGACGAGCGGCCTCGCAAACTGGCTATCGGAAAAAAGGCCAGAACTGTTTGTGCTGCGAATGGTGTTGTCATTGCCGGCCATGTTTTCGGCCGCCGGCTGCTGGCCCTGCGGGCCTGTGGTCGCGGCAACGTCCGCACCATCCACAGTCTTCTGGACGTCGCGTTTGTTTCCCCCGGGCGTCTCATCCGCCACAATGCAAATCGGGCGCGAGGATAACTCCCCGCGCCCGTCAACGCCCGTATCGGCTGCGTCGCCGCAGCGGCGGTAGCCGCAGATTAAGTGTCCTTGCCGGCCGCCTTCAACGTCGCCTTCGGCTCCACCACGGTTTTGTCACCCGCCTTGCCCGCATCCTTTTCCGGTGCAGTTGCCGCGGCAGGCGCCGCCGCGCCCGTATGCGCCGCCACCGCCTTGTCACCCTCTTCCGAAAGCAGCGCCGCCAGCATTTGCGGATTTGCATCGCCTTCCACGTGGATGTTGAGGTTACGCTGCGGGAACGGGATGGCGATCCCCTCTTCGCGGAAGCGTTTCAGGATTGCGATCCTCAGCGCGTTTTTCACGCCAAGCCCATTCGAAAGATCGGCGAGGTGGAAACGCAATTCGAAATCCAGCGAGAAGTCGCCGAAACGGAGGAATTCCACATGCGGTTCGGGGTTGCGCAGTACGGGCGGCTGGGTGCGCACCAGTTCCAGCAGAATATCCATCACCTGCTGCGGATCGGATTCATAGGCAACGGAGACCGGAATTTCCGCTCGCATGATACGGTTGCGGTGTGTCCAGTTACCGACCGAGGAATTGATGAATTCCGAGTTCGGTACGATGATCGACTGGCCGCGGAAGGTTTCAATCTCGGTCGCGCGCACCGAAAGCCGTTTGACGGTGCCTTCAGTCGTGCCTGTCACCACCCAGTCACCCACCTTGAAGGGACGCTCGACCAGCAGGATGAGGCCGGAGACGAAGTTCGAGACGATGTTCTGAAGGCCGAAACCGATACCGACCGAAAGGGCAGACGCCACCAGCGCCAGGCTGGAGAGGTTAAGACCGGCGGAAGAGACGCCGAAAATGGCCGCAACCGCGATGCCGAGATAACCGATGCCGGTCTTGACCGAGTTGCGCACGCCCGCATCCACCTGCCCGCGCGCCATGACGTTGTTGTCCAGCCACTTCTGGAACCAGCGTGTGATGATGTAGCCGATGGCAAAGACAAGGACGCCGCCGAACAGGCCGATCAGCGAGATGGAGGCATTGCCGACGGTGATGCCGGTCAGCAGACGATAGGCCCAGCTTTCGATATCGCCCGGCTGGAACCCCCAGGAAAACAGGATGAGCGGCACGCCGAAGGCGAGTGCGATGACATAGATGCCGAGCCCCGCCGCAAGACCGGCCTGATCCAGCGCAACCGGGCCGAGACCGTAGCGCCGCCCGAGATAACGCCCGGCCAGGGATTCGGAAAAGGCGCCCTGTCGCGAAATCGCCTTGCCGGAAAGAATGCCGATATACATCGTTGCGAGCACCGCACCGGTGGCGACGATCTGCGTGGCAAGGAACCGCGCCAGCCCCACATAACCCGTCAGGCAGGCACCGATGAGAACAAGCCCGCCGACCCTGAGCAGAATGACCAGCCAGCGCGGCAGGCGCTGGTTGCCGGTCTCGTAGTCCTGCCCCTCACCGATCACCGGGCGCAGGAACGACACGGTGAGCAGGATGATGCCAATGATGATGGAGGCAATGAAGCTCTTGGCAACGGTGACGATCAGCGGCGAATAGAGCGTCTCGCTGATCGTGCCGAACAGATAATCGAGACCGTTGACGAGCGCCATCAAAAGCACGGCCGAGGACAGCGTGTGCGCTCCGCGATTGGAAACCTGCAACAGACGCCATTCCGGCTGCGTCGGCGCAAAGATAGCGTAGCTCAGCCGCGACACGAAATAGACGAAGCCCGTAACTGCCATGGCGCCGAACAGGATCGGCGCGATATCGGAACGAAGCACGTTGAAATTATCGAGGAAAAACGCCGAGGTTACCAGAAACAGGAAAAGCGACAGCGACTGCACCATGGTTGACCAGAAGGCCACCGAAAGCCGCCGCAGATAGGAAGGCTCGCCGGAAAAGGCCCGCCGTTCCATGCGGCTGCCGAAAAAGCGGTAACCGCCCACCAGAAACAACAGCGCCGCCATGATCGACAGCATCACCGCCCCGAACATCGGCAGGCGTTTGTAGTTCCAGACGAAACCCGCCCAGCTGCTGAAGGCGTTGTTGAGATTGGTCAGCTCGCTCACGAAGGCGGAAGAGGCGTCGCCCAGCGTCTGGGAAGAGACTTCGGTGCGCTTGAACAGGGTCGCGGCAAAAAGCGCCCGCCGAACCGCCGTAATGTTGTTGGAAATCTGCGCGGCGTTGGTGGCAGTGCTCTCCACCTCGCCGGCAATGGCATTCACCTCGGCGCGCTCCGCAGTCAGCCGGGAGCGCTCCTCCGTCACCATGCTCGCTTCGGGCGGCTGTCCTTCCGCCGGGGCAGCACCAAGCGCGTCGAGACGCGTCTTGATCTGGTCCAGACGGGTCCGCAGCTTGGTGTTGGCGGCGGCAGCATCGGCTGCAATGGTATCGGCGCGTCCCTTCAGGTCCACCAGCTGCACGTCATCGCTGCCGCCCGCCTCCACCTGTTTGGCGATTGCCGAAATATCGGCCTTCCATTTTTCCAGATCCGTGCGCGCCTGCTCGACGATGGAAGCCTGGATAGCGACTGGTGCGGCCGCTGGCGCATCCTGCGCCGACGCCAAGGTTGCGGACGACAGAAAGCTGCCAAGGAGGGTGAATACCGCGACCATTATTGCAGCCATGGCGGCCTTTCGCCGCCGGCCGGATAAAGGCCCGCCGAACATCCGCCTACCGTCAATCATTCCGCCAAACATCAACCGCACATCCATGCCTTTCATATCTTCACCCAGCATCAGGCTATTTATCGCCTGCCGCGCGGAAAACCACCCGCAAAAAGCGAGGTTTTCGGGAGTTTACCTTGCTTTTCACCCGGAGAATCATCACCTTCAATAGTGCAGCAATCATGGGAGGAAATCATGGAATCTGCTGGTATTGGCTGGATCGCAGCTATCATCATCGGTGGTGTCGCCGGGTGGCTCGCCGAACAATTCATGAAAAGCAATATGGGTGTTTTCATGAACATCCTACTTGGAATCGTCGGCGCCATCGTCGCCAACGCCATTCTCTCGGTATTCGGAATCGTTTTGACCGGATGGATCGGTTATCTCATCGCCGGCTTCATCGGCGCCTGCATCCTCATCGTTATCGGCAGAGCCTTCCGGCGAGGATAGCAAAAGAAAAAATCCGTAAAATCCCGGATTTCCAGCCTTTTCCAGCGCGACTGAAATTTTTTCGTCACAAAAATCGAAGAAATTTCATTTCCGCGCTGGACAAGCCGAAACTTCCCCTTTATAGCCCCCCTCACACCGCCACACGGTGTCGGTCGGGTGATTAGCTCAGTTGGTAGAGCAGCTGACTCTTAATCAGCGGGTCGTAGGTTCGAGCCCTACATCACCCACCAAATTCTTCAAAAATGACAAGACGTTGCGGTGCTAAGTTAAAGCATCGCCTTCGGCGCCGGGCACTGAAAAAACAGTTCGCATTCGGCGCGCCTAAACATGCGGCCGCGACAGCGGACCTAGCTCCCAAGAAAACCTACAACTTCGTTTCGGGTATGATTTTTGTCCCGATAAAACGCGGCCCCAAGGGCCGCCCGGCAATACGGCTTGCGAATTCCTCGGTGAAAGGAACAGGCGTTGCCCGCCTCACCGCGTCGATGGCGGAATCGATAAAGGCTTGCCGTCTTGGACTGTCTTCCTGCGGGCGCGCGGCTGTGACGACCACCTTGCCCCTTATCTGCCCATCCTTATGCAGAATGAACTGAAGCGTCACGACAAGCCCCTCCGTGTCTTCCGGCGGCATCCAGCATGCGTAAATCGCATCGAACATTTCTTTGAGGTTGCTGACCGGAGCAGGATCGTTGCAGACCCGCGACTGGCCCAAAGCCTGCGTCAGAAAACCCGCGTACAGGGTGGCCAGTGCCACGATACCCGGCAGCTTGAGGCCGCAGAAGAATGAAAACGAACGCTTGATCAAATCCATTATCCTCTGTCGGAAAGCGATCAGCCTGGCCCATCCACCAATTAACGTCATTTTAGAAAAAATATTTTTGTCAGTAAAAACTATTCGCTGATTCAGCAATCGATATATACAAAATAATAAAGTCTACGATACACACAGAAAAATCATAAATACATCAAAATAAAACTCAAAATAAATGAAAAAAAATTGAAAATAAAAAATAGTTTCGAAATAGAAAAATAATATATTTGTTTCATAAAAATAAAATTACAAATAAAGGCAAAAATTCGAAATATTTATTTATATGTATTTGTAATATTTAAAATAGACTGGATATCTCGAAAAGTTACCCATAACGAACCCTTCGCAATTTAACCAAAACCCGCAGTTTGCATTGCAAGCCACTGGTTTGGTTGTATGCATTGCCCAGCCAGAACGATGGCGCAAAAGGGGGATATCATGACATCAAAATGGGTAACGGCGGTATTTTTCGGGGCTACGTTGACGGTTGCGGGTGCGGCGCAGGCGGACGACCTCGTCTTTTCGCTGAAGAACGGAACGAACTCCGTTCTCAATGCCTTCTACACCTCGCCGGTCGGCGTCGATGACTGGGAGGACGACGTTTTCGGAAAGAAGGCGCTTGGTCCGGGCGAAACGATGGAGATCACCATCGCCGATGGCCGCCGCGTGTGCAAATACGACATGCGTTTCGAATTCCAGGGCGATGAGCTGGAAGACCTCGAGGATACGCAGAACCTGTGCGAACTCGGCGAGTATACCATCACCGAGTAAGAATCCGGCAATAACGGCCCTGCCCGATCATGGCGGGGCCTGCACCAACAAGCGGCCTTCAAAAAAACCAGCCGCTCCGGCAACGCCGGTTTTGCAACACAGCTACTGAAACGACGAAATATCAGCACGGCAGTGCCACCCGCTCCGCAAAGCGGTCTTAATCATGCCTATGATTGGCGTGATGAGATTGATCGTCAACATATTGCTTTTCGCCCTCGGCGCAGTCGGAAGCGGCGTATGTGCGTTTCTATTGTCGGGTACGCTTGCCGATTCCGGATTTCTCGGTTCCTGTTTCGAGGGAAGTTGTGCCTATGCGGCGCTTTTCATGGTGCTGCCCGTCACATGGTTCGTGCTTTTTGCGCTTTATGTCATGGCATTGCTGGTCTGGAGACGAAAACCTTTCCGGAACGGAAGGCTCTGAAATAGGTAAGACGACGCCGTCGCTACCGGACGTTCGTTGACAGCCATCGAGACTTGCCGTTAACGTCCCGCCTGCTGGGGGATTCGCTGCCATTGATATACGGGCCTGCCCGATATCATAGGCCTCTGAATGTGCATGTTTCCGATTTGCGCGTCGCTTAACGACGTGCATGGCGGAAAACAGGGAGACCAAACGATGCGGGCCGCAATTAATTCTCCATCGCTTTCTATCGATACCATGGACTATCAGGCCGAGTGCCAGTTCGCGCTGGAGCCCTCCATTCAAGGGCTGATCGAAAAAGCGGAAGACGCTGGCTGGAACCGCCAGCAAGCCGCGCTTGCCATCGTCGCGCTCGCCAGTGAACATCTGAGTGACCTGCTTCCCGGCCTCACCGCACCCGATCAACGCCCCCTGTCCTGACAGCCTCCCGCCCGCCGGAGCCGATCGGCACCCGGCATGATTGCCAAAGCATCCCGAAAATTGATTGAGCAGGCCGGAGTATCCCCAGTCGCGCCCGCACGGGCCTTCGATGCTCCGTCGCAAGCGCGAGGGGAGAAAACGCTCCAGGCAAAGCCCTGCCCCCTCAATGCAGCCGGTAGCGTCCCCGTCACAGACCATCTCCAGGGCATTTCAGCTGCCCTTTAAGTATCGCTGCCACAGTGTTGACATAAGCGACCGATAATGAGAACATAAAGTGAACATTATGGAGGTCAGCGATGAACGCAGCAGACGCAACCATAGAAAATGCCCTGTCCGTGGTCGCTCGCTCCCGCGATATGCGCGAGCGCGCGCTCGAGAGGAGACGGGAATTGCAGCGGCGAACGGAAGTCATCATCGCCCGGCCGCTCTACGTGCTGAAAAAGAATGAAGGCCCGAAGCAATTGTCGCTGAAACTCGACAGCTAGATGGCAAAAAGCAAATCCCGTGCGGATTACCTCACACACGGGATTTTCAGAATGAAACGATCATTGTCTTGTCTTATTGCATGCGCTGCATTGCGGCTTCGGGTTCGCCAGTCGTCGCAACCGTTGCCGCCGGAAGGCGATCGGTCTTTTTCAGTATGACGATGGGCTTGTCCACCGGATCCGTCGGCGGAACGATGCTTGCAGTTTTGAATTCACGGTCGACAGCAGGAACGGAAGCGTTGATCTTTTCATGACCTGCGCACTCCGCCAACGCTGCACTGGCGGAAAAACCAAGTACAGCGGCGATAATGAGAACTGATTTCATGTCATTCTCCCTTCGCTTTCGTGGCGATCTCCCAATCTAAGGGGAGACGGTCCGGATTGAAAATCACACTTTAGAGACATCTAAAGCTCTCTGTCATTGCGGCAGTCGTCATCGGTGGCAATGGGTGAGGCGTGCCGCTTTATTTTTTCCGCAAATCCAGCGGATTTTGGCAAAGCGGCCTGCGGAATATCATCGCCACATAACTTCCCTTCAGGGAAATCAGGCTAGGCTTGTAAGTTGTGGCCTGTGCCGCGTTGGCGGCCTTTATCGTTCGTCCATCTGGAGAATTATGCTGCATGGCACGCCTCCTTCCATGAGCGATAACGAAAAAACAGCGGTCTTGTTCCGCAGCGGCGAAACGGCGGACAATTGAAAAGATAAGGCACCGCCGCGTGCTTCGTCTCCACGCCGGTGATACGGTGGCACGAATAGTCGCATGAAGGCGAAGTCTCGCCGCATAACTCCGGCCTCGCCACCTCATCCCGCTCCCGCTGAGAAGAGCGCTCCCGAACCCAACCATGACCCAAGGCTTGAAATTTTGCCCGAAACCGCTATATGGCTTTGCGAGAGGACGACCTCGGCCATTATGGCGACAGCATGCGGGACGGCCCGGTCACATACCGGAGAATAAATTGCGTTCCCTGCCCGATCGTATCCGCCACGCTCTCAGCTTCGAAATCATCGGCCTTCTGCTGGTCGTGCCGCTGGGTGCATTCGTATTTCACATGCCCATGGAAGATATCGGCGTTGTCGGCCTCGTCAGCGCCACGCTCGCCACCGCCTGGAACTATCTTTACAATCTCGGCTTCGACCATGCCATGCAGCGCCTGAAAGGCACGACGCTGAAGACGCCTGCTATCCGCGTCGCCCATGCCCTGCTGTTCGAACTGGGTCTGCTGATCGTGCTGATGCCTTTCATCGCCTGGTATCTCAGCATCAGCCTTGCCCAGGCGCTGGTGATGGATATCTCGTTTGCGCTGTTCTACGTAGTCTATGCCTTCGTCTTCAACTGGGGCTACGACCGGCTTTTCCCGCTGCCGGAATGGCGGTCGCAGGACGCCGTCTGATCGACGGCGGCACCGGCGTGTGCGTCAGGGTAGCGAAGCCGTGAAAAAGCGGATGACTTCGCTTTTCAGTCGACGATGAAACTCCGCCCGGTCAAACCCCGGAGTATCGCCGCATATCTCGGCCAGGGCTTTTTCCATCTCGGCGGGGCAAGGTGTTATGAACGAAAAATGCCCTGCCCCTTTCACCGTCTGATAGTCCGGTTTTGCCGGCAGGTCGTCGCGCAGCCCTAAAATATCCTCCGGCGCCACACCGTCGCCGCCGCGCTCTGAACTCCAGAGCTGAACGGGGATTTTGATATCTCGCAGATCGGCCCGCCCTGGAAAGGCGTTGAGGGGGTCTGCAACAACCACAGCCTTCACCCGCGCATCGTAGACCCGGTCCTCAGGCGAAGCAGACCTTTCCAGCATCTGAGCACGCACCGCCGCCTGCCCATCAGGGCACGGCAATCCGGTATTTGGAAAATCCGGAACGCCGCCGGCAAGCACCAGCGCCGTATAACCGCCGCGCGAAAATCCGAACACCCCGATCCTTCCGGCATCGATAAAACGGGCATCGTTCCAGTTCGCCAGCATATGGTCGAGCAGACGGACGATATCGGCCGGTCGTTCGGTCAGCGCGGAAAGATCGCCTGCCCGCTTCATGTCGATGGCGTTATCGCCGGGATGATTGATCGCCGCGACGATGAAACCGGCATCCGCCAGCGCCGCCGCGGTATCCCGATGGCTGAAATACGTACCGCCGAAACCGTGGGAGATGATGACGAGCGGATATTGCCCATCGACAACTGGGCAATCACGCACCGCTTGCGGAGCGAAGGGGCCGATGCGGGTCTCCACCGGAGTCGCCGCGCAGGGCGACCACACCGCCGCCCTCATGGAAGGCTTGCCGCCTGCCGAAGGAATCTCGATCAACCGAAGACCGGCTGCCGGAACGGTGCCTGTTCCGCACATGGCGGAAACAAGGGAAAGGCAAAGCAACACCAGAAATCGCATGACGGACCCGCGGATCGGAAACATTGAATGCAAGGCCGTCACCAACAGGCCTCGCCCGCAACATAGAGCAATCTTTTGTAGCGGAAATGACCGTTGTCAGACTTAGAGCGACTTCAGCGTCCACGCCACGATTTCGCGGGTGGCGGCGGCGAAAGCCTGGTCCAGCGCTTTGACGAAATTGGCATTTCCGGAACCGCTGACGCGTGCGCTGGCGCGGAATACTTCCTGCGCCTTTACCGTGCCGTTGCGATCGTTCAAGAGCTTCACCGAAATCTCGATATCGGCGGTGTTTTTTGCCGTATCGATTTCGAAGGTGCGAATATCGCTGACCACCTGGTAATCGATCGCCAGCCCCTGCCCCGGCCGGCCGACGCCACCGAGCTTGCCGGTATCCTCGAAGGCTTGCACCAGCTTGGATTGCACCATGCGCGGCAGGCGGTCGCTCCATTGCGAATTGCCGAGATATTGCACTTCCGAGCCGGAAAGGCGCACCACGATGTTTTCGCTATCAAGCGCTTTCAGCGCCGTCGGATCGGCGATCAGCAATTGCCGGCCTTTGAGCGACGGCCCCTGCGTCACAGTCGCCGAAGAGACGGAAAGGTCGAACGTATCGTTCGATGGGGTTCCCGCACAGCCCGCCATCGCAACCGCAAGCAGCGGAGCCAGAAGCAGGGCACGGCGCTTATGGCCGTTCATCAATCGTGTCATTGGCCCATACCCCTTTTAGCGCCTTGTTCTGCCGTCATATTGTTTCACGGTTTCGCCGCCGAAAATCAACCGCTGCGGATCGCGGTCGATATTGGTGATCGCATTGTTGAGATTGTCGACCGTCTGCCGCGTACTGCCGATAAGCGCCTGGAAATCCTTCAAGCCCGAACTGGAGAAGCGCGTGAGATTGTCGGCAATCGGCCCGATTCGGGCATTGAGATTGTCGGCCACGGCCTTGAACGAGGTCAAAGTCTCGCGCGCCTTTGCAAACAGCGAATTGGCATCGTCGGTTCCAAGCATGCCGTCCACCTTGGCAAGAATGCCATCGACACGGCTTGAGGCAAGGTTCAGCTTGCGGCCCATGTCGGTGAAATCGGAGACCGCCTGGTCGATATCGGCCCGGCGCGCGCCGACATCGTCGGCAATCCGCTTGAAGTTCGCCACGGCATCACGCGCATCGGCAGTCGCTGCGGAAACATCACCCACCACGGTGCTGACCTTTGCGGGATCGACCGACGCCAAAAGCTCATCCGCGCGCTTCACCACCGTCTGAACTTCCGTGCTCGCCGCCTCGAAGTTGCGCGCCGTGCTCTGCACCGTTTCCATGATACCCTGAATATCGCTCGAAGCGGAAGCGACGTCCTTCGTCACCTTGTCGACATTAGACAGGATGGAATCGATCTTGCCGGCATCCACCGCCTTCACCAGATCTTCGACAGCAGTCAGCGTGCCGTCCAGGCGTACCGAGACCGATTGAACGGTGGTGGAAAGCGAACTGAGGCTGGCGATGAAACTCTTGATACCATCGGAATTTGCGGCCAGCGCATCGGAGAATTTCTCGGCGTTACGCACCGTCTGCGTCAGCGGCCCACGGGCATCCTGCACGAAGCCCTGCAATTCGCCGATGGCGCCATCGGCGCGTTTCAGGATCTTGTCGGCGGTGGCAAGAAGGTTGGTGACGCTGGAAAGATCGGCCGTCAGCTCGGCGGGAACGCCGCTTTCGACGGATTTCTGCAGAATGCGCTCACCGTCCTTGTTGCCGCCGGAGAGCTCGATATAGGCAGCGCCCGTCAGGCCCTGAATTTCAAGCACGGCGCGGGTGGAGGGGAAAACCGGCGCGTCCGCCTGCACTTCGGTAAAGGCGATGGAATAGGCCGGATCGTCGCGGTCGATCGCAAGACCGCGCACCGTGCCGACAGGAATGCCGTTGAAGCGTACCGGAGAGCCGACGGAAAGGCCGTTTGCCGAGCCGGGAATACGCACCACGAGCTGCGCCGTCGGTCCACCCCGGCCGAATTCCGCCATCCAGTAAACGAAGCCGAATGCGGCGGCGATCACGATCAGCGTGAAAATTCCGACTATGGTGTAGTTCGCCTTGGTTTCCATGCTTCTTGTTACTCCACCGGATTTTCGTGTCTGTCGTCCGGAAGAACGACAGAGCGCGCCCGTTTGCCACGGAAATAGGACTGCACCCAGGGGTCGTCACAGGCAAACATGTCCTGCAAGGTCCCTTCCACCAGCACCTTCTTCTGCCCTAGCACCGCAATGCGGTCGCAGACGGAGAACAGGCTGTCGAGGTCGTGCGTCACCATATACACGGTCAAACCGAGCGAATCGCGCAAGCGCGCGATCAGCATATCAAATTCCGCCGCCCCGATGGGATCGAGGCCGGATGTCGGCTCATCGAGGAAGACAAGGTCGGGATCGAGCGACAGCGCGCGCGCAAGCGCCGCACGCTTGATCATGCCGCCGGAAAGCTCCGACGGGTATTTGTCGCCCGCATCGGGCTTGAGGCCCACCATCTCGATCTTGAGATAGGCAAGCTCGTCCATCAGCTTTTTCGGCAGGTCCAGATATTCCCGCATGGGCAGCTGGATGTTTTCTTTCACCGTCAGGCCGGAAAACAGCGCCCCCTGCTGGAACAGCACGCCGAGCCGCTGGTCGAGCATCATGCGGTCGTCTTCGCTGGCCTTGTCGTAATCGGTGCCGAGAATGCGGATTGCACCCGCCTGGCGTGGCAGGAGCCTCAAGATCGCACGCATCAGGACGGATTTACCCGCGCCGGATGGGCCTATGAAGCCAAGGATTTCACCGCGATAGACATCCAGATCGAGATTCTCAAGCACGTTCCTGCCGTTGAAACCGACAGTCACACCCTCGACGGAAAGAACCGTCTCACGGCCGTCCTTTGCCGTTTTTGTCTGTTGCGGCTTCTGGTCCAAAGTTTCCAACGCGCCCTCCTTAAAAATCGATGGCTGCGTAGAAGATGGCAAAAAGGCCATCCACCAGAATGACGACGAAGATCGATTTGACCACCGACGACGTGACGTGTTTGCCGAGCGATTCCGCCGAACCGCCGACCTTCATACCCTCAACCGCCGCGACGATGCCGATGATGAGCGCCATGAACGGCGCCTTGATCATGCCGGCGGCGATGGTCGATTCCTCGACCGCGCCGTGCAGACGCGACAGAAACACTTCGAAGGTGATGCCGGAATAGAGAAGCGTGACGATGGCGGCGCCGAAAAGTGCGGCGAAATTGGCAAGGATGGTCAGAAGCGGCAGTGCGATTGTCAGCGCCACGAGACGCGGAAACACCAGCACGCCAACGGGGTTGAGACCGATCACCTTCAGCGCGTCGATTTCTTCGCGCATCTTCATCGAGCCGATTTCCGCCGTGATCGCACTGCCGGAGCGACCGGCGATCATGATTGCGGTCAGAAGCACGCCGATTTCTCGCAATTGCAGGATGCCGACGAGATCGACGACGAACACTTCCGCGCCGAAGTAACGCAGCTGGAAGGCGCCCTGCTGGGCGATGATGGCGCCGATCAAAAACGACATCAGCATGATGATCGGCACGGCGCGCACGCCCATATGGTCGATCTGGTTGACGATGGCCGCCGGCGAGACGCCACGGCCGCGCCCGAGCTTCATCTGCGCGCCGCGCACGGCAGAACCCAGAATATACATGCCCGCGAGGAAATCCGCACCATTCTGGACGACAGCCTGGCCGATCGGCGAGAAGAAGCGTTCGGCAAGTCCCACCTTGGCGGCAGGCTCACCCTCCATCGCCGCTTTATCCGGCAATTGGCCGATCAGATCCTCGATTCGCTCGTTTCCGGTAAGCGTGACGGTAACGCCCTTCGCTTCCATATCTTCGCGCAATCGCCGGATGACCCAGGCGCCGGTCGTGTCGATTGCCTCCACCGAGGAAAGATCGATCTCCACCGGACCGGCAGGGCCGCTTTTCTCGATGTTTTCGAGGCGTGCAAAAATGCCTGAAAGATTGCTGTTACGCCAGGAACCGCTCAAGGCATACCGCTGGCCGCCGCCGGAGACGGCGTCGTCTTCGGTGATTGCGGCCGGGTTCGCCTGTTGCCGTATATCCTGTTCTTGCATAATGCTCCGAGCGAGTGCAGCCGTCACGAGATTCTTAAAGGTTTCATAACGGTTTGGCCTTCGGCAAGCCACAGTGACAGCCGACAATTCGCGATAAATTTGGCGTCATGTGTCTTTTAACGCCTGTCAGGAAGTGAAAAAACATGCCCCGTTACCTTCAAGCCACAACAGAACGTTTCGCCGTTGCTGGCAGCTTCACTATTTCACGCGGCACTCGCACACATGCGGATGTCGTAACGTGCACCATCAGCGATGGTTCCTTTACCGGCAGAGGTGAATGTGTGCCCTACCCGCGTTATGGCGAAAGCATCGAAGGCGTTATCGCCGATATCGAAGCAATGGCTGAGCAGATTGCCGGCGGCCTGACACGGCATGAATTGCAGCAGGTGATGAAACCCGGCGCCGCCCGCAATGCAGTGGATTGCGCACTATGGGACCTCGAAGCCAAGATGAGTGGCAAAAGTGCTGCCGAACATAGTCTCGGACACGCGGCAAAACCGCTCGTTACCGCCTATACCATCTCGCTTGCCGACCCCGAGACCATGGCGGCGAAAACGGCGGAAAACGCTGCCCGCCCGCTGCTGAAGATCAAGACAGGAACGGCGGATGACGAGGCGCGCCTGCGGGCCGTGCGCACCGCAGCACCTGACGCGCGCATCATCATCGACGCCAATGAGGGCTGGAACGACGATAATATCGAATATTATCTGAAACTCGCAGCGGAACTGAACATCGCGCTCATCGAACAGCCGCTTCCCGCCGGCAAGGACGCCATCCTGGCCCGCATCGACCACCCGGTCCCCATCTGCGCCGATGAAAGCGTGCATTCCACCAAGGACCTCGCCGACCTGCGCGACCGTTACGATGCGATCAACATCAAGCTGGACAAGACTGGCGGTCTCACGGAAGCACTTGTCATGAAGGCAGAGGCGGAGCGGCTAGGCTTCATCATCATGGTCGGCTGCATGCTCGGCACCTCGCTCGGCATGGCCCCCGCCGTTCTGGCCGCCCAGGGAGCCGCCTTCTCCGATCTCGACGGCCCGCTGATTCTCAGGCAGGACCGGCAGCCGGGCCTCGTTTACGAGGGTTCGTTGGTTTATCCGCCGCAGCCGGAGTTGTGGGGATAAGAGCCGTCGTTCGGGTTTCGTGTGAAAGCACTACGCCGCACATCGCAATAGTCTTTGCAGTATCACGTAAACTGTATGACCAGCCTTGCCTCACACTCGACGTCATCCTCGGGCTTGTCCCGAGGATCTATCCACGTCGCGCGAAATCAATCGGTTGCAAATCTTTGGGACAAGCCCAAGGATGACGACAGAGAGCTGAAACATCCCGCGCTTAGGGATCGCCCTGCCTGTTGAACCAACCCAATCAGGCCGCGTGCTTGCCAATCAGACCTGGAATATCCACCGGCTCCATCTCGTCCGATGTCTGCGAATGGACATCGCTCGTCTGCATCCAGGTGATCAGCTCGAAAGTGCCATCGGCATTTTCGGCAATCGCCGTGCAGCTTTCCACCCAGTCGCCGGTGTTGATGTAGCGGATGCCGTCCATGTCTTCCATCACGGCGTGGTGGATATGGCCACAGATCACACCATCCACATTGTTGCGGCGCGCCTCGTCGGCCACTACGCGCTGGAACTCGCCGATGAAGTTGACGGCGTGTTTGACCTGCAATTTCGCCCAGGCCGAGAACGACCAGTAAGGCAGGCCGATGCGGCGGCGCACCGCAGCAAGGACGATGTTGATCGCAATCGCCGCGTCATAGGCCCAGTCACCGAGATAGGCGAGCAGGCGGGCATTGCGCACCACCACATCGAACTCGTCGCCATGGATGATGAGATATTTCTTGCCGTCTGCCGCCTCGTGGATCATGCGCTCGGCCACTTCGATACCGCCGAAATGCATGCCCGGAAACTCGCGCAGAAATTCATCGTGGTTGCCGGGAATGTAAACGATGCGTGTTCCCTTGCGGGCCTTGCGCAACAACTTCTGCACCACGTCGTTGCAGCCCTGCGGCCAGTACCAGCTGCGGCGCAGCCGCCAGCCGTCGATGATGTCACCGACCAGAATGATCGTATCGGCCTCGTGATGTTTCAGGAAGTCGAGCAAAAAATCCGTCTTGGCCGCCTTGGAACCGAGATGGACATCCGAAATGAAAAGCGTTCTGAACTGTCTGGTTTCAATTTGACCGGCCACGGATTTAATCCCCTTGTTCGGTTGCGTCCCTGCGGCTTTCTTCCCTCTCAGAACCAGACTCGTGTTGCAGCAACATGACAATGGCCGGTTTTTGTATGGAATATGACTGATGGCATCACGAAAACGCGAATAAGCCATGCCCGCATTTGCATAAGGGGGCGGCAAATAACGGCTGTACCACGGGAAAGTTTGTTGTATTCAGAGGGCCGGAATTGAACCAGACATGACGGTGGAAGACATGACCTCTCACGATAAGAACAACACGCCCGCCAACACGGCAAAGGCCGACATCGAGGAACAGGCGCTCTTTTTCCACCGCTACCCGCGCCCCGGCAAGCTGGAAATCCAGGCCACCAAGCCCCTTGGCAACCAGCGCGATCTGGCGCTTGCCTACTCGCCGGGTGTCGCCGCCCCCTGCCTCGCCATCCATGAAAATCCGGAAATGGCGGCGGAATATACCGCCCGCGCCAATCTCGTTGCAGTGATTTCCAACGGTACGGCAGTGCTTGGCCTTGGCAATATCGGCCCGCTTGCGTCGAAGCCGGTCATGGAGGGCAAGGCCGTCCTCTTCAAGAAATTCGCCGGCATCGACGTTTTCGATATCGAGATCGATGCGCCCGGCATCAACGACATGGTCTCCACCATCGCAGCGCTGGAACCCACCTTCGGCGGCATCAACCTTGAAGACATCAAGGCGCCCGAATGTTTCGAGGTGGAGCGCCAGCTGCGCGAGAAGATGAACATACCCGTCTTCCACGACGATCAGCACGGCACGGCGATCATCGTCGCCGCCGCCGTCACCAACGCGCTGGAACTGGCCGGAAAATCGCTTTCGAGCGTCAAGATCGTTGCGTCAGGCGCCGGTGCGGCAGCCCTTGCCTGCCTCAACCTGCTTGTCGCCATGGGCGCAAAGAAAGAAAACATCTGGGTCCACGATATCGAGGGCCTCGTTTATGACGGCCGCAACTCGCTGATGGACGAGTGGAAGGAAGTTTACGCGCAAAAGACCGACAAGCGGGTTCTGGCCGACTCGATCGACGGCGCCGATGTCTTCCTCGGTCTTTCGGCGGCAGGCGTGCTGAAGCCGGAACTTCTGGAGCGCATGGCGGAAAATCCGCTGATCCTGGCACTTGCCAACCCCAATCCGGAAATCATGCCGGAAGTGGCCCGTGCTGCCCGCCCGGATGCGATGATCTGCACCGGCCGTTCGGATTTCCCGAACCAGGTCAACAACGTGCTGTGCTTCCCCTATATCTTCCGCGGCGCGCTGGATTGCGGCGCAACCACGATCAACGAGGAAATGAAGATGGCCGCCGTGCAGGCCATCGCCGAGCTTGCCCGCGAGGAAGTCTCGGAAGTCGCCGCCAAGGCCTATAGCGGCGAAACGCCGATCTTCGGCCCGAACTACCTCATTCCCTCGCCTTTCGATCCGCGTCTCATCCTGCGCATCGCACCGGCCGTTGCCCGTGCTGCCGCCGCAAGCGGCGTCGCCGCCCGGCCAATCAGCGATTTCGAAGCCTATCTCGACCAGCTCAACCGCTTCGTCTGGCGTTCCGGCTTCATCATGAAACCGGTCTTCAACGCCGCCAAGGTTGCCGAAAAGAAGCGCATCATCTTTGCTGAAGGCGAAGACGAGCGCGTGCTGCGCGCCGCACAGGTGCTTCTGGAAGAAGGCACCGGCATCCCGATCCTCATCGGTCGCCCGCAGATCATCGAAACGCGCCTGAAGCGCTTCGGCCTGCGTATCCGCCCGAATACCGATTTTGCGGTGGTCAATCCCGAAGACGATCCGCGTTACCGCGACTACGTCGATGATTATTTCGCCCTGGTCGGCCGCGCCGGCATCAACCCGGAGGCGGCCCGCACCATCGTGCGCACCAACTCCACGGTCATCGGCGCGCTGTCGGTGAAGCGTGGTGAGGCGGATGCGCTGATCTGCGGTCTGGAAGGCCGCTACGACCGGCACCTGCGCGACGTGAACCAGATCATCGGCAAGCAGGAAAGCGTTCGCTCTTTCGCAGGCCTCAGCCTGCTCATCACCCAGCAGGGCGCGCTGTTCCTCACCGACACCTTCGTCAACAACGATCCGACCTCCGAAGAAGTGGCCGAAATGGCCATTCTCGCGGCAAAGGAAATCCGCCGCTTCGGCATCACGCCGAAGATCGCGCTCGCCAGCCACTCCAATTTCGGGTCGCGCGATTCGGAAAGCGCCCGCAAGATGCGCCGCGCCCTGAAGATCGTGCAGGCAGCGGCACCCGAACTGGAAGTGGACGGCGAAATGCAGGGCGGCTCGGCACTTTCGGAAGCGCTGCGCAAGCGCGCCATGCCCAACAGCGTGCTGACCGGCGAAGCGAACCTGCTGGTCTTCCCGAACCTCGATGCCGCAAACATCACGCTCGGCGTCACCCGCACGCTGACGGAGGGCCTGCATGTCGGCCCCATCCTGCTTGGCACGGCTCTTCCCGCCCATATCCTGTCGCCCAGCGTCACCTCGCGCGGCGTTGTCAACATGGCGGCCTTTGCCGTCGTGCAGGCATCGCACCCTTCGGTGTGATGAAGGCGTATTAACGCAGTTTTGAACATGCTGTTGCCGCATTGCGGCAACAGCTTATGTTATCTTCCTGAAACACGGATTTCCCGAAGCATAACACCCTCGCCACCGGCCGGGGACATCGAACGGATCGCACCATTGACCCGGCGCCGCAGCATTATCGGCCTCCTGCTTCCCCTTGTTTTCATCGCCCCGGCCGCCGCTTTCGCGGATCAGGTCTGCGATACGCTTTATGCGCAGCTGCGCGAACCGCCGCGTGTCATCGGCAACACAGCCGAGGTACGGCGTTACGCCAATGCGCTCACCCGCCAGAACATCGAGATCCGCAGGATCAGGAACGATCTGCGCCGTTACGGCTGTTCATCCGCAAGCGTCACCGTTTATGGCAGCCCGAATGCCGAACTCTGCGCAGAGATCAGCGACGCGATGGCGGATGCGCAGAGCGAACGCGATGCCATCATCCGTGACCGCGACTATGCCATGGCGGCCCAGGGCAGCGATGATGGCGACATCAGACGCCAGCGCATTCTCGCCGCCCTCGACGCCAATGGCTGCAGCGCCATTCCGGAAACGGAAGCGCGCCAGCCGACGGCCCCCGATGTGACACGTTACCCCGACGCCTTCAGCGAACAGAGCAATCCGCCGGGACAGGCAGGGCTTTCGCCCTACCCCAATGCCGCTGCGGAAGGCGGGCTCAGGACGCTGTGCGTGCGCACCTGCGACGGCTCGTTCTTCCCCATCGCTTCCAATGCCTCGCCGCTCGATTTCCGTGCGCAGGCCGAACAATGCCAGAAAATGTGTCCGGGTACGCAGACGGAGCTTTATTTCCACTCCATGACGGAGCAGGAAACGGCTGACATGGTCTCGGCTGAAACAGGAAAGCCCTACAAGGACCTGCCGACCGCCTTTGCTTATCGAAATGCCTCAACGAAAGCCCCAGGCTGCGCCTGCAACATGGCCGCCTATCACGAGGAGATGAAGCAGCAGGAGGCTGCGCGGCCGGAAGCTGAGAAACCCTATTCCAGCATCACGACCATTCCATCACCGCAAGGTGACACCCCCAAAAAACCCACCGAACTGCAGCAGGCCGCAAAGCCGCCGGAACAACCGGTTCCGGAACGCGACTATGACCCGAACAACAGCAGGGTCCGCGTCATCGGCCCTAGATTCCTGCCCGATCAGACAGGGCGGATCGACCTGAAAAACCCGGCGCTGAAGGGCATTCAGCCGCAGCAATAGCTCCCATCAAACACGCGGTATGGAGTTGGCAACGCTCTGTCTCACTCACAAGGCGGTCGCGTGTTCTCTTTACCGTCCACCCCAGCGATTGCGAAACACCAGCTCGTCCAGCGGCACGCGCTGGCGCCAACCCTTCACCGCCAGTTCCGGCTCGGTATAAAGTGTATCGACGCGGCCGAGGCATAGCCAGGCGACGATCTCGATGTGGTCGGGGATCTCCAGAATGGTGCGAATGTCGCTATCGTGGAAAATGCTGACCCAGCCGACGCCGATGCCTTCGGCGCGCGCTGCAAGCCAGAGGTTCTGGATGGCGCAGACGGTGGAATAGACATCGGTGCGCGGATTGTGGGTACGGCCCAGCACCACCTTGCCGCCACGCGTCGGATCGCAGGTGACGCAGATGCTGAGCGGCGCCTTGCGGATGCCCTCAAGCTTGAGGCTGCGGTAAAGCGCCTGCTGCTCCCCCTCGAACATCGCCGCCGCCTCGCCATTGGCGCGGCTGAAGGCAACCCAGGCTGCCTGCCTGACCGCACCGTCAGTGACAAGCGTGAAATTCCACGGCTGCATGAAACCGACTGAGGGTGCGGAATGCGCCGCCTTCAGCAAGCGCTCGACCACATCTTCCGGCAATGGATCCGGAAGGAACTGGTCGCGCACATCACGGCGGGTTTCGATGGCACGGTAGATCGCCTCTCGCTCCCCCTCGGAAAACGGGTAGGCGGGCGAAAGCGCGTGATCGAATGCATTGGCGTCGAGCGAACTGGTCGCGAGTGGATCGGTCGGCATCGTCTATCCCCAACAATGCTGGCGCGCCGCCACGAAAACCGGCTCCGGTTTTCGCCTGCACGACGCGCTGCTGCAACAACCTGCCGCCGTCCACGCGGTCTGGTCTATCCTGTCAGGCCGGTCTTCTGACTCGGCTTCATCCGCCCACTTTCGCCTTCCCGAATGGATTCAGTGGCATCAAGAAAAAGGGCATCCGCCTCACAGCGCTGGGCACGTTCCGGTCTTGCACCGGATTCCCGATTCTCCCGCCCTAAAGGGCAGGCACCTGACGAAGAAGCTTATGAGCAACAAAGATTGCAAATACAAGTATCTTGCGCAGCGATGCGGCAATGTGACCGTGGCCACCTCACCTGCGTATTGCGGCCTTCAGCCGCCGCGCCGACGCGCGCCGGCTGAAGCACTCCCTACCGCATCACCCAACGGGAAAATACCGCACATAAGCGAACTCATCCCCGTCCGGTGACCAGTTGGGCGAATTCATCGTTCCCTGCCCGCCGAAAAGGTCAAACAGCGTTTCGGCATTACCGCCATCCATATCCATCAGCCGCACGCGCACGTTGAGGTCGCGCGGATGGTCGAAGACATCGGCGTCGTAGGAGACGAAGACGACTTTGTCACCGCTGGGAGACGGATGCGGGAACCAGTCGCCATAGGCGCTGTCGGTGATACGCTCGACGGCCGAGCCATCCACCCGCACGCGCCAGATCTGCATCTGGCCGGTGCGGCTGGAGTTGAAATAGATCCATTCTCCATCCGGCGAATAATCCGGCCCGTCATTGCGGCCCTCACCATGGGTAAGGCGTGTCTCAACGCCGCTGTCTATGTCCATGGAATAAATATCGAAAACCTGATCGCGAATGCCGCAATAGGCGAAACCTTTCCCGTCCGGCGACCAGCCGTGCCAGTAGGACGGAAGGTTCCTAGTCATCAGACGCGGCGTTCCGCCCGTCGAAGGCAGCAGATAGATGGCACTCTTGCCGAACTCCACCTTGTCGGAAATGGCATAAAGCGAACCGTCAGGCGAAATGCCGTGGTCATTGTTGCAGATTGTCGCAAAGCCAGTATCGACCTTTTCCGGCGAAGGGTCGCCGGCAAGTGACAGGCGATAAAGCAGACCGTCGCAGTTCAGAAGCAGGTATTTCCCGTCCGGCGACCAGTTCGGAGCCTCGAACAGCTCCGGCGTCTGCCAGACCACCCGCATCTGCCGGGTGCGGATGTTGAAGATTTCGATGGAACTGCGCATGCTGCCTCCCGGGCCTTTCGATCGTCTGGCGTGGAGCGTTGAATGGCACAAACAATCCGTTTGCATCCGCCACCGCCGTGATTATGATCCTATTGCCGCAGGCACCGCCCTGCAAATTCAAATAGGAAAAAACAGCAGCGTTCCGGCACCGCCCGCACCCCTGCCCGTTTCTCCCAGATCCGAGGTTCCGCGATGAACACCATCGCCGATCACGGCATCCGCTTCGGTCGGATCGCCGCAATGCTTCCTGTCAAGAATATCGAAAAGGCCCATGACTTTTATGTCCGTGTGCTGGGCTTCGAAAAGACCTTCGAAAACGGCAACCCTGTCGGTTTCATGATCCTGAAACAAGGTAATTCCGAGTTGCACCTGACATTGCAGTCAACGCACAAACCGGCCCCCTTCAATGTGGCGCATATGCTGGTCAGCGACGCCGACGCGCTGCACGCGCTTTGCGAAAGCCACGGGCTTCGCATCATCAAAAGTCTGCAGGACAAGGATTATGGCCTGCGGGCCTTCGTTTTCGAAGACCCGGATGGCAACCGCATCGATGTGGGGCAGGTTATTTAACGAGATAGGGAAACGGCGCGGCGTGTCCGCGCCGTTGGAGGAAAAGGATGCTTCTTCGCCATCGATATATGGCGAATCCGCAGCATCCGCACTCCGTCACCCCGAACTAGATTCGGGGTCCAGCAAGCTCCCTCCATGCCTTCCTTCGACTACCTGTCCCTGAACCGGTTGGTAATCGGATAACGGCGATCGCGGCCGAAGTTCTTCTTCGTGATCTTCACCCCGGGCGCGGATTGGCGGCGTTTGTATTCGGCGAGATAGAGCAGATGCTCGATCCGGTGCACCGTCGCGATATCATGGCCACGCGCGAGGATTTCCTCGACCGACATTTCCTTTTCCACCAGGCACTCCAGAATATCGTCCAGCACCGGATAGGGCGGCAGCGAATCCTGGTCTGTCTGGTTGGGTCGCAATTCGGCGGATGGCGCCTTGGAGATGATATTGGCGGGGATCACTTCGCCGGATGGCCCGAGCGCGCCCGGCGGCACATGGGAATTGCGCCAGCTGGAGATGGCGTAGACCTGCATCTTGTAGAGGTCCTTGATGGGATTGAAACCGCCATTCATGTCGCCATAAAGCGTCGCATACCCCACCGACATTTCCGACTTGTTGCCTGTTGTCACCACCATCGAGCCGAACTTGTTGGAAACAGCCATAAGAATGGTGCCGCGTGTACGGCTCTGCAGGTTTTCTTCGGTAATGCCTTCTTCCGTGCCTTCGAACATTTCCGAAAGCGACGACAGGAACCCATCCACCGGTTCGGCAATGGGCACGATATCGTAACGGCAGCCAAGTGCCCTGGCGCAATCGGCTGCGTCCTTCAGCGAATCCTCGGAGGTGTAACGATAGGGCAGCATGATGCAGCGCACCCGCTCTTCGCCCAGCGCATCAACAGCAAGCGCAGCGCAGATCGCCGAATCGATACCGCCGGAAAGGCCGAGAACCACGCTCTTGAAGCCGTTCTTGTTGACGTAATCGCGAAAGCCCAGCATGCAGGCGCGGTAATCCGCCTCCTCGCCTTCAGGGATTTTCGAGAAAGGACCGCTCTCGCAGCGCCAGCCTTCTGCGGTGCGTTTCCAATCGGTAACGGCAAGGGTCGCTTCGAACTGGCTCATCTGGAAGGCAAGGGTCTTGTCGGCATTGAAACCGAAGCTCGCGCCGTCGAAAACCAGCTCGTCCTGCCCGCCAAGCTGATTGGCGAAGACCAGCGGCAAGCCGCTTTCGATTACCTGTTTCAGCGCCACCTGATGGCGCACATCCAGCTTGCCGCGATAATAGGGTGAACCATTCGGCACCAGCAGGATTTCCGCCCCGCTTTCGGCAAGCGTTTCGCACACACCCATATCGTTCCAGATTTCCTCGCAGATCGGAATGCCGATCCTGACACCGCGGAAATTATAGGGACCGGAGATCGAACCTTCGGCGAAAACACGCTTTTCATCGAATTCGCCGTAATTTGGCAGGTCGATCTTGTCACGCAGCGCGATGATCTTGCCGCCATCCAGAAGCGCAACCGAATTGTGCCGGCCCGTTTCGCCCTGACGCGGAAAGCCGATGACGACGCCCGGCCCGCCATCGGCGGTTTCCGCCGCCAGTTCTTCCACGGCCTTCAGGCACGCTTTCAGAAAAGCCGGCTTCAATACCAGGTCTTCCGGCGGATAGCCGGATATGAACAGCTCGGTCAGAAGCAGGAGATCGGCACCCTGCGTCGCCGCATCGGCCCGTGCTTCGCGCGCCCTGGCGAGATTGCCCGCCACGTCGCCAACAGTCGGATTGAACTGCCCGACGGCAATTCGAAGATGGTTTTTGATGTCGTGTCTGTCGCTCATGGCTTTTCAATACCGCGCCCGTGCCCGCTCCGCAACGCGGCAATTGCATGCCGCACCACCTTGATAGGATGAAGCCGCAACAGGCATTCACGCTAAGGTTATCACCGCACCGGCCACACTCCGCAAAGTTCATGTCGCGTTCATCGCGCTTATGTGACAGTTACATGACAGTTTTGCGACGCCCCGATTCACCTCCCCGAATTGCGCGGTGTTGCCTCGTAATACCGGAGTATGAGTTTGAGAAATTCGGCGCCAAAAACAACGGCTTCCGAAAAGACTGATTTTGTCTTTTCGCCTGCATGGACGCGGAGCCTTTCCAAGCTTTCGGGTAAGGCCTACACGCTTGCCAATCTGACATTTTCGTCGGTCGTGCTTGTCGTCGCGCTGGAATGGATCGCCCGCGGTTCGCTAGTTGATGTCGGCACCTTCCTCACCTCATCCGCCCGCCCCGGCATGACCACCATCGCCGCCGTGCTGCTGCTGCTCGTAGCGCTCGATTCCATCCTCGGCCGCCGTTACCTGTCGCTCATCGCCGTTGCGCCGCTTTGCGCGCTGACAGGGCTTATTTCCGCGCAGAAACAGACCTATCTCTCCGATCCGCTTTATCCCTCCGACCTGCTGTTCGGCCGGCAGATCCTCGAGCTTCTGCCCACCATGCTGAAAGCCCAGCCGCTGACGGCCGTGCTGGTCGGCCTTGGCCTTTGCGCCACGGTTGCGGCCCTTTCCACCCTGTGGCTGCTGGCGCGGCGTTATTCGCCGGGCTTGAGCTGGCGCGAACGCGCCGCAGGTCTTGTGCTGGCGCTGCCGCTTCTGGCCGGCCTCGCCTCGCTCATGGACTATTCGCATTATTCGTGGGTGCGCGATCGTCTCAACATCATCCCCATGATGTGGGATCAACAGGAGAATTACCGCCATAACGGTTTCCTGATGGCCTTTGCCTTCAATATTCCCATGGCCAACGTCTCGGCGCCGCAGGGTTACGGCGAAAACAGCATCGCAGACCTGACCTCGGAACCCGCCGCCTTTGCCGCCAACACGGGCGATTACCCTGATGTCATCATGTTGATGAGCGAATCGCTGTGGGATCCGACACGGCTTGAAAACGTGAAGCTCTCTGCCGATCCGATGCCCAACATCCGCGCCAAGCAATCCGGCAACGTGTTCTCGCCGGAATTCGGCGGCATGACGGCGAATGTGGAATTCGAGGCGCTGACCGGCTTTTCCAACGCCTTCCTGCCCTATGGCAGCATTCCCTACCAGCAATATATCCGCCGCCCGGTGCCCTCGCTTGCCAGCTTCTTCCGTGGCGAAGGGTATTCGGCCATCGCCATGCATCCGTTTCAGGAATGGTTCTGGAACCGCAAGGAAGTTTACAGGAATTTCGGCTTCGAGGAGTTCCGCTCGGAAGAGACATTGCCGCCCATGGAAAAGCGCGGCAACTTCGCCTCCGACGACGCGCTGATGGACCAGATCATGGTGGCCGCGGACGATGCGCGCAACCCGCTCTTCCTCTTCGCCGTCACCCTGCAGGGACACGGACCTTACGAGGCGGGCCGTTATGCCAGCGACACCATCGGCATAGAGGGCAATCTCTCCGCTTCCGCATCGCAGGCGCTTGGTACCTATGCGCAGGGTGTGGCGGAGGCCGACGACGCCCTTCTGAAGCTGATGCGCTGGGCAAAAAAGCGCGAGCGCGAAACCATCATCGTGCTCTTCGGCGATCACCTGCCGCCGCTTGGCCAGACATTCGTGGAAAGCGGCTACATGCCGGGCATGGTGGCCAGCCGCCGCGCGCCGCTGGAAATCATGAAAAAGGAACACGAGACGCCGCTCGTCGTCTGGTCCTCGAAGACGGGGGTGCGCAAGAATATCGGCACCATCAGCCCGGCGCTGTTGCCCTATCACGTACTGAAAACAGCCGGTTTCTCAGACCCCTTCTATACGGGGACTTTGGGTGAAGTGCAGGATGCGTTTTCCGTCCTCGACCGGCATATGCTGGTGGCAACGGATGGCAAGGCGCTGCCCGACTGGTCGATTTCACCCAATTCCATTCCGGACGTGGTGCGCAATTATCGCCTGCTGCAATTCGACATGATGTTCGGCGAGCAATATGGCCGAGAGCGCTTCTTCCCCGGCTTCAACTGGGTAAATGACGCCACGCCGTCAGTCTGATGGGTCTGGATGGCTGAACGGCATGGCAGCGGAAATCGTTTGAATTCCATTGCCATGCGGGTTTATCTCGACAGGGCCTTACCGAACCATCAGCACCACGAGAAGCACCGTGTCAGACATCTCCGACTATATCGTTTCGCACTTCAAGCGCTCCTCCCGGGAAATCGGCGAGGTCGAGCGTCGTATTCTGGAACTGTCGCACCAGAAAAAGCTGGTCTCGACCGACACCAATGCGGAATTTTCCGCCGGGGCAAACCTGGGCGACAGGCTGGCCGACAGCATTGCAAGGGTTGGCGGCTCCTGGGGATTTATCCTCAGCTTCTGCTTTTTCCTGGTGTTCTGGGCAATCATCAACACCATCGTGCTGACGACGCGGGCCTTCGACCCCTACCCCTTCATCTTCCTCAATCTTCTGCTCTCCATGCTCGCGGCCATCCAGGCGCCGATCATCATGATGTCGCAGAACCGGCAGGCCGCTCGTGACCGTTTCGAGGCCGCCAAGGATTATGAGGTGAACCTGAAAGCCGAGCTTGAGGTGCTGTCTCTGCACGAAAAGATCGACGTGAAGGTACTGGCCGAACTGGCAGCACTCAGGCAGGACCTCGCTGCCCTTCACCGCCATGTGACCCGGAAAGAAGACTGACGAAAAAGAACCGGCGCGCGAAAATCCATCCCCGCTTTTCCCCGCGCCTCCTTACCCTGTTATCTTGAATGCAGTCCTGCCGGGTAGACGCCAGACGTGGCGTAAACCGAAGGACGGTCCTGGTGGTGGGAACGGTGGCACGTTCATGGTGACAGGACCATTTCGCAAAAGGCCGTGCACTGCCTCTTGCGAAATACGGCTTTCTGGAATGCCCGGTTGCGCAAGCATCCGTACAATCCAACCCCAATCAGCGCGTGACCGGGCACAACCCGTCTGAAACTACGAAAACCCGACGGCGAAGGCCGTGCCGGGCGCAAAGGCGCATCTTTGCGTCGCAAAACGACAAGCGGGCAAAACGGTTACGAATCCGTCAGATTATTGCGCTACAGATTGACGCAGGCGTTTGTTGCATTGCACTCTCGTGTGCAAGGCTGACAAGGGAATCACTTCCCCTGGTCAAAATGGCATCACGACCATTTCGCGGCAGCGCCATCCCGGATGCGACATCCGGTCATTGCAATACATTCTGTTCCGGGGTTTTCATGTACCAGTTCGATCTGATTGTTATCGGCAGCGGTCCGGCGGGAAGACGCGCCGCCATCCAGGCCGCCAAGCTCGAAAAGAGGGTTCTGGTCATCGAGAAGGGCAGCCGCGTCGGCGGCGTTTCGGTGCACACAGGTACCATCCCTTCCAAGACATTGCGCGAAACCGCGCTCAATCTCACCGGCTGGCGCGAACGCGGTTTTTATGGCCGCTCCTACCGCGTCAAGCAGGAAATCGACGCGGACGATCTGCGCCGCCGCCTGCTGATCACGCTCGACCACGAGGTCGAGGTGCTGGAACACCAGTTCGCCCGCAACCGCGTGCAGCACATTCGCGGCACGGCAAGCTTCGTCGATGCCAACACGGTGAAGGTGGTGAAGAACGACGGTGAAGTCATGAACGTCACCGGCGCTTCCATTCTGCTCGCCATCGGCACGCGGCCCTACCGGCCACCGCATATTCCCTTCGACGGCGCGGCAGTGCTCGATTCGGACGAGATACTCGAGATCAAGGAACTGCCGCGCTCCATGGTCGTTGTCGGCGCGGGCGTCATCGGCATCGAATATGCCACGATCTTCAGTGCGCTCGACACGCAGGTAACGGTGGTGGAACCGCGCGAAACCATGCTGGAATTCATCGACAAGGAAATCGTCGAGGACTTCACCTATCAGTTGCGCGACCGTAACATGAAGCTGATCTTCGGCCAGAAAGCGGAAAAGGTGGAGCGCGACGACAGCGGCAAATGCCTCGTTTCGCTCAGCAACGGCCGCGTCCTTAAAGCCGAGACGGTTTTGTTCGCCGCCGGACGCGTCGGCGCAACCGATACGCTCAATCTTTCCGCCTGTGGGCTGGAAGCCGACAGCCGCGGCCGCCTGAAGGTCAATCCCGAGACCTTCCAGACAACAGTGCCGAACATTTACGCCGCCGGCGATATCATCGGTTTTCCAAGCCTCGCCTCCACCTCAATGGAACAGGGCCGTATCGCCGCCCGCCACGCGGTCGGTGCACCGGCCGGTGAACCGCCGCAGTTCTTCCCTTACGGCATCTATGCCGTTCCGGAAATCTCCACCTGCGGCCTGACGGAAGAAGAAGTCACTGAACGCCACATTCCCTATGAATGCGGCATCGCCCATTTCCGCGAAACCTCACGCGGCCATATCATGGGTCTCGACAGCGGGTTGCTGAAGATGATCTTCTCGCTGAAAACCCGCCGCCTGCTCGGCGTCCACATCGTCGGCGAAGGTGCCACCGAACTGGTGCATATCGGCCAGGCGGTGCTGAACCTGAAGGGTACGGTGGAGTATTTCGTAGAGAACACCTTCAACTACCCCACGCTTGCCGAGGCCTACAAGATTGCCGGTCTCGACGCGTGGAACCGCATGGGTGAGCTGAAGAAGGATTGAGGCTGGTGTTGCGGGTGGAGATCGTTTGCAATGTGCGCAAACCTCTCCTCCGTCATGCTCGGGCCTGTCCCGAGCATCTGCAAGGTCACGATTTTATGCGACGTGATTAGATCCATGGGACAAGCCCAAGGATGACGCCGAATGCGACGCAAGAACGTCCATCACTTTCTGCTCATCCATACGATAACCGGTGACGCCCCTCACCACCGAATACTATACCGCGCACTCACACCCGGCCGAAAATGATCCGCATATCCCTGATCGAGCGTTCCGCGCACTGTCAGGTGATCGCCGATCTTCTGCTCCACGGCCACGCCGCTGCTGAACTCGTTGAAGCTGTTGCGGCTTGCCCCCGTCAGCACGAAAGCCGTGCCGGTTTCCGAGCGGGAAAGGCGCAGCGACTGCGATACATCCAGGCCGTTCCATTGCTGCGCCGTGCCGTCATAACGCACCGTGAAATTTCGGTTGGCCTCGATATCCAGTTCCGGCGTAACGATGCGTTTCTGTCGCGACGTCATGGAAACGCTGCTCGACCCCGTCAACGCGTTGAAGAGGACACCGACATCACGGGCAAGCGAAACACCGGGCAGCTGCTCCGCCAGCAGCGTGACATTGCCCCACAACCTTACTGGCGTATCCACCACCTGCCCCGTCCTGGAGGCATTCATGCCCATTTCCAGCCCCGCCCGGATCGGCGTCTCGACCGGCAGCTTCGCACCGATACGCGCCGTATAGGAACGATCGGAATTCTTGACCGGCTTCCAGATCAACTCCGGCTCATCGGCACGGGCGTTGGTGCCAATCGCGGCGAACAGAGAAAACAACAGGGCGAAGCCCGTTCGTGGCGACATATCTTGTCCCCTGGCAAATTAAGGCCGCACCGGGTGAACCCGGCATGCACGGTAAAAGCTTAAGGCCAAAGGTTTTGGCAGCGATGACAGCCGCGCGTTGGCGGCCATGTTTCCTGACGGCTGCACAGGCAGCCAAGGCAAATCATGCTGCGCAGGGTGCCAGATGAACGGGAGATGAACAAGAGCAGATGCAGCAAAAAATCATGCTGCACTGCATTGTGATCAAAACGAAGGTGACGGGAAGATCAGCGTCTTAATTTCCTGCCTTCGGAACATTGCAACGAGCCAGAATATCATCCACCACCACTCCCAAAGACCTCGATGAATCAATGGCAGATGCACCGACTGGAAGGTCTTCTTTCGTTGCGTGGAGTTGCAGGACAAATTGTCTTTCGGCCAGATTGCCACCGAACTCATCCTCCGGCCTGGCAGCCAGCCGTCTTAGTAAGGTCGCTGCATCGACATCCAGAACGAAGACCTCATCGAACAGATCTATAAAGCATCGAAAATTTCTCGATCCGCCGCAGAAGAAGGTGACGGCGTGCTCTTGATCAGCCACAAGCTGCCGAACTTTTTCGACATTCCAGATGTGATGTCGGTGACGGAAGGCGATTTTTGTGTCGTCGCCCTGAAACAGCGCGACATCCATGGGTTCGCCCGTTTCGGGGTCGCCTTTGTAAGCCAGTTCACGGTCGCCGTGAATCACATGAAGGCCGCGTTGCTGAAGTTCCGTTGCAACCGAGGTTTTACCAGCCCCGGAGACACCCTCGATCAAATAATTTCTTCTGCCCATCGCCGCGACTGCCCAACGCCCTGTCATGCCTTCTGAAGATAATATTCGAGAAAGACGTGAAGATGTCGGAGTGTCGAATTCTCCGGTTCATGTAATGCGAAATTGCGGTAGCTTGACGACTCAACGTTTTCCCACTGATAGTGACAAAAAGGCGAAGCCTGCGCCTAACCTCCCAGACCTTCCCCAGCATGGTCTTGAACGGAGGCAAAGGGACTTTCGTTGTCTCTGGCTACTGTCTTGGTCCGATCGTTTCGGGCGGGTTGCTGGGGAATCGCGTCCGGGACGTGAAAGGCCTGATCATGACGCAAAATAATAATTTCAAACGCCGCGTAAGAGCTCGTGCAGCGAAAACCGGCGAGTCCTATACGGCGGCGCTCAAGCATATCCGCCGAACTCCCGACATGCCAGTTAGCCCTTCTTTACGAATGGCTGTCGCGCAAACGTCGCTGGTCGACGACCCTCGTATGGTTTCGGCACTGAAAGCAGCCGGGCAAGAAATGCGTCGCCTCATGTGCGATGCCCATAAGGCCGGCGCCCGTCTCATCCATTTTCCGGAAGGGGCAACGTGCTGGCCCAATAAACGCATCATGTCCGAAACTGGGCCGAGAGAAATCGGGCCTTCCGACTGGACGCGCTTTGAATGGGAAACTCTGCGCAGAGAACTGGAAGCGAGCAGAAAACTGGCGCGAAGGCTGAAGCTTTGGACGATTCTCGGGTCCGTCCATCAGCTTACTCCGCCACATCGACCGTATAACAGCCTGTACGTCATCTCCGATCGCGGGAAGCTTATAACTCGCTACGATGAGCGCCTGCTGTCGAACACCAAAATCTCGTTCATGTACTCGCCGGGAACTGTACCGGTGACGTTTGAAATCGATGGCTTCCGTTTTGGTTGCGCGCTCGGCATGGAGGCGCACTACCCAGAAATATTCATGGAATACGAGACGCTGAACGTCGATTGCGTGCTGTTTTCCACCGCAGGTGATGGCCCGTCCAATGCCCCGGCTTTTGCAGCCGAAATATTGGGGCATGCGGTGAGCAACACCTATTGGGCCAGCTATTCCACCTTGGCGGCTCAGAGTACAGCTGCTCCCTCGGGAATCGCCGCACCGGATGGCCGTTGGGTGGCGCAATGCCCGATGAACGGTTTACCGGCTATCGCGATAGCAGACATTGCTATCGATCGTGAAAATCCCGCACGACCATGGCGGCGAAAAGCCCGCAGCGATCTATATGCGCCTCATCAGGTGAATAATGATCCCAGAAGCGATAGCCGGGAGCAATTTTAACAGGCGAGATCGGTCAGCGGCGCGGTTTGGGTCCGCTGGCCACCGCGCAAGGCGGATGGACCGCATCGCCCAGACGAAACAAAAAAAGGCCGCAGCTTTCGCCACGGCCCTTCCATTCATTCAGCTTTCGCCCGCCAAGATTATTCGGCGTCGGCCTCAGTGGCCTTCTTCTTGGCCGGAGCCTTCTTCTTCGGAGCGGCTTCTTCGCCTTCAGCGGCGTCGTCAGCCTTGGCAGCAGCCTTTTTCTTGGCAGGCGCCTTCTTCTTGGTTTCCGTTGTTTCTTCGCCGTCGTCAGCCAGAAGCTCTTCCTTGGAAACGGTCTTGTCCGTTACCGAGATTTCCGTGAGCAGCTTGTCGATGACCTTTTCTTCGAAGATCGGAGCGCGCAGCGAAGCGGAAGCGCCGGGGGTGTTGCGGAAGAAATCGAGGATTTCTTTCTGCTGGCCGGGGAACTGCTGCAGCTGCTGGAACAGCGCGCGCTGCATTTCTTCTTCGGTCACTTCGACGCCAGCCTTTTCGCCGATTTCGGAGAGAACGAGGCCGAGACGAACGCGGCGTTCAGCGAGCTTGCGATATTCTTCGCGGGCTTCTTCTTCCGTGGTGTCTTCGTCAGCAAATGTCTTGCCGGACTGGGCAAGATCGGTGTTGATCTGGCGCCAGATGTTGTCGAATTCGGCATCGACGAGGCCAGCCGGCGTGTCGAACTTGTACATTTCGTCGAGCTGGTCGAGAATCTGACGCTTGACCTTCTGGCGGGTTACGTTGCCGTACTGGCTTTCGATCTGGCCGCGAACGATTTCCTTCAGCTTTTCAGCCGATTCGAGACCGAGCTTTTCCGCCAGTTCGTCGTTGATTTCAACAGCAGCGGCAGCAGCAACTTCCTTGACGGTGATGTCGAAGTTGGCTTCCTTGCCTGCAAGGTTCGCAGCCGGGTAGTCAGCCGGGAAAGTCACGGTGATGGTCTTTTCGTCGCCGGCCTTGACGCCAACGAGCTGGTCTTCGAAGCCGGGGATAAAGCGGCCAGAACCGAGAACCAGTTCAGCGTCTTCAGCAGCGCCGCCATCGAAGGCTTCGCCATCAACCTTGCCGAGATAGTTCATGGTGACGCGGTCGCCTTCGGCGGCCTTGCCCTTTTTGGCTTCAAAGGTACGGGCGCTCTCAGCGATCTTGAGGATCTGCTCGTTGATTTCGTCTTCGGAGACTTCAACAACTTCGCGGGTAACCTTGATGCCGTCATTGGCCTTCAGTTCGATGGCCGGAATGATTTCGTAGGCAACGGTGAATTCGAAATCGGTTTCAGCCGAAAGGATCTTTTCGGCTTCCTGCTCGTCTTCGGTCATGGAGATGGCCGGCTGCGTTGCAGACTTCTCACCGCGGCTGGAAAGGATTTCGGAAGGCTTTTCACGAACCAGCTCGTTGACGAGGTCGGCCATGATGGACTTGCCATACATCTTCTTCAGATGGCCCATCGGCACCTTGCCGGGACGGAAACCGTTGATGCGAACCTTGTCCTTGGCGTCAACCAGGCGCTCGTCCAGACGGGCCTTCATGTCGGCAGCCGGGATAACGACCTTGAGTTCGCGCTTCAGGCCTTCAGCCAGCGTTTCGATAACCTGCATTTTCTCAAACCTTCACATCATGGCGGCGGTGCTCAGACAGCCGTTGGTTTACTTTCGAGCACTGCGCCGGAAACGTCGTTCCCCGGCCGTGGCTTCCATTATTTCTTTACACAAGCGCCTGCCGGACAAAATTGCGCTCGCGCCGGAGACAAGGGCGCGAAGGGGATGATGAACCCCAAAGCTCCCTGCATCACTAAGGATGCACTCTGGCACAAGCGTGGCACAGCCATGCTTTACTTGTGGTGCGGGTAGAGAGACTCGAACTCCCACGCCGAAGCGTTGGTACCTAAAACCAATGCGTCTACCAATTCCGCCATACCCGCACGTTGGGCGGCGGTATGTCACAATGTTCTGGAAGGGTCAAGCACACCTTATCGCCGCGTCCCGTTTCGCCCGGACTTTTCTTGGGTCCCCGCCCCAGCCGCAAAAGCCGGCCGGTACGTTCTTGCCGTTTCGTGCCCGCATGAAAGGGAACGGCGCGCCCGCAAACGGTGACACGAGAGGCCGCAAAACTGCGCGCGCCGTCTCCCTCTTTCCCGTCCCGCTTCACATGTCCCGACAGGAAAAACGCGCAACATTTATGCGGCTACATGACATTATATATATGACGTGCCGCCCGTCATTTTACGAGAACGCGCGCCTCCAGCCGAAGCCCTTATACGAACGACCTTTGCATCCCCATCCTTGCCTCTGCCCTGCCCGACCCGTTGTATTCAGCCGGACCGCACGGCTTGGCAGCGACAGATGCCGCCAAGTTCACTAAAAGCACACAAATTGGTCACAAATTATGCAGTAACCGCCGCAATTGGGGTCATTTACCGGCTTGCTTTGCGTTCCATGCATAGGTGGCATCTTGCTTTGTCTGTTTTTGTTTTTATTAAACCGATTATATTCATGGTCATACAGAGATCGAGTTCAGCCCCGAGCCTAATCCTCCTAAGACGGGCCGGAAATGCTGGACAGCACGAAGAGGAAGATGACAATGAACATTACACGCTCGCTCACCAACTGGCGCAAGTATCGTCAGACCGTAACCGAACTCGGCCGCATGACCGACCGCGAACTGAATGACCTCGGCATTGGCCGTCAGGACATCCGTCGCGTCGCACGCACCGCCGTCGGCATCTAATACTCTCCGCCGCTTGAAGCGGCGGATGCGAGACGACCTTCCCAAAAGGCCAGAGGCTCCCGCCTCCGGCCTTTTTTTTCGTTCTGGCACCCTCTCGGAACCGAGCCGCGCCGCCCACCGGCATGTGCGCGTGACAAACAGATGAAAAATGCATCGATTAGGCGGCTGCATCCGGCATGTCTGAAGAGCCCGAACGCCCTTCAAGCACCGCTGAGGGGAGCAAAAAGCCGGTCCAACACCGCCAATGGCCGCAAACCCCTTCAAAACCGCCCGAAAGACAGGCATTTCCGCTCATATTTTGCTCATACGGTAGTCAAAGCCGCAAATTTAGCCGACATAGTGCACAAATGCATGGCAGTCGCCTAAATTCTGCACTGCACAACATGGCTCAATGTCTATATATAAAACCTCAACAGCCGAGAGCACAGAAACACTGAGCCGGCCGACGAAATCAAAGAAAGATTGAGGAAACGATCATGAACCCTATCCGCATCGCAAAGAACTGGATCTCCTACCGTCGCACGATCAACGAACTTGGCAGCCTGTCCAACCAGGCCCTGAGCGACATCGGCCTGACACGTTACGACATCCGTAACGTAGCTTCCCGTTCGTTCCGCTAAGGCGTAAAAGATCGTCCCGCTGCCCGACCTCCAGGGCGCGACGATTGAGCGACAGGTAAAAGAAAGCGGCGCCTCTGGCGCCGTTTTTGATTCTGGCGGTATTCGCCGGAGATTTTTGGCTTACAAGCATAGAGACCACATTCCCTCCGCCCCAATCGTGCCACCCGCAAAAACATTTGGCTGTCGCAGCCATGCATGGTAGTGCATCGCCCTGAAAAACGCGTCCTTCGGGACCCGCGCGGAACAATCACTCGAAAGACAGCCGCCGGAGGGGAGCTTTTGCCCCCACGCGGCCTATGGGCGCCAGCATGCAAGACAAGACCTATTCTCCCATTCACGTCGTGGGCGGCGGACTGGCCGGTTCGGAAGCCGCCTGGCAGATCGCTGAAAGCGGCGTTCCAGTCATCCTGCACGAAATGCGCGGCGTGCGCGGCACGGAAGCGCACAAGGGCGATACGCTGGCGGAACTGGTCTGTTCCAACTCCTTCCGCTCCGACGATGCGACCGCCAATGCAGTGGGCGTCATCCATGCGGAAATGCGGCTTGCCGGCTCGTTGATCATGGCCTGCGCCGACAGGCATCAAGTGCCTGCCGGCGGCGCGCTTGCCGTCGATCGCGACGGATTTTCTCAGGCCGTCACGGACCGGCTCGAAAGTCACCCGCTGGTGACGATCCTGCGCGAAGAGGTTTCCGGTCTGCCGCCGAAGGAATGGGGCAGCAGCATCATCGCCACCGGCCCGCTCACCTCGCCGGATCTGGCGGCGGCGGTTCAGGCCGAGACGGGTGAGGATGCCCTGGCATTCTTTGACGCCATTGCCCCCATTGTGCACCGCGACAGCATCAACATGGATATCTGCTGGTACCAGTCGCGTTACGACAAGGTTGGCCCCGGCGGCACGGGCAAGGACTACATCAACTGCCCGATGAACGAGGAGCAGTACAACGCCTTCATCGACGCGCTGATCGCCGGCGACACGGTGGGTTTCAAGGAATGGGAAGGCACACCCTATTTCGACGGCTGCCTGCCAATCGAGATCATGGCTGAACGCGGCCGCCAGACGCTCCGCCACGGGCCTATGAAACCGATGGGCCTGACCAACGCCCACAACCCCACCGTCAAGGCCTATGCCGTGGTCCAGCTTCGCCAGGACAATGCGCTCGGCACGCTTTACAACATGGTGGGTTTCCAGACCAAACTGAAATACGGCGCGCAGGCGGATGTATTTCGCATGATCCCGGGTCTCGAAAATGCGGAATTCGCCCGTTTGGGCGGCCTGCACCGCAACACCTATATCGATTCCCCCGTCCTACTCGATCCATCGCTGAAGCTGAAATCCCGGCCTGACCTGCGTTTTGCAGGCCAGATCACCGGCTGCGAAGGGTATGTGGAAAGCGCCTCCGTCGGACTTCTGGCCGGCCGTTTCGCTGCCGCCGAACGGAAAGGCGAGACCCCGAGCCTGCCGCCCGCAACGACAGCCCTCGGCTCACTTCTCAACCACATCACCGGCGGGCATCTTTCCTCGAATGATGAGCCGGGCAAACGTTCCTTCCAGCCGATGAACATCAATTTCGGCCTCTTCCCAGAACTGGAGCCAGGCTCCATCGTCAAGCCGGAAGGCGTGAAACGTTTTCGCGGCAAGGACAAGACAATCATGAAACGCCAGCTCGTTGCAGCGCGGGCGTTGAGGGATTGTGCGACGTGGCTTGGGGTGGAACACGTCGCAACGGAACAAGAGAGCGACGCAACGCCATAGGCCCTGCCCGCATGTATCAGCCAAAATAAAGGGGCGTGTTTCCGCACACCTGCTTTTCATTCCGGGTCACCGGATTTTGCCTTGCCCGGCCAGCCGCGCTCGGGCAAAACCTTTTACTTCGCACATTAAAAGACTGAGGAGATAGAATATGGACGTTCGCGCCGCAGTTGCCATTCAGGCAGGAAAACCGCTTGAGGTCATGACCGTTCAACTCGAAGGTCCCCGCGCTGGCGAAGTGCTGGTCGAGGTCAAGGCGACAGGTATCTGCCACACCGATGATTTCACCCTCTCCGGTGCCGATCCCGAAGGTCTGTTTCCGGCCATCCTCGGCCATGAGGGTGCAGGCATCGTCGTTGATGTCGGTCCCGGCGTCACCTCGGTCAAGAAGGGCGATCATGTCATCCCGCTCTACACGCCGGAATGCCGCGAGTGCTATTCCTGCACATCGCGCAAGACCAATCTCTGCACCTCCATCCGCGCCACCCAGGGCCAGGGCGTGATGCCTGACGGCACCTCGCGCTTCTCGATCGGCAAGGACAAGATCCACCACTATATGGGCTGCTCGACTTTCTCGAACTTCACCGTCCTGCCCGAGATCGCCCTTGCCAAGATCAATCCCGATGCGCCCTTCGACAAGGTCTGCTATATCGGCTGTGGCGTGACGACCGGTATCGGCGCCGTCATCAACACCGCCAAGGTGGAGATCGGCTCGACGGCAATCGTCTTCGGTCTCGGCGGCATTGGCCTCAACGTTCTGCAGGGTCTGCGTCTTGCCGGCGCTGACATGATCATCGGTGTCGATATCAACAATGACCGCAAGGCCTGGGGCGAGAAGTTCGGTATGACCCACTTCGTCAACCCGAAGGAAGTGGGCGACGACATCGTGCCCTATCTCGTCAACATGACGAAGCGCAATGGCGACCTGATCGGCGGCGCGGATTATACGTTCGACTGCACGGGCAATACCAAGGTCATGCGCCAGGCGCTGGAATCTTCGCATCGTGGCTGGGGCAAGTCTGTCATCATCGGCGTTGCCGGTGCGGGCCAGGAAATCTCCACGCGTCCGTTCCAGCTGGTCACCGGCCGCAACTGGATGGGCACGGCCTTCGGCGGCGCGCGTGGTCGCACCGACGTGCCGAAAATCGTCGACTGGTACATGGAGGGCAAGATACAGATCGATCCGATGATCACCCACACGATGCCGCTCGAAGACATCAACAAGGGTTTTGACCTGATGCACAAGGGCGAGAGCATCCGCGGCGTCGTGGTCTATTGATCGGCTGACAAAAAATGGCAGGCGCGCACCGCGCGTCTGCCATATGAATTGACCGACCTTTCCGCTTACAGCCGTGCCGATTAACGGGACGGTAAATCTATCGTCGTATGCCGATATTGCGCGGTGGAGTTGAAAAATCCCTCCCTGCCCGAAACGACGCCAGATAGCGGGAGCGACCTCTGAGAACCGTACCGATCGACAACGGAAACCGCGTCGCTGCCGTTGCACTTCTGGCGAAAGGTTTTCCGGAAAAGAGCGAGGCTTTCTGGGCGCTCGGCGTGTCCCTTATAAGCGACCATCATCAGCGGCAGGATCTCGGCCCCATCGGGCAATTGCTGATGAAGGGCGACGATGTCGTTGGCGTTCTTCTGACAATCCGAAGCCGCCTGGCCGAGACCGGCAGGACAGTCGTCAACCTGTCCAGCTGGTATGTCGAACCTTCCAGCCGCTGGTTTGCACCGCGTATGCTGCAAATGGCGACATCCTCCGAAGAAGACATCTTCACCGATCTCACCCCGTCTCCAGAAGCCTGCAAGCTGAACGAGAGACTGGGGTTCACAACGATAACGAATTGCACGCTTTTTTATCCCCTGCCTTTAAAGGCATTCGGCCCGGCCAGGGTGCGGCTGCGCCCGCTTGCCGAAGTGCCCCAGGGCACGCTGTCTACCGCCACGCGCGACATGCTGGAAGATCATGCGCGTTTCGGCTGCATCGTGGCAGTCATGGAGGCGGATGGAAGCCATTATCCGCTGGTGTTTTTAAAAACCATAACCAAAAGGCTGCCCTCCGCCCGCCTCATCTATTGCGAGGACAGGCAAGTCGCCCAGAGGCACATTTCGGCAATTGCCCGCCATCTTCTTGGCAAAGGCCGGCTTGCATTGACCATGGCGGCTTCCGATGAGAAGCGAGACGCCGGTGGATTTGCCATACTCAAATCCTCGCCAATACAAGTAAAGGGAGCATGGAACCCACGGTTTATTAACGAAACATATTCAGAATTGGTGTTATTGCCACCCTGGGTATTGGGACGCTCTTAAAAGACGCGCGCTTAAACCTTGCCTGAAAAGAAGAAAATGCGCTTCGGACGAGACTAGTCCCGACTGCGCGAACGAGCGGAGAATAAGCATGCTTTCAGCGAAACCCAGGGAAGTCGATGTCTCCGAGACCATCTATTCCTACCTCTCGCAGCGTTTCCCGGCTCATGCCCCGTTTTCCGCAGATACGCAATTGCTCGAAGGCGGCGTGATCGATTCGCTCGGTTTTCTCGAACTGATGATCTTTCTCGGCGAAGGTTTCGGCATCGTTCTCAATGATGAACATTTCACCCCGGAAAATCTCAGCACGCCGGCCGATCTGATTGCCTTCGTCACGCAGGAACGGCGCAGATGACAACCCACATCCTGCTGCACCACCTGCTCACCGCGCGGGCGGAAAGCGGCGATGAGGCGCTTGTCTACAAAGAAAAATCACTGAGCTATCGCGAATTTTCCGAAGCGGCCGCACGTTGTGCGGCGGCATTGCAGGAGGCAGGAACGGAGCGCGGCGACCGTGTCGTCATCTTCCTGCCGCGCGGCATCGAGGAATGCTGGTCGATCTTCGGCGTGAGCATGGCTTCCTGCGTCTTCGTGCCGGTCAATGCACTTTTGAAGGCGCAGCAAATCCGCCATATCGTCGCGGATTGCGGCGCAAAAATCGTCATCAGCAGTGCTACGATGATGGATGAGCTGAACGCGGCTGTGGAAGACCTGCCCGAGGTCACTGTACTGCTGGCGGAACAAATCGACCGCCGCCCGCCCGTGCCTGCCAAAGTCTCCCCGTTAATTGGCGAGGACCTTGCAGCAATCCTCTACACATCCGGCTCCACCGGCTCGCCCAAGGGCGTGATGCTGTCGCACCGTAATCTTCTGGCCGGAGCGCGCATCGTGCGCACCTATCTGGAGATCACCGGAAAAGACCGCCTTCTCTCCATTTTGCCCTTCAGTTTCGATTACGGCCTGAACCAGTTGCTGACAGCGGTTGAACAGGGTGCGACCACTGTTATCTCCACCTTCAGGCTCGGCGATGATATTGTCAGGGACTTGCGCGACCATGCCATTACCGGGCTTGCCGGCGTACCAACTGTCTGGGCTATCCTGACGAGGGCCGCGCCGTTGCTGGCGAAAACGCCGCTGCCGCAGTTGCGATACATCACCAACTCCGGCGGACGCGTGCCGCAGGAAACCGTGAGGGCGTTGCGCGAAAAGCTGCCGGACACCAAAATCTATCTGATGTATGGCCTGACCGAAGCCTTCCGATCCACCTTTCTGCCGCCTGATGAAATCGACCGCCGCCCGACTTCCATCGGCAAGGCAATCCCGGAATGTGAAATCTTCATCGTCACCGCCGAGGGACAGAGGGCAAAACCGGGTGAGCCCGGCATTCTCGTCCATCGCGGCCCGACCGTGTCGCTGGGTTACTGGAACCGGCCGGAAGATACCGCCAAGGTGCTGCGCCCTCACCCTTTCATTCCGGCCGAACGCGGCGGCGAGACTGTGTGTTATTCCGGCGATCTGGCGGTGGAGGACGAGGACGGCTTTTTCAGTTTCGTTGCCCGCAACGATGCGATGATCAAATCGTCAGGCTATCGCATCAGCCCGACCGAGGTGGAGGAAAGCCTGATGTCGACTGGCCTTTTCCAGCAGGTCGCCGTCATCGGCCTGCCGGACCCCTTTGCAGGCGAGAAGGTGCATGCCGTGGCAACCGCCGCCAACGAAAATATCGATGTTTCGGCAGCTCTCAAAAAAGCCGCCGAAATGCTTGCCCCCTTCATGATTCCGCGCGCCATCGAACTGGTCGACCGGTTTCCGGTCACGGCCAATGGCAAGGTGGATTACCGCGCGCTGGTGCGCGAACGGACGGATAATGGCGCCCACGGATAAACCCCAAAGCCACGGCCCTGCCCTTGCCGCCGCGCAATTCGCAGTCGACGAAAACGATCTTGTCATCGGCGGCCTTGCCGTGCGCGATATCGTCGCTGAGACCGGAACGCCGTGCTTCCTCTATGATGCCAGCGCCATGCGCCGCGCCTATCGCGATCTCGCAACCGCGCTCAGTGGTTTTGCCGATATCTACTATTCGGTGAAAGCCAATCCCCTGCCCGCCATCATCTCGCTTTTCCGTGAAGAAGGCGCTGGCGCAGAAATCGCCTCCGTCGGTGAATATCGCGCCGCCATCAAGGCAGGTGTGCCACCGGAAAAGATCATCTTTGCCGGTCCCGGCAAGCGCCAAGCTGAATTGCTTGAGGTGATCGAGAGCGGTATCGGCGAAATCCATATCGAGAGCGCCGAGGAAATTGCCCGCATCGAGGCGATCGGCAAACCGGTCAAGGCTTCGATCCGCATCAATCCGGTGCCGGATGCGCAGGCAGGCGCCATGCGCATGGGTGGCAAGGCCACCGCCTTCGGTTTCGACGAGGAAGAACTCGAAAACGTCCTGCCGCTGTTCAGGGACATCAGGCATATCAATCTCGTCGGTGTCCATATTTACGGTGGCACGCAAATCCTCGATGCCGACATGCTTGTCTCCCAATGGAGACACTCCATTTTGCTTGCCGCACGCATGGCCGAAATGCTCGGCAGGCCCCTTGAAACCATCGATCTCGGCGGCGGTCTCGGCATCCCCTATTTCGCCGGGGAGACGCCGCTCGATCTTGCAGCGGTCAGTGCCGCCATTCCCGACCTCAAGGCCTTGGTGCAGGCACATCCGCTGATCGCCGATGCCCATATCATTGTCGAACCCGGCCGCTTCCTCGCCGGTCCCGGCGGCATCTATGTGGCGGAAGTCAATTCGGTAAAGACCTCGCGCGGCACCACCTTCGTGGTGACGGATGGTGGCATGCATCACCATCTGGCAGCCTCCGGCAATCTCGGCCAGATCGTCAAGCGCAACTACCCCATCGTCGCACCGGCCATGATGCAGGCAGACTATGAGGAAACTGCAACCATAGTCGGCCCGCTCTGCACACCGCTCGACACGCTGGCACGCAATGCGGCCCTGCCGAAGCTGAAGGCTGGTGATCTCCTGGCAATCCTGCAATCGGGCGCCTATGGCGCCACCGCCAGCCCTTCGGGTTTTCTCAGCCATCCGGCGGCGAAGGAAGTGCTGATCGAGGATGGTGACATCGCCATTGTCACGTCGGCTCGAGATAGGGCTGGAGACAATATTGCTACCCTCACATCCGAAAATCCCCATCAAACACTAAGAATTTATGACATTCGCGAGGGCGTAATTGCAGCCGATCTTTACGATCTCCTTCATCTCCTCGCACCGGCCTCTCAAACGGCAACTTGGGTCGTTTCCACGGTCAAGTCTCTGCAATCCGCCGATGAATGGTTTGAGGTGGTGGGTGAATCGCGAGATGACCTCGAGATGTTGGCCCAGAAAGATGCGCGTATTTCAGGCGCCGTTCTGGCCGACCTCGCGAAGAAGGCGAAACAAGTGATATGGGGGCAGTTTACTGCGTTGTCGCCAGCCTTGGATCAGGAATGGGTGACCATTCGGGCAATCGACAGTAGCTTCTATGAAGTAACGACGCCTGACGCGAATGTGCAGGATAAGATTAAATCGTTCTTTCGGGATGTCCGCCCTACAGATTCGCAATACCGGTAAACTGAGACGCAACGCACGGGATAATCACCCCCGTAACAGTCTGTCCCCAACCGCAAATTTGGATTTCAGCAGACACTCATCATATTCCGCCTCGGCATCCGAATCGAAAACGATGCCGCCGCCGACATTGAAGATCGCGCGGCCGCCATCGAACAAGGTCAGCGTGCGGATCGCCACCGAAAAGCGCATCTCACCAGCTGGAGACATGAAGCCGATCGCGCCGCAATAGGCGTCGCGCGGCGTCTGTTCCAGTTCGCGCAGGATCTTCATCGCCCACATTTTCGGCGCGCCGGTCACCGAACCGCAGGGAAAAAGCGCCGCGAAAATATCCTCCACCGTCACATCAGGCAAAAGCTTCGCGCGCACATGGCTGACCATCTGGTGCACGGTGGGATAGGTCTCGATATCGAACAGTCGCGGCACATGGAGGCTGCCGACTTCGGTGATGCGGGAAATATCGTTGCGCAGGAGATCGACGATCATGCGGTTTTCGGCAAGCGTCTTTTCATCCTCAAGCATCGCCGCGATGATCGCCCGGTCCTCTTGCGCATTCGCACCGCGCGGCGTCGTTCCCTTCATCGGGTGGGTTTCAATGAAACCTTCCCCGTCCACCGAGAAAAACAGTTCCGGTGAGCGCGACAGGATCACCGGTCCACCGAGATCGACCAGCGCGCCATATTTGACCGGCTGGCGCTCAACCAATGACCAGAAGGCCGTGAGCGGATCGCCGCTCCAGCGAGCGTGAACGGGCATCGTCAGATTGCCCTGATAACAGTCGCCGCGACGCAGATGCCCGTGCAGCCGCTCGAAGCGCTGGCAATAGTCTTCAAGGCTCCATGCGGGCGCGGGATCGGACAGAAACGCATCGGCATCCGGCAGACTTTCGGGCCGCGCAAATCGCCCCTCATCCGGTTGTGGGCCGGAAAAGACGCCGAAGCGAAGGAACGGCACGTTGCGAGGCTCCGCAGCAAAGTCCGCAAGTTTCGGCTCGAACAGGAAACCCGCCTCGTAGGACATATAGCCGGCAAGGTATTTCCCGGCGCGGCGCAGCTGCTCCATGCGTTTCAGCGCCGCGAAAAACGCCTCTGGCTCATCCGCGACGATGATCTCCTCCGGCTCGGTGAAGGCTGTCACCGTGCCGGTCGTGTCATCCCGGAAAAGAACGTAAGGCGCATGTGCCAAGGAAAGCGTCCGAACAGGAGAAAGGGTCGGGAAAAATCAGATCGGGTCTATGTCGCCCCGCGCCCACATCTCTATGGTTTCCGCATAAAAATCAGCGAAACGGCCTTCCTCGATCGACTTGCGGATACCCTGCATCAGCTCCTGATAATAGGCAAGATTGTGCCAGGAGAGCAGCATGCCGCCCAGCGCCTCGTTGGAGCGCGTAAGATGATGCAGATAGGCGCGGGAATAATCACGCGAGGCCGGGCAGTTTGACTGCTCATCGAGCGGCCGCATATCCTCCGCATGGCGGGCATTGCGGATATTGACCCTGCCGCGACGGGTGAAGGCAAGCCCGTGACGACCGGAACGGGTCGGCATCACGCAGTCGAACATGTCGATGCCGCGCGCCACCGATTTCAGAATATCGTCAGGCGTACCGACGCCCATCAGGTAACGCGGCTTTTCGGTGGGCAGCACCGGCAGCGTGATGTCGAGCATGCCCAGCATCACATCCTGCGGCTCGCCGACGGCAAGGCCGCCGACAGCGTAACCCTTGAGATCAAGCTGCTTCAGCCCTTCGGCGGAGCGAATGCGCAGATCCGGCTGGTCGCCGCCCTGCACAATGCCGAACATGGCCTTGCCGGGCTGTTCACCGAACGCGACGTGGCAACGCTCCGCCCAGCGCAGCGACATTTCCATGGCGCGCTCGATTTCCTTCCGCTCGGCCGGCAGCGCGATGCATTCATCGAGCTGCATCTGGATGTCCGAATCAAGCATGCCCTGAATTTCGATCGAGCGTTCAGGCGACATATGGTGCAGCGAACCGTCCACATGGCTCTTGAAGGTCACACCCTTCTCGTCCAGCTTGCGCAGTCCTGAAAGCGACATGACCTGGAAGCCACCGCTGTCGGTGAGGATCGGATGCGGCCAGCGGATAAGCTCATGCAACCCGCCAAGCCTTGCCACGCGCTCCGGGCCGGGCCGCAGCATCAGGTGATAGGTATTGCCGAGAATGATATCGGCCCCGAGCTCGCGCACCTGGTCGAGATACATGGCCTTGACAGTACCGACAGTGCCAACAGGCATGAAGGCAGGTGTGCGGATGACGCCGCGCGGCATGGCGACTTCGCCAAGGCGGGCGCCGCCGCTCGTGGCTTTCAGGGTAAAGGTGAATTTGTCGTGCATCAGTTCTTCCGGAACAACAGGCTTGAATCGCCATAGGAATAAAAACGGTATCCGGTTTCGATGGCATGCGCATAAGCGGCACGCATCGTCTCGAGACCGCAAAAAGCCGAAACGAGCATGAACAGCGTCGATTTCGGCAGGTGGAAATTGGTCATCAGAATATCGACCGCGCGGAAACGGTATCCGGGCGTGATGAAGATGCCCGTCGCGCCCGACCATGGCTGAATGACGCCATTCTCATCAGTGGCGCTTTCGATAAGCCGCAGCGAGGTGGTACCGACGGAAACGATCCGCCCGCCGCGCGCCTTGACGGCATTGAGCTTTGCCGCAGTCTCCTGCGAAACATGGCCGATCTCGAAATGCATCTTGTGATCGTCGGTATCGTCGGCCTTAACTGGAAGGAAGGTGCCTGCCCCAACGTGAAGTGTCACGAAATGTCGCTCGATGCCGGCTTCGTCCAACGCCGCAAACAGATCGGGCGTGAAATGCAGGCCGGCAGTTGGTGCGGCAACGGCGCCCTTCTCGCGTGCATAAATTGTCTGGTAATCGGTCTGGTCCTGCGCATCTTCCGGGCGCTTCGCGGCAATATAAGGCGGCAAAGGAATATGGCCGACGGAGGCGATCGCCTCGTCCAGAACAGGGCCGGAAACGTCGAACAGCAGCGTGATCTCGCCCTCCTCACCCTTCTCCTCGACGGTGGCCTCCAGATGGGCAAGGCCGCAGGCATTGTCGCGCTCATAACCGAAACGGATGCGGTCACCCTGCTTGATGCGCTTGCCCGGCCGCGCGAAAGCCTTCCAGCGCGACTGGTCGGCGCGCATGTGGAGCGTGGCTGAAACTACCGTTTCAGGCGCACCTTCGCGCAGCCGCACGCCTTCAAGCTGGGCTGGAATGACGCGGGTGTCGTTGAATACCAGCGCGTCGCCGGGCTTCAGGAAGGAAGTCAGGTCGGATACGATGCGGTCTTCCATGTGGTTCGCATTCGGATCGACCACGAGAAGACGCGCACTATCGCGCGGGTTCGCCGGGCGAAGGGCGATATTGTCCTCGGGGAGATCGAAATCGAACAGGTCTACGCGCATTGCAAGGGCTCTCGAAATATCAAAACCCGCCCTGCATGGCATGGGGCGGGTGGTGGGTGATGACAAGGCTTCCGACTACACTCGAAGTCATCCTCGGCTTGTCGCGAGGATGAGGTCTGAGAGGTTGACGCCATCATCAATGTGAAACGCCCCGCAGTTTCCTGCGGAGCGGGTAAACACTTTATACGCTATTATCAGGCCGCCGAAGCAAGCTTCATCGAAACGATCGAATCGGGGTCCTTCACAGGCTCGCCGCGCTTGACCTTGTCGATGGCTTCCATGCCTTCGATGACCTGGCCCCACACGGTGTACTGCTTGTTCAGCCAAGGCGAATCGGTGAAGCAGATGAAGAACTGCGAGTTGGCGGAGTTCGGGCTCTGCGAACGGGCCATCGAGCAGGTGCCCCGAACGTGCGAAATAGCCGAGAATTCAGCCTTGAGGTCAGGCTTCTCGGAGCCGCCCATGCCAGCGCGGGCCGGGTTGAAGCTTTCCGAACCCTTCTTGCCGAACTTCACATCGCCCGTCTGGGCCATGAAGTCTTCGATGACGCGGTGGAACACGACGCCGTCGTAAGCGCCTTCCGATACCAGTTCCTTGATACGGGCAACGTGGCCCGGAGCAACTTCCGGAAGCAGCTGGATCACGACCTTGCCGGTCGTCGTTTCCATGATGATGGTGTTTTCCGGATCCTTGATCTCGGCCATGATTATTCTCCTCTGTTCGGGCTCTATTGCCCTACCTTACTTCTTGCCGACGGTGACCTTGATCATCCGGTCGGGGTTGGAAACTTCGCCGTTGCCGCCGGCGCCGCGCTTGATCTTGTCTACGGCTTCCATGCCGGACACGACCTTGCCGACCACGGTGTACTGGCCGTTCAGGAACGGACCGTCGGCAAACATGATGAAGAACTGCGAATTGGCGGAATTCGGATCGCTGGAACGGGCCATGCCGACAACGCCGCGCGTGAACGGTGTCTTGGAGAACTCAGCCGGAATGTCGGCCATGTCAGAGCCGCCGGTGCCGGCACGCTGGGCGTTGAAGCCCTTCTCCATGTTGCCGTACTGCACATCGCCGGTCTGCGCCATGAAACCGTCAATGACGCGGTGGAAGGCCACGTTGTCATAGGCGCCTTTTTTCGCCAGCGCTTCAATCTGCGCCACGTGCTTGGGCGCGACTTCCGGCATCAGTTCGATGACGACGGGGCCGTCCTTCAGCTGGACGGTCAGGAATTCGGCAGCCGAAGCGAAGGTGCTGGCGGCAAGCGCGCCCGCAAACAGGGCGCCGGCAAAGGCAAATCGAACGAGTTTCATTGGATTGGCTCCGGAATGTGAGGCTGAAGTCAGCGCTTCAGCTTGGCGTTGAGGGCTTCAAGCACGGCTTTGGGAACGAAGGCATCCACATTGCCGCCCATGGCGGCGATCTGCCGGACCAATGTGGCTGTAATGGGTCGCGACGACGTACCCGCCGGCAGGAACACGGTCTGTATATCAGGTGCCATCTGGCGGTTCATGCCGGCCATCTGCATTTCATAATCGAGATCGGTGCCGTCACGCAGGCCGCGCAGAAGAAGGCGCGCGCCATGCTGGCGGGCTGCATCGACGACCAGATTGTCGAAGGAAACGACCTCAACGCGCGCCGCCTCACCAGGCAGGCTTTCGGAAAGGGCCCGGCTTATCAGCGTCGCCCGCTCCTCGAAGCTGAACAGCGGTGCTTTTCCGGGATGGATGCCGACGGCGACGATGACTTTGGACGCCACGTTCAGCGCCTGGATAAGCACATCCAGATGTCCGTTGGTCATCGGATCGAAGGATCCTGGATAAAAGGCAATCGTCATATCGCTCTCAAGTGGTGGGCGTTATGTGCCGCCTTTTGTCACGGAGATGGGCGCGGCGCAAGACTTTTACAACCCGGACGCCCTCCGGGTGCGGTCTGAACAACGGATGAATGCGCCGTTCAGTGCGGTTTCAGGGCTCATTTATATAAATACACGGCATCGGGAAACCGAAATGCCCCTCACCTCGTTAAGCCCCCGGAGAAATGAAAATGCTGGCCTTTATGATCGTCTTTTCGGTCATCGCATCATTCGCAGCCGAGTATCTTTTCCTCGAATGAGGCCAGTCGCCGGTTTCCTGAACGCCAGATGAACAAGCCATTCAAGGAAGTTTCACAGGCGCGATGCTAATCGATTTTTAAGGTTGACGCGGAACATGATTGGACGTGGCGCGTTAATATCAAACCAAAGGAACAGACAGATGTTTGTAAGAGAAAAACAGTCTACTTCGGCGAAAATCAGCGTCATCAGCACCGCCTGGACAGTACTGGTCATCGCAATGGTAGCAACAACGTTTAGCCTTTATGATCAGAAGCCTGCTGCCCAGGGACCGGACTATCCACAGATGACCGCCCGCTACCAGTCCATGACCTATTACTGATGAGGAACTAGGATTTCCTCGCCACCAACGGAGATGATATCATGTTCACATTCCTGACTCTGCTTCTTGCCCTGATCAGCATTATGTTCGTGACGTCAATGATCTCCGCCGTCGCCGAGATGCGACGTGAAGACGAGGAATTCAAGGCCTCGGTAAGACGCAACCGCGCGTTCTGACCGCAACCATCAGACTTAGCCGTCTTTCAGAATATGATTCTCCGCAACCGCCTGGACGCTCCGGGCGGTTTTATTTTGCCGCCTTAAGGGCCAGTATGGCGAAGATGAAGGCGTAAAAACCTAGCCTCAATCACATAAGCGTTTTCAAAACCCCGTTTTTCCAAGGCAAATTCCCTTCAATTTCCCATTGGATTGATTTAAGGAACGCCGATACGTTGCGGGCCGGACGGCTGGCGACCGCAATGACGTTCCTGTGAGGTTTGCATAACGATGCTCGATTCCCTGAGAAATGCTTCTCGAACCATGGCAGCCAAGCTGCTGCTTCTCCTGCTTGTTGTTTCGTTTGGCGTCTGGGGCGTCTCCGCATCACTCGTCACCTCCAATTCGCATGCGGTCATGACCGTCGGCGACCAGACGGTCAGCCCGCAGGAATTCCGCCTCGCCTATCAGCGTCAGGTTTCCGATCTCAGCCGCCAGTTCGGCGCGAGACTGACGACCGAACAGGCCAAGGCCTTCGGCATCGACCGTCAGGTGTTCAGCCAGCTTGCGGCGGGTGCCTCGCTTGACGAACTGGCGTCGAAGATGAATCTCGGCCTTTCGGAAGACCGCCTCGCCAATCTCATCGCCGAAGACCCGGCATTCAAATCGGTTAATGGCCAGTTCGATCGCACCCTGTTCACCGAACGGCTGCGCAACTCCGGCCTGCGCGAAGACGACTATATCAAGGAACGCAGCAAGGTCGCGGTCAGAAGCCAGATCGTTGAAGCCGTTTCCGATGGTTTCAAGGCGCCGCAGGTACTGGTGGACGCACTCAAGCAATACCGCAACGAACAGCGCTCGGTCGATTACGTCATCCTGTCCAACGCCGTCATTGCGCCGGTCAAGGCGCCGGGCGACGACGTGCTTGCACCCTGGTTTGAAACCAACAAGGCGAAATATCGCGCGCCCGAGTTCCGCAAGTTCACCTATGTGAAGCTGGAACCATCGGACATTGCCGATCAGGCTTCGGTGACGGATGCGCAGATCGCCGACTATTACAACAGCCACAAGGACAGCTTCCGCACCGCCGGTCGCCGCACCGTCGAGCAGCTGACCTTCCCGGAAAAGGAAATGGCAGAAGCCGCCGCGGAGCAGATCCGCCTCGGCAACACCACCTATGATCAGGTGGTTAAGGATCAGGGCAAGACCGCCTCCGACGTGACGCTTGGCGAATTCACCAAGGACACGATCCCCGACCAGTCGATTGCAGATGCTGCTTTCGCCGTCCAGAAGGATGGCGGCGTGTCTCCGGTCGTGGCAGGCTCCTTCGGCCCGGTCATCCTGCGCATCACCGGCATCAAGCCGGAAACCACCCGCACGCTGGAAGAAGCGAAAGAGGACATCCGCAAGGACCTCGCCACCGCTGCTGCAGCCGAAGAAGTCACCAATGTGCATGACCGTTACGAAGACCTGCGTGCCGGCGGCTCCTCGCTTGCAGATGCGGCAAAGCAGCTGAACCTCAAGCCCGTCACCATCGACGCCATCGATGCCGCCGGTCTTGATGAAAAGGGCGACACCATTCAGGACCTGCCCTCGCCGCAGCTTGCCCAGGAAGTCTTCAAGACCGAACCCGGCACCGAAGCCCTGCCGATCAATCTCGGCCGCGAAGGCTACATCTGGTTCGACGTCGATCAGATCATCCCCGCCCGCGACCGCACGCTTGCCGAAGTGCGCGACGATGTCGTGGCCGACTGGACGGCAGAGCAGCAGCGCACAGCGCTTGCCACCAAGGCCGACGAGCTGAAGGCACGCGTTGAAAAGGGCGAGACACTGGCAGCGGTGGCTGGCGAACTCGGCCTTGCCGTCGAGCAGAAATCCGGCCTGCGCCGCACCAGCGAGGACGCGATTTTCGGTCGCCAGACGATTACGGCGGTATTCTCCGGCGCTGAAGGCATGACTGGCACTGCGGCAGATGCCGATGGTTCCAGCCGCATCCTCTTCAAGGTCACGGCAGTCGACACCAACGCCCCTGCCGATGCGCTTGCCAATGACGATCAGCAGTTCGCCGCCATCGCCCGCGCGGCCGGCGACGACATGCTCGACCAGATGGTCAACCGCCTGCAGAACGACTACGGTGTGACCATCAATCAGGCCCTCGCCGATCAGGCGATGGTCGGCTTCTAACCGGGGGGCGGAAACGATGGCCGAACTGAAACCGCTGATCGCAAAGGTCGCAAACGGGGAAAGCCTGAACCGTGAGGAATCGCGGGCCGCTTTCGACATTCTGATGTCGGGCGAAGCAACCCCGTCGCAGATCGGCGGTTTCCTGATGGCACTGCGCGTGCGCGGCGAGACGGTGGACGAGATTGTCGGCGCCGTCTCCTCGATGCGCGCGCGCATGCTGCCGGTTTCGGCCCCCGAAAACGCGATCGACATCGTCGGAACCGGCGGTGACGGCATCGGCACCTACAATATCTCGACGCTCGCCTCAATCATCGTTGCCGGCACGGGCCTTCCCGTTGCCAAGCACGGTAACCGGGCGCTAAGCTCCAAATCCGGCACGGCAGATGCGCTGTCCGCACTCGGCGTGAAGCTGGATATCGGCCCTGACCTTATCGCCCGCTGCATCAGTGAGGCAGGACTCGGCTTCATGTTCGCGCAGCTGCACCATTCCGCCATGCGCCATGTCGGTCCAAGCCGCGTCGAACTTGGCACGCGCACCATCTTCAACCTGCTCGGCCCGCTTTCCAACCCGGCGGGCGCGAAGCGCCAATTGCTCGGCGTCTTTTCGCCGCGCTGGCTGGTGCCGCTTGCCGAAGTGCTGCGCGATCTCGGCTCGGAAAGCATCTGGGTGGTACATGGCGACGGCATGGATGAAGTCACGACGACAGGCGTCACCCATGTGGCGGCGCTTGAAAACGGCAAGATCCGCACCTTCGACCTGACGCCGAAGGATTTCGGTGTTGAACCCGCTTCCATGGCAGACCTCAAGGGTGGCGACGGCATTGCCAATGCAGCGGCACTTCGCGAGGTTCTGTCCGGCAAGCGCAACGCCTATCGCGACGTATCGCTGTGCAACGCCGCGTCAGCCCTTGTCATTGCCGGCAAGGCCGAAACGCTTGGCGAGGCGATGACGACGGTGAGCCAAGCGCTCGACAGCGGCGCGGCGGCAGCAGCGCTCGACCGCCTGGTCGCCGTCTCCAATGAAACAGTCTCCGGGCAGGCCGACCACTAAAAGGAATGAGAGCGAAACCATGAGCGACATTCTGAAAAATATCGAGATCTACAAGCGCGAGGAAATTGCCGCCGCCAAGGCCAGTGTTTCACTTGCCGATCTCAAGGCGATGGCCGCAGGCCAGACTGCGCCGCGCGGTTTTTACAAAGCGCTGCGAACAAAGCAGGCTGAGGGCAAATTCGGTCTGATTGCCGAAATCAAGAAGGCCAGCCCCTCCAAGGGGCTGATCCGCCCGGATTTCGATCCACCGGCACTGGCCGCCGCCTATGAGGCTGGTGGCGCCGCCTGTCTTTCCGTGCTGACGGACACGCCGAGCTTTCAGGGTGCGCCGGAATTTCTGACGGCTGCACGCAATGCCTGCACGCTGCCTGCGCTGCGCAAGGATTTCATGTTCGATACCTATCAGGTGCATGAGGCCCGCGCCTGGGGCGCGGACTGCATCCTGCTCATCATGGCGTCTCTTTCCGACGATGAGGCGAAACGCCTTGAAGACGAGGCTTTTTCACTCGGCATGGACGTGCTGGTCGAGGTGCATGATGCGGAAGAAACCGAACGGGCGCTGAAGCTCGCCTCGCCGCTTCTCGGCATCAATAACCGCAATCTGCGCACTTTCGAGGTCAGCCTCGAAACCAGCGAGAAACTGGCTGGCCTCGTGCCCGCCGATAAGCTGCTTGTCGGCGAAAGCGGCATCTTCACCTATGACGATTGCCAGCGCCTCGAAAAGAGCGGCATCAGCACCTTCCTCGTCGGCGAAAGCCTGATGCGCAAGGACGACGTGACGGCAGCTACCAAAACCCTGCTAACCGGCCAATCCGGCGTCCTGGCGGCGGAATGATGCGCCGATGAGCGAGGCGACAAAGCTCACCCATATCGATGCGAGCGGCGAGGCCCATATGGTCGATGTCGGCGACAAAGCCGAGACCGTCCGTGTCGCCGTTGCCGAGGGCTTCGTGAAGATGAAGCCGGAAACGCTGGCGCTCATCCGCGATGGCAATGCCAAGAAGGGTGACGTCATCGGCACAGCCCGGCTCGCGGGCATCATGGCAGCCAAGCAGACGGCAAACCTCATTCCGCTCTGCCACCCGCTGATGCTGACCAAGGTTGCGGTGGACATTACTGAAGACGCTGCCCTGCCCGGCCTGCGGGTGGAGGCCATGGTGAAGCTTTCCGGCAAGACCGGCGTGGAGATGGAGGCGCTGACCGCCGTGTCCATCGCCTGCCTGACCATTTACGATATGGCCAAAGCCGCCGACAAGGCGATGGAGATCGTCAATATCCGCCTTCTCGAAAAGAGCGGCGGCAAGTCGGGCGATTTCCGGCGACAGGAGACCTGAATGAAGCCACTGCTGCCCGTGGATGAGGCCATAACGCGCCTTCTGGAGGCGGCGGTTCCTGTGGTTGACAGCGAAACCCTTCCGCTCGCCGAATGCGATGGCCGCGTCCTTGCGGCTGACCTTGCGGCGCGTCTGACCCAGCCGCCTTTCGATGCCTCGGCCATGGACGGCTATGCGCTGCGCAGTGCCGATGCGCCACAAATCGGGTCAGTCCTCACCGTCATAGGCCAGGCTGCCGCAGGCCACGCTTTCGCGGGCACGGTGGGTAAAGGCGAGGCCGTGCGTATCTTTACCGGCGCACCGGTGCCAGCGGGTGCGGATGCCATTCTCATTCAGGAAGATGCCGAGCTTCTCGGCGAGGGCAAAATCCGCACCGCTTTCGACATCACCGCCGGGAGACACATTCGCCCGCGCGGACAGGATTTTGCCGAGGGCGACACGGTTTTGAAGTCCGGGCGCGAACTCGGCTTCACCGATCTCACCGTTGCGGCGGCGATGAATCACGCAACGCTTGCCGTCTATCGCAAGCCACTGGTCGCCATCCTTGCCACCGGCGACGAATTGCTGCCGCCCGGAAGCACGCCCCTTCCCGCCCAGATCATCGCCTCGAACACCTTCGGTGTCGCCGCACTTGTGCGGGCAGCCGGTGCGGAGGTTCTCGATCTCGGCATTATACCCGACAACGACACGTTGATCCGCGCCGCCATCGGCAAGGCTGTCGTGGCAAAGGCCGATGTGCTCGTGACGCTCGGCGGCGCCTCTGTCGGCGACCATGATCTCGTTCAGGCGGCGCTTAAGGCCGAAGGCATGCAGCTCGATTTCTGGCGCATTGCCATGCGTCCTGGAAAACCGCTGATGGTGGGCGCCATCGATGCCATGCAGGTTCTGGGCCTGCCAGGAAATCCAGTCGCGAGCCTCGTCTGCGGCCTGCTGTTCCTCGAGCCACTGCTCCACAGAATCGCCCGCCGCATTCCGCCGCAACGCGTCACCACAGCCCGAACCGCCACACCGCTGAAGGCGAACGATCACCGGCAGGATTATCTTCGCTCCCGTTTCAGCGCCGATGACAACGGCGCTCTGGTGGCGCAAGCCTATGCCAAACAGGATTCATCCATGATGAACATACTGGCACATTCAGACGGCCTGATCGTGCGCCCGCCAAATGCGCCGGCAGTTGACGCAGGTGCGGAATGCTCGGTGATACGGCTTAGAGCCTGACGGGACATATTCCGGCGGCGCACAAAACAACGCATTGTTTCAAAATCTTGCGCAATTTCCACCGCAAGTAGTCACAGAAATGAGACGGGCTGCAGCCACTCCTGTTGAGACGACGTAATAAAAACTGTAACGTTGCTGTATCCGGACATGCGCGAAGAAGTTCGTTGCTTATAAGCGGCGTCTTGCCAGATGAAAAACTCCGTGCCTCAACCATCTCCCGATTATCACCCTGCGTTGTTGTGCCGAAATAAATCACCCTAAAATCACTATCGGGATTGACAGAATAAATACGAAGCTGGCACCAAGACGAGCAGTAGAAATCAAAAAATTCCGGAACTTCCTCGAAATGAGAATTACTTATAATTATCAGCTAAATAAGATAAAAATTGCCGAATATCAAATTTCAGGGAACAAAAATTAGTTTCCCATAAATTAAGCTTTTCAAAACGGCCTACATAATAATAATCATAGTCGATAAGCAGACTCACTGGAGTTTCTTGATGAACACGGCATCCACGCCCAAATCCACGGGGCCCGACATCGCCGGGCAGATTGCCTACGCCATGCGGAGCATGGGTGTGTCGCCGATCCCGCGCAACTATAGCCTTTTTTACGAAGCCTATATCGGCTCGAACCCGGCGCTGACGAGGGATCTGGCGGCACTGGGAAACCGGGTGACGCAGGAGGATCTGGACGAACTGTCCTCACGGTACGGGGAAGGCAATCCCACGGCCTCGATCGACGACGCGCATGAGAAGCTGCGGCGTGAACTGGAGGCACTTCTCGGAACGCTAAGGCGCGAACAGTCCTCCATCGAGAACTACAACAGAATTCTCGGCGAAACCCGCCAGCGCATTGACGACAAGACCGTATCGAGCACCAATATCCTGAAAAATGCGGTCTCGCTGCTGGCCGAGGCCACCGGCTCGAAAATCATCGATGGCGAAAAGGCGTTCAACGACGTCAACCGCCATGCCGAGGAAATGCAACAGGTGCGTCTGGAGCTGGATGAATACAAGCGCATCGCCAATACCGATTCGCTGACGCGCCTTTCCAACCGTCGCGCTTTCGATGACAGGCTGGCCTCCGTCTACAACAGCTCCATCGGCCTGCAATATACGACGCTCATCCTGCTCGACATCGACCATTTCAAGCGGATCAACGATACGTTCGGCCACCCGGTCGGCGACAAGATACTGGCCACCGTCGCCTCCGTCATCCGCGCCAATGTCCGCAAGGACGGCTTCGTCGCCAGAAGTGGCGGCGAGGAATTCGCCATCATTCTTGATGGCAACACGCCGGAAGAAGTCATGGTGATCTGTGAGCGCATCCGCCTGTCGCTGGAAAGCACGCCGTTCCGCAATTCAAGATCGGGCGCCGACTACGGTACGGTGACGATCTCGATCGGCTTCGCCTCCGCCTCTCAGGCAAACAATCCGGGCGAACTTTACGGACATGCCGATATGGCACTTTACCACGCCAAGGAAACCGGCAGGAACCGTTCCGTCATTTACGAGGACGGCATGCAGAAGAACTATATCGGCAAGAACTGGCTGATTTATCGGACGTGAGAAGGATGGCGCCGGTTAGGGAGCATAGTGAATGCAGTGCTCCCTCCGCCCTCACGCCCTGTTACGTGAGCACCTGTTGCTGCGGCAAAACACACGTCACCACATGGTCTTCGCCGCCCGAACCGCCCATTCGCGGTCATAAGTCTCCTGATCGAACTCCGCCTTGGCGGCTTTGAGCAGGCTGCCGGGTGTGGGCAGTGACGCGGGTTCCACGAAGTTGTCGGGGTTCCACAGTTCCGAGCGCATCAAGGCCCTAGCGCACTGGAAATAGACCTCGTCGATTTCGACCACAATGACGGTGCGCGGGTGTTTTCCGTCCATTTCGAAGCTCTGCAGCAGATCGGGTGCGACCGAAACGACAGCGCGGCCGTTGATGCGCATCGTTGTATTCGAGCCCGGGATCAGGAACATCAGCGCCACGCGTGGATCGCGGACGATGTTCAAAAGCGAATCGACGCGGTTGTTGCCGCGCCAGTCGGGCAAAAGCACCGTCCTGTCGTCGGCCACCCTTACCACACCGCCCTTGTCGCCGCGCGGCGAACAGTCCATGCCTTCCGGCCCGACAGTCGCCAGCGCCAGAAATGGCGAAGCCTCGATCATCTGCCGGTATTCGGCGGTCAGCGTGGCTGTCACCTTCGCGATAGATGCCTCGCTTGTGCCATCGTAAATGGCCTTCAATTCCTCAACCGTGCGAATGACCGTCATTGTCCGCTCCAACTCCTGCAATCAATCTGCCCCCCATAAATCAGGGCGCGTTATTCCTCTGCCGCTTCCGCTTTTTCCCGCTCCGCCCGTTCGCGCGCGGTGCGTGCAGCAACGAGGTCCGCCGGCTGGGAATTGCCGCGGATCAGCGACCGGCCCGCATAAATACCGCCGACGACTTCCATCGCGAAACGTTCCTCGTCGCGGTCGCGGAACTCCTCCACCAAGCGGGCAGCATCTTCCCGCTCCTCGCCCATGGCTCCAAGCACTTCCTCGCTGAAATTCATCGCCGATTCCAGCGTCTCGCGGATCTGGTAATCCACGCCGGCCTTCACAAGATCGATTGCGTGGCCACGGTCATAGGCACGGGCAAGAACGGGAACCAGCGGAAACTCATGCTTGACGATCTCCGCGATCCGCACAGCGGCTTCCTTGTCGTCGACGCAGATCAGCACGGCACGCGCGGTGCTTGCCCCGGCGGCATGCAGGATTTCCGCGCGTGAGCCGTCGCCATAATAGACCTTGAAACCGAATTCCGCAGCGTCGCGCACAAAGTCGGCATCCTTGTCGATCAGCGACAGCGTGTAGCCACGCGCGAGAAGCGGCTGGCTGACAATCTGGCCGAAACGCCCGAAACCGATCAGCAGAATGCTGCCCTCGACATTTTCCGGCACATCGAGATCATCGGTTTTGGGAACGGCCGCCGGCACCAGCCGGTCGTGCAGAATGACCATCAGCGGCGTCAGCACCATCGAGATGATGATGGTCGCCGTCAGGATGGCGTTGGCTTCGCGGTCGAGTATGCCGGCGCTGACAGCGGCGGAATAGAGCACGAAGGCGAATTCGCCACCCTGCGCCATCAACACAGCCCGCTCCAGGCTTTCGCGCCTGGTGGTGCCGAGCGCCCGCGCCACGCCGTAGATCAGGAATGCCTTGAGCAGCATGTAACCTGCGACGCTGACGACCACGAGCTGCCAGTTCGATGCAATGACGGCAAGATCGATCGCCATGCCGACGCCAAGAAAGAACAGGCCGAGCAGAATGCCGCGAAACGGCTCGATATCCGCTTCCAGCTGATGGCGGAACGACGATTCGGACAGGAGCACACCAGCAAGAAACGCGCCCATCGCCATGGAAAGACCGCTGACCTGCATCAACAGCGCCGAACCGAGCACCACCAGCAGGGCCGCGGCCGTCATTACCTCGCGCGCACCGGACGCCGCCAGCAGGCGGAAGAACGGGTTGAGAAGATAACGCCCGGCCAGAATGAGCGCGCCGACGGCGGCAAGCGCGATGCCGACGGAAATCCAGCGCTCCGACGGTGTGACGTGCTCGCCACCAGCACCGAGGAAGGCAACGAGCGCCAGAAGCGGCACGATGGCGAGATCCTCAAACAGCAGGATGGCGATGATGCGCTGGCCCTTGAGGCTGGACATGCTGTTGCGTTCCTGCAGCATCTGCATGACGATTGCCGTGGAAGTCAGCACGAAGCCGGTACCGGCGACGAAAGACATGATGAGCGGAAAGCCGAGACTGACGCCAACCATCGTCAGACCCGCCATACAGACCAGCACCTGCAGCGCGCCAAGCCCGAAAATATCCTGCCGCATGGACCACAGCCGCGACGGTTGCATTTCAAGGCCGATGATGAAAAGGAACATCACCACGCCGAGTTCGGCGATATGAAGGATCGCCTGCGAATCGGAGAAGAAACCGAAGCCATATGGCCCGATCACCAGGCCGGCGGCCAGATAACCCAGCACCGAACCGAGGCCTATGCGCTTGAAAATCGGCGCGGCCACCACGCCCGCCGCCAAAAGCACGACCACCTGGGCCAGATCATTCCCGTTCGCTTCGACCGCCACACATCACCCCGTTTAAATTGATAGAACGAGGGTGTTCCCTCCCTCACTTCCTAGCGCATCAGTATGAAAATCGAAAATGATTTTACAGATGGACGATGCGCAGATTCAACGGGTTATTTGTCCATAAGGCATGCGGGCTTCAGATGCCGCTGCCCTTCTCCCCTCATTCCCGTGCTTGTCACAGGAATGAGGGTGGGGAGTATTCGCAGGCCTTGCGCCCGCCTACCGGGATAGCGGTTCCCTGCTCAAGCCCTTTTCGGCGAGCTGTCGCTCATAATCGGCAAACGATGCGTCGCCGGTCTCTCCCAGTTCCTTCAGATATCTCCAGGTAAAGATGCCGCTGTCATGGCCGTCGTCGAAGACGATGCGCACGGCATAATTGCCCGTCGCCATCATGGAGCGGATCGTCACGTTGCGCTTGCCGGGAACAGTGACCTTCTGGCCCGGCCCGTGGCCCTGCACTTCCGCGGAGGGTGAAAGCACGCGCAGCATCTCGGCGCCAAGCCGATAGACGCTTCCATCATCGAAGGAAACGGTCAGTTGCCGCCGGTCTTTCGACACAAGCAGTTCAGTCGGCCAGGCATCACTCATTTTTCACTTCCGCAAGCTCGTCTTATGCGTCAGAATTACGGACTTGCCTCGCGATAGGCAAGTCACTACATCACCTGTAAAGCACATGCCCGGCAATCTTGTGCCCGGCGCATCGCGCAGTGAGGACGGAGACGTGAACAGTTTCCCCGGATCGCTCGAAAGAGCGCAGTCCCTGACGGAAAACAAAGCACCGATGGTGGACCCTTTCGGTCGGTCCATAACCTATCTGCGCGTTTCCGTGACAGACCGCTGCGATTTCCGCTGTACCTACTGCATGTCCGAACACATGACCTTCCTGCCGAAGAAGGACCTTCTGACGCTGGAGGAACTCGACCGGCTCTGTTCCGTCTTCATTCAACGGGGCGTGCGCAAGCTGAGGTTGACCGGCGGCGAGCCGCTGGTGCGCAAGAACATCATGATGCTGGTGAGGAACCTCGGCCGCCATATTGGCACCGGCGCGCTGGATGAGCTGACGCTGACCACCAACGGTTCGCAGCTTGCGAAATTCGCCGCTGAACTCGCCGATTGCGGCGTGCGGCGCATCAACGTCTCGCTCGATACGCTGGACCCGCAGAAATTCCGCGAGATCACCCGCTGGGGCGATATCGACCGTGTGATGGAAGGGCTGGATGCCGCGCAGGCCGCCGGCATCAAGATCAAGCTCAATGCCGTCGCGCTGAAGGACTTCAACGAGACTGAAATTCCCGAGCTGATGCGTTTCGCCCATGGTCGCGGTATGGACCTGACTGTCATCGAGACCATGCCGATGGGCGAGATCGAGGAAGATCGCACCGATCGCTACCTGCCGCTTTCCAGGCTGCGCGCCGATCTGGAACAAAGCTTCACGCTTGTTGACAACGACTACCAGACCGGCGGCCCTGCCCGCTACGTGACGGTGAAGGAAACCGGTGGCAGGCTCGGTTTCATCACACCCATGACCCATAATTTCTGCGAAAGCTGCAACCGCGTCCGCCTCACCTGCACCGGTACGCTCTATATGTGTCTCGGGCAGGACGATGCCGCCGACCTACGCACGGCGCTGCGCGCTTCCGACAGCGACGCCTATCTCTCGGGCGCCATAGACGAGGCCATTCTGCGTAAGCCGAAAGGGCATGATTTCATCATTGACCGCACCCACAAGCGCCCCGCTGTCGCCCGCCATATGAGTGTGACCGGCGGCTGAACCTGTTTCTCGTCCACCCACCCATTTAAGCGGTTGAAATGCCGGCTTGGCCGTGTCAGGTCTCTTGGCATGGAGGAATGCGCGGTCCCGCCCGGCGGGCGACCCCTGAGAGGAATTTGGGGTTAGGCTGCGCATGGTCTGGGACAGTATGAAATGGCATTGACGGACAATACGCGCGGCGCCCTTCTGATGGCGCTCGCCATGGCAAGCTTTACGGCCAACGACGCCCTGACGAAATCCGTCACCCCCTACATCAATACCGGCCAGATCATGTTCGTGCGCGGCATCATGACGGTGGTGCTGATTTATATCGCCGCCCGGCACTTCGGCGCGCTCCGGCCGCTGAAAAGCCTGATGCGCCCCATCATCATCCTGCGCTGTCTCTGCGAAGTGACAGCCGCCGTTCTCTATCTGACGGCGCTTGGACTCATAGAATTTTCCAACGCCTCGGCCATATTGCAGTCCCTGCCGCTGATCGTCACGCTGGGTGCCGCACTGTTCCTGCGCGAGCCCGTCGGCTGGCGGCGCTGGGCGGCGATCATCGTCGGCTTCATTGGCGTGCTCGTCATCATCCGGCCCGGCCCGGAAGGCTTCACCTCAGGCGCTCTGCTGGTCGTCGCCTCGCTGGCGGTCACCGCCGCGCGTGATCTTTTAACCCGCAAGATGTATGCGGATGTCCCCTCGCTTGCCGTCACCTTCGTTACCGCCTCCGTCAACATGGCGGTGGGTGGCCTGCTGATCCAGCCCTTCGGCGGCTGGCAGCCCATGAACTTCATGATCCTGTCGCATCTGGCCGGTTCTGCCGTTCTGGTGCTGGTCGGTTACCAGGCAATTATTCTGGCAATGCGAACCGGCGAAATCTCCTTCGTCGCGCCGTTCCGTTACACCAGCCTGCTCTGGGGCTTCATGATCGGCGTGTTCTTCTTCAACGAAAAGATCGACAGTTTCACGATCGTCGGCGCCATGATCGTCATCGGCTCGGGCCTCTACACCTTCTACCGTGAAAGCCTGCGCAAGCGCTCGCAGATGGCCAAGCGCTCCGCCGCCACGCCCACTGCCGCGACCACCGTGCGGCCAGCGTCCGTAACGAAAGCTGCCTTTACGGAAAAAGCGGGAGAATGACATGAAAAACGCCCGCTTTCTGGATCGCACCACCCCGCCCCACATCATCACGCTCGTCGTTATCGCCGGCGTCGCGGCGCTTTGCATGAACCTGTTCCTGCCCTCGCTTGCCGCGATGGCGCTCCATTTCGAGACCGATTACGCCGTGATGCAATTTGCCGTGTCCGGCTATCTTGCCGCCACCGCCTGCCTGCAACTCCTCATCGGCCCGCTATCCGATCTCTTCGGACGCCGACCCGTCATGCTTGCCAGCATCGGGATGATGATCGTCGCCACGCTCGTCTGCATGCTGGCGCCAGATATCACCGTCTTCATGTTCGGGCGTGTGGCGCAAGCGGCCGTCGTTTCCGGTTTCGTGCTGGCGCGCGCCATCGTGCGCGACATGGTCCCTATGGAACAGGCCGCTTCGATGATCGGCTATGTGACCATGGGCATGTCGGTGGTGCCGATGGTCGGCCCAACGGTTGGCGGTCTGCTCAACGATATCTCCGGCTGGCAGGCCAGCTTTGCGCTTCTTGCCCTGCTCGGGGTCGGCATTCTGGTGCTCGCCTGGTTTGATCTCGGCGAAACCAATCACAACAGATCGGCAAGCTTCTCGCAGCAGTTCCACGCCTGGCCGGAACTTCTGCGCTCGCCGCTCTTCTGGGGATATGCGCTGACCTCGACCTTCTCGTCGGGCATGTTCTTTTCGTTTCTAGGCGGCGCACCCTTCGTCGGCAGCGTGCTTTATGGCCTTGCACCGGCCATGCTCGGCCTGCAATTCTTCTTCATGGCCAGCGGCTACATGCTCGGCAACTTCGTCTCCGGCCGTTATGCGAGCCAGATCGGCATCACCCGCATGATGCTGTCGGGCAATGTCGTCGCCATCGCCGGCATTGTCGCAGCCATAGCGCTGATCTCTACCGGGGCGGAAAGCCCCTATGCGTTTTTCGTGCCGCTTGCGCTCATTGGTGTCGGAAACGGTGTGACCCTGCCAAGTGCCAATGCAGGCATGGTCAGCGTCCAACCACATCTGGCAGGCTCCGCCTCCGGTCTTGGCGGCGCCATGACCATCGGCGGCGGTGCGGCACTTTCCGTGCTTGCCTCGTCTGTTCTGTCCAAAGAGGACGGAACCTGGCCGCTTCTTCTCGTGATGCTGGCGACCGGCCTTGTCGCCCTCCTCACCACCTATATTGTAAGGCTGCAGGAAAAGCGGCAATGACGGCGCGATTTGAAATACCCGGTCTTGTGCTTGCCGGTGGCCTGTCGCGACGGATGGGCACCAACAAGGCGACCGCGATGCTGGGCGACGAACCTCTGCTTTCCCATGTCGTGCGCCGCATCGCGCCACAGGTGTCGGATGTCACCATCAATGCCGCGAATGGCTGGGCCGAAAGCTATGGCCTGCCGTTGCTGCCTGACACCGTGAACGGCCATGCCGGGCCGCTAGCCGGCGTTCTCGCCGGCATGCGGCATTTCCAGAACCATCACGCCCGGAAAAGCCACTTCCTGACAGTGCCCGCCGACAGCCCGTTCTTTCCCGAAGATCTCGTCGACCGCCTCTGCGAATACATGGCCGAAGATGCAATCGTCATCGCCGCCTCCAGCGGCCAGTTGCACCCGGTTTTCGCGCTATGGCCCGTGGCGCTCGCCGACGATCTGGAGGAATGGCTGAAGAACGATGCAAACCGGCGCATCCGCGCCTATCTTGCACGACACGTCACGATCGGTATCGCCTTCCCGCCGCTGGAAACGGCCAAGGGCAGCCTCGATCCGTTCTTCAACATCAACACGCCGGATGAACTGGCGCTCGCTCTAAGCTATCTGGAGAGCATGGAACCATGATGAGCCAAAAGGTCTTCGGTATTGCCGGCTGGAAAAACTCGGGCAAGACCGGCCTTGCGGTCCGCATCGTCACCGAGCTGACGGCCCGGGGCTATAGGGTCTCGACCATCAAGCATGCCCATCATGATTTCGATATCGACAAGGTCGGCGCCGATAGCTGGCGTCACCGTCAGGCGGGCGCGCACGAGGTCACCATCGTCTCCGGCACCCGCTTTGCCATCATGCATGAATTGCGCGGCGAAGCCGAACCGTCCTTCGAGGAAATCCTCTCCCGCCTCGCCCCTTGCGATCTCGTCCTGATCGAGGGTTACAAATACGAGCCGGTGCCGAAGATCGAGGCGCGCCGACTGGAAGCTGCCAAGACCGAACCGCTTGCCGGAAGCGATCCGCACATCATCGCAATTGCCGCCGACCACGCGGTGACCGACACCACTCTTCCCGTCTTCGATCTCGACGATACCGCCACGATTGCGGACTTCATCGAAAAAACGGTTGGGCTGGTGAGGGCGTAACTGCCGCTTCGGCAACCTCCTCTCCTCCGTCATCCTCGGGCTTGACCCGAGGGCCCGCAAACCGACCGTACCATGGATCCTCGGGTCAAGCCCGAGGATGACGTCGAATGTGTGAGGACGTTTGACCTACCCCAAAAATGAAAAAGCCGGGCGTTCGGCCCGGCTTCATCATTCCTTGAGACGCAATACCTATTCAAGGAAACCGGAGGGGTTCACCGGCGTCGCATCCTTGCGAACTTCAAAGTGAACCTGAGGACGTTTGGCGCTGCCAGTCATGCCTGACGTGGCGATGGTCTGGCCGCGCTGAACCTTCTGGCCGCGCTGCACGTCAAGATTGGCGGCGTTGCCGTAGACGGTGACCTTGCCGTCGTCATGGCGGACGAGAACCGTATTGCCGAGCTGCTTAAGGCCATTGCCCGCATAGATGACCACACCATTTTCGGCGGCCTTGATAGGCGTGCCTTCCGGAACGGAGATGTTGATGCCATCGTTGCGGCTACCTTCGACGTTGTCGCCGAAATTGTTGATGACGGCGCCACGAACCGGCCAGCGATATTTGCCGATGCCCGTGGATTCCGGAGCGAGCGAGGCCATATCGGACTTCTTCTCGATATCGCCGACGCTTGCCGTTGCGGCAGGAGCGGACGGTACGGTCGCAGCTGCGGCAGGAGCCTTGTAGGGTTCCGGCTTGGCGGATGCGGTTTCCACTGCCTTGGCCGCTTCCTTTGCGGGCACGGAGGCTGTCTTGATGGCGTCGGTCGAAGCACCCGGCATGGCGAGTGTCTGGCCGACACGGATGCTTTCGGTGGAAATACCGTTCGCGGCCTTGAGGGCTGCAACCGAAACGCCGTTTTCACGGGCGATCTTTGCCAGGCTGTCGCCCGGCTGAACCTTGTAACCACCGGCTGGCGGCATAGGCTTGCCACCGGGAGGTGTGAGCTTGCCGTTTTCAGCCGAAACCTTGTCGCGGGCAACACTCTGCGAGGGCAGCACGGCTACCTTCTGGTCTGGACCACGCAGCGGGTTCGGCTCGTCGCCGTTGCGGTTGAGCGCAATGTCACCAGCCGCAGCCTTGGCGGCATTGCGGACCTGACCGAATTTCGGAATAAGGATCGACTGGCCAGCCTGCGCGGACGCCGCGGTCTTCAGACCGTTGACCCGCAGCAGTTCCTTTTCGGGAACGCCGTAGCGGTTGGAGATCGTCGCGATGCTTTCACCCGGACGCAGCGTTACCGAAGAGGCGCCATCCGTATGCCAGCCGTTCTTGTCGGAACGGACGGTTGCGGTGGTGAGATTGTCGGCGACGGGAGCGGCAGCCTGCTGTGCAGGTGCTGCGAGAGACGGAGCGGCTGGTCGTTGTGCGGACGGGAAAGGCTGGGCCATGGCTTCGTTGCGGGTCGACGGGTCGCGGCTTGCTACCGCCGGCGGAGCCGACAGCTCGGAGCGCTGCACCGGAGAGGCCGAAGCCGAACGGGCCGTCGAAGGCTGAACGCCACCGCCGTAACCGCCGGAAGACGGATAGGAGTTGGCCGCCATGTTCTGATTGGCGTAGCCGCCCTGGGGTGCCGCAGAGGCATAACCACCGTTCATGTCGCCTTGCGGGACCGGGGCCTGCCCATAAGCACCGCCGCCTTGGCGGGCTGGAATTGACGCTGTCGTCATCCGATCCGGTCCACTGGAAAAGAGGCCGCTGAACCGCGTTGCATCCGAGCTACAGCCCGTTGCGACGCTTGCCAGCAATGCCGCTGCGAACATTTTTGCGACTGATTTTCCGATTTTAGACGAATGTCTCATACGCATAACTCGATCTACACTGACGCCAACCCGCCGCATCGAGGTCGATCCGGCACAAATTTCACTTCTTGCAAGGCCCATTTCCCGATCCCGGGAAAACCATGCGTCGATGTTTATGATTAAAGCGCGTTAGTGTTACCACGCCGTTAAAACGTTAAGCCGCTCGGCGCTTTTTTGACACTTCGATAACCATGACGAAAACGGCATGTATCATGTCGGAACAATATTATTATGGAAAATCAGTTGGTTGTGATGATTTAGAACATTCTAAGACGAAAATTAATCGCCTTCGATATTTTCATTTTGTCACAAATGCCGGGCAATATGGCTGCCAAGCGGCAGATAGGGCGTCTCGAACAGCTCTTCCTTCTCGAAGCGGCTGCCGGTCTTGGAGAAGCGCGTCATCACGCAGCGCCCGTCTTCCAGAATGATCGGCGCGATCATCATACCACCGGAGACGATCTGCTCGGCGAAAAAGCGGGGCATGGTGGTAAAGGCGGCGGTGGCGACGATTCGGTCGAAGGTGCCCTCGCCGACCAGACCGTTGCTGCCATCCGCCTGGCGGATGACGACATTGCGGATGGAAAGATCGTCCAGACAGTTCTGCGCCTGCTGCACCAGCGTCTTGTATCGCTCCAGCGAAAAGACCCGCTCCACCCGGCGCGCGATGATCGCCGTCATGAAACCGCTGCCGGTGCCGATTTCCAGCACGCGCTGGCCCGGCTTCAATTGCAGGCGGGCAAGGATTTTCACCGCCATGTCAGCGCCTTCCATGAAGGCGCCGCAGTCGATCGGGATTGTACGGCTGGAATAGGCATCAGCGGCGAATTGCGGCGGCACGAATTTGGAGCGCGGCGTCTGTTCGACCGCCGTCAAAAGGTCGAGGTCGGAAATCCCCTCGCCCCGCAAGCGGAGAACGAGAGCGGCAAAACCTTCCTTTTCAACCATTGCGGATTTCAATCGGCGACTCCGAATCCAAGTGCTTGCGCAACCCGATCCTTGACCGTGTAATCCGTAAGGTCAAGCTTTAGCGGTGTGACCGAAATCTTGCCGTGCTTCAAAGCGTGGATATCCGTGCCCTCGCGGAAGGTGCCGAGGCGTTCGCCAAAGCGCAGCCAGTAATAAGGAAGACCGCGGCCATCCTGGCGTTCTTCTACCGTCAGGCCGAAATCGAGCTTGCCCTGCCCGGTGACGGAGACACCCTGCACATCATCAGGTGCGCAATTGGGGAAATTGAGATTGAGGAAGGTGCCATCAGGCAATTCCACATTCATCAGCTTGCGCAGCAGATCCGGCGCATGGGTCTCGGTCACCTCCCACGGCACGACGCGGCCTTCGGAATGGCTGAAAGCCTGGCTGAGTGCGAAGGAGCGTACCCCTTGCAGCGTACCTTCAATGGCGCCGGCAATCGTGCCGGAATAGGTGACATCGTCAGCCATATTGGCACCGGCATTGACACCTGAGAGTACGAGATCGGGCTTTTCCGGCAGAACTTCACGGATGCCCATGATGACGCAATCGGTCGGCGTACCGCGCAGCGCGAAATGCTTGTCGGAAACCTTGCGCAGCCGCAGCGGCTCGGAGAGAGTAAGGGAGTGAGCAAGACCGCTTTGGTCGGTCTCGGGCGCCACGATCCAGACGTCATCGGACAGCGTGCGGGCGATACGTTCCAGCACCGCCAGCCCTTCGGCATGGATACCGTCGTCATTGGTCAGCAAAATCCGCATGTTTCTCTCTCCGCTTTTCATATCTTCCGGGACGGAGCATCCTCCCCACCGGCAGTGAGGTGTGCAGTTCTCTCAACGTCATCCTCGGGCCTGTCCCGAGGATCTAATCACGTCTAAATCAATCGACAGGTTGCAGATCCTCGGGACAGGCCCGACGATGACGTCGGCGTATTGGAAGATTCTCCTTCCAATAGCACGACGCTGCGCTCCCTCAGGCCGCTTTCTCAATCCGCTTCAGACCGCCCATATAGGGCAGCAGCACGTCTGGAATTGTGACGGAACCGTCGTCGTTCAGGTAATTTTCGAGGACCGCGATGAGGCAGCGGCCGACGGCGGTGCCGGAGCCGTTCAGCGTGTGCACGAACTTCGTCGCCTTGTCGTCCTTGCCGCGATAACGCGCATTCATGCGCCGCGCCTGGAAATCGCCGCAGACGGAGCAGGACGAAATTTCGCGGTAGGTGTTCTGGCCGGGCAACCACACTTCCAGATCGTAGGTCTTGCGCGCGCTGAAACCCATATCGCCGGTGCACAGCGTCATGGTGCGGAAATGCAGGCCAAGACGCTTCAGCACTTCTTCGGCGCAGGCCGTCATGCGCTCATGCTCGGCAACAGCACTTTCCGCGTCGGTGATGGAGACGAGTTCGCATTTCCAGAACTGGTGCTGGCGCAGCATGCCGCGTGTGTCGCGGCCGGCAGAGCCCGCTTCCGAACGGAAGGACGGCGTAAGTGCCGTGAGGCGTAGCGGCAGCTTTTCCTGCTCGAGAATTTCGCCGGAGACCAGGTTGGTCAGCGTCACTTCCGCCGTCGGGATCAACCAGCGGCCATCGGTAGTCTTGAACAGATCCTCGGAAAACTTCGGCAATTGGCCGGTGCCGAACATCGCCTCATCACGCACCATCAGCGGCGAAGAAACTTCCGTGTAGCCATGTTCCGAGGTGTGCAGGTCAATCATGAACTGGCCGAGCGCCCGTTCCAGACGCGCCAGCTGGCTGGTCAGCACGGTGAAGCGCGAGCCGGAAAGCTTGGCCGCCCGCTCGAAATCCATGTAGCCGAGCGCTTCGCCAATCTCGAAGTGCTCCTTTGCTTCATGGTTCCAGCCGGGCTTCTGGCCGACCACGCGGGTCACCACATTGTCGTGTTCGTCCTTACCGTCAGGAACATCGTCGAAAGGCATGTTGGGCAAGCGCGACAGCGCGTCGTTAAGCTCGGCGGTGACCTGGCGGTCCTCCTCCTCGGCGCGCGGCATGTTTTCCTTGATGTCGGCGACTTCCGCTTTCAGCTTTTCCGCCAGCTCCATGTTCTTCTGCGCCATGGCGGCGCCGATGTCCTTGGAAGCGGCATTGCGACGCGACTGCATGTCCTGCAGGGACTGGATGACGGACCGGCGCTTTTCGTCGAGAGCGATCAGGCTGCTTGCGGCAGGCTCTGCGCCGCGCCGTGCAAGTGCTGCATCAAAGGCTTCGGGGTTTTCGCGTATCCATTTAATGTCGTGCATCGTCGTTCCAGACTATTGTTGGTCGCTCGCGTTTTATCAGCAAAACGCCGGGCGAAAGGCCCGGCGCGAGGAAATTTGATGAGCAGGAAGACCGTGGCGAAGCGTCAGGTCTCTTCCAGCTCCGTGCTTTTGGATTCCGCAGCACGTTTCCTCTCCACGAGTCGAGCCATGTAGATGGAAATCTCGTAGAGAATGATCGCAGGCAGCGCAAGACCGATCTGGGACATGGGGTCTGGCGGCGTCAGCACGGCCGCAACCACGAAGGCCATGACAATGGCGAACTTGCGCTTTTCCCGCAGCCAGTCGCTGGTCAGAATCCCGACCCGCGCCAGAAGCGTGGTGACGACAGGCAGCTGGAATACCAGGCCGAAGGACAAAACCAGCGTCATGATGAGGCTGAGATATTCCGACACCTTCGGCATCAGGGAAATCGCCACCTCGCCATCTACTGGCAATTGCTGCATGGCGAGGAAGAACCACATGACCATGGGCGTGAAGAAGAAATAGACGAGCGCCGCGCCGATGAGGAAAAGGATCGGCGACGCGATCAGGAACGGCAGGAAGGCCGCGCGCTCGTTCTTGTAGAGGCCCGGCGCCACGAATTTATAGAGCTGCGAGGCAATCACCGGAAAGGAGATCACCATGGCACCGAACATGGCAACCTTGATCTGCGTGAAGAAGAATTCCTGCGGCGCCGTATAGATCAGCGATGATTTCGCCACATCCAGCCCCGCCCAGATGACCGCCCACTTATAGGGAATGACGAGCAGGTTGAAGAGATGCTTGGCAACGGCGAAACAGGCGATGAAGGCGACGAAGAACGCGCCGAGCGACCAGATCAGCCGCGTGCGCAACTCCATGAGATGTTCGATAAGCGGCTGCGGCTTGTCCTCGATGTCCCCGCTCATGCTTCATCCTTTTTGGGCTTTGCAGCCTTGGTTCTTGCCGGTTTGGCCGGCTTGGCATCCGCAACGGCAACCGCCTTCTCCGCTGCCGCTTTCCTGACAGCAACCTTTTTGGCGACAGCCTTCACGGTCGGCTTCAAGACAGCAGCTTCTTCAACAGGCGCTGCGGCAGGCTTGCTGCGGGTGGTGCGCTTCGGCTTGGCGGCAACCGCTTCGGCTTCAACGGTCGCAACAGATTTCGCACGCGCACGCTTCGGCTTTTCCTCCGCAGCAGCAACCGCAGTAACCGGCCCAGATGCAGAAGGCGTGGGAACCACGGCAGGCGCCACATCCGGAAGCTTCATCTCGGGCTCCGGCACGCTGACAAGAGGAGCCACCGGCTCACTTGTTGCAGGTGCTGCTGTCGACGACATCGCACCGGGAGCGGCTGTCGCCTTCTGGAGATCAGACTTAATTTCGTTGCCGAGCTGGCGAAGCGGGTTCATAGCATCGCGCAGGGAATTCGTCGGGTTGAGATTGCGCACGTCGGAGATTGTCTGCCGCACATCGTCCATGTCTGCCTCTTTCAAGGCCTCGTCGAACTGCGTGCGGAAATCCCCCGCCATCTTGCGAAGGCCGGCCATCGTCTTACCGAAGGCGCGGATCATGGGCGGCAAGTCCTTGGGACCGACGACCACGATCAAAACGACCGCGATCACCAGAAGCTCGCTCCAACCGATATCAAACATCAAAACGCTCCCGAGACCCTAGCGCCAGTCTCAAAACAAGCAGGTTCAAGCCGCTTACTTGATCTCGTCAGCCTTGTGGTCAACAGTCTTCGCGTTGACATCGGCTGGCGGCGGAGTCTGATCTTCGTCAGCCATGCCCTTCTTGAAGCTCTTGATGCCCTTGGCGACATCGCCCATCAGTTCCGGGATCTTTCCGCGTCCGAAGAGAACGAGAACGATCACCAGCACGATCAGCCAATGCCACACACTAAAAGAACCCATAACTGAAACTCCTGAATTTCGCTTTCAGACGATGTAAGACGTTTGAAAGGCTTTTTCAAACAACAAATCGTTGCTTCAACAGGCTGTGGGCATAAAGTTTTCGTGCCTTGTCATCCGCATGAAGACGATATCAATCGTCGCCATCGCCGCCACCAGGTGCAAGCAGGCCCAACTCTTCCAGATCGAGCTGCGTGATCGGGTCTTCGTCTTCGCGCAATTCGTCGCTCATCATCGGCAAAGGCACGCCGAAATTGGAAGGAATACGGCCCGAAAGCAGGCCCGCACCCTTCAGTTCCTCAAGGCCCGGCAAGTCCCGCAATTCCTCAAGGCCGAAATGGTCGAGAAACTCCACCGTGGTGCCGATCGTCACCGGCCTGCCCGGCGTGCGCCTGCGGCCCCTGAAACGCACCCAACCCGCTTCCATCAGCACATCGAGGGTACCGCGTGAGGTTTGCACGCCACGGATTTCCTCGATTTCGGCGCGTGTCACCGGCTGATGATACGCCACAATCGCCAGAACCTCCAGCGCCGCACGCGAAAGCTTCTTAGGTTCCTTTTCCTCAGAATGGACGACGAAGGAGAGATCGCCGGCCGTGCGGAACGCCCATTGCCCGCCCACCTGCACCAGATTGACGCCCCGCTCGCCATAAGCGGCCTTCAGCCCGTGGAGTATGGCAACGACATCCATGCCGCGCGGCAGCCGCTCGGCAATGAAGGCAACTGAAACCGGCTCGGCCGAGGCAAAGACCAGTGCCTCGGCAATGCGCTCGGCTTCCTTCAGCTGACGCTCGGAAAATACCGCGGGTTCGGCCCCAACCACATCCGCCGCCCCATCTGCCACGATGGCGGCTTCGCCGGTCTCGTCGTCATGCGTCATTATCAGTCCTTTCCGCATTCGGCGCGCGGTCATCTCGCTCGCTCCTGCGCATATAGATGGGCTGGAACGCGCCCTCCTGCCGGATTTGCAGCGATCCCTCGCGCACCAGCTCCAGCGAGGCGGCGAAAGCGCTGGCGATTGCCGTCACGCGCATCGCGGGGTCAGGCACATATTGCAGCAGATATTGGTCGAGCACCGTCCACTCGCCGACATCCCCGAGCAGACTGTTCAGGAGTTCCCGGGCTTCCACAAGCGACCAGACCTGCCGCTTTTCAATTGTGACCTGGGTGATGGCCTGCCTTTGCCGCAGATTGGCATACGCACTCAGGAGATCGTAGAGGTTCGCCTCGTAAGCCGAGCGGTTGATATGCGGAATATGCTCCGGCGCGCCACGGGCGAAGATATCGCGGCCAAGCTGGGCGCGGTTGACGAGGCGTTCAGCCGCCTCCCGCATCGCCTCCAGACGTTTCAGCCGGAAGGCCAGCGTCGCGGCCATTTCTTCGCCGGAGGGGCCGTCATCCTTCGCCTGCTGCGGAATGAGAAGCTTGGACTTGAGGAAGGCAAGCCAGGCCGCCATCACCAGATAGTCGGCCGCAAGCTCGATGCGCACGCGGCGGGCTGTTTCCACGAATTGCAGATATTGCTCGGCAAGCGCCAGCACCGAAATGCGCGACAGATCGACCTTCTGCGTGCGGGCAAGGTGTAGCAGCAGATCGAGCGGGCCTTCGAAACCCGCGACATCGATCACCAGCCCGGCCTCGCCCGTCAGCCGCTCCGGCGTCACATCCTGCCAGAGCTTGTCCATGGGCGTTGAAGTACGAGACTTGTCTGCTGCCATTGTTCCATCCGCCGGGCGTCCGGCCTGTCGTCCCGAGTACCGGGCCGCCGCCCGATTGTCAGGAAACGGCCCACATGGCGTTGAATTCGGCTCTCAGTTCAGCTTCGTCGGAGGCATCAGCGGCGGGAAAACCCGCTTCCACGGCCCGCACCCGCTCCAGCGAACGGCCGGAAAGAACGGGAACCTCCTTCACGACCTCAAGCATTTCACCCATCACGCCGTTGCAATGCAAGACTATATCGCAGCCACCCGCAACAATATTCGCGGCACGCTGGCCAAGCGTGCCCTTCAGCGCATTCATGGAACTGTCGTCGGACATCAACAGACCGTCAAAGCCGATTCTCCCACGAATGATCTCCTCGATCACCTTTGGCGAGGTCGTTGCCGGACGCTCCCGATCGACGGCGTTGAACACCAGATGCGCGCTCATCGCCATCAATTCACGGTTCAGCGCGCGGAATGGCACAAAATCATGGGCGTCCAGCTCGTCCAGCGGCACATCGACAACAGGCAATTCATGGTGCGAATCCACCATGCCGCGACCGTGGCCCGGCATGTGTTTCATGACAGGCAACATGCCGCCCGCCTTGAGACCGTCAGCCGCCGCCTGCCCCATCTCCGCCACCATGGTCGGGCTGTAGCCATAGGCCCGGTTGCCAATGACGTTGCTGGCGCCTTCCACCGGCACGTCGAGCACCGGCAGGCAATCGATATTGATGCCGAATTTCATGAGATCGAAGGCATGCAGACGCGACATCAACCACGCCGCGCGCAGGCCTTCCTCGCGGTCACGCTCGTATATCTCGCCAAGAATGCGGGCATTCGGATAGGCCTGCAAAAGCGGAGGCTTGATGCGCTGAACGCGCCCGCCTTCCTGATCGATCAGAACCGGGGCATCCGGCCGCGCGACGGCATCGCGCATTGAGGCGACGAGATCGGTAATCTGTTGCGCATCACCGATATTGCGCCCGAACAGGATGAAACCCCAGGGCCGCTCATTGCGGTAAAGGGCAATCTCGTCAGCGGAAAGCGTAAGCCCGCCGCATCCGAGGATCATAGCTTTGCAATCGGTCATGATGTCACGCTCACAGAATGGGGAAATGGCCTTATACCGCAAGGCGTCGGGGATAAGTCGACAACCCCTCCGCCGTCATGCTCGGGCCTTTCCCGAGCATCTGCAACCGACCGGTTGGCGAAACGTTGGCAGATCCTCGGCACGGGGCCGAGGATGACGTCGAATGTGAGGAAAGCCTTTCCCCACTGCGAGGGCTGCCTTAGACGGCAGCCCCAATCTTCACTCAACCGGATCAGTTGCTATCAGCGCGCCACCAGGCAGCTGCCGCCAGCTGCGCGGAACTTTTCGCACAGCGCCACGGCTTCGTTCTTGTCGCCTGCCGGGATGCGGACTCGGTAGAACGTGCCCTTGCCGGCGATCTCAGCGGCCTTGATGTCGACGCCCCGACCAGAAATGACCGAACCGAACTTGGCCGACATGTTCTGGTAGGACTTCTGGGCCTCCGCCTGGCTCGGCAGGGACGCAATCTGGATGTAATAACCACCCGAAGACGGCGCGCTCGTTGCTGCGGGCATGGCGGCTGCTGTCTGCTGCTGTGCAGCCTGCGGCTGGGCCGGAGCAGTTGCAGCTGGACGGACGTTGCCCTGATTGGTCACCGTTGCCACCACATTGGAAGGCTGTGCAGACGGACGCGCCGAAGGAACGGGCGCAGCCGACTGCGACGCCGGTGTGGAGGAAGCGGCTGGCGTATTGGCCTGCGGGTGTTCAGGCGCAGCCGGAACACGCGAAGCGGCGATGACGGCGGGAGCGCCCTCACCCGGCTTGGCTGCCTGCGGTGCAGCAAGCTCCGCGACCTTGTCGGCCTTCGGTGGCTGGGCAGCAGGCGCATCGACTTCCTGTGCAACCAGCGTACCATCAGGCTTGACGATCATGGTGCGGACCTTGCGCGGCGAAACGCCCGTCGCACCGGCACCTTCGTTCTGGCTGGCCTTTTCTTCCGGAGAAAGCAGGCGCGGATCTTCAGTCTCGCCAACCGGCGTTCCGGTGGCTTCCATGTCCGCGTCGTTTTCACCTTCCAGCGGCAGCTGTTCGGGTATCAGCGTACGCTGGACCACATCGACAGGCTTTTCGTTGCTGGAGATCAGCGCCGGTTGCTTCGGATCGGCAGCGCTACCACCGGCCACGCGATCGTAAACCGCCTTGTCCTGATTGGGCACGACGCGGCCACCCGGATTTTCCGGCACCACCTTCATCGGGTCGTTATCGGCGGAAATGATGACCGGCGCGCCATTGGAGCCCGCACCGGACGAACCGCCCGACATCAGCGCGTAAACACCACCACCGACAAGCACCAGACCGATTGCTGCGGCAACCGGCATGATCCAGCGGCGACCGCCGCGTTCTTCTTCTTCGCGATAGGCCGGCTGATGGTCGACATAAGTATTCTCGGCATCGCGCGGCGCATTGCCACGCGAGGCAGCAGCCTCCTGCATGGAGCGGCGGAAATCTTCTTCCAGCGCCCGCTCAAATTCGTCGACCTCCTCCGGACCCTGTGCCTGAGGACGCGCCTGCGGGGCAGCAGCCCGGTTTTCCGCATGTTTGTGACGGTCGAGACCACCGGCAACCGCCGGGGCAAACAGCGTTGCGAGCTCGGTGTCGATATCGAGGTCTTCTTCGTGACGACGGGCGACAGGCTTGGGTTCGAAAACGCCGACCGGCAGTTCCGGCACGTCCATCTCGGTAATATTTTCCGGATGTTCTTCCGTCTCACCGATCTGCGAGGGATCGAAAGGCAGGCTTTCAAGCGTTTGTGGTGCAACCGGCTGCGGTGCGGCTGCGACCGGACGCGGCTGAACCGGAGGCGCGGCTACCGGAATTGCAGCAACCGGGGCCGGGCGCGGCTGAGGTGCTGGCTGTTCCCGCACCGGCTGCGGCGCGGCGGCAGCAACCGCTACCGGAGCGACCGGCTGCTGGCGAACGGGCTGCGGCACAGGCGCAGGTGCGACTTCCGCTGCAGCGATTTCGGACAGGTCGAGGTCAAGATCGAGATCATCAAGCGCAAGCTCGAAATCATCGTCGTTGAAACCTGCGAAATCCCCAAAGTCCGGCTCCTGAACGGGCGGCGCTGTTACGGCCGGGGCTGCCTTTACAGGGGCTGCGGCAACCGGCGCCGTGGCAACCAAAGGCGGCTCCACTCTTGCAGCCGGAACGATCGGCGCAGCCTGTGCGATGGGGGCATCCTGAACGACAGGCTCTTCGCCGCGTCCGGGAATGGAATATTTCGCAACGCCGTAGATCAGCTCGTCCATCGGCGAAAGATTTGTTTCAACCGGCTTTTCTGCAACCGAAGGAGCAAAGGTGGGTGCAGTTTCTTCCGCCTGAACGAAGACGGGCTCAGGCACCGGAACTGGTTCGGCCTGTGGCTCGATCCGGGCTGCAGGCAGCGCTTCGGCCCTCGGCTCGATCCGCTTGGGATCACCTGCCGCAACATCGCGGCGCGCGCCGAAATTGGCAAGCGGCAGACGCAGGCTGGAAAATTCCAGCGAAGAACGGCCACCATGCGAAGGCGGACGCACGGAAATCGGTGCAGGCGCTTCGGCGACGGCGATCTCTACCTCATCGGCAAGATCGAAAGCCTGCGGCTCAGGCGCATGGCTCTGATCGGAATGCGCAATATTGCTCGAAACATCGGCCGGAAGCTCAGGCATAGCGTGCCAGGTGCTTTGAGCCGGCTCGACAGCCTGCGGATCTTCCCATGCAGCCTGCTGGTAAACCACCGGCTCGGCAGGGCGCGACTGGCGCGAATGCACATCGAACACCTCGGCAACCGCACCGGCATCATCACGGAAATCCGCGCGGATGTCCTGCGTCGACGTCTCGACGTAATTGTGAATGTAGGCCTGATCGGCCTCGGGAAGTGGCTCCTGGCTCACTTCGGGTGCGGGGCTTGCCTCGAACACGGGTTCTTCCGCTGGCGCAAGCTCAGGCTCACGCCGGGCGAAAACCGATTCGACGCGCTGCATGAAGTCGCTGGGGTGGATGCCCGCACGCACATCGTTTGCCGGGTCAAGAACGACCGGATCGGCATGCGGCGCATCGTAAACCTCGAACTCTCGAAGCAACTCGTCTTCGAGATTGAATTCGGGTTCGCGGCGGGTTGCCGCAGAGCCGGCGCGTGGCGCAGCTTCGGAACCCGCATGCGAAGGACGCTCATCGAAACCAACGATACGCGCCAGTTCTGCCAGAGGATCGTTGTCAGCGAACCCTTCAGACCGGGCGTCCCGGTTATACGCGACATTTTTTTCGACCATTACGTGTTCCACCATCTACGCATTGCAGCTCTTGCCAGCGTATTGTGAGCAAATAATGGTGATATGTTATCGCATCTCGTCAGGCGCGTCCGCTCCTAAAAGCGTAAGACCAGACTTCAAAACATTCGCGACAGCATTCACCAGCCCGAGTCTGGCAATGCTCAATTCTCGGTTTTTATCGTTAATAAAACGTAATTCCTGATGGTCTTTACCTTTGTTCCAGTGTCCATGGAAGGAACTGGCGAGATCATAGAGGTAAAAAGCAAGCCTGTGCGGCTCGTGCGCAAGGGCTGCGGATTCGATCAGGCGCGGGTACTCAGCAAGCTTTGCAACCAGCTGCAACTCGTTGATATCGCTAATCAAAGCAACGGAAGACGACATGTCGTCCTGCGAGAGCGCAAGACCCGGAAACGCTTCCTGCGCCTGGCGGAAGATGGACATGCAACGGGCATGCGCATATTGCACGTAAAAGACCGGATTATCCTTCGATTGTTCGGTCACTTTCGCAAAATCGAAGTCCAGCGGCTCGGAATTCTTCCGATAGAGCATCATGAATCGCACGGGATCGCGACCTACTTCGTCCACCACATCGCGCAGCGTGACGAAATCGCCTGAGCGTTTCGACATCTTCACCGGCTCGCCATCGCGATACAGCTTCACGAGCTGGCACAGAAGAACCGTCAGCTTCGACTTGCCTTCCGAGACGGCGCGCGCAACCGCTTCAAGCCGCTTCACATAGCCGCCGTGGTCGGCGCCGAGCACATAGATCATCTCGGAAAAACCGCGATCGAACTTGTTCTTGAAATAGGCGACGTCGGCGGCGAAATAGGTGTAGGAACCGTCCGACTTCATCAGCGCGCGGTCCATGTCGTCGCCCACCTCGGTGGACCGGAACAGCGTCTGCTCGCGGTCTTCCCAGTCTTCCGGCAATTCGCCCTTCGGCGGCGGCAGGGTGCCCTTGTAGACGTGGCCCTTGAAGGTGAGATCATTGATGGCCGAGAGAATGGGTCCGCCATTGCCCTCATGCAGCGTGCGCTCCGAGAAGAACACGTCGTGCTTGACGTTCAGCGTCTCCAGATCCTCACGGATCATCACCATCATTGCGGCGATCGCCTTGTCCTTGACGATAGGCAGCCACTTTTCCTCGGGCATGGCTCGCAGCTTGATGCCATATTCATCCGCCAGCGCCTGGCCGACTGGAACGAGATAGTCACCGGGGTAGAAGCCCGACGGAATGGCGCCGATATCTTCGCCAAGCGCCTCGCGGTAACGCAGGAAGACCGAACGCGCGAGCACGTCGATCTGCGAGCCGGCGTCGTTGATGTAATATTCCTTGGTCACGCCATAACCGGCAAAGGCGAGCAGGTTCGCCAGCGTGTCACCCACGACAGCACCACGGCAATGGCCGACATGCATAGGACCGGTGGGGTTGGCGGAGACATATTCGACGTTGATCTTCTGACCCGTGCCGATCTTCGAGCGGCCGAAATCGATGCCCTGCCCGATCATATCGGCAAGAAGACGCTGCCAGTAACCGACAGAGACCTTGAGATTGATGAAGCCGGGACCGGCGACGTTGACGCTATCGACATCGCCATCGGCCTGAAGGGCTGGCACGATGAGTTCGGCCAGCGCCCGGGGATTGGTGCCGAGCGGCTTCGCCAACACCATAGCGGCATTGGTTGCGACATCGCCATGGCTTAGATCGCGCGGGGATTCGACCGTAATTCGACTGAAATCGACCTTTTCGCGGTTCTCTTTCACGAGATCGAGAGTCTCGAGCGCGTTTTTGATCCTGGTATCGAAATCGGCAAAAATGTTCATCGTTCCAACCTGCGCGAAGGGCTTCTGTTCATGTCCGGCCATCATAACCGGGTTGGCTTCGCGATCGCCCGCTGCCCTATCGCAAATCGGGGGTGTGGTCAAACAGCCGCTGGTGGGCGCGCAGTGCATAACTGTCGGTCATACCAGCCAGATAATCCCCCACATGGCGGGCTTTTGCGGCCTTGCTCATACCGGAAATGCTGTCCACCCAGTAGTGACTCTGCATCTCTGCCGGCACTTCCATATAACGGTGGAAAAGGTCGGTAACGATCTGCGTAGCGCCGGCGCGGATGCGCATGATTTCCGGATGCCGGTAGATATGGGCAAACAGCAGTTTCTTGATCTGCCTGTCGGTTTCAGCCATTTCCGGCGAGAAAGTCGCGACGGTGAAATCAGCGGCGCGGATATCGGCCGCACTCTTCGGTTTCAGCCGGGAAAGATTCTGCTGCGCGACCCCGATTACATCCTCGACCATATGGGTGATCTGGCGGCGCATGATTTCATTGGCGAAGCGTTCCTTGTCGAGCACGGGATATTTCGCACGTACCTCGTCCATCAGCTTGCTGAGGAAAGGCACCTCTTCCAGCATCTCGAAGCTCAGATAACCGGCACGCAGGCCGTCATCGATATCATGGGTATTATAGGCGATGTCGTCGGCAATAGCCGCCATCTGTGCCTCAAGGCTGGCATAGCTGCCGATTTCCAGATCCTGCAGCTCGCAATATTCGAGGATGGGCAGCGGAACCGGGCCCTTCACGCCCTCGCCCTCGGCATTGACCAGCGGGCCATTGTGCTTCACCAGCCCCTCCAGAGTCTCCCATGTCAGGTTGATGCCGTCATATTCGGCGTAGCGGCGCTCCAGCTTGGTGACGATGCGCAGCGACTGCGCGTTGTGATCGAAGCCGCCATAGGGCAACAACACCGCATCCAGCGCATCCTCACCGGTATGGCCGAACGGCGTGTGGCCGAAATCATGCACCAGAGCCACGCCCTCGGCCAGATCCTCGTCCAGCTTCAGAGCACGTGCGAGTGCGCGGGCAATCTGCGCCACCTCAATCGTGTGGGTGAGCCGGGTGCGGTAATGGTCGCCGTCAGGGCTGATGAAAACCTGCGTCTTGTGTTTAAGCCGGCGAAAGGCCGTGGTGTGGACGATGCGGTCCCGGTCGCGCTGGAACTCCGAGCGCGTCAGGCTACCCTCCTCGGCAAAAAGACGCCCGCGCGTGGTCCATGGATCAGAGGCGAAAACCGCCCTCTCGCCACTTCCGAAACCCAATGCGCGCTGGTCTATAATCATTCATCCACCTGTACTGTTCTCTGGCCGGGACTTCATTTGACCCGAAGTCCATGGCCTTTGACCATTGACCTTTTCATCCACCCTTCATACCTATCGCAAAGGTCGGCGCAAAGCATCATCGCTGCAAAGGCCGTTGCGGACATCGCTATAGACCGTTTATTTGACTAGTTTATAATGGCGACGACAAATCTATTGCTCTCCGGTTCTTGACCCCGGCACGAGGAACGACATGGAAAACAGCGACATTACACTTTCGGAAGCCGCAGCGAAGCGAATCGCCCAGATCGTCGCAGCGGATGCGGGCAAGCAGGCTCTGCGTGTTTCGGTGGAAGGCGGCGGCTGCTCGGGCTTCTCCTACAAGTTCGACCTGGCGGAAGACCCCGCCGATGACGACATCGTGATTGCGCGTGGCGACGCCAAGGTGCTGATCGACAGCCTGTCGGTTGTCTATATGGCCGGCTCTGAAATCGACTTCGTCGACAATCTGCTCGGCCAATCCTTCCAGATCAAGAACCCGAACGCGGTCGCAAGCTGCGGCTGCGGCACCAGCTTTTCTATTTAATGGTGATATCAAGCGCCAAGCTTGAGATCATTCACGCCTTTCTCTCCGCCCTCGTTCCTGCGCTCGTCACAGGAATGAGGGTTTGGGGAGCTGCGGTGCATCCATAGCTGTTGATCTACCCTGCCCCGGCTTCTATCCACCACATCCTCACCCGCCGTTTCCAAAAACGGTGGCAATCGCTTTTGCATCGGGTAAAAGTAACCTCACAAAAGGGAAACTCCGATGAAGATTGCCACCTGGAACATCAACGGCGTCAAGGCGCGTATCGAAAACCTCTGCCAGTGGTTGAAGGATTCATCGCCCGACATCGTTTGCCTTCAGGAAATCAAGTCGGTTGACGAAGGCTTTCCCCGCCTTGAGCTGGAAGCGCTCGGCTATCACGTCGAGACCCATGGCCAGAAGGGTTTCAACGGCGTCGCCCTTCTGTCGAAGATGAAGCCCGACGAGATCAATCGCGGCCTGCCGGGCGACGATGCCGATGAACAGGCGCGCTTCATCGAGGGCGTGTTTTCCATCGATGGCGGTGCGATCCGGGTCTGCTCGCTCTACCTGCCGAACGGCAATCCGCCTGACGATCCGGTCAAATATCCCTACAAGCTCGCATGGATGGAGCGGCTGCGCCGCTTTGCCGAAGATCGCCTTGCTCTTGAGGAGCCGCTTATTCTGGCGGGTGACTACAACGTTATCCCCGAACCCTTCGATTGCCACGATCCGCGGGTCTGGGCGGGCGATGCGCTGTTCCTGCCCAAGACGCGCTCGGCATTCCGCAGGCTGGAAAATCTCGGCTTTACCGATGCCGCACGCGCGACGACGGATGAACCCGGACTTTATTCCTTCTGGGATTATCAGGCTGGCGCATGGCCTAAGAATAACGGCATCCGCATCGATCACCTGATGCTGTCGGCGGAAGCGGCCGACAGGCTGGAATCGGTGAGCATCGAAAAACATGTGCGGGCCTGGGAAAAACCGTCCGACCACGTACCGGTCTGCGGTTATTTCAATTTTACGCCGATCAATTGAACGGCGCTCGCCGGGCGAGCTAGAGAATTTCCGGTAAAAGTACGCCGAAACAAAGAGTTAGAGAACGTCAAACGATTCCGTTTAAACAGGACGTGCTCTGAGTCGCCTCAGCCACAATAGACGTAATTGTCAGTTCGGATCATCGATCTGCATGTTCTGCGCCAGCGCGATAGCCGCGCGGCGATCGTTTTCACCCGCGAGCGAAAAAGCCTGTTCCTGAAGGGTCTGGATCCAGGTGCAATCCACCGCCGTGCACTTGTCGAGCGCGGCCGTCATGAAGGCGAGTCCCTGCGTCGTCTGGCCTTCCTGGAAAAGCAGATTACCGAAAATCGACATGGCGCCGGCATGGCCGTGCTTGCGTGCCTGATTGAGCCACTTCTTGGCCTGCTGCACATCCGCCCGGCCGCCCTCACCCGCAAGGATCATTTCCGCCAGACGGAACTGGGCCTCAGCCACGCCAAAGGTGGAAGCCACCTGAAAATAGAGCTGGCGGGCCTGCGACAGGTCCATCTTTACCGGAGTGCCGGGAATGCCGTGGCGGTAATAATCGGCAAGAGAAAGCAGCGCGTTGACGAAGAAGCCGGTATCCTCGGAGCCCGGCTCGACGCCCTGGCTGGCAATTTCGCTGTAAATCTTGAAAGCTTCGAAGTCGTTCTTGGCAACGCCATCGCCGAAGGCATACATATTGGCAAGCGCCCAGCGCGAGCCGGTATGGCCCTTTTCGGCCGCATAGCGATAGGCCTCGACGGCTTCGTCCTTGTTACCGTTCTTGTAGGCCTTGAAGCCGAACTTGAACAGGTCGAAGGGCCCGGATTCCTTGGTAACGCCTGCGTTGATGTCGAAAGCCAGCACCGGCATTGCGAGCGACGCAAGCAAAAGGCTCATGATGAGCGGCTTTAGAACATGTGCTTCACATTTCAGCATTTAGGCGAACTTCTCTCACTCTTCCCGGCATATAGCCAATACTTGCGGAATACTGCAAAGCTGAACCCCGCCGGGTCGCGATTTTTCGAACACACTGCGTCTTTCCGGCAGCACTTTCCAGCGCACTGCCGGTGGTCATATGCGGCAATTGCTCCAAATTTTCAGTGAGACAGATATAGGCATAATTTCCGGCAATATAACGGCGTTTGACCGCCTGCCGGTCAGCGCCAAACAAGAAACCCGGATCAAATTCCCGTATTACTTGCTTAAACCCTGAATCCAAACCCGTTTTCACTCTTCGCAACTCCGCAGGCCCACATCAAACGCCTGCATGTTCTTCCATCCCCGCGTCCATAAACAGAAGCCAAGCACCTTGTTTGTGGCGGGAAATGGACAGATATGCCCACATTCCAACGCGGCACCACGCTTGCAGAAAAGTGTTGCCAAATCGTCACAAAACTTTCGGGCTAGAAATTTTTATCGAGCAGGAATCATAGTCGGGAATGAAAAAAGGTCCGGTTGGTAAACCGGACCTTTCTTTTCGTTCAGGTGTGGCGAATGGTGTCAGAATTTGACCTTGACGCCCGTAGAGATCGCAGCCACGAGATCGTTGCCGAAGTCGTAGCCCGCCTCGTTGCCGCAGGTGAAGCCCGCACCGCAAGGTCCACCGTTGATGGATGAGCTACCGGAGGTCAGGAGGCCGAGAGCACCGGCAACCTTGAACTCGATATTCTTGTTCGGCGAGTAGACGATCTGCGTGCCCAGCGTCCAGGTGTCGGTCTGGGTGCCGATAACAGTCGATGTACCGCGATCCCAGGTCAGGCTCACAGCACCGCTCCACTGCTCGTTGAACTTATGACCAACGCCGCCGGAGATCGTCCAGCCATCACGATAAAACAGGTCTAGCGTGTTCAGCGTGTCAGCGCCGCTCGGAACGCAGGGAGACGTCCCTACCGCGCAGAAAGGAATGACCTGAATCTGGCTCCAGTCAGTCCACTTCACCGAACCGAAAGCGAGCCAGTCCGGCGCTATGCCGGATTGCACCTTCAGTTCGATGCTGTCTGGCATCGAAACGGAGCCATAGATCGGCACCAGCTTGCCGCCGTATTTCGCCAGCGTCGGAGAGATGGACGGCGGCGTCTGCGGAACTCCTCTGACGTCGGCGAAACCGGTCAGGTCATGATCGACGGCGCTGTTATAAACAAGGCTCGCCCGGAAGGCGACCTCGGGGATTTCGTAGGCAACGCCGGCGCGCCAACCCCAACCGTCACCTTCCATCTCAAGTTTGCCGACGCCGCTGAAGCTGGACCAGGCCGGATTGAGGCCAAGAACAGCTGGGCCAAGAACCTGACGGTATTTATAACCGCTGATCTCCTGGTAAAAGCCGCCGCCAATAATCGAGAAGTCGCCCTTGCCAAGATCAAACTTCACACGGCAGGTGGTGGCGTAATTGTGCGACTTTACCTTGGTTTCGATATTGTAGCTCGATCCCTGCCAGATGCCGGGATTGAGGTGCGCGCCCCAAGGCTGCGAATAATCGAACATGCAGTCGCCGAAATCGCCGATTGCCGCCTTGGCGCCGATGCGGGTCGACCAGAAGTTTTCAGAGTCATCTGCGCTCCTTGACCAAGTCGCAGGCAGCGGACCGCTCTTCAGCGGATTGTCACGCGCATTCTCAACCTTGCGCTGCGGCGCAACGAATGTAGCGGAACTGTCGAGAACATAGTCGGACGGGTCGAACAGCAGGTCGATATTGTAGCCACCGCGCTCGAGGCCGCCCGCCAGTGAAGGCGTGACCGCCGCGATGCTGGCTACGAAACATACTGCGCCGCGAAAAAATGCAGTTTTTGCCATCTCTCTCCCCAATCAAGGCAATGTGATCATTGAGAGAGTGAAATGCTTTGCGGCAAATGACAATCTGCCGTGGTGCGGCGCGGTTGCCACCGGATGGCCATTTTTTTACGTAAGTTTTTGATGTTTGGCATCTTACATAATCATTTTAGGCTATTATTCTAATCCAATTAGAAAAAACGACACAAAACGAAACAAACTCCCAATCCACACCGGAAATGTCGCCAAATAACCACAGTTGGACGTTTCCGAAGAAAATCGCTTATCAGGCCGTTTTTATTGATCTTTTTCGTCTTCCCGCGCGGTTTTGTGCGCCTCGCGGCAGAAATAATCGCGCTGTCACGCAGTGCATGATTCGCCATTGCAACGCAGCAATGAATTGAGCCGGCCCTTACAGAACGCAAAACGCCCCGTTTTCACGGGGCGTTTTGATTTTACACGCAACAGGAACCTTATCCTGCTTCGCTGACCCGCTGCAGGGCGGTTCGAAGACTTGTCAGCTGAACTTCCAGTTCCGCCTTACGCTCGCGCTCGGCGGCCACAACCTCCGGATCGGCATTGGCCACGAATTTTTCGTTCGACAGCTTCTTGTCGATGCGTTCCATTTCCGCGTCCACCTTGCCGATCGCCTTTTCGAGACGGGCCTTTTCGGCCGCGAGATCGACGAGGTTGCCGAGCGGCAGGCAGACCGTGGCCTCACCGATGATGATCTGCGCGGAGCCCTTGGGCGCCACATCGGCACCACGGATTTCATCGGCACGCGCCAGGCGCCGGATGGCGGCGGCATGGCGGTCCAGCCGCGCTTCTGTCGAGGTATTGGCACCCACCACCACCAGCGATGCGGTGGCGCCCGGCGGCACGTTCATCTCGGCACGCGTCGAGCGGATGCCCGAAACCAGATCGATCAGCCAGTTGATTTCCGCAGCCGCGGCATCGTCGCGGAATTCCGGAGTCGGCCAGTCGGTAAGGCAGAGAAGATCAGCCCGCTCCTCGCCCTCGCCCGCCGTATGCGCCCACAGCTCTTCCGTCATGAAAGGCATGAAGGGATGCAGGAGCTTGTAGATCTCATCCAGAACATAGGCCGCGCAGGCCTGCGATTCCGCCTTTGCCGCCTCATCCTCGCCACCGAACACGGGCTTGAGCAGTTCCAGGTACCAGTCGCAGAACTGGTTCCAGACGAAACGGTAGAGGATGCCGGATGCATCGTTGAACCGGAAGTTCTCAAGAGCCGCCGTCACATCGCGCGCGGTGTTGGCAAGCTCGGTCAGTATCCACCGGTTGATCGTCAGCGATGCGGTTTCGGCCAGAAAATGCGGATCGCGCTTTACGCCGTTCATTTCGGCAAAACGCGTGGCGTTCCAGAGCTTCGTGCCGAAGTTGCGATAACCGGCGATACGTGCCGGATCGAGTTTCACGTCACGACCCTGCGCCGCCATGATGGCGAGTGTGAAGCGCAGCGCATCCGCACCGTATTCGTCGATCAGTTCCAGGGGATCGATGACGTTGCCCTTGGACTTGGACATCTTCTGGCCGTTCTTGTCGCGAACCAGCGCATGGATGTAGACGGTGCTGAACGGCTCGACCGGATTGCCGGCATCGTCCTTCATGAAATGCAGACCCATCTGCATCATGCGGACGACCCAGAACGGGATGATGTCGAAACCGGTGACAAGCACATTGGTTGGATAATACCGCGCCAGTTCCGGTGTCTTTTCCGGCCAGCCGAGCGTCGAGAACGGCCACAGCGCCGATGAGAACCAAGTATCGAGAACGTCTTCGTCACGGGTCAGAATTTCACCCGGCTTGAAGTTTTCAAGCTTCTCTTCGACCCAGGCCTTCCACGGACCTTCATGGGCAATATAATGCTGGATAGCGGCCTGAAGCGCCTCTTCCTCGGTCTTTTCAACGAAGACCTGCCCGTCAGGGCCGTACCATGCCGGAATCTGGTGTCCCCACCACAATTGCCGCGAGATACACCAGGGCTGGATGTTCTCCATCCACTGAAAATAAGTGTTTTCCCAGTTCTTAGGCACGAAATTGGTGCGGCCTTCGCGAACCGAGGCAATGGCCGGCTGAGCCAGGGTCTTGTTGTCCACCCACCACTGGTCTGTGAGGCGCGGCTCGATCGGCACGCCGCCACGGTCGCCATGCGGCACGACGTGCTTGTGCGGCTCGATCTTGTCGAGCAGGCCGGCTTCCTCGAAGATTTCGACGATGACCTTGCGGGCGAAGAAACGATCCTGTCCTTCCAGACGATCCCATGCGCCGTGCAGCGCCGCCGGATGATTTAGGCCCTCGAGGAAATCCTCGTTCTCCTTGATGGAGATCGTCCCATCGATATTCATGACGTTGATGGCGCGCAGACCGCAACGCTTGCCGACCTCGAAATCGTTGAAGTCGTGCGCAGGCGTGATCTTCACGGCGCCAGTTCCGGCCGTCGGATCGGCATAGTCATCGGCAACGATCGGGATCTTGCGGCCAACGATCGGCAGGATGACATGCTTGCCAATGATACCCTTGTAGCGCTCGTCTTCCGGGTTCACCGCAACACCGGTATCGCCGAGCATGGTTTCTGGCCGCGTGGTAGCAACAACGATGTAATCGCGCGTTTCGAACTCGGTGGGCTTGCCCTCCTCGTCAAATGCGATCGGGTGCTGATAGGTCACACCCTTTTCCAGCGGATAACGGAAGTGCCAAAGGTTGCCCTTCACTTCCAGCTGTTCGACTTCCATGTCGGAAATCGCGGTCTGCAGCTTCGGGTCCCAGTTGACCAGGCGCTTGTCCTTGTAGATCAGGTTCTGCTTGTAAAGGGTGACGAACACCTCGAGAACGGCCTCGGACAGCCCCTCATCCATGGTGAAGCGCTCACGCGACCAGTCGCAGGACGCGCCGAGACGCTTCAGCTGGTTGAAGATCAAACCGCCGGATTCGGCTTTCCATTCCCAGACCTTCTCCACGAAGGCCTCACGGCCCATTTCGCGGCGGCCCGGAAGCTGCTGTTCCATCAGCTTGCGCTCGACGACCATCTGCGTGGCGATGCCCGCATGGTCCATGCCCGGCTGCCACAACACGTCCTTGCCGCGCATGCGCTCGAAGCGGACCAATATGTCCTGAAGCGTGTTGTTGAGCGCATGGCCCATATGCAGGGAGCCGGTGACATTCGGCGGCGGGATGACGATGGTGAAGGTTTCCGCGCCCGGTTTGGCGTTGGCGCCGGCACGGAAAGCGTTCGCCTCGTCCCAGGCTTTGGCGATTTTCGGTTCGACGGATGCGGAATCGTAGGTCTTTTCGAGCATTTCCTGACCTGAATTTTAGAGTTCTTGTGTGGATTTTTTTAAATAAGGATGGATGGTCGAGAGTCAACAGAAACCGACCCGTCAGCGACTATGACCCCATAGCGCCTTCATCTTCAACAAAAAAGCCGCCCCGGTGCCGGAGCGGCCTCTGTTTCATTATCTTGCGCATGTTACAAGATGCGGACGAACAGAGCCTAGCGGCGCGAGCCGCGCGCCACACGTTCGATTTCCTCACGCACAAGACGCTCCACCAGGGTCGGCAGATTGTCTTCCAGCCAGTCCTGCAGCATCGGACGCAGCATTTCGGCGGCCATATCCTCGATTGAGCGTCGTTCGACGCCATCGAAAATTTCCGCAAGTTCGCTGAAGGAACGGGCGATCTGCGCACCGGCAGCCTCGGAAATGAGGTTGAGCGACAAACCGCCCTCTTCCTTGGGTTCGGCCAGATCGAATGACGGCATCTCGACAGCAGGTTCCTGCACCGAAATCTCGAAATGATCCTGGGCTACAGGCGTTTCGATGGCGCCACGTAGCGTCAGCTGGTCGAAGCGGTTCTCGAAAGCTGCGCTCTCGACAGCGGCAGCAGCAGCACGATCCTCGGCGGCAAAAGCTGCCGGCTGTTCACTGGTGCTCGCGGCAGCGGCCGCCAGCAGCGGCCGCACATCCGTCGGGCGCTGCGGCGCAGGGCGTTCAACCTGTTGCGCAGCCGAAGGCTGCGGTACGCTGGAGGAATGAGCGGCCGGGGCCGCCTGCGCGGGCTCACGCTGCGCCTGGGCAGCAAATGCCTGCGGCCCCATGGCAGCGTTGCGGTCGGCGGCAGCGCGAACGCGCGCGGCGACATCGGCAAGCGACATGCTTTTCTCGGCCGAGATTTCCTGCTGTTCTGGTGTCTGCTTTTCGGAGGCCGCGGAAAAATCCTGCACCGGCCTTGCGCCAAATGCCTGGTTTGCGGCGGGGGGAACGCGCGCCGGCGGGCTGATGGCCTCCGTCACGAAGGACGCTTCGCCTGCGCCATCGTCTTCGTCGTCATAGACAGGCGGCAACTGACCGGAAAACGCGCCGGTAGGCCCGGTCTCGTTGCTTTCGATGATCCGGCGTATGGACGCCAAGATCTCTTCCATGGACGGTTCACGCGCTACGCTTGGCTGAGCCATATCAATCCCCGGTTTCCACTCTCTAGACCGCCTTGCGTCCACACGGACGCCCAAAGGACGCTCCAAAATTTTAAATCTGCACACCGTTCCTGTCGAAAATCGCTTCCGGTTTTCGGGCCGATGGCCTGAAAAGGGGTAGAAATACGCACACCCCGAATCACCCTTAGTCTAGGGCAGCATAGTCAGGAACTAAATCACTGATTCGACAAGTTTCGCCGTGATGCACAGCTTTGTGAGAATGGTCTTTTGGGGCAATTGATGAGCGAAGCAGGTCTGCCGGTGCGGCACCCGTAAAAAACAAACGCCGGGGCGAAAAATCCACCCCGGCGTCCAAAACAATGATCGTTTTTAAAGATCAGAAAACGAATTCGGCCGCCTTGGCAAAACCGGGCAGAGGCTTGATCGACGCGTTGAAAGAGGTTGCAGCCGAGGTGCTGTTGCCATCGCGACGGTAAACGGTTGCCTTGGCAGCGTTACCGTATCCGACAACGACGACCAGACGTCCGCCATCGCGCAGCTGGTCGGTCAGTGCCGCCGGCACTTCCTCGACAGAGCCGTTGATGAAAATCAGGTCATAGGGTGCTTCGCCCGCATAACCCTTTTCGAGATCGCCGGTGACAACAGCAACATTGTCATATCCGAGCGAGGCCAGCGTCTCAGTCGCCTCAGCTGCCAGCGTTTCATCGCATTCGAGCGAAACCACCGAACCGGCGAGCTGGGACAGGATGGCCGCGGTATAACCGGCGCCGCCGCCGACTTCCAGCACCACGTCTTCCTTGGTCACCGCCGCAAGCTGCAAAAGCTTCGCCAGCGGCGAGGCCTTCATGACGTAACGGGCCGGGCGACCATCCCGGGCGGGACAGATCTGCAGATCCTCGTCCACATAGGCAATCTGCCGCACACCCGCCGGCACGAAAGCTTCGCGCGGCACGCTCAAAAACGCCTTCAGCACAGAATGCGACGTCACGTCGGTCGTGCGCAACTGGCTGTCGACCATATTGGCGCGTGCGGTTTCGAAATCCATCATATCGTTATCGCCTCAATTTCGCGGATGCCGGTCGGGAAGCCTCGGCCCCAAAAGCTCAAAACGGCACGGGTCTCCCCTCGCCTTTAAACAATCTCATAATTGCCCAAGCCTGCGCTTTCAAGCGCGGTGAGCCCTAAGTGCTGGAAAAAGCGAAATGGCCGGGATTTTTTAGAACAGCAAGGGCAGCCGATGACCGCAAGGTGAGCCAAAGGTTCAAAAAAACAGGTTCTATTCGGTGAAGTTTTTGGAGGCCTCGCCCGGAATTGAACCGGGGTACAAGGATTTGCAGTCCTCTGCGTCACCACTCCGCCACGAGGCCTCACACGCTCATGAATTCGAGCGATGGCGGGCATTTAGAACGAATCCATTATGCGCGCAAGAGGGTTCGTTCCGAATGTGCTGTTTTTTCCGATCCGATGGACAAAGGGCAATCGACCACGTCCTAAGCCCTTCGGATTCCGACATTTTTTGTATCTCACTCATATTCCAGAAGAAACAATGCCCGCAGCCGGCGCTTTGCGCGGGTGCGGGCAGTCGCTGCATCTTCAATGCGGATCGATCAGATGCGACCCAGCAGAACAAGAACGAGGACGATGACCAGAACCAGTCCGAGGCCACCCGAGGGACCATAACCGTAATTGTGGTAACCCCAGCTTGGCAAAGCACCGATCAGGAAAAGAATGATGAGGATAACGAGAATGGTGCCGATCATGTTTAGCCCTCCATGAATAATAGGTATGCGCTGTATTTAATGACCAAACATGCAAAAAGTTCCGTTTCCTCCATCCGCTTATGGCGTGGGCCGAGAATGCATCTCCAGCCGATTCAACGGGTTAAACGGCATTTGCGGACAACGCGGCGGGTCGTGCGCGCGCATGGCGTCTGCGATTGGCTACGCACCACGCTCCGGCCCCTTGCTCATCGACTATGGTAGCGATTTATTCGAGGTAATTTCTCGGTCTATGTATATCGCCTACCGTTCGTCATACTAAATCAAGTCACCCGTTCCCTGAAACTGGCGGGGGACTGGGAGACCTGGTATCACTGGCAGTGCGCCAGGTCTCACCTGTTTCCTTCTCCTCCGGCGATCTTCCCGCCGCACGCAAACCGTTCCCCAAACAGGCACACGGACATTTTACCTGCGGCGCTGCACGCCACGCTTGCCTTGCCTCTTTCTCTCCGGTTAGACCCCGGATCGGGAGGGAGAAATGAGAATCATATGTCCGGTTTTGCGAACCTCATCCCGCTTTTCATCTTCGGCCTGCTCGTCTACGCTTTCTTCCGCTGGGTCGCGCGCGACACTCAAAATCCGAGACGCAAGTAGCAGGTGCGAATAGCTCTGCCCTTTATCACTCGCGGGGAACCGTTGCGCCTCCATATCGTTTTCGCAGACGCACTTCGGAGGACAGGATGAAAACGCTCGTATCATTGGCTGCAATCGCGCTTACGCTTGCGGGCTGCACGACCTCAGGCCCGGCCGCTTATGTCGAACCGATCCCCGGCAGCATCACCTATAAGGGCCAGCCGCGCACCAAGCTGACGAAATCGCCGATCGGCAGTACCTTCAGCCACGAGTTCCGCATCGACGGCAGCACGAGGGCGGTGGAAACCTATCGCATTGCGCCCGATCGCTCGCTCGAACTCATAGACCGCCGCATCATTCGCGATTGGCTGTTCGGACGCGACGACTGACCGCACCGCAACCCAACCGAAACCAATTGCGCATCCTGCCCGCTTGGTTTAGAGCCGGGCACGACAACCAATACGGATGAGCGATGAACACGCGCTGGCAAAAACCCGTCCTGATCGCGTTCGAAACGCCGGGCGACTATACGAGCATCGAGACCACGCAGGCGGCGTCCTGGGCCATGATCGAGGATTGGCCGATAGAGGACGGCGATGCGTTGGACGCGGCGTTGCTGGTCTGCGCCGCCGTCGATGCCGGCAGGAAAAAGCCGGAGGATGCGCGCAAGGCCTTCATCGCCGCCGCAATCGAGGCTGGCCTCGACATCAAGGCCTGACGGCATCAAGACCCATAGTCGAGACTTAAAATGGCGTCCTGAGGCGAAACAAGTCAGGACAACAGGTTTAAAGGGTAAAAACAGATGGAAGCTTCTGGAAACATGAAAAAAGCCCTGTTCATATTTCTCCTCTCCTGCCTCGCCATCGGCCTTCTCGGTCACCTCGTGGTCGCCTTCGTCGTTACCGGCTGAAGCACCAATGTCCACTCCGTATTGTGGCGGAGCGGCAGGGCATTAAAATTTCCTAAATTTCATTCTGCTGTTATGGAACCGCGATAAATCTTTTCCGTTCTCTCTTCGATCAACAAGGAGGATTGAAATGCGTGACGGATTGAATGGTTTTCTCGAAATTTCCATGCTCGGCGTCGTGATTGCAAGCTGCCTTTTCATGGTCAACCTGCCGATCTGACCCGCCTTAAAAATCATTCCCTGCGGCACCGGCGACGTCAGATGCCGGAGTAAGAAAATGCGGCCTTTCGGGCCGCATTTCTTTTTCCAGCAATGCAGGCTCAAGCGGAAAGCTTGGCGGCCAGCTTGGCGACATGTGCGCCCTGATAGCGTGCGGCTTCCAGTTCGATAGCAGAAGGCTGACGCGAGCCGTCGCCATCGGTGATGGTGGAGGCGCCATAAGGCGAGCCGCCCTTGATTTCATCGACGCCCATCTGGCCCTGGAAAGCATAGGGCAGACCGACAACGGCCATTCCGTGGTGCAGGAAGGTGGGGAGGAAACCAAGGATGGTCGATTCCTGACCGCCGTGCTGCGTGGCCGACGAGGTGAAGGCCGAGCCGACCTTGCCAACAAGCTTGCCGCCGAACCACAGACCGCCGGTCTGGTCCCAGAAATTGCGCATCTGTGAGGCAACCGTGCCGAAGCGGGTGCCGGCGCCGACGATGATGGCATCGTATTCTGCCAGTTCGTCAACAGTCGCGATGGGGGCAGCCTGATCGAGCTTGAAGTGCGAGGATTTGGCGACTTCCTCAGGAACCAGTTCCGGAACGCGCTTGACGACAACTTCCGCGCCGGCAGACTTCACGCCTTCGGCAACGGCATATGCCATCGTCTCGATATGGCCGTAAGATGAATAATAAAGCACCAGAACTTTTGTCATTTTCTTTGTATCCTTAGGGTTAATCGTCTCAGGCGTACTAGCCAGAAGCCTTTTTAAGAACGCGATGATTATTAGTGGTGACCCGTTACAAGCATGTGATGCAAAGGTAGCCCAGAGGCCGGTCCCACACCAGCGGTGCATCCGCATACGCACTGTTCGCAATCAGTGAACGAAACGCCGGAACGTCAACCTTTCATAGATAGACATTTTTTCAAAACCGCTTTGCATTCACCGGGCGGCGGACTAACGTCGGACAAAACAGCTGACGAGTACCCCCATGTCCAATCCCTCACTCACCCCATCTGTCGTGACCGCCGCCATGCTCGCCATCGGCGACGAATTGCTGTCGGGACGCACCAAGGACAAGAATATCGGGCACCTCGCGGATGTGCTCACCATGTCCGGAATAGACCTGAAGGAAGTGCGCATCGTCGCCGACGAGGAGCATGCAATCGTCGAAGCGCTGAATGCGCTGCGCGCCCGCTATGATTATGTCTTCACCTCCGGCGGCATCGGCCCGACCCATGACGACATCACCGCTGATGCGGTATCCGTGGCTTTCGGCCTGCCCTGCGAGCACGATGCCGAGGCTTTGCGGATATTGGGTGACATGTACCGTGTGCGCGAGATGGAATTCACCGAAGCGCGCAAGCGCATGGCCCGCATGCCAAGGGGGGCAAGCCACATCGCCAATCCCGTCTCGGTCGCCCCCGGCTTCGTCATCGGCAACGTCCACGTCATGGCCGGCGTTCCGCAGGTGTTTCAGGCCATGCTGGACAATGTAATGCCAACGCTGCGCACCGGCGCGAAAGTCATGTCGCAGTCGGTGCGCTCTCCCTATGGCGAAGGTGACATCGGCACGCCGCTGACCGCAATCCAGAAAGCGCACCCGGAAACCAGCATCGGCTCCTACCCGAAATATGACGGACAACGCTTTTCGACGGAGATCGTCGTGCGCGCCCGTGATGCCACCGTCCTGAAAGCGGCGGCGGATGCAGTGGCGACGATGATCGAAACCATTGGTCAGGAAAAAACACTGTCGGCCAGCAAGGGCGATGCAACCGCCTGAGACGAAGCGGATTGACCAAAATCAAGGTGGCACCCGGCAAAGGCAGCCACTCTCCCAAAAACGACGCGTCACCGAGGAGCTAAAAAATGGGTTACAAAACGATACTGGCAGTGATCGACAATGTGGAGAACACGCAAAAGCTCGGCGATTTCGTGGTAAGTCTTGCCAACCAGTTTTCCTCGCATGTGATTGGCCTGCACATGGAAACGCTGGCCGCCGTTCCGCTCGTCGCGCCGATGGAAATTCCCGACCCCGCTACCGTTCAGGTGCTTCAGGACGTGGCGCACAAGGAAACCACGGATGTTGGAAACCTCTTCGAACACACGCTGTCTGCCAATGGCATCTCGCATGAGTGGCGAAGCTTTGTAACCTCGGTTGGTTACGCCTCGTCATCGGCAATCGATAGCGCGCGCTGCGCCGATCTCATCGTCGCCCGCCAGAGCAACTCCTCCGCACTCTCCGACAGCCGCTCGGATATAGACGGCTTTCTCCATGAAAGCGGCCGCCCTGTTCTTCTCGTTCCGCATGTGCTGACGGTTGCCAAACCGGTCAAGCGTGTACTGATCGCCTGGAACGGCTCCCGCGAGGCAACACGTGCCACCTTCGATGCCCTGCCCTTCCTGATTGCAGCCGAGAGCGTCGAGATCTTCTCCGTCGATCAGGCCGAGAGCGAAACGCAATCGTCTGGACTTGCCGGAACCGAACTGGCCGCAACACTCGCCCGCCACGGCGTCAACGTCACTGTAACCTCGCAGGAAAAAATCGCCGGCATCTCGCCGCAGGCGGCTATCGAAAACCGGCTGTCAGACCACAGCATCGACCTTCTGGTCATGGGCGCCTACGGCCATTCCCGCTGGTGGGAATTGCTGTTCGGCGGCGTGACGCGCACGCTGCTCGATTCCATGACGGCGATGACGCTTTTGTCGCGTTAAACACCGGTAGCCGTGGATGAAGCCGCAAGAGCCTGCGCGCAATGCTTGCCTTTTTGCAGGTCTTGCGGCTATTAGCCAAAGCCATCGACAATTTTGACCAGATGGTAGACGACATGTCCCTTCCCGATAAAGCCTTTCCCGTAACCTGGGATCAGTTTCACCGCGACGCCCGCGCGCTTGCGTGGCGTCTTGCCGGCCTTGGCCGGGAGTTCCGGGCGATCGTCTGTATCACCCGCGGCGGTCTCGTGCCGGCAGCGATCATTTCCCGCGAGCTGAACATCCGCCTGATCGATACGGTCTGCATCGCCACCCGCCACGATTACGTCAACCAGGGCGACACGGTTCTCCTGAAGGGCGTGGCGCCGGAGCTGATGTCCGACGGCGGCGAAGGCGTGCTCGTCGTTGACGATCTGACCGACACCGGCAAGACCGCACTGGAAGTGCGCGAAATGTTGCCGAAGGCGCATTTTGCCTGCGTTTACGCCAAGCCGAAGGGCGTGCCGACCATTGACACCTTCGTCACCGAGGTCAGCCAGGACACCTGGATTTATTTTCCCTGGGACATGGGCTTCACCTATCAGGAACCGATCGCCAAGGGATCGCGCGGCTGATCGCCTGTCGCAACCCAAAACCATGCCTGAAAAGCCGTCCCTTCGGGGCGGTTTTTTTGTGTGGAAATGCTTTTTTGGTAACGGCAAAAAAACACGGAAAAACCGCAGTGTCGCCTTTATGCCGCACCCCGGAAATGCGGGGTTTTTGCTTTCCGCTGCGGAAACCAGCCTCGCGCAAGCTTCAAAGTCTCACGCCAAGTCACTGATTTTTTTGAACGCTTTTGCTATCCCCGTTTTCCACAGGCGCTGCACACAATATCTTGTGGTTAAAAAACGGTTTCAATCTATGGCTTGACGAATCTATGCCGCAGGAGGAAAGTGACAGTTATGTTGCGGCGGCAACGGACCGGAAAGTAACGAGGCCGGTTCCTTTCAATCTCAGTTCGCAAGTCCAGAAGGGGCGTCCCGACCATCAGGGGGCGGTTCGCCGGTGGATTTTGCGTGCCTTGCGGATACCGCCAAAAACATGACGCGGGGACTGGCGGCAGGAAGCTGTTGATACTATATTTAGTACTCACATGACTCTTGCAGCCGAATAAGCCACGAGATACAGGGATCACATCCAAGGATGAACATCCCTTACAGATCGGCAAAAACCGGCTGCGCGCATAGTTCGCACGGCTGGAACGAATTTTTGCGCCCTTTGCCGGGCGCCCAATGGACGAGGACACGAAACCATGCGCATCGAACGCCGCTTCACGAAGCCCGGCCAATCGTCTTATGCGGAAATCGAATTCCGCAAGGCCGTCAGTGAAATCAAGAACCCGGACGGTTCCATCGTGTTCCGTCTGGCGGATATCGACGTTCCCGCGCAGTTCAGCCAGGTCGCGACCGACGTTCTGGCGCAGAAATATTTCCGCAAGGCCGGCGTGCCGAAGGTGCTTAAGAAGGTTGAGGAAAACGATGTTCCTTCCTTCCTGTGGCGTTCGGTTGCCGATGAGAAGGCCATGAAGGACCTTCCCGAGGGTGAGCGTTATGGCTCCGAAACTGATGCGCGTCAGGTTTTCGACCGCCTGGCCGGCACCTGGACCTACTGGGGCTGGAAGGGCAAATATTTCTCCACCGAGGAAGACGCACTCGCCTTCCGCGACGAGCTTGCCTATATGCTGGCGACCCAGCGTGTAGCCCCCAACAGCCCGCAATGGTTCAACACCGGCCTGCACTGGGCCTATGGCATCGACGGCCCGGGCCAGGGCCACTTCTACGTCGACCCCTTCACCGGCAAGCTGACCAAGTCCAAGTCCTCTTACGAACATCCGCAGCCGCATGCCTGCTTCATCCAGTCTGTCGAAGACGATCTGGTCAACGAAGGCGGCATCATGGACCTGTGGGTGCGTGAAGCACGCCTGTTCAAATACGGTTCCGGCACCGGCTCCAACTTCTCCTACCTGCGCGGCGAAGGCGAAAAGCTTTCCGGCGGCGGCAAGTCCTCCGGCCTGATGAGCTTCCTCAAGATCGGCGACCGGGCAGCCGGCGCAATCAAGTCCGGCGGCACCACCCGCCGTGCGGCCAAGATGGTCGTCGTTGATGCCGACCATCCCGATATTGAAGCCTATATCGACTGGAAGGTGAACGAGGAGCAGAAGGTTGCCGCTCTCGTCACCGGTTCCAAGATCGTTGCCAAGCACCTCAAGGCAATCATGAAGGCCTGCGTCAACTGCGAGGCAGATAACGGCGATTGCTTCGACCCGGCCAAGAACCCTGCCCTGAAGCGCGAAATCCGCGCTGCCAAGAAGGACATGGTGCCGGAAAACTACGTCAAGCGCGTCATCCAGTTCGCGCAGCAGGGTTACAAGGACATCCAGTTCAAGACCTACGACACGGATTGGGATTCCGAAGCCTACCTCACGGTTTCAGGCCAGAATTCCAACAACTCCGTATCGCTGAAGGATGACTTCCTGCGCGCTGTTGAAAACGACGGCGACTGGAACCTGACCGCCCGCAAGGACGGCAAGGTCATGAAGACGCTGAAGGCCCGCGACCTCTGGGAAAAGATCTCCCACGCCGCCTGGGCATCGGCCGACCCCGGCCTGCACTTCAACACCACCATGAACGACTGGCACACCTCGCCGGCCGAAGGCCCGATCCGCGCTTCCAACCCGTGCTCGGAATATATGTTCCTCGACGACACGGCCTGCAACCTTGCTTCGCTGAACCTGCTTCAGTTCAAGGATCAGGCAACGAAGCGCATCGACATCGCCGATTACGAACATGCGGTTCGCCTGTGGACCGTCGTTCTCGAAGTCTCGGTCATGATGGCGCAGTTCCCCTCGCGCCAGATTGCCGAACGCTCCTACGAATACCGCACGCTCGGCCTCGGTTACGCCAATATCGGCGGCCTGCTGATGTCCTCGGGCATTCCCTATGACAGCGACGAAGGCCGCGCTATCGCCGGTGCGCTGACCGCCATCATGACCGGCGTTTCCTATGCCACCTCGGCTGAAATGGCCGGCGAGCTTGGCCCCTTCCCGGGCTTTGCGCCGAACCGCGACAACATGCTGCGCGTCATCCGCAACCACCGCCGCGCCGCCCATGGCCTTTCCTACGGTTATGAAGGCCTGTCGGTGAACCCGGTTGCCCTCATCCATTCCGATTGCACGGATCAGGACCTTGTCGCCCACGCTACCGCCGCCTGGGACAAGGCGCTGGAGCTTGGCGAAAAGCATGGCTACCGCAACGCCCAGACCACCGTTATCGCGCCGACAGGTACGATCGGCCTCGTGATGGATTGCGACACGACCGGCATCGAGCCGGACTTCGCGCTGGTGAAATTCAAGAAGCTCGCCGGCGGCGGCTACTTCAAGATCATCAACCGCGCCGTGCCGGAATCCCTGCGTTCGCTCGGTTATTCGGAAAGCCAGATCGCCGAAATCGAAGCCTATGCCGTTGGCCACGGCAATCTCAACCAGGCACCTGCCGTCAATCCCTCGTCGCTGAAGGCCAAGGGCTTCACCGATGAGAAGATCGAAGCCGTGAACGGCGCGCTGAAAAGCGCCTTCGACATCAAGTTCGTCTTCAACCAGTGGACGCTGGGCGCCGATTTCCTCAAGGGCACGCTCAAGGTTTCCGATGAGCAGTTGTCCGACATGAGCTTCAACCTGCTGGAGCACCTTGGCTTCAGCAAAAAGGACATCGAAGCGGCCAACGTGCACGTCTGCGGTGCGATGACACTGGAAGGCGCACCGTTCCTCAAGAACGAGCACTTGGCCGTATTCGATTGCGCCAACCCCTGCGGCAAGATCGGCAAGCGTTATCTCTCGGTCGAATCGCATATCCGCATGATGGCGGCAGCACAGCCGTTCATTTCGGGTGCGATCTCCAAGACGATCAACATGCCGAATGATGCAACCGTGGAAGATTGCGGCGCAGCCTACATGCTGTCCTGGAAGCTGGCGCTCAAGGCCAACGCCCTTTACCGCGATGGCTCCAAGCTTTCCCAGCCGCTCAACGCTTCGCTGGTGGAAGATGAGGACGACGAAGACTTCGTTGAAGAACTGATCCAGCAGCCGCTCGCCCAGCAGGCCGTGACGATCACCGAAAAGATCGTCGAGCGCGTCATCGAGCGGGTATCGCGCGAGCGTGAAAAGCTGCCGAACCGCCGTCAGGGTTACACCCAGAAGGCAACGGTCGGCGGTCACAAGGTCTATCTGCGCACCGGCGAATTCGGTGACGGCCGCATCGGCGAAATCTTCATCGACATGCACAAGGAAGGCGCTGCTTTCCGTGCGATGATGAACAACTTCGCCATCGCCATTTCGCTTGGCCTGCAATATGGCGTGCCGCTGGAAGAATATGTGGAGGCCTTCACCTTCACCAAGTTCGAGCCGGCCGGCATGGTGCAGGGCAACGACGCGATCAAGAACGCCACATCGATCCTCGACTACGTGTTCCGCGAACTCGCCGTCTCCTATCTCGGCCGCCACGACCTCGCGCATGTCGATACGTCTGACTTCTCCAATACCGCACTCGGCAAGGGTATCCAGGAAGGCAAGACCAATCTGCTCTCCACCGGCTGGACACGCGGTTACAAGCCGACGCTGGTTTCCAACAACGAAGGCGAACGTGCTGCTTCCGAACCCAAGGGCTCGGCAACGGCAGCCCCCGCCCGCGCCTCGGCCAACGTCACTTCCTTTGCAGGCTCAGCCGCCCGCAAGCTGGAACCGACAGTCGCGATCTCCACCTCGGAAATCGTCTCCTTCAAGCGCGATTATGAAGAACGCGCCAAGGAACTGGCGGAAGAGATTGCCGAAGAGGTAATCGACGACGTGGTTCAGGAAGCCAAGCAGACCGCCACCGCCCTCTTCTCCGACAAGGCCGCCGCCGACGCGGCATCGGCCAAGGCGGAAGCCAAGAAGAAGGAAAACGAACGCCGCATGCGCTCGATCGCGCAAGGCTATACCGGGAACATGTGCTCGGAATGCCAGAACTTCACGATGGTGCGCAACGGCACCTGCGAGAAGTGCGATACTTGCGGTGCGACGAGCGGTTGCTCTTAAGAAATACATGGATAAGTGGTGAATCCACTTTCCAGTCTTGGAAGGTGAAGTGAATATGTCCCGCAGTGATTAAGGTTCACTGCGGGACTTTTTATTGGAGGCATATATGCGCTGCCCACATTGCAATATTAATTTCCATGAAAATTGGGTTCCTGGCAGCTTTAGCCGCAACGGTTATGTTACAAACTGGTCCTACGAAACGGCTGTATGTCCAAGCTGCAAAAAATTGACTATTGTTATCGAAAGCCCATCCGGTAACGCACGGATGGTTGAACCAATGAGTCCCAACCGCGGCTCAATTTCGCAATTTGTTCCAGATGACATTACTCGAGATTACCTAGAAGCGTGCGATGTTCTTCCCATTAGCGCCAAAGCTTCAGCAGCTCTTTCCCGGAGATGCCTGCAAAACATTCTAAACAGCCTAGATTACAAGGCGACGGATTTAGCAAAACAGATCGACGCATTAATTAATGAGACGGATCCCAAAAAAGCGTTACCGATTGGATTACACGAAACGGTCGATGCTATCCGTAATTTTGGAAACTTCTCAGCTCATCCAATAGATGAAAAAACAACCTTGCAAGTGATTGATGTTGAGGCAGAAGAAGCCGAATGGTGCCTTGAAATATTAGAAGAGCTGTTCGAACACTTTTACGAACGTCCCGCAATCGCAGCTCAGAAAAAAGCCGCGTTGGACGCAAAATTGGCAGCAGCAGGAAAGCCACCATCGAAGTAGCAGTCAACACATTCGACGCGCGCAGAGCGCAAGGAATATGACGACAATGGCTGGTAAAACCGATCAAACCGACTGGGCGCGTCTTCACGCAATGACCGACGAAGAAGCGGAAACCAACGCGCTTGCTGACCCCGACAATCCACCGCTTTCCGCCGAACAGCTCGCTTCCGCCTCGAGAATGCTCCGCATCAAGATAATCCGCCGAGCACTGAAACTGACGCAGGAAGAGTTTTCCGCCCGTTATCATATTCCGCTTGGCACCTTGCGTGATTGGGAACAGGGCCGCAGCGAGCCGGATCAACCGGCCCGCGCCTATCTGAAAGCCATCGCCGTCGATCCCGAGGGAACGGCAGCCGCGCTCCGTAGAGGCGCGGCCTGACTCCTTCCCTCACCCCACAAAATCAAACAGCAGCTTCACATTCAGCGCCGCAATTACCACCGCGATAAGCCATGCAAACGCCGAGAGCCATCGCGGGGCGCACAGTTCGCCCATCTTGGCGCGGTCGGCGGTGAACATGACCAGCGGGAAGACGGCGAAGGAAAGTTGCAGGCTTAAGACCACCTGCGTCAGTATCAGCAGTTGAGACGTGCCGCTTTCGCCGAAGGCGATGGTGACGCCGGCGGCGGGGATGATGGCGATGCCGCGGGTGATAAGGCGGCGCAGCCACGGGGCAAGCCGCATCTTGAGGAAACCTTCCATCACGATCTGGCCCGCAAGCGTTGCCGTAACAGTGGAGTTGATGCCACAGCACAAAAGCGCCACCCCGAACAGCGTCGGCGCAATCGCAAGGCCGAGCAGCGGCGCGAGCAGACTATGCGCTTCACCCAGTTCGGCAACATTCGTCTGACCCGTTTTGTTGAAGGTCGCCGCTGCGAGGATGAGGATCGCGGCATTGATGACGAGAGCAAACGTCAGGGCGATGGTTGAATCGAGTGTCGCGAATTTGAGCGCCTCGCGTTTTTCGGCCAGCGTCTCGCCGATGGCGCGCGTCTGCACGATCCCTGAATGCAGATAGAGATTATGCGGCATCACCGTCGCGCCCAGAATGCCAAGCGCCAGATAGAGCATCTCGGGGTTGGTGACGATCTCCGTCGTCGGCGCAAAACCACGAATCACCTGGCTCCAGTCGGGATCGGCCAGCGCCAGCTGAATGGCGAAACACACCGCGATGACGCCGAGAAGCGTGATGACAAGCGCCTCCACCCAGCGGAAGCCAAGCCTTTGCAGATAAAGGATCAGGAACACGTCAAGCGCCGTGATGAGGACGCCGAGTTCGAGCGGAATGCCGAAAATCAGGTTGAGGCCGATCGCCGTGCCGATGACCTCGGCGATATCAGTCGCGATGATTGCGATTTCGGCCAGCAGCCAGAGCACAATCGCCACCGGTTTCGGATAGGCATCGCGACAGGCCTGCGCCAGATCGCGCCCGGAAGCAATCGCCAGACGGGCACAGAGCGCCTGTAGAACGACGGCCATGATGTTCGATATCAACGCCACCGTCAGCAGCGTGTAACCGAACTTGGAACCGCCAGCGAGCGACGTTGCCCAGTTGCCGGGGTCCATGTAACCGACCGCGACGAGATATCCGGGTCCGAAGAACGCCATCGCCCGGCGAAACGTACCGGCATTCGGGCTTATCTTGATCGAGCTGTGAACGTCGGACAGCGAGAGATCGTCGCCATTCCGCCGCCATCCAAAGACAGGCTTGTCCATCTTGCGAACTTTCAAATGGAAATTGAATTAATGCAATTGCAAATCATTCGCATAAAAGGGTGTGGACTGGCAAGCGGAGTTTCGAAGCTGTGTGCCGGCGCGAGAGGCCGCAGTAACATTCGGCCTGAACGCAACCATCGGCGCAGCGCGTCATGGATTTAATGAAATGAGACCCCTGCTCCGTCATTCCAGCCTTAAGCCAGAAGCCAGCCAGCCAAAGTCTCTGGGCTGAAAAGACTCTTCTCCGTCGTGTAGTGACCAGCGAACAAGGGGGACCCACGGCCAATCCTACCGCGAAACCTCACGGCGTTGTCATCGCTCTGCCCCGCCATTGCGGAACAGCCGCGTGCATGCCCGCGTTTATCTGTCACGAAGCAACGATAGTCCGGGGAAGTTCATGCGAGACGGCAATAAATTCAGCGTGGCGAACCAGCCTTACCGGTGGCCGAAATATATCATGGCGCAGCGAAGGCCGCGCGACTGGCTGATGACCATCAGCGGCGTGGTGCTGCTGGTCATCGTCGCCGCCGCTGTCGCCATGGGTTATCTCGTCACCAGCCATCCCGGCAAGCCCGAGCCGAATACCGGCATCATCGAGGAAAACGCAGCGGAGAACGCCTGATATGCGGCGCAAGATGCGCCGCTTAACTCAGACCCTGAAGATGCCCGCTGAACTGCGCCTCATGCAGGCGGCTGTAATGGCCCTTGGCGGCCAGAAGCTCGGCATGCGCGCCGGTTTCGGCAATACCCGTCTGGTCTACTACCACGATGCGTGACGCATCGCGGATCGTTGCCAGCCGGTGGGCGATGACGAGCGTTGTGCGGCCCTTGGCAAGCTCCGTCAGCGATTGCTGGATGGCCCGCTCGGTTTCGGTATCCAGCGCCGAGGTCGCCTCGTCGAGAATGAGGATAGGCGGGTTCTTGAGGAACATGCGGGCAATGGCAAGACGCTGTTTCTGACCACCGGAAAGTTTCACGCCACGCTCACCGATGACGGTGTCGAGCCCCATCGGCATCGCTTCGATGACGCCATCGAGCCGGGCACGCCGCGCCGCATCCATGATTTCGACATCGGAAGCGCCGAGCCGGCCATATTCGATATTCTCGCGGATCGTGCCGCCAAACAGGAACACATCCTGCTGCACGATTCCTATCTGGTTGCGCAGCGAGGCAAGCTTCATCTTGCGGATATCGATGCCGTCAATGGTGATCGAACCGCTGGTGACATCATAAAAGCGCGGCAGCAGAGAGCAAAGCGTCGTTTTGCCGGCCCCCGAAGGCCCGACGAAGGCCACCGTCTCGCCCGCATTGATCTTCAGGTCGATATTGTCGAGAACCTGCTTGCCCTCGGCATAACCGAAACCGACATGGCGATATTCAATGGCGCCGGAAAGCGCCGGTGCCTCGATCGCATCCGGTGCGTCGGTGATATCCGGCGCCGTGTCCAGAAGCTCGGTAAAGCGGCGGAAACCGGCAATGCCCTTCGGATAGGTCTCGATGACAGAGTTGATCTTTTCCACCGGGCGGAAAAACACGCCGACCAGAAGCAGGAAGCCAACGAAGCCGCCTTCCGTCAGGCCGCCATGCAGCACGAACCAGGCGCCGCAGATCATCACGATCATCTGCGTCAGCCGCATGCTCATGTAGCTGAGCGAAGTGCTGGCCGCCATGATCTTGTAGGCATCCAGCTTCGTGCGGCGGTATTTCTGGTTGTCCTTCTCAAACAGCGCGCGTTCGTGGTCCTCATTGGCAAAGGCCTGCACCACCCGCATGCCACCGACATTTTCCTCGATACGGGCGTTGAAATCGCCTACCCGACCATAGAGCGCGCGAAAGTTCTGCGTCATTCGGCCACCGTAACGGCTCGTCACCCAGGCGGTGACAGGCACGACGGCGGCGGTGACGAGCGCCAGCGGCACATTGACCGACAGCATCAGCAGGAATGCGCCGATGAAGGTCATGATGGCGATGAACAGATCCTCGGGGCCGTGATGGGCCACCTCGCCGATCTCTTCCAGATCCTTCGTCAGCCGCCCGACCAGATGGCCGGTCTTCTGGTTGTCGAAATAACGGAAGGAGAGCTTCTGCAGATGGTCGAAGGCCAGACGCCGCATGTCGGTCTCGATATTGATGCCGAGCATATGTCCCCAATAGGTGACGGTCGCCATCAACCCAGTATTCAGCACATAGATGACGAGCAACCCGACGGAGGCGGCAAGGATGATGCCCCACTCACCGCCCGGCAACAGCACGTCCACAAAGGCCTTCACCGCCATCGGAAAGCCGAGTTCGAGCACGCCCGACAGCACCGCGCAGGAAAAATCGAGAATGAACAGACCGCGATAGGGACGGTAATAAGCGAAGAAACGGCGCAGCATGGCGTGACCTGAAGAGCGGGCGCGGCAAGCGGAGGCCGCAATAAAAACGGAGTTCAATTGTCATATTTCAATGCGCGCGCCAAGACCGATGTTCTATTTTTACCAAAATCGTTCAATAGGCTGAGCGATAAACACACAACGGTAATGTGATCCGGCTATATTGCACTTATATGTATTGGTGTGACAGAGTGAATGCACCCTTCGGGGAGAATGCGAGAAAGAGCCTGCCGTGAGTAATATTGACAGCCGTAAGCCCAGTGGCGAACCGAGATGGCTTGGTCCTGCCAGCCCGACGCGGATCGCCCTGATCCCGCCAATATCGGCTGCGCGCTGGCTGCTGGTTCTCGTCGCCCTTGCGGGCATCTACTTCTTCCACGGCTTTCTCGTTCCGGTTCTGGCCGCCCTTGTCATCGGCTTCGCCAGCTGGCCGGTCTATACACGGCTTCTGCGGCAGGTGGGCGGCAACACCACGCTCGGCGCCTCCATCGCCATCATCCTCATCCTCACCTTCCTCGTGGTGCCGATTTTCATCGCCGCTTCCTATACGGCCAGCGAAATTCGCGAATGGTTCGGCTGGGCGGTGCATGTCAACAAGGTGGGCGCACCCGTGCCAGACTGGATCGCGGCGCTGCCCGGCGTAGGCTCCTGGCTCGGCGAGCAATGGGTGAAATATATCGGCACACCGGGTGCGATCGGCGAAGTGATCCAGCTCGTCAGCGGCGCCAATATCGGCAATATCTACCGGGCAATCCTCGCCGCGGGCAACGGCGCGTTCCACCTCGTGCTGACCCTGCTGTTCATGTTGATCGCGCTGTTCTTTGTCTATCGCAACGGTGCCGGCTTCTCCCATCAGGTCGATCTTGTGGGAGAACGCATCCTGCCGACGCGGTGGGAGCGCATTTCCCGCGTCGTGCCAGCCACCATCAGCTCCACCGTCACCGGCATGACATTGATCGCCATCGGCGAAGGCATAATCCTCGGCATCGCCTACTGGATTGCCGGCGTCCCCTCGCCCGTCACACTCGGCGTGCTCACCGGTGTCATGGCGCTCATCCCGGGCGGCGCGCCGCTTTCTTTCACTCTCGTATCGATCTATCTGGTCGCCAGCGGCTCTCCCGCTTATGGCCTGGGGCTATTCATCTGGGGTTCGGTAGAGCTTTTCATCGTCGACAAGACCATCCGTCCGAAACTCGTCGGCGGCCCGATCAAGCTGCCTTTCCTGCCGACCTTTTTCGGCCTCGTCGGCGGCGTCAAGACCATGGGCTTCCTCGGCCTCTTCATCGGCCCGGTGCTGATGGCGCTGCTGGTGGCAATCTGGCGGGAATGGGTGCGTGAAGTAGAAATCTCCGCTGGCGCCACCGTCGACGTTCCGCCGACCCCTACAGCTGAAAATGACCCGCTCGACGACATCGTTGCGCGTGAAGAGGATAGCAACGAAGCGACGGCGTTCCGAAAAGCAGCGTCTTAAACCTCGTCTTCGTCATGCTCGGGCCTGTCCCTGGCATCTGCAACCCAACGATGTTACCAGACGTCGGCAGATCCCCGGCACGAGGCCGAGGATGACATCGCCAAGGGCGGCATCGAGTGTTCTGCAAAGCGCGCCGATAGCGCCCGCCTCGCCTTTAAAGCGTCTTCTCCATGAACAGGCTGAGCGGGTCCGGCTTATAGGGCGCAAACGCCTCAATCTCGACAAACCCCGCCCTGCGGTAAAGACCGATCGCCTCCGGCTGGCTGATGCCGGTTTCAAGCCGGATGGCGGTAAGCCCAAGCTCGGCGCCGCGCGCAATGAGCGTATCCATGATCAGCTTGCCGATCCGCAATCCCCTCGCCTCCGGATCGACGAACATGCGCTTGACCTCCGCCGTACCGTCACCCGCCTCCACCAGCGCGCCGCAGCCAACGACACGGCCATCATGCCGCGCCACGAAAAAGGAGACATTGTCCTTTTCCAGCTGGCCGATATCGACCAGATGATTGCTTTCGGCGGGATAAAGCGACGCCATATAGACGTTAGACAGATCGATAAGGCGCAGAACCGCTTCCTGCCGGGGTGTTTCAAGCTTGATTTCGGGGGCCAATGCGATGCCTGCTTTCTCTCAAAAAAATGCGTATTTCGTCGTAATGTCACTGCAATCGGGATAGATGAGTTTCTAGAGCATAATTCCCGACAGAGGCAACACACACCATGAAAACAGCCCTCGTTCTCATGACCTTCCTAGGCTGTGACGACACCGCCACCGATTGCCATTACCTCGCCACCTCGCAGCAGCGCTGGACGAGCATCGAACTATGCGACGCCGTGTCGGAGAAAGAGCTGGAACGTTTCGCAAATGCGTCCTACCCGGTCGTGGTGGCCGTGTGCCAGACACCGGGCGAGCAGACACCCCAGACTGCGGGCAACGCGCCCGCAACGCAGCCTCCCGTCGCCACGGCCCCGGCCGGAACAGAGGAGCCACCGGCACAGGTCACGCAAAAGGAAGAAGAGAGCCTGACAAAACAGGCGATCAGCCGCGTCAGCCGCATCCTGCCTTCCACTGAAGGCGTGAAGCACCTGCTCGGAACGCCGGTCAGAATGGTGGAAAACAGCTATTCGTGGATTGCCAAGCGGTTCGAGAAGTAAGCCTCAGGCCGCCTCTACCGTCAGCGCTTCCGCATAGTGCCGCGCTTTCTGCCGTTCCTCGGCAATGGTCAGTTTACGCACGGCGTGCAAGAGTTCGAAAAGCGTTTCGGAACCATCGACGTTGCGGAAATGCGCAAGCAGTTCGGCCGATACAGAGGCTGCGGCCTGCGACAGATGCGATCGGGCGGCGCGGCGCCACATCAGCGTCGCCTCAATGAAGACATCAACGACATCGCCCAAAAGACCGACGGACTGGAACAGCGCCTTCAGCGCGTGCGGCCGTCCGGTCGCCAGAATGGCGCGCACCTTGCGGTCATCGAGACCTGAGAGATTGACCATCGCCGCCGTGAAAAACTCCAGCCTGCCCGAACAGACGGCATGGATGAGAAGCGCCGGTGTCAGTTCCAGCCTTTGCCGCAGATGCTCCACCAGCGCCGGCAACTCAGGCGACGAAACATTGGCGGCGATGAGGATGGTGGCGGAATCTTCCGCTTCGCGGAAAATACTGTCGGCGCGGTTGCGCGCGATCAGGGCATGAACAAGCGCCGAACCTGCCAGGGCCTCGCTGACGCGCGCCATCAGAAGATGGCGGGTATCGGCGGGCAGCACCTCTCGGCACAGCAGCAGGTCGCGAATGTCGGCGTTGCAGCCATGCCGCTCGGCAATGCGGCGCAGCGAAAACGGTGTGATGAAGGCTTCGTCGTTCTCTAGAAGGATCAACGTTTCCGGCAGATCACCGACTTCGGCAAGTGCTGCGCAGACACCGCGCGGCAGGCCCCGCCTAGCCGCGATGAAGGCGCGCGTCAGGCTTTCGCCGCGCCCGGCAAGATCGACCAGATCGGCCTCGCCGAGAACCGGCGAGCGGGCAATCACGGTGCAGGCAATCTCCGGCTGGTCTTCGGCAAGCGAAACGAGAATGGCGCGCGGCGCATCGGGGTCATCCGCCAGCGCCTCGGCAAGTGCCAACCGCACGCGCGGAGAAGGGTCGTCAAGAAGATAGGTCATCGCCATATAGGCGGCGTCACGGTTCTCCCGCGCCATGTCTGAATGCAGATAGGCACGGCCAAGCGCATTGGCGGCCTTCGCCCGCTCGGTCGATCCAGCCTTTTCAGACCAGCGAAGAAATGCCTGTACGATCACCTGAGCCTCGAAACACATTCGCAACAATGGACGACGGCATCATTGCCGCCGCCATGTATAAAACTCTAGGCGCAAATAGTTTACGTTTGGTTCACCATAAAATTTAACAGTTGCCGGCGAAGAAGTTCTACGGCGCAGTAGACGGACGCTTCAACTGAAACACGTCGCTGCCGCCGTCGCAGTAGTCCATGTAACCCATACGGGCCACCGGACGTGCCAGTCCCATATCGATGCGACCATCACGAATGATCGCATCGTTGATGTGAATAGCCATGACCTGCCCTATCACCATCCAGGAATCCGCCGGCGTGCCGTCGATGTCCTTCAGCTGGATGATCTCGGTCACGCGGCATTCCAGAACGGCCAGCGCCTCCCCCACGAAAGGCGCATCCACCACCCGCCCGTCAACGGCAGTCAGACCGGCAAGCCGGAACTCGTCGACATCATAGTTCACCGGCGCAGAAGACGCGTTCATCCGGTCGACGAGGTGGCGGCTGACGAGGTTGGCGGTGAAGACACCGGTCTCCTCGACATTGCGAAGGCTGTCCTTGCGCCCGCTGGAGGAAAACATCACCAGCTTCGGCCGGTCCGAAATCGCGTTGAAAAACGAATAGGGCGACAGGTTGAAAGAGCCGTCCCGGCCTTTAGAGCCAATCCAGCCGATCGGCCGGGGCGCGACGATAGCCTTAAACGGATCATGCGGCAGGCCGTGCTGGTTGGTGTCGGTGGTGTAGAACATCAGACGTCCCCAACCCAGGTTACCACATCCGCAAGCTCCGGCCGTGGCCGCTCCACAAGCGGGAATGTCGTTGAGCCGATATGAATATATCCGGCGACCTTCTCGTCTGCGGCAATCCCCAGTTCCGACAGGAAGGCCGGGTCGAAGGCAAGCCATTCCGTCAGCCAGTTCGCCGCAAAACCATTGGCGTTGGCGGCGAAGATGAGATTGAGGCACACCGCACCGGCGGACATGATTTGTTCCCATTCCGGAATCTTGAAATGCGGCTTGGCGGTGCTGATGACGGCGATGACGACGGGAGCGCGCGTGAAGCGGGTGCGCTCCGCGTCCTGCTGCTGCAGGTCCAGTTCCGGGTTCTTCTCAAGCGCGATCCGGAGCGCTTCTTCCCCCAGACGCACGCGGTCTTCGCCGCGATAAACGATGAAGCGCCACGGCGCCAGTTTGCCATGGTCAGGCACGCGCACGGCAAGGCGCAGGATTTCCTCGATTTCCGCTTTCGATGGACCCGGCTCAGCAAGTTGCAGGGCGGGGGTGGAGCGGCGAACCTTGAGATAGTCGAGGAGCTTGATGTCACTTGTCATGATCAAAATTCTTCCATTGTGCTGTCATCGCGAAATTATGGGCCTTGAAATAGCCACGGCATTGGTTTTGAAGTGATGCGGGAAAATCAAGAAGTCAATCGGTATCGAAAATGTCGGCAATCAAAATCGCGGCACGTCTGGCCATTGCGTTCGCCGCGATCGGCGTTTTATCACAGGCAGCCTTTTCGCAAGACGCTTTCAAGGACTTCAAGCAGCTTGGCGGCACGCCTAAAATGCCGAAACTCAATGCTTTCACCGCTCCTACCGCCCCGAATGCCCCCGCAAGCACCGCCCGCGATATCGACATGGAAGCGAAACTGACGAGTGAAGGCGAAGCGGTGAAGGAAGGCCTTTCCTGGCGCGTCTTCAGCCCCATTCCGGGCGCTGACGGCAAGTTGCCGATGCTGGCAAGCTCCGAGGGTGGTTCGGCGCAGTTCCATCTGGTACCCGGCGAATACTTCGTCAACGTTGCCTTCGGGCGCGCAGGTGTTACCAAGAAACTCAATGTTCCGAGCTCCGGTAATGTCCAGAAACAGGTGCTGATTCTCGACGCTGGCGGTTTCGTTCTGAATGCGATCGCGGGTTCCGACAAACAGATCTCCGCTAACCAGCTCAAATTTTCCGTCTATTCCTCCGACGCCCGACCGGATGGCGAGCGCGGCCTTGTCATGGCCGACATCAAGCCCAACACCGTCGTTCGCCTCAATGCCGGCACCTATCACGTCGTTTCCGAATACGGCAACGTCAATGCGGTGGTGCGCGCCGATATTCAGGTGGAGGCAGGCAAGCTGACCGAAGCGACCCTGCAGCATCAGGCGGCACAGATCACGCTCAAGCTCGTCTCCGAACAGGGCGGCGAAGCCATTGCCGATACGGCCTGGTCGGTGCTGAACGGCGGCGGCGACGTTGTGAACGAAAGCGTCAGCGCGTTTTCGACCATGGTTCTGGCGGAAGGCGAATATACCGCCATGGCCCGCAACAAGGACAAGGTCTACCAGCGCAACTTCAAGGTCACGTCCGGCCGGGACGCCGATGTGGAAGTGCTGATGAAGGATCAGGCGCCGGAAGACATGACCGGCGATTTCGAATAGGCCTCACTACCCTCAGCCAGTAACGAAAACGGCCCCCGAAGGGGCCGTTGTTTTTTGTCACGCAACCTGCTTCTTCGCCGCAAGCTTGCGCTTCACATCCGGCGGCGTCGCCTCTTCCACGAGGCTTGTAATCGCGTCTTCGAGAGACATCGGCGTCTGGTTCTGGGAACCGAGACGGCGGATGTTGACAGTGCGCTCTTCCGCTTCCTTGCGTCCGCAGACGATGATGACCGGCACCTTGGTCACCGAGTGCTCGCGGACCTTGTAGTTGATCTTCTCGTTGCGGAAGTCGGTTTCGACAGCCATGCCCGCCTCGCGCAGTGCTTCGGCAACCTCGCGGCCATAATCGTCCGCATCCGAGGTGATCGTCGCGACCACGACCTGAAGCGGCGCGAACCACAATGGCATGTGACCGGCAAAGTTCTCGATCAGGATACCAAGGAAGCGCTCCATCGAGCCGCAGATGGCGCGATGGATCATCACCGGCTGCGTCTTTTCGGAGTTCTGGTCGATATAGAAGGCGCCGAAACGTTCCGGCAGGTTGAAGTCCACCTGCGTCGTGCCGCACTGCCATTCACGACCGATGGCATCCTTCAGCGTATATTCGAACTTTGGCCCGTAGAAAGCGCCCTCGCCCGGCAGAATGCCGGTCTTGATGCGTCCGCCGGACTGTTCCTCGATGGTCTTCAGAACCTCCATCATGACGCTTTCGGCACGGTCCCAGAGATCGTCGGAACCGACACGCTTTTCCGGACGGGTCGAAAGCTTGACGACGATCTCGCTGAAACCGAAATCCTCATAGACCGAGAGGATCAGGTCGTTGATGCGCAGGCATTCCGCCGCCATCTGCTCTTCCGTGCAGAAGACATGCGCATCGTCCTGCGTGAAGCCGCGAACGCGCATCAGGCCATGCAGTGCACCTGAAGCCTCGTAGCGATGGACATTGCCAAATTCAGCAAGGCGAACGGGCATTTCGCGGTAAGACTTCAAGCCATGCTTGAAGATCTGCACGTGGCCGGGGCAGTTCATCGGCTTCAAGGCAAAGACGCGCTGGTCCGCATCCTCGTCATCGGGATGGGTAAAGGCATGGGCGGATTTCACCGCGAACATGTTTTCCTGATACCAGCCCCAGTGACCGGAGGTTTCCCACAACGACTTGTCCAGCACCTGCGGCGCGTTGACTTCCTGATAGGTATTGGCAAGTCGACGGCGCATATAGGCCGTCAGCGTCTGGAACATGCGCCAGCCCTTGCCGTGCCAGAAGACCACGCCCGGACCTTCTTCCTGGAAATGGAAAAGGTCCATTTCCCGGCCAAGACGGCGGTGGTCACGCTTTTCGGCTTCGGCCAGAATGTGCAGGTAATTGTCCAGCTCTTCCTGGGTCGCCCAGGCGGTGCCGTAGATGCGCGACAGCATCGCATTGTTGCTGTCACCACGCCAATAGGCGCCGGCTACCTTCATCAGCTTGAAGGCCGTACCGACCTGACCCGTGGACGCCATATGCGGCCCGCGGCAAAGATCGAACCAGTCGCCCTGATAATATATCTTCAGGTCCTGACCTTCGGGAATGGCATCGACCAGCTCGACCTTGTAGTTTTCGCCCTTTGCGGCAAACACTTCCTTGGCCTTCTCGCGCGACCAGACTTCGCGGGTAAACGGCTTGTTACGCTGGATGATCTCCTTCATCCGTTTTTCGATCTTCGGCAGATCTTCGGGCGTGAAAGGTTCGTTCTTGGCGAAGTCGTAATAGAAGCCATTCTCGATGACAGGGCCGATCGTCACCTGCGTGCCGGGCCACAACTCCTGCACGGCCTCGGCCATGACGTGGGCGGCATCGTGGCGGATGAGTTCCAGCGCGCGGCTGTCTTCACGCGTGACGATTTCTATCTTGCCATCGGTGATTGCCTCGGACAAATCGCGCACGGCGCCATCAAGCGCAATGGCGACAGCCTTCTTCGCAAGCGATTTGGAGATGGATTCGGCGACCTCGCGGCCGGTCGTGCCGGCGGGATAGCTACGTACGGAACCATCGGGAAATGTAAGGGAAACGGTTTGTGACATCGTCGAATGCTCCTGATCCAGTCCCGCCAACGAATGCGGGTGGTGTTGGAATAAAAATAACGCCCTCTTTCGCAGATGGGCAGGCAGGCTGATAAAGAATTTTCCGGTTCCAGTCAAAGGTGAACGGCGGCTCAGCGAAGCATTTCGGCAATTCCATTGACGGTGTTGGCGTTGCGGGTCGTGCCGATGCCGAGCTTCTTCGTGGTCAGCGCAGAGAGAAGCCGGCTTTCGCTTGGCTTGCCGCAAAAGTCGATCCACAGGTCACCGCCGACAATGGCGATCTTTTCCTTCTTGCAATACTTCTCCAAGAGTCCAAGATAATCCCCGGCAAGCGGCTTGCGCATCAACCTTACGCAGACATCCGGTGGATTGCCATCCGGAAACGGGTTTGTGGCAGTCAGGGCAAGCCAATCAGGCGCTGAGCGAACGAGAATATCGACGTGTTTGCCGAACCGTTTTTCAAAGGCGCGCTCCAACGCCTCCTCGATTTCGCAGACAGGCGCCTCCGGTGCACGGAAGACCAGATTTCCGGTCGCGACCAGCGTCCTGCATTCCTCAAAGCCCAGCTCCTGCGCCATTTCACGCAGATCGGCCATGATGAGCCGCTTGCCCGCCCCGAGCACGATGCTGTGCAGAAGAGCGACATAGGTCATCGATGCAGCATCCAGTAGCGCCAGGGCGTCCACCAGTGCTTGTCAGCGGCCAGCGTTTCCGGCACGGGGTCCAGCTCGCTGGTGCCGCCCGGACCGCAACGCGCGACGCGAAACAGCGTCATCCACCCGCCCGGCCAAAGTCCGTGGCGGGCGATCGCCTCATAGCCATATTCGGAACAGGTAGGAATGTGGCGGCAGGAATTGCCGACGAAACCCGACAAAGTCAGCTGATAGAGCCGGATGAAGCCAACACCGAAAAGACGGCCTGGGGTCTTCGCAAAGACTCCCCCCCAGTTGCGGGATCGCCCGACCTTCTCCCCCGTCTTCTGATGTCCGCAGTCCGGTTCACCGCACATCGCCTAACCCGCAGCGTTCAGAACCGGCCGGGCTTCGATCTGGTCGAGAGCATCGACCACTGCTTCGAAGGTCAGCATGGTCGAGGCGTGGCGTGCCTTGAAATCCCGGACGGGTGAAAGCACCCGCATATCCTCGAAACGGCCTGTTGGCCCCTCGCCGCCCTGTTTCAGCATGGCAAGCATGTCTTCCCGCGCCTGCCGGATCTCACCGCTGGAGGCGCCGACGACATGATGTGCCATGATCGAGGCGGATGCCTGGCCGAGCGCGCACGCGCGAACCTCATGTGAAAAAGCGGTGACGATGCCGCCTTCCACCTTCAGATAGACCTTGAGTTTGGAGCCGCACAGCCGCGAGTGTTTTTCAGCGCTGGCATCTGCATCATCAAGCACGCCGGTCAGCGGGATATTTCCGGCAAATTCCAGAATTCGGTTGTTGTAGATATCGTCCATCATCAGGTATCCGGCGTTCAAGAATGCCCAAAAACGGGACAGGATATATTTTTCAAACACAGCGTTTGTCGCAGTGGAGCTTTCCTGCCCTTCATTCCCATTATATGCTAACGAGCTTTCTGGACATCAAGCCGATATGAAATTAACGGCTCCGATACCGAAATATCAGCATCGGCCTTGCCAAAATGCTGTAAAACAACCAGATAGCAGCAACGGTGGACGAAGTCCCCGCTACGAAAAACAAAGTTCAGGTGCGGCCTTGACCCGCATCGGGAGAGACGGAATGGATGCGATCGTGAAGAATTTCCCCGGCGCTGGCGCAAAACCCGATGTGGCAGAGGCTCGCCCAAGCCAGACGGAAGCGGAAGAAGCAGTGCGCGTTCTTCTGCGCTGGGCAGGAGAAAATCCCGCCCGCGAAGGACTCCTGGACACGCCGAAGCGCGTTGCCAAGGCCTATCGCGAACTTTTCGCCGGTTACGAGCTGAACGTCCAGGACGTTCTCGGCACGACCTTCGAGGAAGTTGGCGGTTATGACGATGTGGTGCTGGTGCGCGACATCCCCTTCTTCTCCCATTGCGAACACCACATGGTTCCGATCGTCGGCAAGGCGCATGTCGCCTATCTTCCGGCTGGGCGCGTGCTCGGCCTGTCGAAGATCGCCCGCGTCGTCGAAATCTTTGGCCGCCGCCTGCAGACGCAGGAAAACATGACCGCGCAGATCGCAAGATCCATCGAGGAGACTCTGAAGCCGCGCGGCGTGGCCGTCATGATCGACGCCGAACACATGTGCATGTCCATGCGCGGCGTAAACAAGCAGGGGTCCACGACCCTCACCACCAGCTTCACCGGCACCTTCAAGAACGACCCGGCCGAGCAGGTGCGCTTCATGACCATGGTGCGGAACCGCTAACGGTTCCGCTTTTTCCCCGGGGTAGCAATGTCCATTTCGTTTCCGTCCGCGCCTGCGGACAAGGAAGTGCTTGAAAATTCAGGTCTCTTCTCACCGAAATTCGATGCCCACGGCCTTGTCACCGCCGTGGTCACCGATGCGCGTGATGGTGAATTGCTGATGGTCGCCCATATGAATGCGCAAGCCCTGTCGCTGACGCTGGAAACGGGCATCGCCCACTATTACAGCCGCTCGCGCGACAAGATCTGGAAAAAGGGCGAAACCTCCGGCAACCTGCAGACGGTGAAGGAATTCCGCACCGATTGCGATCAGGACGCCGTATGGCTGAAGGTCTCCGTCGCCGGTCATGACGCAACCTGCCATACCGGCCGCCGCTCCTGCTTCTACCGCACGGTCGAGTTGGCCGATGGCAATGCCGTCACCAGAATCACCGACGATACCCGTCATTTCGACCCGGCGACTACCTATTCTGGCACGTGAACGGCCACCTTCCATCCGCCGCACCAATTTGCTACCAATAATTCAGGATTCGGGGAGGAACAGACCGGGTCCTGGGAGCAGGCAGGGAGTGTACGGTCATGTTGGGCTGGGGAAGCAATCGTCACAATGCTCTTGCGGCTGGCAACACCGAAACAATCGTCAACGAGGTCGTTGATACGCGCCGGATTGCGCTTGCGCTCGGCGGTGGTGCTGCGCGCGGCTGGGCCCATATCGGCGTCCTGCGGGCACTAGACGAAGCCGGTGTAAAAATCGGCATGATTGCCGGAACCTCGATAGGCGCGCTGGTCGGCGGTTGTTATCTCGCCGGAAAGCTCGACGAGCTGGAGGAATTTGCCCGTTCGCTGACAATGCGGCGCATTGCCGGCCTGCTCGATCTGACGATTGGCGGCGGCGGTCTCTTCGGCGGCATGCGGCTGACCAAGCGCATGCAGGAGCATCTCGAAGGCTTGCGCGTCGAAAACCTCGAGCACCCTTTCATCGCCGTCGCCACGGAATTGCGCACCGGCCACGAGGTCTGGATTCACCAGGGCGACCTCGTCACCGCACTGCGCTCATCCTATGCGTTGCCCGGCATTTTCGAGCCCGTGCAATGCAACGGCCGCACCCTGATCGACGGCGCTCTCGTCAACCCCGTGCCGGTTTCGGTCTGCAGGGCCTATGAGCAGGCGCTCGTCGTCGCCGTCAATCTCAATTACGATCTGTTCGGCCGCTCTGCCGTGGTCAAACATTCCTCTTCGCCCCCTAATGGCGCAGCACCTTCACTGGAAGGTCCGCCGCGCCCCGGCCTGCCGGGCGTCATGGTGCAGGCCTTCAATATCATTCAGGACCGGATTTCGCGCTCGCGTCTGGCGGGCGACCCGCCCGACCTCATGCTGCATCCCCGTATCAACGATATCGGCCTGTCGGAATTCCATCGCGCCAGCGAAGCCATCGACAGGGGATACGAGGAAACACGCGCCCGCGTTCCCGAGCTAGAGCGCATGCAGCAGGCGTTCCGACGCTAACGTACACTACAAATATTCGTGCTGAGCATTCCAGCTTGCGGTAGCCGCAGCCTCCTAGGCCGTCATTCCTGCGCGTGTCACAGGAATGACGTAGTCGTTTCGAAATGACTATTGCGGACGCGCCGGAAACGAAACCTCATCCGGCGATATAGGCCTTGATATGTTCGGCTTCCGCCTCGATCTCGCCGATCCGCGCCTTTACCACGTCACCGATGGAGATGATGCCGGCAAGACGACCGTCGTCCTCAACCGGAATATGGCGGAACCGCCCTCCGGTCATGATTTCCATCAATTCGTCGGTGGTGGAATTGTGATGACAGCGGATGACGTTCTTCGTCATGGCCACCGAAACGGATTGCAGAAGGGAGGCCGCGCCCTCGCCTGCCACGACCTTCACCAGATCGCGTTCCGTGAAAATACCGAGAACGACGCCGTCGGCATCGGTCACGACGAGTGCACCGATCTTGTGCGCATTCAGCGTTGCTGCCGCCTCGCCGATGCTTACGCTCGGTCCCACAGTCACGACATTCCGGCCCTTGCGGTCGAGAAGATCTTTTACGAATGTTGCCATGCCTTCCTCCTCCTGTCAGCAATCTGCAACGCGGCGAAGTCTCTCCGCGGTTGCAAATCATGGAACATGGTGCGCTGAGGCCTATGCGAATGCAATCCCGGATGGGACCTGCACAAGCAAATTTGCGCCACGGCCGACAAGGAGCGTGATCGCCCTAAAGCGGCTGTTCCAGACTTCCACTGGAAAGGTTCCCGCGGATCGGGCGATCAAACAGGCCGAAGAACAGGAAGCCGAGCAGAAAGCCGAAGACATGCGCATCCCAGGCGACTTCACCGCCGACATCGCCAAACAGCGGCACGCCGACCGCGATCAGGACATTGCCGAAAAGCCACATCAGCGTGAAGATCAGCACGGTCCTGTTCGAAAGCGCCGCGACAATGCTCTGCCTCGGCATCAGATGGCCGAAAGAGGCGCTGTAGCCGCCGCGTGACGGGAAAGCGAAACGGCATGCGGCTCCCATCAGGGCCGAAACGACACCGGATGCTCCGATCAGAACCGTCACATCGCCCCAGTTCAGCGCCGCGTGGCCAAAAGCTGAAACGGCGGCGGATATGCACCATAACAGTACGAAGCGAAGCGTTCCGATCCGGCGCAGAACCGGCGCACCAAAGGCCATCAACCACAATCCGTTAAAAAGAATATGCTCGATGCCGCCGTGCAAAAAAGAATATGTCACTGGCGTCCAGAGCCATTCCAGCCCCTGCTGGGATAATGGCACCGCGTAACGCAGCGGAATGAAGCCGAAGGTGAAGATGAACCAGCCGTTGCCATCCTCCGAAAGAAGATAGGCCGGAACCACAAAAGCCAAGAGCAGCGCCGCCAATATGCCGACCAGAAGCGGCGGCAGGTTGAAGACGGGATTATGTGCGTCCTCTTTCAGTTCCTGACTTTCCGAAACCGGCGGCTGTTCGCCGTCGCCGTTGGACATGATTCCATCCCTGTTTTTGTGGAAATTTGCGTCTCCCGAGCAATATAGGAAGCCCGGGCGAAAAAAAAGCCGTCCTGCCGTTCGAGCCACGACGCAAAAACCGCAATCGGTTCAAGCGCCTGTACCCAAAGGGCAGTCCGGCCTGCACGCCCGCCGTAGAATTACGGGCGAAAGCATCAATTGTGCTGACTGGGAGCATGTCCCCGACATGGCCGCAGCGATGCCACGAGCTTGGTCGTCGCGCAATCTCAACCATTTGTTAACCTTAACAAAATCGGTTGGCATGAAATTCGCTACACCACAAGTAACAGACGTTCGGATGGACATGATGTCTCAAAAACGAACATGGAGAACGATGCTATGAAGAGCATGGCCGGACTGGAGATATATGCCTATTGGGACACGCTGCGCGGCAATAAACCTGCGCCCCGCCGAGAAGACTTCGATCCCGCAAAGCTGAAACATCATCTCGGCGACATCTTCATCCTGACGGACAAGGGAGAAAGGACGCCATTCTTCCGCCTTGCAGGCACGCACCTGTGCGACCTGTTCGGCAGGGAATTGCGCGACAGCCCGTTCTCGGATCTGTGGCCGGCGGCAGGTGCCACCTTCCCCTGCCGTGTCGCACGCGGCATCCTGCAACATCAATTGCCCGTGGTGTTCGATATCGAAGCGGAGGACGACCATGGCGCGGCGCCGCTTGCTTTCGAAATGCTGCTCTTGCCACTAAGTTCGGATAATGACACAGCCCCGAGATTGCTCGGAGCGCTGCTGCCGGAACGGCCCCGTCACGAATTCGCAGCACCGATCAGTTGCCTCGTCATGAAAAGCAGCCGCCTGCTACGCATGGATATCGCGCCGACAACGTATTCTACGAATGCGCGAACCGCTGTGATGCCGCATGCGGTAACCCGCTGACTGCCGCATCCCACCCCGCATGGTGAGGGTGGATCGCGTATGATCGCGCCGGAATTTCGTACGAAATACGTCAAAGCTGTAACGATTTTGACGATTGCAAAAATTGTAAGGGTTAAACAATACAGTCTGTTAACCCGGGCGGCGTAGAGATTTGTCATCATCACTGGTTACAATTGCGCTGCCATGTTCTCATCACGTTCGGTCAACACTGCCCAAACCCTGCGTCCGGTTGAAGAGGTTCACTTCGACGATCCCGTCCGTGTGTCCTTCACCGGCCGCCTCATGTTGCCCGATCACCAGGAATATGATTGCACCGCAACCGAGATGACCGCCGAAAGAGCGCTGTTCGCCTGCTCGGGCATTGCGCGCAACGGTGATCGCGTCATCTCCTATCTCCAGCATATCGGTCGCATCGAAGGAACGGTTACGGCGCTTACCGCGTCAGGCTTCGTCATTGCCATCAATGCGCCCGAACGCAAGCGGGAAAAGCTGGCCGCCCAGCTCGCATGGATCGCCAAACGCCAGCTGCTCGGCCTGCCGGAAGACCGCCGCCACGACCGCCTGACACCACGCAACACCCGGGCACATCTGATGCTGGAAGACGGCGTGCTTCTCGCCTGCCGGCTGATCGACCTTTCCTTGTCGGGCGCAGCCATCGAGATCGAAAACCGGCCTCCACTCGGCACCAGGGTCCAGCTTGGCAAGAACATGAGCGGCAAGATCGTACGCCACTTCATGGAAGGCGTTGCGGTCGAATTCGACCGGGTCCAGTCGTCCGACGCCCTGATCGAATTTCTCTAGATCATCTTTCAATAATACCGTGGAGCGGTATGTCTGTGCGGCAAGTGCGGCATTAGCCAGATCTTGTCACGGCTATCGCTTTCCGGCGCTCCAGCCGTGAGCCGGAATACAGCCAGCCCAGGTCTGTTGGCCGAAAAAGCTTTACCCGTCACGCAGGCGCACATCGATCCGATTCCGGCTCAAGGCCGGAATGATGGGAGCAGACTGCTTTCGTCTACAAAAATGCCGCTCGTGCATTTGCGCTGACAGTTTAAAATACTGCTTTCCCGCATTGTGGATTCCGTTGAAGCTGACTTCCGTGCTATCCGGTCAGAGTGCCCGGCGCGCTCCATTTAGCGTTAGTTCTCGCGCAAAACCGCACTGTAAAATCCCGCTCCAGGCATTTTTTCCAAGAAAAAAACAGTTTTCTTGAAGTTTTTTTCGCTGCCTTTTTGCCCTGTCCCGACTTGAAACACCAATCCCAAAACGGGAAATCCGCGTCTTCGATACGCTCCGCGGCCTGTCTACCCAGCATCGCAAAAATATCTCTGTGCCGAAAATCGCTTTCAATACAGCGGCCTAAATGGCTACCAAAAACCTAAGGTCGAGATGCGTAAAATTGCAATAAAATTTGCTTCAAAAACGCGTAAAAACTAACTCGAATACAGTTCAAAACAAGCGCTAATTTGCTGAAATATAAGCTCAAATTGACACGCGCATCTTTCCGCGGGGTCAAAATATACATGCGAGTGTCTCCTCAACACGGGGAGACAAGCAATGAACAAAAACAACCGTTTCGGTTTCTTTCTGATCGCATTCATCGTCAGCGCCATCGCCCATCAGGCCAGCGCTTCGCCATCCGCCGCCATGCGCGTGATCGGCAAGGCCAACCCGCCGATCGGCCACTACGAGTTCTGCCAGACCTATCAGAGCGAATGCCAGCCGACATCGCTGGACAACGGCCCGATGAAACTGACCGAAGAGCGCTGGAAGACGATGCTCGACGTCAACTATACCGCCAACACCACGATCACGCCGATGACCGACATGGAAATCTACGGCGTCGAAGAGCGCTGGGCCTACCCCACCACGGTCGGCGATTGCGAAGATTTCGTGCTTCTGAAGCGCAAGATGCTGATGAACAAGGGCTTCTCCGCCAACAACCTGCTGATCACGGTTGTTCTGCAGCCGAATGGCGAAGGCCATGCAGTTCTGACCGTTCGCACCGATCGCGGTGATTTCGTCCTCGACAACATGCGCAACAAGGTCATGAACTGGTCGGAGACCGAATATACCTACCTGAAGCGTCAGGACACCGCCAATCCTGGACGCTGGGTGAAAATACAGGATGGCCGCGCCACCACTGCGGTTGGCGGCATCAACTGAAGCCACCCAAACCCAAGCAAATACCGTCTCCCCAAATGAAAAAGCCGGCTCCGCGAAGGAAGCCGGCTTTTTCATTTCAATCACATTCATTGACGATCAGAGCAGACCTAGTTCGGCTAGTTCCCGCTTGAGGTCGGAGGGCATCTCCTCGCCGCCGAAATCACCGCCGCCGAGATCGCGTGGGGCCTCGTTGTCCTTGAGGTAGCGCCAGCCCTGAAACGGCCGCTTCGGCGCAGGCGACGTCTCGATCACCTCGGGGCCGAGAATGAGATCGCAGCGGGTAATGCCGTCGTCGCCCTTGAAGGAACGTATGTCGAGAAGTTTCTGCCGTGCCTGCACCTGGCCTTTGATGACCCAATAGAGCGAACCGCCTTCCAGCAATTCGTCAAGCCGTTTCGGGATCATCCGCGTGGTGTGGACGCTGTGCGGCTCAAGGCCAGCGGCGATCGCGGTCAGCGAGCGATGCGCGACCCAGTCTCTCAAATCCTGGAGTGAATCCGCGCCGACGCAAAGTTTTATAAGATGTAGAGGCATATGCTTATCAATGCCTTTTTGCGTCGGGCGTCAAGCATGTGGACCATGCCTGACGCCCTGCCCGCTCAGCATTCCACAACGTTGACGGCAAGACCGCCGGTGGAAGTTTCCTTGTACTTGTCGCTCATGTCGTTGCCGGTCTGGCGCATGGTTTCGATACAGGCATCGAGCGGTACGAAATGCTGGCCGTCACCCTTCAACGCCAGGGAAGCCGCCGTTACCGCCTTCACCGCACCCAGCGCATTGCGCTCGATGCAGGGCACCTGCACCAGACCGGCGATCGGGTCGCAGGTCATACCGAGGTGATGCTCGAGCGCGATTTCCGCGGCATTCTCCACCTGTTCGGGCGAACCGCCCATGACGGCGGCAAGGCCTGCGGCCGCCATGGCGGCAGCGGACCCAACCTCGCCCTGACAGCCGACCTCGGCACCTGAAATAGATGCATTATGCTTGATGATGCCGCCGATCGCGGCCGCCGTCAGCAGGAAATCGCGAACATCGTCAACGGTCGCATCCTCGTGGAAATGCCGGAAATACCGGACTGTCGCCGGAACGACGCCCGCAGCGCCGTTGGTCGGCGCTGTCACCACGCGCCCGCCCGCAGCATTTTCCTCGTTCACGGCCATGGCATAGACGCTCAACCAGTCATTCGCCATGACAGGATTGAGCCGGTTGCTGCGCCATTCCTCATTCAGCTTCTCGTAGATGGAGCGGGCACGGCGGCGCACCTTCAGGCCACCCGGCATGATGCCGTCCACCTTCAGCCCGCGCTCGATGCAGCCGTTCATCGCCTCCCAGATCTGGTCGAGGCGCTCGTTCAGCTCGTCGCGGGAGATCACCGTTTCTTCGTTTGCGCGCTTCATCTGGGCGATGGTGCGGCCGGAGCGGCCCGCCATCTCAAGCATTTCCCGCGCCGTGGCGAACGGATAAGGCACACGCGGACCATTATCGATGGTCTTGCCGCGCTGCTTGATCGCCTCCAGTTCCGTATCGGTCACGACGAAACCGCCGCCGACGGAATAATAGATGCGCTTGAGAAGCAGCCTGCCCTGATTGTCGAAGGCGGAAAATGTCATGCCGTTGGCATGGCCGGGCAGCGGGTTCTTCTTGTCGAAGACCAGATCCTCGGCTGGGTTGAACTCATAGGAGGGGTGGCCGGGTGGCGACACGGTACCGGCCTTTTCAACCTTTTCGATGATCGGGTCCATGGCGTCGGGGTCGACGAGATCCGGCCGCTCGCCCGTCAGGCCGAGGATGACCGCACGGCCGGTGCCGTGGCCAATGCCGGTAAAGGCAAGCGAACCGTGCAGGCTGACCTTCAGGCGCGACACGGAAGCACCCGCCGGACGCGGCCATTCATCACCGAGGATAAGCGCAAGAAAGCGGTTCGCCGCCGTCATCGGCCCCATCGTATGCGAGCTGGAAGGACCGATACCGATCTTGAAGACGTCGAAGACCGAAAGAAACATGAGGCTTACCTTGAATAAGAATGGATTCCACCGCCATCATATCCAAAGCCGCGACGGATCGCCACAAAAGAGCGGCACCGGCTTTTGCAGCTGCGACATACAGGCCGCAGAAACGAAAACAGCACGGTTTCCAGAGGAAACCGCGCCGTTTCAAAACCCGTCATTCATGAGAAGTGCTTATGGGCTGCCAAAAATGTACGTCAATGCGAGAAATGCGGCAAAGCCTGCAAGCGCGCGCAAGGTGACGGCCCAACAGGATTTCTGAGCGGTTTCTTCCATGATTACTCCAGCTATTCACTCTCCGGGCGATCTTCAAGACCGGGCCCGTTGGGGGAAGCATTTATTAAAATCCGGCGCAGAACGCAAATGCAAAAAGCGGCTAAATGAAGGCGTTTTTGACGGGCTGCCATTCGTCAGTTGCATAGGTGTGTGAAAAAACAAGGCTTTAGATCGGGGCTTTCGGGTTACCCCTTTTTGCCGTTCGCCTCAATTTGAACCAAAGTGTAACTGGTTTATGAAGGTTTCGCACAAACGCCTGTTGAAGCCAGCGGCAATCGGCATTCCAGAGTTGAATTTCAGTGTCCGGACTGTTGTGCCTTGAAAGCCTTTCGGCTGTGCCTTATCGACAGAAAACGGCAACGGGATTCGTCATTACATGCAGCAGGCATCATCTTTTCCGGACCGCGAGACGGTCGCATCGAAACTTGCCTCGCTTGCAAGCGAGGACAAGGCGTGGGTGCTGCTTTTGATGGAAAACGTGTTGCAGGATGAAAACCTGCTGGCCGGCCTCAATCTCTATCTCGATCAACAGGCCAACGCCCGCTTCCTCAACAGTCTGAAACTTGAGACATCAGGCGAATGGCTGGGCTGTAACGCCCCTGCCCGCCTGCAGATACGCATCACGGAAGCGGCCAAGGCCAGCCAGCATCCTGCCTATCTGGCCTTCCGCAAGGGACTGACGGCATCGGCAGGGCTCGAAAAGGCCTACCCCAAGGCGCCGATCTGACTTAGTCAGGCACTCTGTCGACGACAGCGATAATTGGCCCCATGGGAAACAGGGAATCGCGCCTTTTCATCGCGGGAATGTCGACACTCGAAATCGTCCCGTCGAGATACAGCGCGTTTGGCGCATCCAGCACATCCTTGAACAACGTCGCGAAGTCGTAAAAACGCACGGTGTTTTCCGAAATCGCGAAATGCACCATGCCGTCGCGCGACACGCCGACGCCGTTGCGGCGTTTCAGGCTGTCGCTATCGGGCAGAAATCGCGGATGCAGCTTTCCATCGATCACCAGCATCGGGCCGGACTGGGTGGCAAAATCCGGCTTCAAGCCGGCAGAGACATAGCCCTGCGTTTCCAGAACGCCCGCCATTGCACCCGTTAGATAAAACACGCCATTCGGCAGAAGATGGAAATTGCCCCACCCGCCGCCGGTAATAATCGGCGAACGTTCGACGCCATTTTCGACAAAAAGGCCAACGGGAGAATAGTCGGAATGATACATGCCGCCATTCATGGCGAAAACGCTGAACATGTGCTGCCGCCACAGGGCGGAGGAGAGATCGGAGAAGGAGCGATATCCCTCACCCGAAACATGATCGCGGTCGTAAATCCGAATCATGCTTTTCGCCGGATCGAAACTGCAGACGATGTAGCGTCCGCCCGCATGCTCCATGGTTTTGCAGAAATCCGCCTGTCCGCCCGCCTCAGCCGAAAACGGCAAAAGCAATGGCAGCAGCAAGCCGATCAGTCTTTTCGTCACCAGTCTTTTCATCAACGCCCGCTCATGCCCTCTCGCCCCATCTTAATACGGCGCGATTCTTACTTCATGAACTGTGACGGTGAAATCAGGTCAAAGAAAAGGCGTCCCCTTCATTCAGGGCGACGCCAGACCTTGGAGGGGAGAGACTTAGCGACGCGCGGCGCGGTCTACGCTACGACCTGCGTCCTGCGTGGCGTCCACTGCATTTGCCGTATCCCGGCCAACGCCGCGAATGGTATTACCGCAGGAACTCAAGGTCACGACTGTCAACAAAGCCACGAAAACTGTCGAAAGAATACGTGTGATCATTTGAAATAACTCCCCTATGACTTGCCGTCCAAAGGCAAGCGCCGATGTGATATGCGTCACAATAACGTGAGCATTGGAAATCGGTTCCACCGGCGTTTGAAAAAATCCCGTCGGTGAAAATTAACATGGTTTTGAACTTCGCGAGGGAAACTCGGGCGCAGGGATCATGATCGGGAAAATCGTGTGGGTGACATGACTGAGATAAACAATCGGCTACTGGTGATGACGGCAGGGGGGCTGAACCCCAATGTCATGATCAATGCGCTGGCCGCCCGGTTTCCGGATATCCATGTCATTGTGGAGCAGGCGGAAAGCAAATCGGCCATTCTGAAAAGACGGGCGCGGCGGCTCGGCTGGGTGACAGCCGCAGGCCAGATAGCGACGATGATCGCCTCCCGGCTCGGCAAACGCTTCACTGTTCGGCGCACCAATGAGATCATTGCCGAACATGGCCTCTCTGCCGATCTCGGCCAGGCAGTTCCTGTTACACATGTTGCCTCCCTGAACGACGAAGAGTGCCACAAGGCCATCAACACCTTGCAACCGGCGGCGATCTTCACCATTTCCTGCCGCCTTCTGACACCGGCAACCCTTCAAGCTCTGCGCTGCCCGGTCATCAATTTCCACGCCGGCATCAATCCCGCCTATCGCGGCCAGATGGGCGGTTATTGGGCGCTGGTGGAAAAGGACCGGGGTAATTTCGGCGCGACCGTGCATCTGGTCGACAAGGGCGTGGATACCGGCGCAACCCTTTACGAAAAGCGGCTGAAGCCCTCGCCTTCCGATACCATTGCCACCTACCCCCTGCTTCTGACCGCCGCCTCGGTCGATATTGCGGTCAGCGCTATCGAGGACGCCCTTTCCGGCAGCCTTGCGCCGCAACCGCCCTTGCCTGGCAAATCGGTGCTGCGGTTTCCGCCGACGATCTGGACATGGCTGTGGAACGGCCTCACCAAACGTGTCTGGTGAGGCCAACCACCCATTGCCGCCAGCCAAACAGATGAAATCAAGCTTCGTCGCAGATGCAGGGCTGTCTTGCCGCAACAGGCAAAGACGTGGGCAAAAAAGCGGTGCATGATAAGGAAAAGGACCAAATTCAAATTGCACGATATCTCGACCTCTCCCGCCATTGCCGCCTCCATTGAAGCCTCACCCGCACAGGTGCTCGGCCCGGCAAGTCTTGCCGGTCTCTTTCCACAGGGCGTGCGTGTTTATCTGACAGACACCGGACAGGCCTCGCAGGACAGGCTGGTCGACGCTGCAAAACACCTTCGCGATCTCGGCTACACACCAGTGCCGCATCTCGCGGCACGGCGCATATCGTCTGGCGTGGAATTCGAGGAGCAGGTGAAGCGGCTGGCAGGCGAAGCGGGTGTGTCGGATGTGCTGGTAGTCGGCGGTGGCGTCGCCACGCCGGCTGGTCCCTTCACATCCAGCATGGATATGCTGTCGACCGGCATCTTCGATCGCTGCGGGATCAATCAGATTGCAATCGCCGGCCATCCCGAAGGCAGCCCCGATTTCAGCGAAGAGACGGCGACGGCCGCCTTGAAGTTGAAGTATGATTTTGCCGAAAGAAGCGATGCGGCAATGCGCATCGTCACCCAGTTCGGCTTCGACCCCGCGCGCTTCATCGCCTGGGCGGAAGGACTTGCCGCCTCCGGCATCGACTTGCCGGTGCATATCGGCGTCTCCGGTCCGGCCAGGATCACGACGCTGCTGAAATATGCAGCACTCTGCGGCGTCGGCAATTCCATCGCCTATCTGAAAAAGAACGCGCTCTCCCTGACGACGCTGGCCAAGGGCCATTCACCGGAAAGCGTGGTCGGCCCTATCGAACGGCACTGGCAGGCAAATCCGGCAGGGCCGATCCGGCAAATCCACGTTTTCCCATTTGGTGGGCTACAGAATTCGGCAGACTGGCTGGCCGGTCGTGGAAGCTGGCAAACCGGCGATGCAGACTTTTCCACAAAACGGGGCACGGTAGCGATCTAGGCCCACCTTTGCCTATGGCGCGACGGACGCTCGCCGTCGCGCATTCCCGTTGATAAAGATCTACCTCAGGCCGCCTTGGCGACCTCGACAAAGGCGTTGCGGATGCTTTCCGCGACCGCAAGGATGGGGCGCGAGGGTCTTTCGCCCGTGATCAGGCGAATATCGAAATAACCAAGTTCCGGCAGGCCTTCCTTGTCGCTCAGAATGACCATGTCGTTCTGCACATAGGAGCGCGGCAGGGGCGCGATGGCGAGATCGGCGGCAATTGCTGCGCGCTGCGCCATGGTATGGCCGCTGAGATAGGCCACGCGGAAATTGCGACCCCGCTTTTCAAGCGAGTTGATCGCTTCCGAACGCCAGATGCAGCCCTCTTCCCAGATCGATATAGGCAGCGGATCGCGCAGATAGGCCGTACCGCATTTTGCCCCGGCCCAGACGAGACGTTCGCGCATCAGCACCTCGCCCGTATCCCGCAGCGGATGCGACGCACAGTTGACCAGTGCCAGATCCAGCCGCCGTTCATCCATGCGCTTGTAGAGATTGGAACTGGAATCGATCGTGACATCGATCATGATGCCGGGGAAAACCTCGGCAAAACGCTTGAGGATACCCGGGAGCAAACCGCGCTCGCCAATATCTTCCGGCGCACCGAGCCTGACGACGCCAGACAGTTCAGGCATGACGAAACGCGACACGGCCTCGTTAGACAGCGCGATCATGCGGCGCGCATAGGTAAGAAGCGTTTCGCCATGCGCCGTCAAAGTCACCGAGCGGGCATCGCGCAGGAACAACGTCGTCTTCAGCTGTTCCTCCAGCTTCTTTATCTGCATGGAAACGGCGGACGGCGTTCTGAACACCACCTCTGCAGCGGTGGAGAAGTTCCCGGTCTCGGCAATCGCGACGAAGGTTCTCAGAATGTCGTTATCAAGCAGCGGCAGCGGTTGGCGGAAAGTTACGGTCATGGCACGAACCTTCAAATATTTTGATTTATAGATGGATATCATTTCGTTTGATTGAATGTCAACACAGGCGCACCATCCGGGGCATCGAATGACAGGGCAACTAACGCCTTGTCGGAATGAAGCGCTAGCCCATCACGGATAAACAGAAAGTCCGGCAGGCGGCGAGCGCGAGTCATTCCTAAAACTGATGAATGACATAAAATTCATTCTCTTGTTTGATGAGATATGTAAGCGCATACCGAAGTCGTAAACAGGATCGTGGTTCACGAAAGGATCAAGACATGGCCATGATACATTATCACCCCGCAGCGACCCGTTCGTCGCAACGCCCCTCGACCGGTAGCTGGCTCCAGCGCCTGTCCGGCCAGATTTCCGCTCTTCATACGTCATGGAAGCGCGCAAGAATGCTCCGCGCGCTGGAAGGTTTGCCGCCTGAAACATTGAAGGACATTGGATGGCCGACAACCGACAGCAACCGCATCAGGGTCATCCGCAAATGATGCGCAACCCCATGGCTCGCAACCGTCTCAGGACTTGCGAGCCATCCCCGTCAATCCCGAGACGCCCCGGTAGAGGCGTAAAATGACCTGCCTGTTTTACATGCGACACGACGCCCTTTAAAAAGGCTTGTCGCAAATTTTGCATATTTCAAAAGCTATTTTTTGACAGCCCGGATTTCACGGCGTATTTTTCGTTAAAGATGTCGGAAACAGGACATCCAGAAGACCGATTCCAAGGGAGGAATTGCGTATTCGCAACGGAGCACGGGCAAATGAGCAGGAACTCCCAGAAGAAACGCTCAATCGTCTTTTTTCTCATTCCGCAATTTACCATGCTGCCGTTCGCCGCAGCGGTTGAAACGCTTCGCATCGCCAATCGCATGCTGGGGTATCAGGCTTACGAATGGCGCCTCGCCTCGCTCGACGGCCAGAAGGTCATGTCATCAAGCGGCATCTGTCTTGAGGTCGACACCTGTCTTGCCGATGAGCGACGATATGTCAGCGGCGAAAACCGCGTTGAAATGGCGATCATCTGTTCGGGCATCGATGTCGACCAGCACATCAACAAATCCGTCAATGCCTGGCTGCGTGAAGCCTATAATCGCGGCATCGCCATCGGCAGCCTCTGTACCGCCGCGCATATCCTCGCGCAGGCCGGTCTCTTGAACGGCAAACGCTGTGCGATCCACTGGGAGAATCTGCCTGGTTTTTCCGAAGCCTTCCCGCAGGTGGAAGTCTATGCCGATCTCTTCGAGGTCGACAGCAACATTTATACCTGCGCCGGCGGCACCGCATCGCTCGATATGATGCTGAGCCTGATCGGTCAGGATTTCGGCGAAAATCTTGTCAACCGCGTCTGCGAGCAGCAATTGACGGACCGGGTGCGCAGCCCCAACGACCGCCAGCGCCTGCCGCTGCGTGCGCGCCTCGGCGTTCAGAATAGCAAGGTCCTGTCGATCATCGAATTGATGGAAGGCAATCTGTCCGAGCCGCTGTCGCTGCTCGACATCGCCGATGCGGCCGATCTGTCGCGCCGACAGGTGGAGCGTCTCTTCCGGCAGGAAATGGGCCGCTCACCCGCCCGCTACTATCTTGAAATTCGCCTGGACCGCGCCCGCCACCTGCTGGTGCAATCGGCCATGCCGGTGGTCGAGGTTGCCGTTGCCTGCGGTTTCGTCTCCGCTTCGCATTTCTCCAAGTGTTATCGCGAAATCTACAATCGCACGCCGCAACAGGAACGGGCGGAACGCAAGTTGCTGATCAGCGCTTCGCGGATGGCAACCGCGAGCCAGGGCAAAGCCGCGCACTGACGCGGCTTTAAACTTCGAGCGCGAAAAAGCCCTCACCTCAGGGATGAAAACCTCCCCTCCGTCATGCCGGACTAGATCCGGCATCCAGCCACGACGCGTCTGCGCAGCGAAAGGTATCTCCTGCGATCAAGTCCGGTGACGGAGTGGACACCAGCTCAAGGTCACGCAAACGGCCGCACCGCGTGGGCGAGATCTTCTGCCGTCATACCTGCACCAGCCCTGCTGCCCGCCACGCCATGTAGCCAGACACCGGCAGCGGCGGCCTCAAAGGCAGGCGTTCCCTGCGCAAGCAATGCGCCAATGATGCCAGCCAGCACATCGCCTGACCCCGCCGTCGCAAGGCTCGACGGCGCATTGGTATTGACCAGCGCGCGGCCGTCCGGCGCGGCGATGACCGTATCCGCCCCCTTGTAGACCAGCACTGCGCCGCTGCGCGCCGATGCGGTCTGCGCCTTCTCGATCTTGCTCAGTGACGTGTCAGCGGCGAGATCGGGAAAGAGCCGAGCAAACTCGCCCTCATGCGGCGTCAATACGAATTTCCCCGCGCCTGAAATCATCCGGTCGAACAGGGTTTCCGGGCTGTCCTTGAAAGCGGTGATCGCGTCGGCATCCAGCACCACCACCTTGTCCCCGAGCAGGGACACGAATTGCCGCGCCTTTTCGAGATCGCCGAAACCGGGACCGAGGACGAAAGCGCCGTGGCGTTTGTCGTCCAGCCAGTGGCGCAGATCGTCCGCATCATCCAGACCGGAGCTCATCACCGCCGTCAATGTCACCGAAAGCACGTCGAGCGCCTGCTTCGGCGCGGCAATGGTGACGATGCCCGCCCCCGCCTTCAGCGCTGCAATTGCCGTCATGCGGCTTGCTCCCGTCGCATGTGGCGGTCCGGAAAAGACGGTCAGATGCCCACGGCGGAATTTATGCGTTTCCATTTCGGAGCGGGGCAAGGCGTCGCGCCAGACAAGTGGATCGTTTTCCGCAACCGATCCCGCATGAGCGGCGAGAATACGGGAGGGGATACCGATATCGAACACCTCAAGCGTCCCGCACAGTTCCCGCCCCGGCATCAACAGATGGCCGGGTTTTCGCGCCATGAAGGTTACGGTCCGCACCGCCTTGAACGATGCGCCCAGAGGCACGCCCCTCCTGCCGCAAAGACCAGACGGCAGATCGACGGCGAGAACCGGCACGGCTGCCTGCGTCACCGCATCGATCACGCGCCGAAGCTCCGACGGAATCTCGCGGGACAATCCGGCACCGAACACCGCGTCAATCACCACGTCTCCAGCCATGGGTACATAGTCGCCAAGCGGCAGGGCTGTGACGCCGCTAACCTCGAAAGCCGTGCGGGCATCGCCTTTCATGGCCGTGACTTGGCCAAGATGATGAACCGCAACTGTCGCCCCGCTTTGCACAAGCGAGCGTGCCGCAACGTAACCATCACCGCCATTATTGCCGCCTCCGCAGAGCACGACGAAACGCAGCGCGTCCGGATAGTGGCGAAGGGCCGAAGCAGCGACCGCCTGCCCTGCCCGCTCCATAAGATCGTATAGGGGAATGCCGGATTGGCCTGAGGCCGCATCGATGCGGGCCATCACAGCAGGGTCGATAAGAGAGAGATTCAATAGGGATTTCATGGAGCGATCATCCCTTCAAAACGCCGGAAAGGCAATCGATACAAAAATAAGCAAATGGCTGCGGCGAAATAATAATCAAATGCATAAAATATAAACAAATCAACAAAACGCCGTCAGTGCATTCCAAAATATTCAACATAACTAAAATAAGGAAAACCGACAGAATTGATGACGGATTTTTCGCGTTTTGGCGAGAAATTGGCTGGAAAACCACAAAAAGCGAATGCATTTTGTGTCAGAAAGCCGGGCAAGCGAAGTTTTTTCTTCAAGCCCGCTTCCGATCTGGCACAATACGTGCATTCTTGTGGCAGAGCGGGAATAACCTGCTTTAACGGGAGAAGCGGAGAGATATTTTCTCATGAAAAAGATCGAAGCGATCATTAAGCCTTTCAAGCTCGATGAAGTGAAGGAAGCCCTTCAGGAAGTCGGACTTCAGGGAATCACGGTCACGGAAGCAAAAGGCTTTGGTCGTCAGAAGGGCCACACGGAACTCTACCGCGGAGCAGAGTACGTTGTGGACTTTTTGCCGAAAGTGAAAGTCGAAGTCGTACTGGCGGACGAAAATGCGGAAGCCGTCATTGAGGCTATCCGCAATGCGGCACAGACCGGACGTATCGGCGACGGAAAGATTTTCGTTTCCAACGTCGAGGAAGTCATCCGAATCCGTACCGGTGAAACAGGCGTGGACGCCATATAATCGGAACCAGGTCCTGAGCCGGGGAGGCTCAGGTTTTTCACCTCGTCACCACCACACTCAAGGAAAACGTTTAAATGACGACCGCAAACGATATCTTGAAGCAGATCAAGGATAACGACATCAAGTTCGTGGACCTGCGCTTTACCGACCCCAAGGGCAAGCTGCAGCATGTCACCATGGATGTTGTCTGCGTAGACGAAGACATGTTCGCCGATGGCGTCATGTTCGACGGCTCCTCGATCGCCGGCTGGAAGGCCATCAACGAATCCGACATGGTGCTGATGCCCGATCCGGCAACTGCCCATACCGATCCGTTCTTCGCCCAGTCGACCCTCGTCATCCTTTGCGACATTCTCGACCCGGTTTCCGGCGAAGCCTATAACCGCGACCCGCGCGGCACCGCCAAGAAGGCCGAAGCCTACCTCAAGGCCTCCGGTATCGGCGACACCATCTTCGTTGGCCCCGAGCCAGAATTCTTCGTCTTTGACGACGTGAAGTACAAGGCAGACCCTTACAACACCGGCTTCAAGCTGGATTCATCGGAACTGCCGTCCAACGACGACACGGATTACGAAACCGGCAACCTTGGCCACCGTCCGCGCGTCAAGGGCGGTTACTTCCCGGTTCCGCCGATCGACAGCCTGCAGGACATGCGTTCCGAAATGCTGACGGTTCTCGCTGAAATGGGCGTCGTCGTCGAAAAGCACCACCACGAAGTCGCCTCCGCGCAGCACGAGCTGGGCGTGAAGTTCGACACCATGGTATCCAGCGCCGACAAGATGCAGATCTACAAGTACGTCGTGCACCAGGTCGCCAATGCCTATGGCAAAACGGCAACCTTCATGCCGAAGCCGATCTTCGGCGACAACGGCTCGGGCATGCACGTGCACCAGTCGATCTGGAAGGGCGGCAAGCCGACCTTTGCTGGCGACGAATATGCCGGCCTGTCTGAAAACTGCCTGTACTACATCGGCGGCATCATCAAGCATGCCAAGGCCATCAACGCCTTTACCAACCCCACCACCAACTCCTACAAGCGTCTGGTACCGGGTTATGAAGCTCCGGTTCTGCTGGCCTATTCCGCCCGCAACCGCTCCGCATCGTGCCGCATTCCCTTTGGCTCCAACCCGAAGGCAAAGCGCGTCGAAGTCCGCTTCCCGGACCCGACCCAGAACCCCTATCTCGGTTTTGCGGCCATGCTGATGGCCGGCCTCGACGGCATCAAGAACAAGATCCATCCCGGCAAGCCGATGGACAAGGACCTTTACGACCTTCCTGCCAAGGAACTGAAAAAGATCCCGACCGTCTGCGGCTCGCTGCGCGAAGCGCTGGAAAGCCTCGACAAGGATCGCAAGTTCCTGACCGCCGGCGGCGTGTTCGACGACGACCAGATCGACTCGTTCATCGAGCTGAAGATGCAGGAAGTCATGCGCTTCGAAATGACCCCGCATCCGGTCGAATTCGACATGTACTACTCTGCCTGACCGGCATTTGGGACGCCTTTAGAGGCGTCCCTTCCCGCTCGGCGGTTTTCCCCTGGAAAGCCGCCGTTTTCTTTTGATGCCCAGCCATGTCGCGAACAATGTCGATCAAGCCAGCCTCTCAGCAAACGCGCCTCACTGACTGGCTCATCTTTCTGGCGGTACCGTTCTTTTTCTCCAGCAACATCATTTTCGGCCGCGGCGTCATCGGAGAGGTCTCGCCCTTCATTGCCGCCTTCATTCGCTGGATCGGATCGAGCCTCATCATCGCTCCGTTCATGATCGCCGACTGGCGGAACTGCCTCGCCTTCGTGCGCCAGAAAACGCTGCTCTGGCTCGTTCTTGGCATTCTCGGCATGGGCGTCTGCGGCGGCGTGGTCTATTGGGGCCTCACAATGACGACGGCTGCCAACGGTACGTTGCTCTACACGACTTCGTCGCTATTCATCATCCTGTTCCAGCGCATCTTTCAGGGCCGCCCGATCCGCAGGCTCGAAGTGGCGGGCATGATCATCGCTTTTGCGGGCGTGGCGGCAATCGTGCTCAAGGGCGATATGTCCGCTCTCTGGCAGATGAAATTCAACATTGGCGATTTTGCCATTCTGACGGCAGCGATTGCCTTTGCGGTCTATTCGCTACTATTGCGCGATCCCGCGGCGCGGCAGATGGCCTCGTTCAGCCTTTTCGGCCTCATCGCCTTCTCCGGCGCGCTGGTCCTGCTCCCGCCGGCAGCGGTCGAACTGGCGCATGGTGGCTTGCTGCCGGCCACGGCCATCGCCTGGGCCAAGATCGGCGGCATCATCCTGTTCGCCTCACTGCTTGCCTTTTATTGCTTCACCCATACGGTCCGCGTTTTCGGCCCCGCCACGGCAGGCATCACGCTTTACATGATGCCACCCGTCTCGATTGTCATGGCCACGCTTTTTCTTGGTGAAACGTTTGAAACATATCACGCCATCGGCATCGTGCTGGTTACCGGCGGCGTCGTCATCGCCACCGCACCGATCGGCCGCAGGGTCGCTTAAGAGCATCACGGGAAAAAGGGCCGGATACCGCTAGCCCTTGATATTTCCCATTCCGCACCCAACTATTAGTGGGAAAGGAAGTTCATACCATGAAACAAAGAGACGCAAAATTTACGCTTGGCGAGATCGTCCGCCACAAGGTGTTTCCGTTCCGCGGTGTGGTGATTGACGTGGATCCGGAATATGCCAATACGGAAGAGTGGTGGAACGCCATCCCCGCCGATATTCGCCCGGAGCGCGACCAGCCCTTCTACCATCTTCTGGCGGAAAACGATGAGACGGAATATGTCGCTTACGTTTCCGAACAGAACCTCGTCCACGATGAAAACGAGGCGCCGCTCCGCAACCGCAATATCGAGCGGATGTTCGACAAGGCGCCCAACGGCGAGTGGCGGCCGAAGATGTCGCTGGCGCATTAGCGCACGCCCGATTTGACAACAATCATAAGGGCGCTGTGCGCTTTTAATGAAAATACGTCGGATCAAAACCGCGCATAAAAAAACCGGCCTGAAAACAGGCCGGCTTTTTCGTGTTCTCGTAAAGAGATCAGGGCTTCGGCGCGCCCTTTGCGGCGTCCTGAGCAGCTTCCAGCTTCTTGCGAGCCTCTTCGGCCTTTTTCTGCATGCCTTCCTGAAGGCTGCGCTGGCTTTCTGCGAGCTGCGACTGGGTGATAGCCGCGCCGTCATAAGCGCCGGTAAAGCCGGTAAGCGCGATCTTGATGGGGTTCGGCGCGCGGCGGAAGTTGATCGAGGTGAAGACGATCTCGTTGCCCTTCTTCAGCGACGCGATCATGGCGTCCGTCAGCGGAACTTCGGCCGTGCACTTGTCGGGAAGGCAAACAGCGTAATCGAGCTTCTGACCCTTGCCACCGTCGATCTGCATCATCACACCCGGGGGAATGAGGCGCGCGGTCGGAACGGAAACCTGGAGCAGCTTGCGGTTGACCTTGCCCTCGACAGTGATGAGGCCGACGGCAGTGATCATCTGGCCGTTCTGGGCAAGAACCACGTTCTGCACGACGCAGACATCGTTGTCTTCCTGCTTGGAGCAGGTCTTGAACCAGCCAAGCGGCGGAGCGCCAGCGCCCTGATTGGCGGGAGCATCCTGTGCCTGCGAGATGGCCGGAGCGGAAACCGCGCCCAGGGAAAGAACGAGAGCGGACAGAGCTGTCCGGGTGAATGTGTTTGCCTTTTGCATCATAAGAGTTCCGTCTCCTGAATGTCTGCCAGAACAGAACCGCGGGTCCTGCTCGCCGATGGCGGTATCCTTCTGCCCGTTCAACTGTCGTTTAAATGAGGCAAATGCGTGACCCGTCTCTTCCGGCCACCCTGTTACATGCCGTTCGCGGCGATATCCAGCACTTCTTTAACTTTTTCTTGAGGCAACCCAAGATTTCCCACCCTCGCATGGGTCCAGCCATGGGCTTGTGCTACATATTCGCCAGAATCATAACAAAAAACCAATCATGACGATAACCGACGACGACGACAAAACGGACCGACAGTTGAGACAGGATAGTGACATGCGCAAGCTTGCGGCCCTCATCCCCGCATTGTTTCTTTGGGGAACGGCCCTGCTTTCTCCGGAAATTGCCTTGGCGCAGCCGCTTCACGGCATTTCCATGCACGGCACGCCGGAACTTCCCGCCGACTTCCGGCACTTCCCTTATGTCAATCCGGACGTGAAAAAAGGTGGTCGCATATCCTACGGTGTCGTCGGCACCTTTGACAGCCTCAACCCCTTTGTTCTCAAGGGAATGCGCACAACGGCGCGCGGCGTCTGGGACCCTGAATTCGGCAATCTCCTTTACGAGCCGCTGATGCAGCGCTCGAGCGACGAGCCTTTCAGCCTTTACGGCCTGCTTGCGGAAACCGTGGAGTGGGACGAGGAACGCACCTTCACCCAGTTCAACATCAATCCCAAGGCCAAGTGGTCGGATGGCGAGCCGGTGACGCCTGACGATGTTATCTTCACATTCAATCTCCTGAAGGAAAAAGGCCGTCCGCCGTTCAACAGCCGTCTAGACGGCGTGGCGAAGCTGGAAAAGATCGGCGAACACGGCGTCCGCTTCACCTTCAACGACAAGGCGAACCGCGAAACGCCGCTCATTCTCGCCTCTTCCACCCCCATTTTGCCGAAACACGCGATCGATCCGGAAAAATTCGAACAGGCGGGCCTCGGCGCTGTCGTCGGCTCGGGTCCATACCGAATCAAGACATTGCGACCGGGTGAACGAATCATCTGGGAGCGAAACCCGGACTATTGGGGCAAGGATATCCCGAGCAAGGTCGGCTTCGAGAATTACGACGAGATCAGCATCACCTATTTCCTTCAGGTCACCACCATGTTCGAGGCCTTCAAGAAAGGCGATATCGACATCTATCCCGAAGGCGACGCCATCAACGGCACCTCCGATACGTCCCATTGGGGCCAGGCCTACAACTTCCCCGCCGTTCATCGCGGCGATATCGTCAAGGATGTGTTCCAGCCGCGCCTGCCATCGGGCATGTTCGGCCTTGTCTTTAATACCCGCCGCGCGGTCTTTGCAGACGAAAAGGTGCGCGAGGGCCTGTCCTATGCGCTCGATTTCGAGTGGATGAACAAGAACATTCTCGGCGGCGCCTTCAAGCGTACGCAAAGCTACTGGCAGAACTCAGCGCTCGGCGCCTATGGCAATGCCGCAGATGAGCGCGAACTTGCGCTGCTTGGCGATGCGGCCAAGAGCATGCCGCCGGAACTTCTGGCGGGAACCTACGCCATGCCCACCACCGACGGGACCGGCGCGGACCGCAAGGTCCTGAAGCTCGCCGTCGATAAGCTGAAAGAGGCCGGATACAGCATCAAGAACGGCAGGATGTCCGATGCCAATGGCCGCCAGCTCGCATTCGAAATCATGACGCAGAACCCGGCGCAGGAACGCATAGCGCTTGCCTATCAACGTTCGCTGAATCTGATCGGCGTCGCCATGGGCATCCGCTCCGTTGACGATGGCCAATATCAGGCACGCTCCAACAGCTTCGATTACGACATGATCATCCGGTCCCTGCCCTCATCGCTCTCGCCCGGCGCCGAGCAGCTCAACCGCTGGAGTTCATTGTCGCGGGATGCGCAGGGCAGCTTCAACTATGCGGGTGCGGCCAGCCCCGACATCGACCGCATGATCGAGGCCCTGTTGCAGGCCCGATCCACGGAGGATTTTCAGGCGGCAGTGCGTGGTTATGATCGTCTTCTCGTCGCAGGCCACTATGTCATTCCGCTCTACTACATCGGCGCGCAATGGATAGCCCGCTGGAAATATATCGACCGCCCGGATATGACCCCGATATCAGGCAATCAGAAACAGACTTGGTGGGATGCGCGGGCGCAATAACCCGCCCCTGCCCGGTCCAAGACAACGGAAGATAAAGCCATGGAACGCATCGTTATCGACGTCGTATCGGATATGGTCTGCCCCTGGTGCTATCTGGGCAAGGCAAGGCTCGATCTTGCCATTGCCGAGGTGCAGGACGAAATCAGCGTCGACGTGAACTGGCGACCTTACCGGCTCAACCCGGATTACCCGCCTGAAGGCGTTGACCAGAAGGCCGCGCTTGAGGAAAAGCTCGGCAAGGAGCGTCTCGAGCAGTCCCATGCCTCGCTGGTGGAACTCGGAAAACAGGTCGGCATCCACTACGATTTCGATGCAATCAAGATTGGCCCGAACACGCTCGACGCACATCGCCTGTCGCTCTGGGCCCATGCTGAAGGCCGTGACGTTCAGGAGAGGATCGTCACCGCTTTGTTCAAGGCGAATTTCGAGGAAGGCCGCAATATCGGCGATCACGCCGTGCTGACCGATATCGCCGAAAAGGCGGGCATGGACGCCAAGGTGGTAACACGGCTTCTGGCGTCGGATGCGGACAAGGACACGGTGATTGCCGAAATTGACGCGGCGCAGCAAATGGGTGTTTCCGGCGTACCGTTCTTTATCGTTGACCAGAAGTACGCCATCAGCGGTGCACAAACGCCTGATGTATTGATTGCTGCACTGCGGGATATTGCAAAAATCAAGGCGGACGAGCATAAGTCGATGAACTGACGGTCGAACACCGGCAGCTTGCCGTAATCGATAAACTGTTGGTGTTTTCCCGTGTCCGACCAGACCCTGAAAGGCATTCTGCTTGCCTTTGCCGCCTTCGCTGCCTACGCTTGGAGCGACGCGAGCGTTAAACTCATAGAAGGCCAGATTTCGCCGATCGAATCGGCCTTCTTCGGCGCCCTGTTCGGCCTCATCGCCCTGCCCTTCATCCGCAAGCGCAATGATCGCTGGGTGGATGTGGTGAAGACGACCAACCGGCCTTTATGGATCATCCGATTTTTTGCCGCCGGTACCGGTGCCGTCGGCAGCGTCACCGCTTTCACCCATCTTTCCATGGCCGAAGCCTTTGCGCTGATCTTCCTGCTTCCCTCGTTCGTCACCATCATGTCGGTGGTGTTTTTGAAGGAACAGGTGGGCATCCGCCGCTGGTCTGCGGTCATCATCGGTTTCCTCGGGGTGCTGGTCATCCTGCGGCCGGGTTTCCGTGAACTCGGCATCGGCCATATCGGCGCCATCATCGGCGGCTTCAGCGGCGCGCTCAGCATCGTCATCTTCCGCGCCATGGGTCCGTCGGAAAAGAACGTCTCGCTGTATGGGGCCGGCGTCCTGGGCTGTCTTACCATCAGCGGCATCGCCATGGTGCCGACCTTCATCATGCCGGGCGGCGAACAATGGTTGCTGCTGGCGGGATATGGACTGTTAGGGGCACTTGGCAACGTGCTTGTCATGTATGCTGCCCAATATGCACCCGCCGCCATGATCGGCCCAACGCAATATAGCCAGATGCTCTGGGCCATCCTGTTCGGTTACCTGATTTTCGGCGACCGTATTGATGGCTGGATGTTAATGGGCATCGCCCTGATCGTCGGCTCCGGCTTGCTGACGCTGATCCGCGAGAAGCAGCGAAAAGTGCCGCTTCCCGCCTCCATCGCCGCAACCGACCAGAATGTGGCCGTCGGGATCACGCCGGAAGACGAGCGCTAAAGTCGAAAATGCATGAGAACCAGCGACGCATGTTTGCGTCGCTGGCATGGCATTCGATCAATCACAAACCCTGACCCGATACATGTCGCCCCAGGCGTTCTGTCGCCAGGCCACGTGGCAGCGAGGATAAACCGGCTGGTAAACAACAGGCGGTCCATAAGCTGGCGCGGCGTAGACGGGTGGACCATAGGCCGGTGCATAATAAGCGGGGCCATAAGCGTAACCGGGATGCCTTGCCCCGGCGATGAGCGCTCCGCCAATGATCGTTCCTGCTATCCCGGCGGCAAGGCCGCGGCCGAAATTATTGCGCGCTTCCGCCTGACTGGTGGTGGCAATTGTGGTGCCCGCAATTGTCAAAGCAACCAGACCAGCGGTGGCAAACCTGTTGATGTTGGTCCACATCGTCCTGCTCCTTCAAGACCCGGCGGCTTTACGATCCGCCGCACCGGGTATGAAGGAAAGATTACGCCCGCGAAGACTACCGATATATGTCCGTCTCGTTACATCGCGGTAATTTTCGCTGAAGGCAGTGAGTGGAGTTTTCGAGGAATTGGCTAATGGAAATGAGCCGAAGATGGGTGTGGTTTACCCCCCTCTGCCCTGCCGGGCATCTCCCCGACAGGTGGGAAATCGATATGCGGCAAGGTTTTGCTATATCAACGTTAGAGAATGAAGTGGTGACAGCGCGTCTTGCCGATCTCCCTCATTGTGGGGGAGATGCCCGGCAGGGCAGAGGGGGGTAAGCCACACCCACCGACACCCCCAAAGGCTTTAAATCTACGACCGAGCCAGCTCCGCCAATTGCGTCATGACCATCGCCGCACCCGCCAGCCTCTTTTCCGGCGTCGGCAGATCGCGGTTCAGGAACAGGCTGTGGTCCGGGCGGATTTTCGCCATCGAGCCCTGCTTGCCAATGTAACCGACAAGCGCTGCCGGATTGGGGAATTCCTTGTTGCGGAACTGCACAACCACGCCTTTCGGCCCGGCATCCACCTTCTCGACATTGGCCGTGCGGCAGAGCGACTTGATGTAGACGATCTTGAGCAGATGCTGCACTTCCTTCGGCAGCGGGCCGAAACGGTCGATCATTTCTGCGCCGAAACCGTCGATCTCGCCTATATCCGCAAGCTCGCCGAGACGGCGGTAGAGACCCATGCGCAGATGCAGATCGGGGACATAATCTTCCGGAATCATGACCGAGGTGCCGACCGAGATTTGCGGCGACCAGCCGCTGTCGCGCACCTCTTCGTCACCCTTCACTTCGGCCACGGCCTCTTCCAGCATCTGCTGGTAAAGCTCGAAACCGACTTCCTTGATGTGGCCGGACTGTTCTTCGCCAAGCAGATTGCCCGCGCCGCGAATATCGAGATCGTGGCTGGCAAGCTGGAAACCGGCGCCGAGTGTGTCGAGCGATTGCAGCACTTTCAGCCGCCGCTCCGCCATCGTCGTCAACACCTTGTTGACCGGCAGGGTGAACAGCGCGAAGGCGCGGACCTTGGAACGACCAACACGGCCACGCAGCTGGTAAAGCTGGGCGAGACCGAACATATCGGCACGATGCACGATCAGCGTATTGGCGGTCGGCACGTCGAGGCCGGATTCGACGATGGTGGTCGAAAGCAGCACATCGTATTTGCCGTCATAGAAGGCGTTCATGATGTCTTCGAGTTCACCCGCCGCCATCTGGCCATGCGCCACCGCCACTTTCAGTTCCGGCACATCCGACTGCAGGAATGCATGGATATCAGCGAGATCGGCAAGGCGGGGGCAGACATAGAAGCTCTGGCCACCGCGATAATGCTCGCGCATCAGCGTTTCACGGATTACCAGCGGATCGAAGGGCGAAATGAAGGTGCGAACCGCCATGCGGTCCACCGGCGGCGTGGTGATGAGCGACAGCTCGCGCACGCCGGTCATGGCCAGCTGCAAGGTGCGCGGAATGGGTGTTGCCGACAGCGTCAGCACATGCACATCGCTTTTCAGCTCCTTCAGCCGCTCCTTGTGCTTCACACCGAAATGCTGCTCCTCATCGATGATCAGCAGGCCGAGATTGGCGAAGCTGATGCCCGCACCGAGCAGCGCATGGGTGCCGACGACAATGTCGGTCTTTCCATCAGCCACTTCCTTCTTGGTGAGCGCAAGCTCCTTCGAACCCACAAGGCGCGAGGCCTGCTGCACCCGGATCGGCAGACCGCGAAACCGTTCGGAAAAGGTACGGAAATGCTGTCGCGCCAGAAGCGTGGTCGGCACCACCACCGCCACCTGAACGCCATTCATGGCGGCAAGGAAAGCGGCGCGCAAGGCCACTTCGGTCTTGCCGAAACCGACATCGCCGCAGATCAGGCGATCCATCGGCCGCCCGGCACCGAGATCGTCGCGAACAGCGTCGATGGCGTTCAGCTGGTCCTCGGTCTCGTCATAGGGGAAACGGGCGGCAAACTCGTCGTAAAGCCCGTCCGGTGCGATAAGCGCCGGCGCGTGGCGCACCAGACGCGCGGCTGCAATGCGGATAAGCTCGTCGGCCATATCGAGCAGGCGCTTCTTGAGCTTGGCCTTGCGCATCTGCCATGCGCCGCCACCGAGCTTGTCGAGCGTGGCTTCCGCGGCATCAGAACCATAACGCGAGAGAAGATCGATGTTTTCGACCGGTAGGAAGAGCTTGGCGTCGTCGGCATAATGCAGTTCCAGACAGGCGCGCGGCGCGCCCGCTGCCTCGATGGTCTGGAGACCGACGAAGCGACCGATGCCGTGTTCGGCGTGAACCACGAGCGAGCCTTCGTCCAGCCCCGCCACTTCCGCGATGAAATCCGCGCCGCGCTTGCGGCGCTTGGAACGGCGCACCATGCGGTCGCCAAGAATATCCTGCTCGCCGATGATAGCAAGCGTTCCGGTCTCAAACCCGGCTTCGAGGCTCAGCACCGCCGAAGCCGCCTCACCCTTGCCGAGTTTCTCCACCTCTTTCAGCGATGTCACCGGCTTGATCTTTTCAAGCCCATGTTCGTTCAAGACCTGCAACAGCCGGTCGAGCGAACCTTCCGACCAGCCGGTGATCAACACCTTCCAGCCCTTGGCCCGGCGCTCGGCAATGTGCTTTACCGCCAGATCGAAAACATTGACCCGCTCTTCGCTGTCGCCTTCCGTCGGTGGACGTGCCCAGCGCGGACCAACATGGGCATCAAGCGTCGCGACCGGGCGACCTTCGCTATCGTGTTCGTTGAAGGGCGTCAGCCGCACCGCATTGACGCTTGCAAGCGCCGCCTCGAAGCTCTTGCCGTCGAGATAGATTTGCCCAGGCGATACCGGCTTGTAAGGCGCGCCCTGCGTCGAGCCCTTGGTCTCGCCGGAAGCCCGCCGCGCCTCGTAATAATCGAGGACCAGCTTGGAGCGTTCCTTCGCCGCCTCTCGCGCCGTATGGTCGGTGACGATACGGAAACCGCTGAGATAATCGAAGGCGGTTTCCAGCTCCTCGTAAAACAGCGGCAGCCAGTGCTCCATACCGGCATAACGGCGACCTTCGGAGACAGCCTGATAAAGCGCATCGTCGCGCGTCGCCGCACCGAATAGCGACAGGTAATTCTTTCGGAACCGGCCGATCGTATCCGGCGTCAGCGTCACTTCGCTCATCGGATTGAGATCAAGCGAGCGCGCCTGTGCGATGGTGCGCTGGCTGGCCGGATCGAAGGTGCGGATGCTTTCCAGCGTATCGCCGAAGAAATCGAGCCGCACCGGCTCTTCGGTGCCCGGCACGAAGACATCGAGAATGCCGCCGCGCACGGCGAATTCACCCACTTCACGCACCGTCGCCACCCGGTCGAAACCGTTGCGCTCCAGCCGCGCGGCGATGTCCTCCATGCGGATCTGGTTGCCGGGCTTGGCCGAAAAGCCCAGGCTCTCGATAACGTCGCGCGGCGCCATCTTCTGCAGCATGGCGTTGACGGTGACGAGAACGATGGCCGGATGCGGTTTCTTGGCGTGATTGATGAGGCCGGCAAGTGCCGCGAGCCGGCGCGCCGAGGTGTCCGCACTCGGTGACACGCGGTCATAAGGCAGACAATCCCAGGCCGGCAGCGTCAACACCGGAATATCCGGCGCGACAAAACCAAGAATCTGTTCGAGATCGGCGACCCGCTGGCCGTCCGACATCACGTAAGCCACCGATGTTCCCGCCCGCGCCATATCGGCGAGCAGCAGGGCTTCCATGCCGGAGGGCACGTTTCCGATGGTCAGCGGCGTATCGGCCGACGCCACCAGCTTTGCATCGAATCCGGCTATCATGTTTCAGGCCTTCAGGGTTTCGGCTGTGACGAGATCGAAATCGGGACGGTAAGAGGCGATCTTCTCGAACAACGGGGTCTGGAATTTTTCCGGCACCGGCAGGGCACCCGTCACCATCTTGACGAGGTCGTTATCCTCTTCCGCCATGATGATTTCCAGCTCGTCAAGCTGATCGTCGGAAAGCCCGGCAATATTGTCTTCCGCAAATTGCCCGAGCACCAGATCCATCTCGCGAATGCCCCGGTGCCAGCAGCGGTAAAGTATCCGCCTGCGCCTCGGATCGAGGTCGGCGCTCGTGCGCACCAGTCCAGTCATCGCATTCACCTTTCGGTTGGCTATTCAACAGGATGTTGATTGCGCCCTCCTATAGAACAGGAGGCGAACGCTTGGAACCGGTTTTTATCGAAATAATGCCACGGCGGCTAAAATCTGCCGGTGATAAACAGCCTTTGTCGGGCGCCACGTCTTGCATAACGCGTCCCCTTCCCCGATTTTGCTGAGCATGCGTCCCGCCATTCTCGATCCGCTATTTGCTTCCGTCTCCACCCTTGCCGGTGTGGGGCCGAAGCTTGCCGACCTTCTGGCCAAACTGCTGAGCCGGGAAAATGCCGACGACACCCGCGTGATCGATCTTCTGTTCCACGCACCATCAAACGTCATCGACCGGCGCAACCGCCCGGGCATCGCGCTTGCCGCTCCCGGCGCCATTGTCACCATCCAGGGACGTGTCGACCGGCATCAGCCAGCTCCACCAGGCAATCGTTCCGCGCCCTACCGTGTTTTCCTGCATGACGAGACCGGGGAACTGGCGCTGACCTTCTTCCGCGCCAAGGGAGACTGGCTTTCCAAGGCCTTGCCCGTCGATGAAGAGGTTCTCGTCAGCGGCAAGGTGGACTGGTTCAACGGCCGCGCCTCCATGGTGCATCCGGATTTCATGGTGAAGCTTTCCGAATCCGAGAACCTGCCGCTGGTCGAAGCCGTTTATCCAATGACAGCCGGGCTGTCTCCGAAGGTGCTGCGGCGGGCAATTGAAGGCGGACTTTCGAAACTGCCGGTCTTTCCCGAATGGATCGACGAAACGCTGAAGACCCGGCAGGGGTTCGGCGACGTGGCATCGAGCTTCCGTGAGTTGCACGATCCGCGCGACAGCGCCGATATCGATCCTCAGGCCCCGGCACGCAGACGGCTCGCCTACGACGAATTTCTGGCCGGGCAGCTGTCACTGGCGCTGGTGCGGCAAAGACTGCGCAAGGTCGCGGGCCAGCCGATCCGCGCCAAGGGGGACATTGCTGCAAAAATCCTGTCGCAACTCCCCTTCTCCCTGACGCCGAGCCAGAATGCCTCGGTGAAAGATATCCTGACCGATATGGCCAGCGAGGACCGTATGTTGCGGCTGTTGCAGGGCGATGTCGGCGCGGGCAAGACGCTGGTGGCGCTGATGGCTATGGCAACCGCCGTCGAGGCCGGCGGACAGGCGGTGTTGATGGCCCCGACCGAAATTCTTGCCCGGCAGCATTTCGCCACCATCTCCAAACTCGCCAATGCCGCGGGCATCACGGTTGAGGTGCTGACCGGCCGCACCAAGGGCAAGGAGCGTCGCGAGATCGAAGAACGCGTGGCCTCCGGTGAGGCACAGATCGTCATCGGCACCCACGCGCTGTTCCAGGACAGCGTGAGTTACAAGAACCTCGTGCTGGCCGTGGTGGATGAGCAGCACCGTTTCGGCGTACACCAGCGCCTGCGTCTCACCGCCAAGGGCATCACGCCGCATATGCTTGTTATGACCGCCACGCCCATTCCGCGCACGCTGGTGCTGGCCGCCTTCGGCGACATGGATGTATCAAAACTCACCGAAAAACCGGCTGGCCGAAAACCCATCCAGACCGTGACAATCCCCACAGAGCGCATCGGCGACATCGTCGAGCGGCTGCGCGCCGCGCTGAAGGAGGGCAAGAAGGCCTACTGGATCTGCCCGCTGGTGGAGGAGACGGAAGAGTCCGACCTGATGTCGGCGGAAGAACGACATGCGGTTCTCTCGCAGATGCTCGGTGTCAATATCGGTCTCATCCATGGGCGCATGAGCGGCCCGGAGAAGGACGCCGCCATGCTGGCTTTCAAGAACGGCGAAACCCGGCTGCTGGTGGCAACGACAGTGGTGGAAGTGGGTGTCGACGTTCCGGACGCCACGATCATGGTCATCGAACATGCCGAACGTTTCGGCCTGGCTCAGCTTCACCAGCTGCGTGGCCGGGTTGGACGCGGTGACGAGGCCTCCACCTGCATCCTGCTCTACAAGGGGCCGCTCAGCGAAAACGGCCGCGCCCGACTTTCCATCCTGCGCGACAGCGAGGACGGCTTCCTGATTGCGGAAGAGGATTTGAAGCTGCGCGGCGAAGGCGAACTCCTCGGCACCCGCCAGTCCGGCACCCCGGGCTTCCGCATCGCCAGCCTCGAAGCCCATGCCGACCTCCTGGAAATCGCCCGCAAGGACGCCGCCTATGTCATCGAGCGCGACCCCGAACTGACCGGCCCGCGCGGCGAAAGCCTGCGCACCCTGCTCTATCTGCACCGCCGCGACGAAGCTATCCGCTTCCTGCACGCCGGCTGAAAGTGAACCGCCATGAACATGATCGACCCACGCCGCCCACCGCCCGCCTTCAGAAAGGGCTACGCGCTCTGCTCACCGCAAAACATCCTGCAACCCGACACCTTCGCCAAAAGCCCGAAGAAAGCGATCGGCAAGGCCTTCAAAAAGCCCGGCCGCAAGAAGGCATGGACCGAGGCACTGGAACAGGGCTGGAGCGTGCGGCTGGTCTACATGCGGCTTTTCGTCCCCGTGTTCCATGCGACCACGACGGGAACAGAGGTGGATGATCTCGATGACGAGGATTGATTTGGTCCATTCAATAGACTAATCTAAAGCGAGATTTAACGCTTAAGGTTAGCCATGCAGATATCCGTAACTGATGCAAAAGGCCAACTGACAGAATTGGTACGACGCGCCGAGGCCGGGGACGAAATCATTCTCACCCGGCATGGTCATGCAGCAGTGCGGCTGGTTCCAGTGGTTATTGTGGCGGATAAAAAATCCCGCAGGGCCGTGCTTGATAAAGTGCGCGCGGCCGTCGCGACCAAGAGCGACGATGGCCCGGATGCCGCGCATAGTCAGGATTTCCTTTATGACGAGCACGGCCTTCCAAAATGATGGTCATCGATACATCTGCTCTGCTTGCAATCCTGCTTGATGAACCCACAGCAGATGCATGTGCCATGGCTCTCGATACGGATGAACCATTGCTGATATCCGCCGGTACGCTTGCCGAAGCTGTGATCGTCGCGCAAAGACGTGGCCGCAGCCGGGAACTCGAGATGCTGATCGAAGGGCTGAGCGTCGAAATCAAGCCCGTTACTGCTAAATCAATCCGTGGCATTTCGGAAGCCTATCGCATCTGGGGAAAGGGTATCCACCCCGCCGGGCTGAATTTCGGAGACTGCTTTGCCTATGAGCTGGCAAAAGCTGAAGGCTGCTCTTTGCTTTATGTCGGCAACGACTTTTCGCAAACAGATATCAGCGGCCTCCTGTAACGCTCAAACCGGCGCAATAATTTTCGGCGGCGTGAAATCCGGAGCCACCAGTCCACCTGAAATCAGCAGTTTCGCCGCGTCTTCCGGTGTCATGTCCAGCATCACGATCTTGTCCTTCGGCACGAACAGCAGGAAACCCGCCGTCGGCACCGGAGTCGGTGGCAGGAAGACGGCAACCATCTCCTGGCCCATCTCGTTGAAGCGATGGGCAAGCTCTCCCTTGACCTCCGAGGATACGAATACCATCGCCCAGGTGCCGGGTGACGGAAACTCGATCAGGCCGACCTTCTTGAAAGAGTTCGAATGCTCTTTCAGGACGGATTCGAACAGCTGCTTGATGCTCTTGTAGATCGGCCGCACCAGCGGCATGCGGTTGAGAACGGATTCGCCGACGCCGACGATCCATTTGCCAATGAGGTTGTTGCCGAGAAAGCCGATGAGCGTGATGCCGATGACGGCGATCAGCAGGCCGAAGCCGGGGATCGCCACATCGAAATATTGCTCGGGATCGTAACGGGCGGGAATATAGGGCTTAACCCAGCTATCCGCCCATTGCAGGAAGCTCCATACGAGCCACATGGTGATGGTGACAGGCGCAAGGATGAGGACGCCCGTGAGGAAGCTGTTGCGCAGACGGGCTGCGAATGAAATTTTGACTGGAATATCGGTCATTTACCGTTCGGAATTAAGCGTTGTCGCTATCGAAACCCGGATGAAAACCGACAATGCCGGATGGAGTTCCGCCATGCAAGCGAAGAACTGTGAAATATTCGTCAGGAATCCCCTTGCCGCTCAGGCCCTCAACATGGCGAAAACCGAAGCGGCCGTAATAGTCCGGATCGCCAGCGACAACTGCGCCAGAAGCACTCAGACGGTCCAGCGCGGCAAGCCCTTCCCGAACCAGCCCTGAGCCGACACCCTGCCTTTGCCGGTCCGGCGCCACCGATAAGGGCGCAAGACAGAACCAGCCGGTCTCGCCGCCCGACAGTGTTACCGGTGAAAAACCGATATGGCCGATGATGCCTTCGCTGTCCTCGGCAACCAGAGAAACAGTCAGCGCACCGGCCTTGCGAAGCCGTTCGATGATCACATGTTCCGTCTTGTCGCTGTAGTCGACGTTACGGAAGGCATCTTCCGTAACGCGAGCAATCGCCTCTTCATCACCTTGCCGCTCCGGCCGGATGATCATTCCACCGTCACCGATTTCGCCAGATTGCGTGGCTGGTCCACATCCGTGCCCATGAAGACGGCGGTGTGATAGGCCAGCAGCTGGATCGGCAGCGAGAAGACCATCGGCGCGATCAGCTCGTCGACATTGGGCAGCGTGATCGTCGCCATGGTGTCGAGCTTGGAGGCAGCGGCACCCTTCTCGTCGGTGATGAAGATGATGCGGCCACCGCGCGCGGCCACTTCCTGCATGTTCGAAACGGTCTTTTCAAAGAAGCGGTCATGCGGTGCGATGACGATGACAGGCATGTTTTCGTCGATCAGTGCGATTGGCCCATGCTTCAGCTCGCCGGCTGCATATCCTTCGGCATGGATATATGAAATTTCCTTGAGCTTCAGGGCGCCCTCCAGCGCCAGCGGGAAGCTGGTGCCGCGGCCGAGATAAAGTACATCCTTGAAGCGCGACAGATCGCGCGACAGCGCCTCGATCTGCGGCTGGACGAGGTTCAGCACCTTGCTCATGATGCGCGGCATCTCGATAAGCTGCTGCACAAGCTCCTTTTCCTCGCCCGGCTTAAGCGTACCGCGCGCCTTGCCCGCGGCAACCGCGAGCGAAGCGAGCACGGCAAGCTGGCAGGTGAAGGCTTTGGTGGAGGCCACGCCGATTTCCGGGCCGGCGAGGATCGGAAAGATCGCATCCGATTCGCGCGCCATGGTCGATTCGCGTGTATTGACCACCGCGCCGATCTTCAGTCCCTCTTGCTGGCAGTAACGCAAGGCCGCCAGCGTATCGGCGGTTTCGCCCGATTGCGAAATGAACAGCGCGGCCTGCGTGGGAACGAGCGGGATCTCACGGTAACGGAATTCCGATGCGACATCGATTTCCACCGGCAGGCGCGCGTAACGTTCGAACCAGTATTTGCCGATCAGGCCGGAAAGATAGGCCGTGCCGCAGGCAGAAATGGCAAGGCCGGAAAGCCTGGCGAAATCGATCGCCTTATCGGCATCCTTCACGGTTTTGGAGGCGAAATCCACATAGTGGCTGAGCGCATGGGAAATGACTTCCGGCTGCTCATAGATTTCCTTTTCCATGAAATGGCGGTGGTTGCCCTTGTCGACCACGAAAGCCGTCGCCTGCGAAATCTGGCGCTCGCGTTTCACCGGCTTGCCGGAGAAATCGATGATTTCCGCACCGTCACGGGTCACAATGGCGCAGTCGCCATCCACCAGATAGGTGATCTCATTGGTGAAAGGCGAAAGCGCGATTGCGTCGGACCCCAGGAACATCTCGCCCCTGCCGTAACCGACGGCAAGCGGCGGGCCGGAGCGCGCCGAAAGCAGCGTATTGGGATCATCCTGAAACATCACCACCAACGCATAGGCACCGGTCACGTGGTTCAGCATCTTCAGCATCGCCTCGCGATGGCCAAGCCCTTCGCGGGTGTATTTTGCCAGAAGCTGCGCCACCACTTCGGTGTCGGTCTGGGTGGTGAAGGTTGCACCCTCGGCGCTCAGTTCCTCGCGCAGTTCAGAGAAGTTTTCGATGATGCCGTTATGAACGACGGCAACGCCTTCGACGAAATGCGGGTGGGCGTTGGTTTCGTTCGGCACGCCATGCGTCGCCCAGCGCGTATGCGCGATGCCGACGACACCTGGCAGCGGCTTTTCAGAGACCAGCTTTTCCAGATTGAACAGCTTGCCTTCCGCCCGGCGACGGTCCATCGCGCCATTGTCGATGGTGGCGACACCCGCCGAATCGTAACCGCGATATTCGAGGCGCTTCAGCGCATCGACAAGCCGTTCAGCAACGGGCTGCGTTCCGACAATTCCGACAATTCCGCACATATATTTCTCCAGACGGCGATCTCTTCACCGAAACTTCCAGAGTATTTCCGCCTTTCCCTGAAATGCGAAAATACACCACCTTTTTGTTCTGATGCATTTCCGGACGTAAAACCGCTGCGCACCTTTACTGGAAATGCTTTAACCGTTTCTCTGAAATCGGCAATTATCCCGCCGGTCACTTTCAGTATCGCTCGGTAACGTCATCTAAGAGGATTTTTTCTTCGCTTCCTTCAGCGCTTTCGCCCGCTCGCGCAAGGCGACCGCCCTGCCCGGTTTCACCTCCTGGCGCGCGCGCCCGAAAGCCAGCGCATCGGCAGGCACGTCATCGGTAATCACGCTGCCGGAGGCGATATAGGCCCGCTCTCCAATGGAGACGGGAGCAACCAGAGACGAATTCGAGCCGATGAAGCTGTTGGCTCCGATCCGCGTTTCGGACTTGTTGTAACCGTCATAATTGCAGGTGATGGCACCCGCGCCGATATTGCTGCCTGCACCCACGAAAGCATCGCCGATATAGGTCAAATGGTTGACCTTTGCGCCCTCGCCGATCTCGGCCTTCTTGACCTCACAGAAATTGCCGACCTTGGCATTGGCATGCAGGTTTGCACCCGGACGCAACCGCGCAAAGGGACCGACAACCGCACCCTGGGCCAGATAGGCCCCTTCCAGATGCGAAAATGCATGAATGATCGCACCCGGCTCGATCGTCACGCCGGGACCGAAAACGACGTTGGGCTCGATCAGGACATCCTGACCGATCTTCGTATCGAAGGAAAGGAATACTGTCTCAGGCGCGATCATCGAAACACCGTCGACCATCAATTCGTGACGGCGGCGCTCCTGCCAGAGCCTCTCGATGAAGGCGAGTTCAGCGCGGTTGTTGCAGCCGGTCAATTCCTTTTCCGGCGCATCGATGGCAATGGCGCGGCGGCCGAGAGAACGGGCGATCTCGACGATATCAGTCAGATAATATTCGCCCTTAACATTGCTGTTGCCAATCCGATCCAGCAGATCCAGCGCATTGCGGCCGTTGATGGCCATCAATCCGCTGTTGCACCAGGTGACCTTGCGTTCCTCGTCGGTGGCATCCTTTTCCTCGCGGATCGCGACCAGCTCGCCATTCTCGACCAGAAGCCGCCCGTAACCCGTGGGACGGTCGGTATGGAACCCGATAACGGCGACATCGGCACCGTCGGCAATCGCCTCGCGCGCCCTGTCGAGCGTGGCTGAGGTGATGAGCGGCACATCGCCATAAGCGACGATGACATCGTCAAAACCGCGTTCGATCGCCTCGCGTGCGGCAAGAACCGCATGACCGGTGCCCTTGCGTTCCTTTTGCAGGAAAGCCTCGACCTGCAGGCCCTTGAGACTTGCCGCAGCAGCGACATTGTCGGCATCGCGCCCGACCACCAGCGCCACCGCGCCGACGCCCGCTCCAGCAACAGCCTCCACCACATGCCCGATCATCGGGCGTCCAGCGACCGGATGAAGCACCTTGGACTTCGAAGACTTCATGCGCGTGCTGTCGCCCGCTGCGAGAATAACGGCTAGAGAGCTGCGCTCCATAAGACCTCCAACACCCCGTCACCGGCCACAGGCGGCCCGGACAGGGGCAATGTTTGACTTTACGCCGGCCAGCATTGCGGACGAGCGTATGGGTGATTTCTTTCCGGCACTGCTATAACGGCGCCCCACTTAAGAAACCATGCAAATCTCCACCAAATTTCCACGCCGATTTTCATCAAACGTGATCAGCGGCAGGCTGGCATGATCTATGGGCGGGAGTTACGGGCCGTGAATTCGAGTATCTGCTGACGGCCGTTTTCAATCAGCCTTTCCATCTCGCGCCGGGCTGCCCCCTCATCACGCAGGCGAAACGCTTCAACGAGTCGCAGGTGAGAGGCAGACACGTCGGAAATCTCGTTGGGATCGGCTTCCGGGTTGCTCATCCGGAAAATGCCCGCCAGCGCCGCCTTTATCAGCGAGCCGACGGTGCGCATGAACGGGTTGCCGGACATTTCGGTGATGAGAACGTGGAAATTCATATCCGCAAGCGCGCGCTTTTCCTTGGAATAAGCCGTGTTGCCCATCTCATTGGCGTAAGCGACAAGCCTTGCGATATCGGCGTCTTTTGCCCTGGCGGCAGCAAGACCCGCGCCATAGGGTTCGAACGCCTGGCGGATATCGTAGAGATGCAGCAGGAATTCCTCGCTGACACCTGCCTCGAAGTGCCAGAGCAGCACCTCGCTGTCGAACATGTTCCAGCTTTCGCGCTCCGTCACACGGGTACCGATGCGCGCCTTGGGGGAGATCATGCCCTTGGCGGTGAGCGTCTTCATCGCCTCGCGAAGCACCGTTCGAGAGACTTTCAGCCGCTCCATCAGCTCGGCATCGCCCGGCAGGATGTCACCCGTCTTGAAAACTCCGGACACGATATCGAGACCGAGCTTGTGAACGACCTGAGCATGATTTGTCCGCAACTTTCGAAAACCGATCGCCGCATCGAGCATTCCGCGCTGCAAATTCCATGTCCTTCCGTTCGGTTGAAGATGTAAAAATCGCGCCTGACTTGTGTAATCCAGGAAAGCAGCCCGATTTTCAACGCAGAATACAGTGAAAAACATCAACGCGCGTGAAAAGCAAAGCCAAACTTCGTTCGAACAATAAAACACATCAAAATAACAAAGACCGCGCATGAATTGCATGCGCGGTCCCGTTAGCAGCTAGTACCTGCGTGTCACATTATTGCGGCAGCTTGTCGTCCACGCCGGCAACGTAGAAGTTGAGGCCGAGCAGAACGCCGTCTTCAGCCTTCTCACCCGCCTTCAGCCATTCCGAACCGTCCTGCTTCTTCACCGGACCGGTAAAGGGGTGCAACTCGCCCGACTTGATCTTGGCTTCGGTTTCCTCAGCCATCTTCTTCACGTCATCAGGCATGTTGGTGTAAGGCGCCATGGTCAGGATGCCGTCCTTCAGGCCGTCCCAGATGGATTCGGACTTCCACGTGCCGTCAAGCAGGGCCTGCGTGCGCTTGATGTAATAAGCGCCCCAGGTATCCTTGATCGCGGTCAGCTGTGTCTCCGGACCGGCCTTGATCATATCGGAAGCCTGACCGAAGGCCTTGATGCCGCGCTCGGCTGCAACCTGCATCGGAGCAGTCGTATCGGTGTGCTGTGTCAGGATATCGACGCCCTGGTCGATAAGCGCCTTGGCGGCATCGGCTTCCTTGCCGGGGTCGAACCAGGTGTTGGCCCAGACGACCTTGACCTTGAACTCAGGATTGACGGACTGCGCGCCAAGAACGAAAGCGTCGATGCCCATCACCACTTCCGGGATCGGGAAGGAAGCGATGTAGCCGGCAACACCCTTCTTCGACATCTTTGCGGCGATCTGGCCCTGAATGTAGCGGCCTTCATAGAAACGCGAATTGTAGGTCGCGACGTTTTCGGCGGTCTTGAAGCCGGTGGCGTGCTCGAACTTCACCTTGGGGAACTTCTGGGCAACCTTAACGGTCGCATCCATGAAGCCGAAGGAAGTGGTGAAGACCAGCTCACAGCCGGAACGTGCCATGCGCTCGATGGCGCGTTCGGCATCCGGGCCTTCCGGAACGCTTTCGAGGAACGGCGTTTCGATCTTGTCGCCGAAATGCTTCTGCAGCTCTTCGCGACCGATTTCATGCGCCTGCGTCCAGCCGCCATCGGTGCGGCTGCCGACATAGATGAAGCAGACCTTCTTTGCGTCGGCGGCCTCAGCCGAAGAAACGACGCCTCCAAGAGCCGCTATGGAAGCAGCAAGTGCGATGACCAGTTTTTTCATTTTTACCCCTGTTTGGTTTGGAGACTGGAAGTTTTTCTCACCGGTCCGGCACGAAGGATTTGCCCAGTGATGCCGGCGTGTTGATCAAGGTCGTGCGGCGATTATGCGAGATGATGACCAGCACGACAATAGTTGCGATATAGGGCAGCGCCGAAAGCAGTTGCGACGGCACGCCAATGCCGAATGCCTGGGCGTGCAACTGCCCGATGGTGACAGCGCCGAACAGATAACCGCCTGCCAGCACCCGCCATGGACGCCAGGACGCGAAGACGACGAGCGCCAGTGCGATCCAGCCACGCCCGGCCGACATGTTTTCCACCCATTGCGGCGTATAGACCAGCGAAAGCTGCGCGCCGGCAAGCCCCGCGCACGCACCGCCGAACATGACAGCCAGATAGCGTGTGCGGATGACGTTGATGCCAAGCGCATGGGCAGAACCGTGATTGTCGCCGATGGCGCGGATCTTGAGACCCGTGCGGCTCTTGAACAAAAACCAGCTTATGCCGGCAACGAGCGCGATGGACATGTAGAAGATCAGGTCTTGTCGGAACAGCAAGGGGCCGATGAAGGGTATCTCCGACAGCACCGGAAAGACGATGGGCTGCAGCTTGACGCCCGGCAGGCCAACGAAGCTTTCGCCCAGCATGCCGGAAACGCCAAGACCGAGAATGGTCAGCGCAAGGCCAGTCGCCACCTGGTTGGTAACGAGCGTCAGCGTCAGGAAACCGAAGAGCAGCGAGAAAACCGCGCCCGACGCGATACCGGCCAGAATGCCAAGATAGGGCGAACCGGTCATATGCGCGGCAGCGAAAGCGCAGACCGCACCCATGATCATCATGCCCTCGACGCCGAGATTAAGGACGCCGGAGCGTTCCGCCACCAGCTCGCCCGAGGCGGCAAGGACGAGCGGTGTGGCGGCAGTGATGACCGTGAGAAGGATGGCCTGAAGCATATCCATCATGCCGCTCCTTGGCTGTTATGCGCCTTGCCGGTGAAGACGACCCTGATGCGGTAGAAGATCAACGTATCGCAGGAGAGTACGAAGAACAGCATCAGCCCCTGAAACACACGCGTCACCTTGTCAGACACACCGATGGAAAGCTGCGCCGCCTCACCACCAAGATAGGTCAGTGCAAGCACCAGCCCGGAGAGGATGATACCGAGCGGATTGAGGCGGCCTAGAAAGGCGACGATGATGGCGGTGAAGCCGTAACCCGGAGAAATGCTGGGCTGAAGATGGCCGATGGAGCCGGAGGCTTCCGAAATGCCCGCAAGCCCGGCAAGCGCGCCGGAAAGCAGCATCGAAAACCAGACCATGCGGCTCGATGAGAAACCGGCAAAACGCCCTGCCCGCGCCGATTGGCCAAGAACCGTGACCTCGAAGCCTTTCAGCATGTAACGCATCATGAACCACAGCGCGATGGCCGCTACGATGGCAAACACGAAACCCCAATGCGCCCGGCCCGATGCCAGCATTTCCGGCAGCACTGCGCTCTCGTTGAAGGGTTTCGTCTGCGGGAAGTTATAGCCGCCCGGATCGCGCCAGATGCCGCGCGTCAGCCAGTCGAGAAAAAGCTGCGCGACATAGACCAGCATCAGGCTGACGAGGATTTCGTTGGTGTTGAACTTCGTCTTCAACAGCGCCGGAATACCGGCATAGAGTGCGCCACCGATGGCGCCCATAACCAGCATCAACGGCAGGATGAGTGGCGAATGCCAGTCCGGATAAAGCACCGGCAGGATGGAACCGGTGATCGCGCCGATGGTGAATTGTCCTTCCGCGCCGATGTTCCAGTTGTTGGAGCGATAACAGATAGACAGGCCAACCGCGATCAGGATCAGCGGTGCGGCCTTGATCGCCAGCTCATGCAGCGACCAGACCTCCAGCAGTGGCTCGATGAAAAAGGCGTAAAGCGCATCAAGCGGATTTTTACCGAGTATGGCGAACATGATGGCGCCGACGAGCAGCGTCAGCACCAGTGCCAGAAGCGGCGAGAGAAGGGTAAATAGCTTCGAGATCCCTGCCCGTTTTTCAAGCTCAATGCGCATGCTGGGCGGCTCCTGACTGTGTGTGGACGCCGCCCATCAGCAGGCCGATCTTTTCAAGCGTCATGTCTTCCACCGGATAGGCCTGCGAAAGCTGCCCATCGGAAATGACTGCGATATTGGTGGCGACCTCGAAGATTTCATCGAGGTCCTGGCTGATGACGATGACGGCAGAGCCGGCTTTGGCGAGATCGACAAGCGCCTGCCGGATACGGCTCGCCGCCCCCGCATCCACACCCCATGTCGGCTGGTTGACAACAAGCACGGCCGGTTGACGATCGAGTTCGCGTCCGACGATGAATTTTTGCAGATTGCCGCCCGACAGCGATCCCGCCAGCGGATCGGCCCCGCTTTTGCGCACATCCATGGTTTCCGATATGCGCCGCGCCGCCGCCTTGATAGCTGAGCCCCTGACGATGCGCAGGAAACCGCCCGTCAGAAACGCCTTGCGGTCGGAGCGCGCCCGCGCCAGCAGAAGATTGTCGGAAAGGCTCATGCCGGGAACGGCGGCATGGCCATGGCGCTCCTCGGGTACGAAACCGGCGCCCATCAGCCGCCGGCCATTGATGCCGATGCGGCCGGCCGGCTTGCCGCGGAGATGGATCGCATCATTATTATAGACGGGATATTCGCCCGAAAGCGCATCGAACAACTCGCCCTGCCCGTTTCCGGCGACCCCGGCAATCGCCAGCACTTCGCCGGCGCGCACAGTCATGGAAACCGCTTTCAACGCCACGGCAAAGGGCGTGCGTGGCGCAACGGAAAGCCCCATGACTTCGATCTGCGGTTGACCGAGGGCATCGCCCGTCGGTCGCGAAACGCTTGCGACATCGCTACCCACCATCATGCGCGCCAGAGATGCCGGTGTTTCCTTGCGCGGATCGCAGGCGCCCGTAACCTTGCCATGGCGCAGAACGGTAGCGCGGTCGCAGATACGCTGCACCTCTTCCAGCCGGTGGCTGATATAAAGCACCGAACGGCCTTCAGCCTTCAGCTTCGCCAGCGTCTCGAACAGCTTGTCCGCCTCCTGCGGTGTCAAAACCGAAGTCGGCTCGTCGAGAATGATAAGGCGCGGGTTCTGCAACAGGGCGCGCACGATCTCGATACGCTGGCGCTCGCCAACCGAAAGATCTGCGACATGCGCATTGGGATCGAGAGGCAGGCCATAGGCGCGCGAAAGCTGTTCCGCTTCCTTGGCGATTTCCTTCAATGAAATTTTCGGGTCCAGCGACAGGGCGATGTTTTCAGCAACCGTCAACGCCTCAAACAGGGAGAAATGCTGGAAGACCATGCCGATGCCGAGCCTGCGGGCCTCGCTTGGCGAACCTATGGAAACCGGCTGACCCTGCCAGACGATATCACCCTCGCTCGGCGAGAGCACGCCGAACAGCATCTTGACGAGCGTGGACTTGCCCGCGCCGTTTTCACCCAGAAGCGCGTGGATTTCGCCCGGCGCTATATCGAGGTCGATGCCGTTGCATGCGGCGAAATTGCCGAACAGCTTGGTCAGCTTGCGAACGGACAGGAGAGGCACGGCCTCCGGCGCCATAGTTCCAGTCACGAATTCCCTCTCTACACCGGCTACCCATGCTTTCTTCGAAGCATTTCAGCAACCGTGGTCATTGTTCCCAATCAGGCTACAACACGTATGCAATGCTGCGCGATCATGATTTATTGATAACTGTTTTGCTGCTGCGCACAACTGAAAAAGACGTTGCTTAAATGCAATTTGCACAAGCAATAAACGGCTTTACGCTTTTCTTATTTCGCGCCGAGCGCGGGGAAAAACTGCAATATTCCGCCGATGCAATAGAGATAAAGCCCGCTCGCTACAAAGCCGATCACCGCCCAGGTCGGCGTTTCGAAATGCATCAGCAACGCATAACCGCCAAGCGCACACCAGACGAATACGATTGCCAGATTAAGCGGCCGCAATCGCTTCACGCGCACCGGATGCAGGAAATTGATCGGCAGGAATGTCAGGAACACCGAGACGGTAACGACAGTCATGGCTGTTGTGGCGCTGGCATCCATGACGAATAGCGTGAACACCACCATGTTCCACACCACCGGAAAGCCGGAGAAGAAATATTCGTCCGTCTTCATGCCCATGTCGGCGTAATAGATGGCGCTCGACACCACGATCATGCCAGCCGCAACGAAGGATAGCGGCTCGCCGATCATGCCGCTCTGGTAAAGCGCAAAGGCGGGCAAGAGCACATAGGTGACATAGTCGATGATATTGTCGAGCGTATCGCCGGACCAGTTGGGCAGAACTTCCTTCACCCGAACCTTGCGGGCGATGGGCCCGTCAATGCCATCCACCAGCAGCGCAAGCCCCAGCCACCAGAACATGTCGACAAAGCGGTGTTCGGAAGCGGCGACGACGCCAAGAAAAGCCAGAAATGACCCGGATGCCGTCAAAATATGAACGGAAAAGGCGCGGATTTCCGCGTAGGGAACACGCTTGTAGTTGAAAATTTTCATGGTCAGCGTCTGCGCCCCGCTTTTCATCCGCCCTGTTCATTCCGGTATGCGGCCATTCACCACGCTTTGCAACCGGCTGATCTGGCTTATCCTAGGACTAATATAGCGGTACAACCAACGAATGTTTACGCCGGGATGTTCCGGGGTCAAAGTGGATTTACCCGCGCAAAGCCTTTATGATGCCTTGGAAATAACAACGGATCAGGACCATGAGACACTTCGATATCGCCATCACTGGTGCGGGACTTGCGGGCCAGATTGCGGCCATAGCGCTTGCGCGGGCGGGCCGCCACGTGGCGCTTGTTGCGCCCTCCAGCGAAAAGAAGGACCGGCGCACGACGGCGCTGATGGACCAGTCGATCCGCTTCATGGACCGCCTTGGCCTCTGGTCGCGCATAGCCCCTACCGCAGCCCGTCTTTCCACCATGCAGATTATTGACGGCACCGACCGCCTGCTGCGCGCGCCCACCGTGCAGTTCCGCTCCTCTGAAATCGGGCTGGATGCATTCGGCTGGAATATTCCCAATGAGGCGCTGCTTGGCGTGCTTAGCGAAGCGGTCGAACAGGAACACAATATTACCCGCTTCGAAACCACCGCCGAGACGATTGATATCGGCAACGACCGTGTATCGGTAACACTTGGCGATGGTGAAGCGCTCTCCGCAGATTTTCTGATCGGCGCGGATGGCAGGAAGTCGATGGTGCGGGATGCAGCCGCAATCGGCGTCAAATCCTGGTCCTATCCGCAGACGGCCATCGTTTTGAACTTCAGCCATAGCCGGCCGCACGGCAATGTCTCGACAGAATTCCATACGCCCACGGGCCCTTTCACACAGGTTCCCCTGCCCGGCGACCGCTCCAGCCTCGTCTGGGTTGTCACTCCAGCGCAAGCGGAAGAGCTGACGGCACTGCCGCTTGAAGCGCTCAGCCTCAGGGTGGAGGAGCGCATGCAATCCATGCTCGGCGCCGTTGCGGTGGAAGACAGCGTGCAGGCATGGCCACTGTCTTCCATGACCGCGCATCGCTTCGGCAAGGGCCGCGTCGCCCTGATCGGCGAGGCTGCACATGGTTTCCCGCCCATCGGCGCACAGGGTCTGAACCTCAGCCTGCGCGACATCATTGCCCTCACCGAACTGCTCGGCGCCGTCTCCGACCGCCCGATTGCGGCGGATGTCGGCAGCAGCTTCGACCGCAAGCGGCGGGCGGATGTCTACACCCGCACCCTCAGCGTCGATCTCCTCAACCGGTCGCTGCTTTCCGATCTACTGCCGGTGCAGATGGCGCGTGCGGCTGGTCTGCATGTGCTATCCGGCATCGGCACGCTCAGAAGCATGGTCATGCGCGAAGGCATCGAGCCGGGGCGCGGGCTGAAGGCCCTGCCCTCGCTGCTGTTCGGCAGCTTCAAAAAGGCTGGATGAAATAAACCACGCCCGTCAGCGTGAAGACCGAAAGCACCGTCGAGATCAGGATCGTCGCCGACGCCCTCTCCTGCCAGACGTGATATTGCTGGCCGATGACGAAGACATTTGTCGCGGTCGGCAAGCCCGCAAGCAGCACGGCGGAATAGATCCATACCGGTTCGAACCGCCCGAGCGACGAGAGCACAAGATAAGCGGCAAGCGGATGCAGGATAAGCTTTGCCGGGACGATATAGCTGATTTCGACCGGCACCCGCTTCATTGGCCGCAACGCCAGCGTGACACCCATGGCAAACAGAGCGCATGGTGCTGCCGATTGCGCCAGATAATCCACCAGCCGCTGCACCGCCTCCGGCGGCTGCCATGAAAGCGAAGCGGCCAGAAAACCGGCGATTACCGACACGATGAACGGGTGAGTAATGACCTTGCGCGCCACATCCAGCGCAAGCCTTGCTGTAGAGCGCTTGTCACCGCCCGCAACCGCCATCATCGCCGGTGCGACGATGAAATGGGCGGCGTTTTCGAGACAGACGATCAGCGCGACGGGCACTGCCGCTTTTTCACCGAGCGCCAGAAGCGCAAGCCCCGGACCCATATAACCAATATTGCCGTAGCTTGCCGCGAAACTCTGGATCGTCGTTTCGGCGAGATTGTTCTTTCTCACGAAACGGCCGATCAGGAACACAGCCAAGAAAATGCCGTAGGTGCAGGCAAGACTGGCGGCAACGAAATCCATGCGCGTCAGTTCTTCCACCGGCGTTTTCGACACCAGCTTGAAAAAAAGCGCCGGAAGCGCCGCATAAATGATGAAGGTGTTCAGCCAGCCCATCGCCTCGACCGGCTGTTTCGTTATGCGCGCCGCGCCGTAGCCGATGAAGATCAGGCCGAAAAACGGCAAAAGCAATCCGACGATATCGGCCACAGTTTTTCCCCCGCATATGAAATACGCGGGGAGGCTTAGCCGATTTTCATCAGGATCGGAAAGGTCTCCTGGAACCAGATCGCCACATTGGTGATGAAACCGGTCATGAAAGCGAGGCCGGTGAGCACCAGCAACACACCCATCAGCTTTTCCACAAGACCGAGATGGCGGCGGAAACGGACGAGGAAACGCATGAAGGAACCGGAAAAGGCGGCAGCAATCCAGAACGGCACCGCAAGGCCAAGCGAATAGACCGCAAGCAGCATTGCGCCATCTCCAACCGTGTCACGCGAGGCGGCAATGCCGAGGATCGCGCCGAGGACAGGACCGATGCAGGGCGTCCAGCCGAAGGCAAAGGCAAGGCCCATGACATAGGCGCCGGAAAGCGTGGCCGGTTTGCCCGCCCCCTGAAACCGCGCCTCACGCGAAAACAGGCCAATGCGGAAAACACCGAGAAAGTTAAGGCCCATCAGGATGATGATGAAACCGCCAATCTTGGCGAGAATATCGAGGTTCTGGCGCAACAGCGTGCCGATCGTCGAAGCACCGGCACCCAGCGCCACGAAGACCGTGGCAAAACCGAGCGTGAAGAAGAAAGCCGAAAACAGCACGGCCCTGCGGATTTCAGGCCGCGGCGCGGTATTCTCCGTCCTGAACTGCTCCACCGAAACACCGGCCATATAGCAGAGGTAAGGCGGCACCAACGGCAGGACGCAGGGCGACAGAAATGAAAGGGCACCGGCCAGAAGCGCGCTGAACAGGGAAATATCGGCAATCGACAAGAAAGAACTCCGCATTGACGCATGTCTCCCAAAAGCGGGAATCGGTTTTGGGATAACGTCACGCGCAAAAAGATAAGCAAGGCACGTCGCGATTCCCGAGATTCGCCGCGTTTCACGCTCTCATTTTGGCGCATGCCATTGCCGCAAAACGATTTCACCCGTTTGCCAGACATGTCTGAAGCCGCTTTTATCCCCAGCCACCCCCTCTCTCCAATCACCTTTTCGGGGGTGCGACAAAAAAAACCGGATTGATTGTAGAAAGCGCTTTTTTTGGGTTGACCGAACGGATCGCTCTACCTATGTTCCGCGCACTTCCGAAGGGCATCCCAGCCCCGACACGGGAGAGCGTAGCTCAGCCGGTAGAGCAACTGACTTTTAATCAGTAGGTCCAGGGTTCGAATCCCTGCGCTCTCACCACCTAACCACCTAAAATCATTGATAAAACCGGCACATTAGTGATCGC